>NZ_VIBR01000009.1:0-710 GCF_008329445.1 Streptococcus sanguinis | reverse complement strand
GCTCAGCTGGGAGAGCATCTGCCTTACAAGCAGAGGGTCAGCGGTTCGATCCCGTTAACTCCCATATTCTGAAAAGAATAGGTCCCGTAGTGTAGCGGTTATCACGTCGCCCTGTCACGGCGAAGATCGCGGGTTCGATTCCCGTCGGGACCGTTGAAGTCGAGAAGATTTCAATAAAAGTAAGAGACTCGTTAGCTCAGTTGGTAGAGCATTTGACTTTTAATCAAAGGGTCACTGGTTCGAGCCCAGTACGGGTCATAAGAGCGGGTTTGGCGGAATTGGCAGACGCACCAGATTTAGGATCTGGCGCTTTAGGGCGTGGGGGTTCAAGTCCCTTAACCCGCATATAAGATAATAATGAGCCGGCTTAGCTCAGTTGGTAGAGCATCTGATTTGTAATCAGAGGGTCGCGTGTTCAAGTCATGTAGCCGGCATTTTTGAATAGGATGCGAACGTAGTTCAGTGGTAGAACATCACCTTGCCAAGGTGGGGGTCGCGGGTTCGAATCCCGTCGTTCGCTTGAGGCGGCCGGGGTGGCGGAACTGGCAGACGCACAGGACTTAAAATCCTGCGATTGGTAACGATCGTACCGGTTCGATTCCGGTCCTCGGCATAGACTTGTAAGAGGCAGTAGAAGAAGATGAGCACCCTTAGCTCAACTGGATAGAGTACCTGACTACGAATCAGGCGGTTAGAGGTTCGACTCCTCT
>NZ_VIBR01000008.1:0-5126 GCF_008329445.1 Streptococcus sanguinis | reverse complement strand
CGCTAAGCGACTACCATATCTCACAGGGGGCAACCCCCAACTACTTCCGGCGTTCTAGGGCTTAACTGCTGTGTTCGGCATGGGTACAGGTGTATCTCCTAGGCTATCGTCACTTAACTATTGAATTAACTGTCCTGTCCTCTCAGACAAGCCTTGCCAACTCAAAATTGAATACAATATCAAATCTAACATTTCTCTAAACCATTCGCTGCACTCTGATGAATTTCTTATTCTAGGATAAGTCCTCGAGCGATTAGTATTAGTCCGCTCCATGTGTCACCACACTTCCACTTCTAACCTATCAACCTGATCTTCTCTCAGGGCTCTTACTAACTTGCGTTATGGGAAATCTCATCTTGAGGTGGGTTTCACACTTAGATGCTTTCAGCGTTTATCCCTTCCCTACATAGCTACCCAGCGATGCTCTTGGCAGAACAACTGGTACACCAGCGGTAAGTCCACTCTGGTCCTCTCGTACTAGGAGCAGATCCTCTCAAATTTCCTACGCCCGCGACGGATAGGGACCGAACTGTCTCACGACGTTCTGAACCCAGCTCGCGTGCCGCTTTAATGGGCGAACAGCCCAACCCTTGGGACCGACTACAGCCCCAGGATGCGACGAGCCGACATCGAGGTGCCAAACCTCCCCGTCGATGTGAACTCTTGGGGGAGATAAGCCTGTTATCCCCAGGGTAGCTTTTATCCGTTGAGCGATGGCCCTTCCATACGGAACCACCGGATCACTAAGCCCGACTTTCGTCCCTGCTCGAGTTGTAGCTCTCGCAGTCAAGCTCCCTTATACCTTTACACTCTGCGACTGATTTCCAACCAGTCTGAGGGAACCTTTGGGCGCCTCCGTTACCTTTTAGGAGGCGACCGCCCCAGTCAAACTGCCCGTCAGACACTGTCTCCGTAGATGATGAACCTACCGGGTTAGAGTGGCCATAACACAAGGGTAGTATCCCAACAACGCCTCCATCGAAACTGGCGTCCCGATTTCATAGGCTCCTACCTATCCTGTACATGTGGCACAGACACTCAATATCAAACTGCAGTAAAGCTCCATGGGGTCTTTCCGTCCTGTCGCGGGTAACCTGCATCTTCACAGGTACTAAAATTTCACCGAGTCTCTCGTTGAGACAGTGCCCAAATCATTACGCCTTTCGTGCGGGTCGGAACTTACCCGACAAGGAATTTCGCTACCTTAGGACCGTTATAGTTACGGCCGCCGTTTACTGGGGCTTCAATTCATACCTTCGCGTTACCGCTAAGCACTCCTCTTAACCTTCCAGCACCGGGCAGGCGTCACCCCCTATACATCATCTTACGATTTAGCAGAGAGCTGTGTTTTTGATAAACAGTTGCTTGGGCCTATTCACTGCGGCTGACAAAAGTCAGCACCCCTTCTCCCGAAGTTACGGGGTCATTTTGCCGAGTTCCTTAACGAGAGTTCTCTCGCTCACCTGAGGCTACTCGCCTCGACTACCTGTGTCGGTTTGCGGTACGGGTAGAGTATGATACAACGCTAGAAGCTTTTCTTGGCAGTGTGACATCACTCACTCGCTACTAAACTTCGCTCCCCATCACAGCTCAACGTTATAGGTATAAGCATTTGACTCATACCACGCCTCACTGCTTAGACGTACATCCATTCGTACGCACGAGTTAGCCTACTGCGTCCCTCCATCACTTCATACTCTAGTACAGGAATCTCAACCTGTTGGCCATCGGATACACCTTTCGGTCTCTCCTTAGGTCCCGACTAACCCAGGGCGGACGAGCCTTCCCCTGGAAACCTTAGTCTTACGGTGGACAGGATTCTCACCTGTCTTGCGCTACTCATACCGGCATTCTCACTTCTATGCGTTCCAGCGCTCCTCACGGTACACCTTCTCCACACATAGAACGCTCTCCTACCATACCTATAAAAGGTATCCACAGCTTCGGTAAATTGTTTTAGCCCCGGTACATTTTCGGCGCAGGGTCACTCGACTAGTGAGCTATTACGCACTCTTTGAATGAATAGCTGCTTCTAAGCTAACATCCTAGTTGTCTGTGCAACCCCACATCCTTTTCCACTTAACAATTATTTTGGGACCTTAGCTGGTGGTCTGGGCTGTTTCCCTTTCGACTACGGATCTTAGCACTCGCAGTCTGACTGCCGACCATAATTCATTGGCATTCGGAGTTTATCTGAGATTGGTAATCCGGGATGGACCCCTCACCCAAACAGTGCTCTACCTCCAAGAATCTTAATGTCGACGCTAGCCCTAAAGCTATTTCGGAGAGAACCAGCTATCTCCAAGTTCGTTTGGAATTTCTCCGCTACCCACAAGTCATCCAAGCACTTTTCAACGTGCCCTGGTTCGGTCCTCCAGTGCGTTTTACCGCACCTTCAACCTGCTCATGGGTAGGTCACATGGTTTCGGGTCTACATCATGATACTAAAACGCCCTATTCAGACTCGGTTTCCCTACGGCTCCGTCTCTTCAACTTAACCTCGCATCATAACGTAACTCGCCGGTTCATTCTACAAAAGGCACGCTCTCACCCATGAACGGGCTCGAACTTGTTGTAGGCACACGGTTTCAGGTTCTATTTCACTCCCCTCCCGGGGTGCTTTTCACCTTTCCCTCACGGTACTGGTTCACTATCGGTCACTAGGGAGTATTTAGGGTTGGGAGATGGTCCTCCCAGATTCCGACGGGATTTCACGTGTCCCGCCGTACTCAGGATACTGCTAGGTACAGAATCTATTTAAAATACGAGGCTCTTACTCTCTTTGGCTGACTTTCCCAAGTCATTCTTCTATAAATTCTGAGTCCACATTGCAGTCCTACAACCCCGAAGAGTAAACTCTTCGGTTTGCCCTCCTGCCTCTTCGCTCGCCGCTACTAAGGCAATCGCTTTTGCTTTCTCTTCCTGCAGCTACTTAGATGTTTCAGTTCACTGCGTCTTCCTCCTCATTTCCTTAACAGAAATGGGTAACAGGCATCAACCTGTTGGGTTCCCCCATTCGGACATCCCCGGATCAAGTGCTTACTTACAGCTCCCCGAGGCATTTCGTCGTTTGTCACGTCCTTCATCGGCTCCTAGTGCCAAGGCATCCACCGTGCGCCCTTACTAACTTAACCTTATTTTTGACCTTTCAGTCTTAAACTCATTAATTTTCACAGCGTTTTCGGTTTATTTTCTTGTTACTATTTGATATCGGTATTCAATTTTCAATGGACAAGTTCTTTATCTAGTCAAACTAGATAATGGAGCCTAGCGGGATCGAACCGCTGACCTCCTGCGTGCAAAGCAGGCGCTCTCCCAGCTGAGCTAAGGCCCCACATAGCCCTCTCAAAACTAAACAAGACTCAAGTGCATTCCGTGTGTCCTTACGGACTCCTTAGAAAGGAGGTGATCCAGCCGCACCTTCCGATACGGCTACCTTGTTACGACTTCACCCCAATCATCTATCCCACCTTAGGCGGCTGGCTCCTTACGGTTACCTCACCGACTTCGGGTGTTACAAACTCTCGTGGTGTGACGGGCGGTGTGTACAAGGCCCGGGAACGTATTCACCGCGGCGTGCTGATCCGCGATTACTAGCGATTCCGACTTCATGTAGGCGAGTTGCAGCCTACAATCCGAACTGAGACTGGCTTTCAGAGATTAGCTTGCCGTCACCGGCTTGCGACTCGTTGTACCAGCCATTGTAGCACGTGTGTAGCCCAGGTCATAAGGGGCATGATGATTTGACGTCATCCCCACCTTCCTCCGGTTTATTACCGGCAGTCTCGCTAGAGTGCCCAACTGAATGATGGCAACTAACAATAGGGGTTGCGCTCGTTGCGGGACTTAACCCAACATCTCACGACACGAGCTGACGACAACCATGCACCACCTGTCACCTCTGTCCCGAAGGAAAACTCTATCTCTAGAGCGGTCAGAGGGATGTCAAGACCTGGTAAGGTTCTTCGCGTTGCTTCGAATTAAACCACATGCTCCACCGCTTGTGCGGGCCCCCGTCAATTCCTTTGAGTTTCAACCTTGCGGTCGTACTCCCCAGGCGGAGTGCTTAATGCGTTAGCTGCGGCACTAAGCCCCGGAAAGGGCCTAACACCTAGCACTCATCGTTTACGGCGTGGACTACCAGGGTATCTAATCCTGTTTGCTCCCCACGCTTTCGAGCCTCAGCGTCAGTTACAGACCAGAGAGCCGCTTTCGCCACCGGTGTTCCTCCATATATCTACGCATTTCACCGCTACACATGGAATTCCACTCTCCCCTTCTGCACTCAAGTTAAACAGTTTCCAAAGCATACTATGGTTAAGCCACAGCCTTTAACTTCAGACTTATCTAACCGCCTGCGCTCGCTTTACGCCCAATAAATCCGGACAACGCTCGGGACCTACGTATTACCGCGGCTGCTGGCACGTAGTTAGCCGTCCCTTTCTGGTAAGATACCGTCACAGTGTGAACTTTCCACTCTCACACCCGTTCTTCTCTTACAACAGAGCTTTACGATCCGAAAACCTTCTTCACTCACGCGGCGTTGCTCGGTCAGGGTTCCCCCCATTGCCGAAGATTCCCTACTGCTGCCTCCCGTAGGAGTCTGGGCCGTGTCTCAGTCCCAGTGTGGCCGATCACCCTCTCAGGTCGGCTATGTATCGTCGCCTTGGTGAGCCGTTACCTCACCAACTAGCTAATACAACGCAGGTCCATCTGGTAGTGATGCAATTGCATCTTTCAATTAATTATCATGCGATAAGCAATTTCATGCGGTATTAGCTATCGTTTCCAATAGTTATCCCCCGCTACCAGGCAGGTTACCTACGCGTTACTCACCCGTTCGCAACTCATCCAAGAAGAGCAAGCTCCTCTCTTCAGCGTTCTACTTGCATGTATTAGGCACGCCGCCAGCGTTCGTCCTGAGCCAGGATCAAACTCTCATTAAAAAGTTTGAGTTCGCACTCATTACTGTCCACTGACAGATTTATTTTCTCGTTTTTTGACAGGTTACATATCTCTATGTCACCCTGCACTTGGTTCGTCTTGTTCAGTTTTCAAAGGGCTTTGTCTTTCGCGACAACTATATTAGTATATCACCTATACCTACTACCTGTCAATACCTTTTT
>NZ_VIBR01000007.1:0-68669 GCF_008329445.1 Streptococcus sanguinis | reverse complement strand
TAAAAATGAAACAAAGTCTGACACGAAAGACCCAGCCACTCCAGCAGCGGGTATCGATGTCAATGCTTTAGCGGCAGGAGATTTTTCTACTGTGGCTGGTACCTGGCAAAATGATTTGGGGGATCAATTTGTTATTGATGGCAATGGTTCAACAGTGCTCAAACGAAGTTCAGGAGAAGTGATTGACAATAATACCTTTTACAATGGTAGAGTTGATAATAATAAATATGTTGTATCTTTTGGGTACTATAGCTCTGGTAGCAGTGATCCCTTGTTCTTTATTCCAGAAGGTGCTGCATTGCCCTTGACAGGTAATCCTGCTCCAAAAGAACAATTGCAACTAGGCAGCGATGCTATCACTGCTTCCCAGCATCCGTATTATCGCGTATCTAATTAGTGACTGTATAGGTGGGGTTAGGGATGATGTTCCCAGCTCCACCTTTATTTGGATAAAAAAACATGAAGGGAGTAAAAATGGCCACCTTAATGATGAAAAAAATAGCTGAGGACTTAAATAAGATTAGAGTATTGGATGAAAATGGAGCTTTGGTGGCTTACTATGCCCTTCTGCCGGCTGACTTTTCTGGTGGTGACAGCAAGCTTTATCTTGAAAATCCAACGAGTCAAAGGCGGATGTATAGAATTTATCAAAATATGAAACCCTTTTTATTTCCTATTGTCCCAGCTCATGATTGTACCGTGATTTATCTAACATCTGAGGCTGGAGTTGAGATTACAGTCGCAGAACATCTGGAAGAATATATCTACGATAATCAATAGATTAATAGACAGACAAAGAACCCCTCTTTCCGTACTTGGAAAGAGGGGTTCTTTGTTTTATAAACCGTAATTATAGTCGTCATCCTGCATGGCTTCAACTTCGCCCAGCAGGTAGCCGTTTCCTACTTGGGAGAAGAAGTCATGGTTGGAAGTACCGGTTGAGATACCGTTCATGACGATAGGATTGACATCGTCCGCTGAGTCTGGGAAGAGGGGATCCTGTCCCAGATTCATCAGAGCCTTGTTGGCATTGTAGCGCAGGAAGGTCTTAACCTCTTCGGTCCAGCCGACTGTGTCATACAGGCTTTCAGTGTAGCCTTCTTCATTTTCATAGAGGGTGTAGAGTAGGTCATACATCCATTCTTTGAGTTTTTCTTGCTCGTCTTCTGGTAGTTCATTAAAACCTAGCTGGAACTTGTAGCCGATATAGGTTCCGTGGACAGACTCGTCACGGATAATCAGCTTGATAATCTCAGCGACGTTAGCCAGTTTGTTATTCCCCAGATAGTAGAGCGGAGTGAAGAAACCAGAGTAGAAGAGGAAGGTTTCTAAGAAAACGCTGGCTATTTTCTTTTCCAGAGCTGTACCGTTCAGGTAAATCTCGTTGATAATCTCAGCTTTCTTTTGCAGGTATGGATTGGTGTTGGTCCAATCAAAGATTTCATCGATTTCTGACTTGGTGTTGAGCGTAGAAAAGATAGAAGAGTAGGACTTGGCATGAACGGACTCCATAAATTGGATGTTGTTGAAGACAGCTTCTTCGTGAGCTGTGCGGACATCCTTACGTAGGGCATCCACACCAGATTCAGACTGGAGTGTATCCAGCAGGGTTAGGCCACCGAAGACCTTGCCGACCAGGTCTTTTTCCTTGTGGGATAGCTTTCTCCAGTCATCCAGGTCATTGGATAGGGGAATCCGCGTATCCAGCCAGAATTGCTCAGTCAGTTTTTCCCAGGTGGACTTATCGATGACATCTTCGATAGCGTTCCAGTTAATGGCTTTGTAGTAAGTTTGCATGGATTATTTCTCCCTAGAGTGTTTTAAATAATTATTGAATATTTTATCAATGCTACTCACAATAATGAAAAATAAAGTAAACAAAGCTAATTGCATCGTATAATCAGATGAGCTTGTAGAGTGATCTAACAATATGCGAAATTGAATTAAATAAAAACTAAATGAATAGCTAATTGGTAGCATTGAAAATAATGGCTTATCATTAAATTTCTGAGAAATAACTTTAATGATGAAGTACATAATTCCTAAAATAATAACCGGTGTGAGTAACATATCAAGAACGGATGTTTCCGGATTCAATTTCAAAACTAACTTTGTTATTAAACTGAGTAAAAATAGAAACACAGATGTTTCAATTACAAGATAAGCAAGATACTCAAAAACTGTTAATTTTTTTTTCATAAAGATGTCTCCTATTATAATAATTAACTAAATCACACAGCTTTCACAATGGTTGGCACCTACTTCGCCCCCATCATCAGTGAAGGTGCGGACGTAGTAGATGGACTTGATACCTTTGTTGAAGGCGTAGTTACGCAGGATAGAAAGGTCGCGGGTTGTTTGCTTGCTTTCTTTTTTCCATTCGTAGAGGCCTTTAGGAATATCGCTGCGCATAAAGAGAGTCAGGGAAAGACCTTGGTCCACGTGCTCAGTTGCGGCTGCATAGACATCGATAACCTTGCGCATGTCCATGTCATAGGCGCTGGTGTAGTAAGGGATAGTCTCAGTTGACAGACCAGCAGCAGGATAGTAGATCTTACCAATTTTCTTTTCTTGACGTTCTTCGATCCGTTGAGTAATTGGATGAATTGAAGCAGAAACGTCATTGATGTAGCTGATAGAGCCATTTGGTGCAACGGCCAAGCGGTTTTGATGGTAGAGACCATCAGCCTTGATCTTGTCGCGCAGCTCTGCCCAATCTTCTGAAGACGGGATAAAGATGCCTGCGAAGAGTTCTTTGACACGGTCAGACTTAGGTACAAATTCACCCGTCAGGTACTTGTCAAAGTAAGTGCCGTTAGCATAGTCAGATTTTTCAAAGTTATGGAAGGTCACGCCACGCTCGCGAGCGATATTGTTAGACTCAACTAAAGTCCAGTAGTTCATAAGCATAAAGTAGATGCTAGTGAACTCTACAGCTTCCGCTGATCCATAATCGATCAGCTGCTGTGCCAAGTAGCTGTGCAGTCCCATAGCTCCCAGACCAAAGGTATGCGCCAGACTGTTACCATTGTCGATAGAAGGCACAGCTGTGATGTGCGAGCTGTCTGTGACAAAGGTCAAAGCGCGTGTCATAGTTCGGATGGATTTTCCGAAGTCAGGCGAAGTCATCATGTTGACAACGTTCGTAGAGCCTAAGTTACATGATACATCTGTTCCTAGGTGAAGATACTCTTGCGCATCATTCAAAAGGCTAGGCTCTTGCACCTGCAGGATTTCAGAGCAAAGGTTACTCATGACGATTTTACCGTCAATTGGATTTGAACGGTTGGCTGTATCAATGTTTACGACATAAGGATAGCCAGATTCTTGTTGGAGTTTAGAAATTTCTGTTTCCAAATCACGGGCCTTGATCTTGGTCTTAGTGATATTTGGATTAGTGACCAATTCATCGTATTTTTCAGTGATGTCAAGATAGGCAAATGGTACTCCATACTCGCGTTCAACAGAGTATGGGCTGAAGAGGTACATTTCTTCATTCTTGCGCGCTAATTCGTAGAACTTATCTGGAATGACGACACCGAGTGAAAGGGTTTTAACCCGAACTTTTTCGTCGGCGTTTTCTTTCTTGGTAGAAAGGAAAGAGATGATATCTGGGTGGAAAACATTGAGGTAAACAACCCCAGCTCCCTGACGTTGGCCCAGCTGGTTAGAGTAAGAGAAACTGTCCTCAAAGAGTTTCATAACAGGCACAACGCCAGATGCAGCTCCTTCATAACCCTTGATAGGTGCTCCAGCTTCCCGCAGATTGCTGAGGGAAATACCGACCCCGCCTCCGATACGAGACAACTGCAGGGCAGAGTTAATGGAGCGGCCGATTGAGTTCATATCATCTGTTACTTGGATGAGGAAGCAGGAAACCAATTCGCCGCGACGAGCCCGACCAGCGTTGAGGAAGCTTGGTGTAGCCGGTTGGTAGCGCTGGTGGATAATTTCATTAGCAATATCCTTGGCAATGGCTTCATCTCCGTTGGCAAAGTAGAGGGCGTTGAAGAGTACCCGATCTTCCATGCTTTCCAGATAGTATTCGCCATCATTGGTCTTCAGTGCATACTGGTTGTAGAACTTATAAGCAGCCATGAAAGATTTAAACTTGAAATCTTGAGCATGGATAAAAGCAGTCAGCTCCTTGATGTATTCAGGAGAATAAAGTTCAATAAATTCCTTTTCCAAATAGTTTTCTTCTATTAAATATTTAATTTTTTCTGTGATAGAAGAAAATTGCTTGGTGTTTGGCTCAACGTTTTCTTTAAAAAAAGCTTTTAAGGCTTCTTGGTCTTTATGAAGCATAATCTGACCATTAACTGGACGGTTGATTTCGTTGTTGAGTCGGAAGTATGTCACATCCTCTAAATGTTTGAGTCCCATGTTTTTCCTTTTCTATATAAATAAGATAATTAGCTAGCGGAAAAATATCCGCCTTACAAAAGAAACGGCCCCTATGAGCATAGGAGCTGCAGTTTGCCCTGATAATCTGTCTTTTAGTTTATCTCCCAATCAAGGCGCGCTGCCCTCAAAATAAACTACATTAAGACAGTTTTTTCAATTTACCAGGTTGGAAACCAGAAAATGCCTCAGTTGCTGTCTGAATCACAGGAGCAGCGTTGAAACCAAGATCTTTGACATGGTCAATGAATTCTGGCTGTTCGTCCAAGTTGATTTCGCGGTATTCTACATGATTAGTATCTAAGAAGCGCTTGGTCATTTTGCACTGAACGCAGTTGTTTTTTGAGTAAATAGTTACCATTAAAAATTCCTCTAAACTTTCGTTTTTTCTTTTAAATAATACGAAACTAGTATATCTAAAAGAAAATAGAATGTCAATAGTTTTGAACTAAATATTGTGTGATATTTTGTTATAGGATAGATTACAATACAATATATAGTGTTTGTATAAGCGGTGAAAAGAAGTGAAAAATTGCAGAAAAGGAGCAAAATGCTGTTGCGGCAATGCTTAAACAAGTCTTAAAATGTTAGAAAAATGACTAGTAGCTTTTCCTTCCCAAAACCAAAATCCAATATCTTGTGTTACAGAATTTAGGGAATCACTAGCAGGAGTGGAGGGAGGAGTTTATATTCTTAATTTATGGAAATTAAGAATATAAAAATAAGAAATTTATGATTGAAAACTTGCTGGAAGAAATGTTTGAATAAAAGCTGAAAGATAGGGGCTTTTGCTTGGAAATTCCACCTTCAATATAATAAGAAGTGCTTTCATTTCCTAAGAAATATTTTGTAAGCGGGCTATAAAATTCTTGAAAAAGATTTCAAAAGGTGATATAATATCAACTTGTAAGGGTTATCACAATAACTCAAAAAGAATTATTTAAAAGGAGAGTCTAACTATGGCTTCTAAAGATTTCCACATTGTAGCAGAAACAGGTATTCACGCACGTCCAGCAACTTTGTTGGTTCAAACTGCTAGCAAATTCGCTTCAGACATCACGCTTGAATACAAAGGTAAATCAGTAAACTTGAAATCTATCATGGGTGTTATGAGTCTCGGTGTTGGCCAAGGAGCTGATGTTAAGATCTCAGCTGAAGGTGCAGATGCAGACGATGCTATCGCTGCAATCTCTGAAACAATGGAAAAAGAAGGATTGGCTTAATATGACAGAAATGCTTAAAGGAATTGCAGCATCTGACGGTGTTGCCGTTGCTAAGGCATATCTATTAGTTCAACCGGATTTATCATTTGAGACTGTTTCAGTCGAAGATACGAATGCAGAAGAGGCTCGTTTGGATGCAGCTCTTGAAGCTTCACAGAACGAGCTTTCTGTTATCCGTGAGAAAGCAGTAGATAGCCTTGGTGAGGAAGCCGCTCAGGTGTTTGACGCTCACTTAATGGTACTTGCTGACCCTGAAATGGTTGGGCAAATCAAAGAAACAATCCGTGCGAAAAAGACCAATGCAGAAGCTGGTCTGAAAGAAGTAACGGACATGTTTATCACTCTCTTTGAAAACATGGACGACAATCCATATATGCAAGAGCGTGCGGCAGATATCCGCGACGTGACGAAGCGTGTTCTTGCTAACCTTTTGGGCAAGAAATTGCCAAATCCAGCGTCTATCAATGAAGAATCAGTTGTCATTGCTCATGACTTGACTCCTTCTGATACAGCACAGCTGGATAAGAAATTTGTTAAAGCTTTTGTAACTAATATCGGCGGCCGGACAAGCCACTCTGCTATCATGGCTCGTACGCTTGAAATCGCAGCAGTATTGGGAACTAATAATATTACTGAGCTTGTAAAAGACGGCGATGTGATTGCAGCTAACGGTATCACTGGTGAAGTGATTATCAATCCAACTGAAGAACAAATCGCAGCATTTAAAGCAGCTGGTGAGGCTTATGCTAAGCAAAAAGCTGAATGGGAATTGCTTAAGGATGCTCAGACTGTGACTGCAGATGGCAAGCACTTCGAATTGGCAGCCAATATCGGTACGCCAAAAGACGTTGAAGGTGTCAATGCTAACGGTGCAGAAGCAGTTGGTCTTTACCGGACTGAGTTCCTTTATATGGACTCTCAAGACTTCCCGACAGAAGATGAGCAGTACGAAGCATACAAGGCTGTACTTGAAGGCATGAATGGAAAACCAGTTGTTGTTCGTACAATGGACATTGGTGGAGATAAGGAACTTCCTTACTTTGATATGCCACACGAAATGAACCCATTCCTTGGTTTCCGTGCTTTGCGTATCTCTATCTCGGAAACTGGTGATGCTATGTTCCGTACACAAATCCGCGCTCTCTTGCGTGCTTCTGTACATGGACAATTGCGCATCATGTTCCCAATGGTAGCCCTTCTGACAGAATTCCGCAAAGCTAAAGCGGTTTATGACGAAGAAAAAGCTAAGCTGCAAGCTGAAGGCGTTGCAGTAGCAGACAATATCCAAGTAGGTATCATGATTGAAATCCCAGCAGCAGCTATGCTAGCGGATCAATTTGCCAAGGAAGTTGACTTCTTCTCTATCGGTACCAACGACTTGATTCAGTACACTATGGCAGCTGACCGGATGAATGAGCAAGTCTCTTACCTCTATCAACCATACAACCCATCTATCCTTCGCTTGATTAACAATGTTATCAAAGCTGCTCATGCTGAAGGCAAATGGGCAGGTATGTGTGGAGAAATGGCCGGCGATCAAACTGCGGTACCATTGCTCGTAGGTATGGGCTTGGATGAATTCTCTATGAGTGCGACTTCTGTCCTTCGGACTCGTAGCCTCATGAAGAAGCTGGATACGAAGAAGATGCAAGAACTGGCTCAGCGTGCACTGACTGAATGTGCAACGATGGAAGAAGTTCTTGAACTTGAAAAAGAATATCTGAACTTCGATTAATCTGAAAATTAAGATCAGGGAGATTTTCCTGGTCTTTTTTATTTTCTTCAGGGGCATAGTGAAGTTTGTGCAGAAGGTTGAAATCAAAGAAAACAGAAAATAAGCAGATCTAATATGAACAAACTTAGATAATCTATCTTAATTGTGAAAAAATTCTTTAAATTTATAACTTTTGGTTGAAATTTTCAGAAAATTTGGTAAAATAATATTTAATAACATTTTGGAGGGGACAAGTGACACAATATAAAAACTATATAAATGGAGAGTGGAAAGTTTCTGAAAATGAAATTACCATCTCATCTCCTATCAACAATGAGATTTTAGGAACTGTGCCTGCCATGACTCAGGCAGAGGTCGACTATGCGATGGCGAGCGCTCGTGCGGCTTTGCCAGCTTGGCGAGCTCTTTCAGCAGTTGAACGTGCAGCTTATTTGCATAAGGTTGCGGATATTTTGGAGCGCGATCAGGAGAAGATTGGCGAAATTCTTGCAAAAGAAGTTGCCAAGGGTATCAAAGCGGCAGTCGGAGAGGTAGTCCGGACAGCAGACTTGATTCGCTATGCGGCTGAAGAGGGCATTCGTATTCATGGTCAGGTTATGGAAGGCGGCGGCTTTGAAGCTGCCAGCAAGAAAAAATTGGCTGTGGTCCGTCGTGAGCCCGTAGGAGTTGTACTTGCCATTGCGCCATTTAACTACCCAGTCAACCTGTCTGGTTCCAAAATTGCTCCTGCCCTTATCGGCGGAAACGTCGTGATGTTTAAGCCGCCTACACAAGGTTCAATTTCTGGTCTGCTCTTGGCTCAAGCTTTTGCTGAGGCTGGTCTGCCTGCTGGTGTTTTCAATACCATCACAGGACGTGGTTCAGAAATCGGGGATTACATCATTGAGCATAAGGAAGTAAACTACATTAACTTTACTGGCTCCACCCCAATCGGTGAGCGCATCGGTAAGTTGGCTGGTATGCGTCCAATTATGTTAGAATTGGGTGGTAAGGATGCTGCAGTTGTGCTGGAAGATGCTGACTTGGAGCATGCAGCTAAGCAGATTGTTGGCGGGGCATACAGTTATTCTGGCCAGCGCTGTACGGCTATAAAACGTGTCATTGTCATGGAGAGCGTAGCAGACAAATTAGCGGCGCTGATTAAGGCAGAGGTAGAGAAACTGACGGTTGGTGATCCCTTTGATAATGCGGATATCACACCAGTCATTGATAATGCATCAGCAGATTTCATCTGGGGCTTGATTGAAGATGCTCAGGAAAAGGGAGCGTCAGCCTTGACAGAAATCAAACGTGAAGCAAATCTCATCTGGCCTGCCTTGTTTGACCATGTGACACTGGATATGAAATTAGCTTGGGAAGAGCCATTTGGTCCTGTTCTTCCGATTATTCGTGTGACTTCCGTTGAAGAGGCTATTCAGATCTGTAACCAGTCAGAGTTTGGTCTTCAATCTTCAGTCTTTACAAATGATTTCCCTAAAGCATTTGAAATTGCTGAGAAACTGGAAGTGGGTACTGTACATATCAATAATAAGACCCAACGTGGTCCAGATAACTTCCCATTCCTTGGAGTTAAGGGATCTGGAGCAGGAGTGCAAGGGATTCGTTACAGTATCGAAGCGATGACACAAGTGAAATCCATCGTGTTTGATGTGAAATAATGAGAAAGGCGGCTTTGTGCGGCCTTTTTTCTTACATTGATGAACTTGTAAATCTAATAAGATTACCTCATGATTTGAAAAGAATCAAGCATTTATATGTTTAATTGCTTATTATTTTAAAATGTAAATTTACATATTGGTCTATATCTTTATGAAAATTTTCATCTTTTTCTTGTTTTGGATAGCTCCTATATTTAGCGAAAAAGGAATAAAAACATACTTAGAGGCACAAAATGCAGTGTTTTCTCTCTCATTTATTACTAATTTTAGCTAATGTTCGGTTTTAGTGATTTTCCGTAAGGATATTTGAAATTTACTTGAAAAAGAGATAAAAATAATGTAGAATAGTATTATAGAAAACGCTTACAAATAGAAAGGTGATTACATGGATAAGAACGAAGCATTAAGAACCTTTACAACAGGTGAAAACTTTCATTTGCAGCATTATCTAGGGGCGCATCAGGATGAAGTGGACGGCAAGTCTGGCTACTCTTTCCGCGTTTGGGCGCCTAATGCTCAGAGTGTCCATTTGATTGGAGATTTCACCAATTGGTATGAAGAGCAGATTCCTATGGTCCGAAATGAAGCGGGCGTTTGGGAAGTCTTCACGGAGCTGCCTAAGGAAGGTGATATATACAAGTACAATATCAAGCGCAGCAGTGGTCAGGAAATTTTGAAAATTGATCCGCTGGCTATTTATCTGGAAGAGCGTCCGGGCACGGGAGCAGTCATTCGCACTATTCCTGAGAAGAAGTGGAAAGACGGTCTTTGGCTGGCACGCCGGAAGCGCTGGGGCTTCTTCTCTCGGCCGGTCAATATCTATGAAGTGCATGCTGGTTCGTGGAAACGCAATGAAGACGGCAGTCCTTATAGCTTTGCCCAGTTAAAAGAAGACTTGATTCCGTATCTGGTGGAGATGAACTACACGCATGTGGAATTCATGCCGCTTATGGCTCACCCGCTGGGACTTAGCTGGGGCTATCAACTCATGGGCTACTTTGCCTTTGAGCACACCTATGGCACGCCTGAGGAGTTTCAGGACTTTGTCGAAGAATGTCACTTGAACAATATCGGTGTCATTGTGGACTGGGTACCGGGTCATTTCACTATTAATGATGATGCTTTAGCCTACTATGATGGGACACCGACTTTCGAGTATCAGGACCACGATAGGGCCCATAACTATGGATGGGGTGCTCTCAACTTTGATTTGGGCAAGAATCAGGTTCAGTCTTTCTTGATTTCCAGCATTAAATTCTGGATTGATTTTTATCATCTGGACGGAATTCGGGTTGATGCTGTCAGCAATATGCTCTATCTAGACTATGACAGCGGTCCATGGCAGCCAAATAAAGATGGCGGCAATCGTAACTATGAAGGCTATTACTTCCTGCAGCGCCTCAATACGGTTATCAAACTAGCCCATCCTGATGTCATGATGATTGCAGAGGAAAGCTCCTCAGAGACCAAGATTACTGGCATGAGAGAGCTGGGTGGTCTTGGATTTGACTACAAGTGGAATATGGGCTGGATGAATGATATCCTTCGCTTCTACGAGGAAGATCCGATTTATCGTAAGTACGATTTTAATCTAGTGACCTTCAGCTTTATGTACGCTTTCTCTGAAAACTTCCTCCTGCCATTCTCGCATGATGAAGTGGTTCACGGCAAGAAGAGTCTCATGCATAAGATGTGGGGTGACCGTTACAATCAATTTGCAGGGCTCCGCAACTTGCTGACCTACCAAATCTGCCATCCGGGCAAGAAACTGCTCTTTATGGGCTCAGAATTTGGTCAGTTCCTAGAATGGAAGTCAGAAGAGCAGCTAGAATGGTCTAATCTGGACGATCAGATGAACAAAAAGATGCAGGGCTTCACTGCTGCACTCAATGCCTTCTATAAAGACAATCGTCCGCTTTGGGAGATTGATCTGAGCTATGATGGTATCGAAATCATTGATGCGGATAATACCGATCAAAGTGTCCTCTCCTTTATCCGTAAGACAGAAAAAGGAGACATGTTAGTTTGTGTATTCAATATGGCGCCGGTAGAGCGGAAGAACTTTACCATTGGTGTTCCAGTGGAAGCCATTTATGAAGAAGTATGGAACACTGAATTAGAAGAATGGGGAGGTGTTTGGAAGGAACATAACGAAACAGTTCAGTCTCAAGAAGGACTTTGGAAAGATTATCCACAGACCTTGACCTTTACGCTGCCAGCTCTTGGAGCCAGCATCTGGAAGATCAAGCGTCGGATTGCTCGAAAAAATGTTAAAAAAGATTCCACAAAGGAGTAATAGTCTATGAAGAATGAAATGCTAGCTTTGATTCTTGCCGGCGGGCAAGGAACTCGTCTTGGAAAGCTCACACAGAGTATCGCAAAACCTGCGGTACAGTTTGGCGGCCGCTATCGTATTATTGACTTCGCCTTGTCTAACTGTGCCAACTCCGGTATTCATAATGTCGGTGTCATTACTCAATACCAACCACTAGCTCTGAACAGTCATATCGGAAATGGTTCTAGCTGGGGGCTCGATGGTATTAACTCGGGCGTGTCCATTCTTCAGCCTTATTCTGCGAGCGAAGGAAATCGTTGGTTTGAAGGTACCAGCCATGCGATTTATCAAAATATCGACTATATTGACAGCATCAATCCTGAGTATGTCCTGATTTTGTCTGGGGACCATATCTACAAGATGGACTATGATGACATGCTTCAATCTCACAAGGACAACAATGCCAGCTTGACAGTTGCCGTTCTGGATGTGCCTCTCAAAGAAGCCAGCCGTTTCGGTATCATGAATACAGATGCTAATAATCGAATTGTTGAATTTGAAGAAAAACCAGAAAATCCTAAGTCAACCAAGGCTTCTATGGGGATTTACATCTTTGACTGGCAGCGTCTGCGCAATATGCTGGTAGCTGCTGAAAAGAGCAATGTGGATATGTCTGACTTTGGTAAGAATGTTATCCCTAACTACCTTGAATCTGGCGAAAGCGTTTATGCTTATGACTTTGCAGGCTATTGGAAAGACGTTGGTACAGTAGAGTCTCTCTGGGAAGCCAACATGGAATACATCAGCCCAGAAAATGCTCTGGATAGCCGCAATCGTCGCTGGAAAATTTATTCTCGCAACTTGATTTCTCCGCCAAACTTCATCAGTGAAAATTCCCATGTAGAAGATTCGCTGGTCGTTGATGGCTGTTTCGTTGACGGTACAGTAAAACACTCTATCCTTTCTACTGGTGCTCGGGTCAAGAAGGGCGCAGTCATTGAAGACTCTGTCATCATGAGTGGAGCTGTTATTGGCAAAGACGCTAAGATTAAGCGGGCCATTATCGGCGAAGGTGCGATCATCTCTGATGGTGTAGAGATTGATGGTACAGAGGAAGTATATGTTGTCGGATACAACGAGAAAGTGGGGGTACCAAAAGATGAAGATTGATAAATACTCAGCAATTTTAGGAAACACAGTCGGCTTCCATGATATGTCAACTCTGACAAATCATCGTCCAGTAGCCAGCTTGCCATTCGGTGGGAAATACCGCTTGATTGACTTCCCGCTTTCAAGTCTTGCCAATGCTGGTATCCGCAGTGTCTTTGGTATCTTCCAGCAGGACAATATCAGCTCTGTTTTTGACCATATTCGTTCTGGTCGTGAGTGGGGTCTGTCTACCTTGCTCAGCCACTATTACTTGGGAATCTACAATACCCGTGTTGAAAGCTCTACAGTCGGTGAGGAATACTATGATCAGCTTTTGACCTACCTCAAACGCTCTGGTTCCAACCAAACGGTCGCTCTTAACTGCGATATCCTGGTTAATATTGACCTCAATCAAGTTTTCCATTTGCACAATACAACAGAGCAGCCGATTACAGTTGTCTACAAGAAATTGCACAAGGAAAATATCTCAGATGTAAATGCTGTCCTAGATATTGATGAGACAGACCATGTCAGAGGGCATAAACTCTTTGATGGCCGAGAAGATGCTGAGCTCTTCAATATGTCTACAGACATCTTTGTAGTGGATACTCCATGGCTGATTGAAAAGCTGGAAGAAGAAGCTAAGAAAGAGCATCCCCAAAAACTGCGCTATGTCCTGCGTGATTTAGCAACTCAGGAAGGGGCATTTGCCTACGAATATACAGGCTATCTGGCGAATATCTATTCTGTAGAGACCTACTACAGATCTAATATCGATATGCTTGAAAGTAAGAAATTCTACTCTCTCTTCAGTCCGAACCAAAAGATTTACACCAAGGTTAAGAATGAAGAGCCAACTTACTATGCTGAGTCTTCAAAAGTATCTCGCTCTCAGTTTGCGTCAGGAAGCATTGTGGAAGGTGAGGTCATCAATTCTGTGATTTCACGGAATACCAAGATTAAGACTGGAAGCAGTGTTAAATCCAGTGTTCTCTTCCCTCGAGTGAAAGTTGGAGAAAATGCAACTGTCGAGTACGCGATTGTGGACAAGGGTGTTGAAATTGGCGAAGGAGTGGTGATTCGCGGAACTGCAGAAGACCCAATCGTAGTCAAGAAGAGCCAAAAAGTTACAGAGGACATAATTCGATGAAGATTTTATTTGCAGCAGCAGAAGGAGCCCCATTTTCTAAGACAGGTGGTTTGGGAGACGTTATCGGCGCTCTCCCCAAATCACTGGTCAAGGCTGGCCATGAAGTTGGTGTCATTCTGCCTTACTATGACATGACCCATGCCAAATTTGGCGACCAGGTGGAAGACCTTTTCTACTTTGAAGTCAGTGTTGGCTGGCGCCGCCAGTATGTTGGGGTCAAGCGACTGGTCTTGAACGGTGTGTCCTTCTATTTTATTGACAATCAGCATTATTTCTTCCGCGGTCATGTTTATGGAGACTTTGATGATGGTGAGCGCTTTGCTTACTTCCAGTTAGCAGCCGTAGAGTTGATGGAGCGGATTGATTTTATTCCGGATGTTCTGCATGTTCACGATTATCATACAGCTATGATTCCTTTCTTGGTTAAGGAAAAATACCATTGGATTCAAGCATATCAGAATATCAAAACTGTCTTGACCATCCATAATCTGGAGTTCCAAGGTCAATTTCCTGACAGTATGCTTTGGGAACTATTTGGAGTGGGCTATGAGCGCTATGCAGACGGTACCCTGCGTTGGAATGACTGTCTCAACTGGATGAAAGCTGGCATTCTCTATGCGGACCGAGTGACAACTGTATCACCAAGCTATGCAGGTGAAATCCGTACACCAGAATTTGGCTGTAATTTGGATCAAATCCTGCGGATGGAGTCTGGTAAGCTGGTCGGAATTGTCAACGGTATAGATACAGATATCTATAATCCAGAAACGGATCCGCTCTTAGCCCACCACTTTGACAAATCTGACTTATCTGGTAAATTAGAAAACAAGCGAGCTTTGCAAGAGCGAGTTGGTCTGCCTGTGCGTGATGATGTGCCGGTTGTTGGGATTGTTTCCCGCCTGACGCGTCAGAAAGGCTTTGACTTGGTAGTGGAAGAGCTGCACAATCTTCTGCAGGAAGATGTGCAGATTATCCTCTTGGGAACAGGCGATCCAGCTTTTGAGCAAGCTTTCGCTTGGTTTGGTCATGCCTATCCTGATAAGCTTTCAGCTAATATTCTCTTTGATGTAACCTTGGCTCAGGAAATCTACGCTGCCAGCGATATTTTCCTCATGCCAAGCCGTTTCGAGCCTTGTGGACTGTCACAAATGATGGCTATGCGCTACGGAACCTTGCCTTTGGTGCACGAAGTGGGCGGTCTGCGTGATACCGTGGAGCCTTACAATGTCTATACAGGACAGGGAACTGGCTTTAGCTTCAATAACTTTTCTGGCTACTGGCTGACTTGGACTTTCAAGGAAGCGCTCAAGCTCTATGCCGATGACAAGGAAGCTTGGAAATCTCTGCAAGAGCAGGCGATGGAGAGAGACTTCTCTTGGGATACAGCCAGCAAGGCATACAGTGATTTGTATCAATCACTCCTATAACATTTATTTTGGAATCAGTATAAGAAAATCCTCTCTTGCCCATGGGACAAGGGAGGATTTCCGTGAGAATTACATTTTTATATATTATCATACTGTATTGGAGCGCTGTTTTTAGCTTGTAGCTGAAGCGAATGCTTCCCATCTTGATTGAAAAAAGTATTCCTGCGTTTAAAAACTGTTTCCCACTATTAAGAAAGGGAGATAACCATCCACTATGGAACTAACAAAAGAACGTTTTATTCGAGATTTTAAGGATATTCTACATGAAAGACAGCTGATTAAGGTTGCTGATGCGACTTCAGTGGAGCTTTTTCAGGCTTTAGCCAGCACTGTCCGCAAGTATATAACGCCCCTGTGGCTAGAGCGCCGCAATCAGTTGATTGAGCAGCAGCAAAAGACAGCTTACTATTTTTCTATCGAGTTTCTTCCAGGGCGCATGCTGGAAACCAATCTGCTCAACTTAGGTATCCTTGATACGGTCAAGGAGGGCTTTGCCGAGTTGGGCGTTGACTTTGAAGATGTCAAGAATGCGGAGTATGACATGGCCTTGGGCAATGGCGGTCTGGGCCGCTTGGCGGCAGCCTTCATGGACTCGCTAGCAACCACTGGCTATCCAGGATTTGGAAATGGGATTCGCTATCGCTATGGACTCTTTAAGCAACGCATTGTAGATGGCTATCAGGTAGAAATTCCTGATGCTTGGTTTGGCAGTCTAGGCAATGTCTGGGAGACCCGTAAGGACCATGATATTGTTGATGTCAAAATCTTCGGAAATGTTTCCCTCCATGCCAATGAAAAGGGCCGGATTGTGCCACTTTATGAGAATTCCAAAACCTTGCGGGCCGTTCCTTACGACGTGCCGCAGATTGGCTTTGGCAATGACAATGTCAACAATCTCCGTCTTTGGGATGTTGAAATTCCAGAAGAGTATGAACTGGACTATCCGACTATTGAAGCTCGTCGCCGTGTGCAAGACATCACTGCCATTCTCTATCCAGACGATTCTAGCTACGAAGGAAAAGAGCTGCGCTTGATTCAGGAATACTTTATGACCAGTGCAGGTCTGCAGACCATTATCAAATCCTACCTCAAGCAAGGTCGCCCGCTCAAGGATATTCATGAGAAGGTCTCTGTCCATATCAACGATACCCACCCAGCTGTCGCACCGGCTGAGTTTATGCGTCTCTTGGTGGATGAGTACGACCTGGAATGGGCAGACGCTTGGAATGCCACGGTTAAAACCATGAGCTACACCAACCATACCATTTTGTCTGAAGCTTTGGAAAAATGGGATGCAGAGCTCTTTAAGAATGTCCTGCCGCGGGTTTATCAGATTATCCTAGAAATCGACAACCGCTATGTGGCTGAAATGGCTGGACGCAGCCTTGATCCGCAAGTCATCGAAAACACTCGGATCGTCAAGGACAATCAAATCCACATGGCCCACTTGGCTATCATTGGCGGTAATTCAATCAATGGTGTTGCTAAACTCCATACAGAACTGCTCAAAGAAGACACCTTGCGTGATTTCTACAGCATTTACCCAGAGAAGTTTAATAACAAAACCAACGGGATTATCCAGCGCCGCTGGCTGCAAATTGCGGACCAGCCTCTGTCAGCTGAGATTGATAAGCTGATTGGTAAGGGCTGGAGAAGTGATATCCATGAGCTGCGTAAGCTTTTGGAATTCAAGGATGATCCGCAAGTGCTGGGCGATTTTTATCGAGTGAAGCAAGAAGCCAAGGCTCGCCTGGCTAACTTCATCAAGGAATCAACGGGAGTAGAAGTCTCTACAGAAGCTATCTTTGATGTGCAGGTGAAACGCCTCCACGCCTACAAGCGTCAGCTGCTTAACCTGCTTCATATCATCAAGCTTTACTGGGAACTCAAGGACAATCCTGATAAGGATATGGTGCCACGCGTCTTTATCTTCGGTGCCAAGGCTGCTCCAGGCTACCACTTTGCCAAGTCTGTTATCAAGCTGATTAATGAAGTGGCCAATCTGGTCAACAAGGATGAAAGCCTGCAAGGCAAACTCAAGGTTGTCTTCCTAGAAAACTACCGGGTCAGCCTGGCTGAGCTCATCATTCCGGCGGCAGATGTATCTGAGCAGATTTCTCTGGCTTCCAAGGAGGCTTCTGGCACTTCCAACATGAAGTTCATGATGACAGGTGCCATTACCTTGGCTACTCTGGACGGAGCCAATATCGAAATCAAGGACGAGGTCGGTGACGACAATATTGTCATCTTTGGGATGGACAAGGACCAAGTTTATGAGCACTATGCCCGCCACGATTACTACTCACGCGGTGTCTATGAAAGCAATCCAGACATTCGCCGAGTGGTCGATACCTTTGTCAACGGAACCATTCCAAACGTTCGTGAAGAAGGCTCTGAAATCTACGAAGCCCTTATCACCCACAATGATGAATACTTCCTCTTGGAAGACTTCCATGCCTATGTAGAAGCTCAAGAGAAGATTGATGCTCTCTATCGTGACAAAGAAAAATGGGCCCGCATGAGCTTGATTAATATCGCTACATCTGACAAGTTTACCTCAGATGATACCATTGAGCACTATGCCAAGGAAATCTGGAATTTGGAGAAATAATACTCCTGAGAAAACATTAACAATAAGAGATTGGGGCTGGGGTCTCAGTCTCTTTTGCTATTCATCTACCATCTTGTCTAGAAATATGCTATAGTAGAGAAAGTATGATAGTCCAACTTTTAGAAAAGCAGGGTAAGCAAGTATGAAAGACTACACGATTTTTTATCAACAATTAACGACTCCTTTTCGCAGTCGCCCTCAGTGGCTGAAAGGGTTGGTTTACTTCAATCGGGGAATGACCTTGTTCATACCTATCGTTTATGGTCTCGTTCTAATCAGTGCCTTTCTGACGGAAGGCTGGAAAGGGTTGCTTACTTTTTTCTTCTTACCAGCCATTGGATTTGGCCTGTTGTCAGCTATTCGTAAACGACTGAATCAGCCACGCCCTTACGAAAAATGGGCTATTCAGCCCTTGCTGACCAAGGATACATCAGGCAAGTCCATGCCCAGCCGCCATGTTTTTTCGGCGACAGTGATTTCCATGTGTCTACTCTACTTTTTCTGGCTGCCGGGACTTATCTGCCTCTTGCTTTCAGCAGGGCTGGCCGTAGTGCGCGTGATTGGCGGCGTACACTATCCAAAGGATGTGCTGGTCGGTTATCTTTGCGGCATTTGCTGGGGAGCTTTACTCTTTTTATTATAAAGGAATTGCTTTCAGCAGATAGTAGACAAAGTGCCTATGCTATATTATAATGAAAGCAGTAACAACCGTTTCGATACCAAGGGTTATTCCTTGCTGGATGTAAAAAATATTTAAGGAGTCTACTATGTCAGAACCATTATTTCTACAGTCTGTGATGCAGGAGAAGATTTGGGGTGGGACCAAACTGCGCGATGTCTTTGGCTATGAGATTCCCAGCGACCATGTAGGGGAGTACTGGGCTATCTCGGCTCATCCTAATGGTGTGTCAACCGTCAAGAACGGACGATTTGCCGGCCAGAAGTTAGATGTTCTCTATGCCGAGCACCGTGAGCTTTTTGGCAATCGTCCGGAACCTGTCTTTCCACTTTTGACCAAGATTTTAGATGCCAATGACTGGCTTAGTGTTCAGGTCCATCCTGATGATGCTTATGGACTAGAGCACGAAGGGGAGCTTGGTAAGACTGAATGCTGGTATGTCATTGCTGCAGACGAAGGAGCAGAAATTATCTATGGTCACAATGCCAAGAGCAAGGAAGAGTTGCGCCAGCAGATTGAGAGCAAGGACTGGGACCGTCTCCTGACCAAAATCCCAGTCAAGGCTGGCGATTTCTTCTATGTACCAAGCGGTACCATGCATGCCATTGGCTCAGGTATTCTGATTTTGGAAACTCAGCAGTCCAGTGACACAACCTACCGTGTCTATGACTTTGATCGTAAGGATGATGCTGGCAATCTTCGTGAACTGCATTTGGAGCAGTCGATTGACGTTCTGACTATCGGTGAGCCTGCCAATAGCCGTCCTGTTACCATTCAGGCAGATAGTTTGACTTCTACTCTTTTGGTGGCCAATGACTTCTTTGCTGTTTACAAGTGGGATATCGCTGGTTCAGTCAATTTTAAAAAGACAGCAGACTACAGCTTGGTCAGTGTCTTGGAAGGTGTCGGTGAGCTAGAAGTTGGTGGGGCAGTTTATCCTCTTGAAAAAGGGGAGCATTTCATCCTGCCTAACGATGTCACAGAATGGACCTTGTCTGGAGATATGCAGTTGATTGTTAGCCATCCATAATCATAGAAAAATCAAGAGCAAATAATCACTTTGCTCTTTTTTCTTTAAAAAACATATGAAATAAGTGAAATTTTAATCACTTTCTTCTTATTTATATAGCAGAATAGTTTGTATATCAATAATAATTCAATTGTTTTGACAGGAAAATTTATAAATCAAAAGAATGAAACAAAAAACGCTTACAATGGTGGCAAAAGATTGACTATTTGATATTTTAGGAGTAAACTAAGGAAGTAAATTTTAAAATATAAAGGAGAAGTCATCATGAATTTAACATATTTAGGACTTTGTTTGGCCTGCTTGGGCGTATCAATTGCTGAAGGTATGATTATGAGTAATCTATTTAAGGCAGCAGCTCGTCAACCAGAAATTATCGGTCAATTGCGAAGCCTCCTAATCTTGGGAGTAGCCTTTGTTGAAGGTACTTTCTTTGTAACGCTGGCTATGTCCTTTGTTATCAAATAAGAAAGGATTCTCTTTAGAAAAGGGGGTGTCATCTGTTGGAAGAAAGTATCAATCCAACTATCAATATAGGTCCTGTGACCTTTGATTTGACCCTGCTGGCCATGACTCTGCTGACGGTGCTTGTAACTTTTGGACTTGTTTATTGGGCAAGTCGAAAGATGACGATTAAGCCGTCACGAAAGCAGAATGCTTTGGAATATATCTATGACTTTGTCATTGATTTTACCAAGGGAAACGTTGGCGAGCATTATATGAAGAATTACTCGCTTTTTCTATTCTCCCTCTTTCTTTTCGTAGCTGTGGCGAATAACTTGGGATTGATGGCTAAGGTTCAGACAACCAATGGTTTCAATCTCTGGACATCACCGACAGCAAATCTCGCTTTTGACCTAGGCTTCTCTCTTTTAGTGACGGTATTCTGTCATGTAGAAGGAATCCGTCGTCAAGGTATAAAAGGATATCTAAAAGGTTTTGTGACTCCAGGTATCATGACACCCATGAATATCTTGGAAGAATTTACCAATTTTGCTTCGCTAGCCTTGCGGATTTATGGGAATATTTTTGCAGGTGAAGTATTGGCTGGTTTGCTCTTGACTTGGGCACATCAAGCAGCGTATTGGTATCCGATTGCCTTTATTATGAACATGGTTTGGACTGGTTTTTCCATCTTTATTTCCTGTATCCAAGCCTATGTTTTTACCATGCTAACATCTATGTATCTTGGTAAAAAGATTAATGGTGAGGTAGAATAAAAAGAAAGGATAGATAAAATGAATATAACCGTAGGTGAAATTATTGGCAACTTTATCTTGATTGCCGGCTCCTTTCTTCTTTTAGTATTTCTCATTAAGAAGTTTGCTTGGGGCAATATTATCGGGATTTTAGATCAGCGTGCTCAAAAGATTTCAGACGATATTGATGGTGCAGAAGCTGCCCGTAAGAAAGCTGAAGACTTGGAGCAAAAGCGTGAGGAAGCTCTGGCAGGCAGTCGGGTCGAAGCAGTTTCTATCGTTGAGACAGCTAAGGAGACAGCTGAGAAGAATAAGGCTGGAATCCTAGCTAATGCAGCAGAGGAAGCAGGGCGCTTGAAGGCTAAAGCCAATCAGGAAATTGCCCAAAACAAGGCAGAGGCTATGAGCAGCATCAAAGGAGAAGTGGCCGACTTGACAGTGGCTCTGGCTAGTAAGATTTTGAGTCAGGAGCTGGATAAGGAAGCTCAGAGCGAGCTCATTGACCGCTATATCAAACAGTTAGGAGATGCCTGATGGATAAGAAGCAATATGCAATCATTGAGAAATATGCTTTGCCTTTTGTTCAGACGGTCTTTGAAAAAGGTCAGCAAGAAGATGTTTTTGAAAAACTGAGTCAGATTAAGGCTGTTTTCGCGGAGACCGGCCTTGCTGACTTTTTGTCACATATCGGCATCAGTGACCACGAGAAAGAAAAGAGTCTGCAGCTCTTTCAAAACTCAGGCTCCCAGCTGCTTGATAATCTGATTGAAATTGTCATTCTCAATCATCGTGAAGACCTCTTTTATGAGATTGTGCTGGAGAGTCAGCATCAGCTTGAAAAGATCAGCAATGAGTTTGAGGTGACGCTGCGCTCTGTTCAGCCTTTGACAGCCAGTCAGAAGGAGAAGATTCGGCCGATTATTGAGCAGAAGATGGGTCTAAAAGTCCGTTCGCTCAAGGAAGAATTGGACAGCAGCTTGATTGGCGGCTTTGTCATCTCTGCCAATAACAAAACAATTGATGCAAGCATCAAACGTCAATTGCAAGTCGTAAAAGAAAAATTGAAATAGAAAGTGGTGTGAATTTTGGCGATTAACGCACAAGAAATCAGCGCTTTAATTAAGCAACAAATTGAAAATTTCCAGCCAAATTTTGACGTCACAGAAACAGGGGTCGTCACTTATATTGGTGATGGAATCGCGCGCGCTCATGGACTGGATAAGGCTATGAGCGGAGAGCTCTTAATCTTTGAAAATGGCTCTTATGGTATGGCGCAAAATTTAGAGTCAACCGATGTTGGGATTATCATCTTGGGAGACTTTACAGACATTCGTGAGGGAGATACCATTCGCCGGACTGGTAAAATCATGGAAGTTCCTGTGGGAGATGCCTTGATTGGGCGGGTTGTTGATCCGCTGGGTCGTCCTGTTGATGGACTTGGTGACATTGTCACGGATAAGACACGCCCGGTTGAAACACCAGCTCCGGGTGTCATGCAGCGTAAGTCAGTATCTGAGCCTTTGCAGACAGGTCTCAAGGCTATTGATGCCTTGGTTCCGATTGGCCGTGGCCAGCGGGAGCTGATTATCGGGGACCGTCAGACTGGGAAGACGACTATTGCCATTGATGCCATCCTGAACCAGAAAGGCCAGGATATGATTTGTATCTATGTGGCGATTGGTCAGAAAGAATCTACAGTCCGTACACAGGTAGAAACGCTCCGTCAGTATGGTGCTTTGGACTATACGATTGTCGTGACAGCCTCTGCTTCACAGCCGTCGCCTTTGCTTTTCTTGGCGCCTTATGCTGGTGTAGCGATGGCAGAAGAGTTCATGTACAATGGCAAGCATGTTTTGATTGTCTATGATGACTTGTCCAAGCAGGCTGTGGCCTACCGTGAACTGTCCCTCCTGCTCCGTCGTCCGCCAGGCCGTGAGGCCTTTCCTGGAGATGTTTTCTATCTGCATAGTCGTCTCTTGGAGCGTTCAGCCAAGGTTTCTGATGAGTTGGGCGGTGGTTCAATTACAGCTCTGCCATTTATTGAAACGCAGGCAGGAGACATTTCGGCCTATATCGCGACCAACGTGATTTCAATCACTGACGGACAAATTTTCCTCAGCGACAGCTTGTTCAATGCTGGGGTACGTCCGGCTATCGATGCAGGTTCTTCTGTATCACGGGTTGGGGGCTCTGCCCAAATCAAGGCTATGAAGAAAGTAGCTGGAACCTTGCGTATCGACCTGGCTTCTTATCGGGAGCTGGAGGCCTTTACTAAGTTTGGTAGTGATTTGGATGCGGCAACGCAGGCCAAGCTCAATCGTGGCCGCAGGACTGTAGAAGTCTTGAAGCAGCCGATTCATGAGCCGCTGCCGGTTGAAAAGCAGGTGGTGATTCTCTATGCTTTGACCCATGGTTTCCTAGACAGTGTGCCAGTAGATGATATTCTGCGCTTTGAGTCAGAATTATTTGCCTACTTTGATGCACATCAAGAAAGCATTTATGAAACCATTCGGACAACGAAAGACCTTCCAAGTGAGGAAGTCTTGGATGCTGCCATTACTGAGTTTATAGACCAGTCTAGCTTCAAATAAGAATCGAGGTGTCAGATGGCAGTTTCATTAAATGATATTAAAAATAAAATTGCATCCACGAAAAACACCAGTCAAATCACCAATGCCATGCAGATGGTTTCTGCTGCTAAGCTGGGAAAATCTGAGGAAGCAGCTAAGAACTTTCAGGTCTATGCCCAGAAAGTGCGTAAGTTAGTTACGGATATGCTGCATGGCCACGAGACAGAAAATGCCCGTCATCACTCAATGTTAATCAGTCGGCCAGTCAAGAAATCAGCCTATATCGTCATCACTTCTGACCGCGGTCTGGTAGGTGGCTACAATGCGACCATTCTCAAGGCATTGATGGAGCTGAAAGCTGAGTACCATCCGACTGGAGAGGACTTTGAAGTCATCTGTATCGGAAGTGTCGGTGCTGATTTCTTCCGAGCTCGGGGGATTCAGCCAGTTTATGAGTTGCGTGGTCTAGCCGATCAACCTAGCTTTGATGAAGTCCGTAAAATCATTAGCAAGACCATTGAGATGTATCAGAATGAGCTCTTTGATGAGCTCTATGTCTGCTATAACCACCATGTCAACAGTCTGACCAGTCAGATGCGGGTGGAGCAGATGCTGCCAATCATTGACTTGGATCCTAATGAAGCTGATGAAGATTATACGCTGAATCTGGAACTGGAGTCCAGTCGGGATTCTATCTTGGATCAACTGCTGCCTCAGTTTGCAGAGAGCATGATTTACGGTGCCATTATTGATGCCAAGACGGCTGAAAATGCTGCCGGTATGACTGCTATGCAGACAGCGACAGACAATGCTAAAAAGGTCATCAGTGATTTGACTATTCAGTACAACCGCGCTCGGCAGGCTGCCATTACGCAGGAAATTACTGAAATCGTGGCGGGTGCAAGTGCCCTAGAATAAGGCCACAAATGAATTAGAAATTAAACGAGGGAAAAAACATGAGCTCAGGCAAAATTGCTCAGGTTATCGGGCCGGTCGTAGACGTTGCGTTTGCTGCCGGAGACAAACTACCTGAGATAAATAATGCACTTGTAGTCTATAAAAATGATGAGAAAAAATCAAAAATCGTCCTTGAAGTAGCTCTTGAGCTTGGTGACGGTGTGGTGCGGACCATTGCCATGGAGTCGACCGATGGTTTGACACGTGGTTTGGAGGTCTTGGATACTGGTCGTCCGATTTCTGTGCCGGTCGGCAAGGAAACTCTGGGCCGGGTCTTCAATGTCCTAGGAGACACTATCGACTTGGATACGCCATTTCCTGCTGATGCAGAGCGCCAGCCGATTCATAAGAAGGCACCAACCTTTGATGAACTATCAACTTCATCAGAAATCCTGGAAACAGGGATCAAGGTTATCGACCTCCTAGCTCCTTATCTGAAAGGTGGGAAAGTTGGTCTCTTTGGTGGTGCCGGAGTTGGGAAGACTGTCCTGATTCAGGAATTGATCCACAACATTGCCCAAGAGCACGGTGGGATTTCTGTCTTTACAGGTGTTGGTGAACGGACGCGTGAAGGGAATGACCTCTACTGGGAAATGAAAGAGTCTGGCGTTATCGAAAAGACGGCTATGGTCTTTGGTCAGATGAATGAACCGCCAGGAGCTCGGATGCGGGTTGCTCTTACCGGACTGACCATCGCGGAATATTTCCGTGATGTGGAGGGTCAGGACGTGTTGCTCTTTATTGATAACATCTTCCGCTTTACGCAGGCTGGTTCGGAAGTGTCTGCCCTTTTGGGACGCATGCCATCAGCCGTTGGTTACCAACCAACACTTGCTACAGAAATGGGACAGTTACAAGAACGTATTACCTCAACCAAGAAAGGTTCCGTTACTTCCATCCAGGCTATCTATGTGCCAGCGGATGACTATACTGACCCTGCACCAGCGACAGCTTTTGCTCACTTGGACTCTACGACTAACCTGGAACGGAAATTGGTTCAGCTAGGGATTTATCCAGCCGTGGATCCACTCGCTTCCAGCTCTCGTGCCCTTTCACCAGAGATTGTGGGAGAAGAGCACTATGCAGTAGCTGCAGAGGTTAAGCGGGTCTTGCAACGTTATCATGAATTGCAGGATATCATTGCTATCCTTGGTATGGACGAGTTGTCTGACGATGAGAAGACGCTGGTTGCACGTGCGCGTCGGATTCAGTTCTTCCTGTCACAGAACTTCAATGTGGCGGAGCAATTTACCGGCCAGCCAGGCTCTTATGTACCAGTAGCTGAAACGGTTCGTGGTTTCAAAGAAATCCTTGAAGGTAAGCACGATAAGCTGCCAGAAGACGCCTTCCGTGGTGTGGGCTCCATCGAGGATGTATTGGCCAAGGCTGAGAAAATGGGATTCTAAGAGGTGAATGATGGCTCAAATGACAGTACAAATCGTGACACCGGATGGTCTTATTTATGATCACCATGCTGCATTTGTTTCCGTAAAGACCATTGATGGTGAGCTGGGGATTTTGCCTCGCCACATCAATACCATCGCTGTTTTAGAAGTAGATCAGGTCAAAGTACGCCGGGTTGACGATGACAAGCATATCGACTGGATTGCGGTTAATGGCGGAATCATTGAAATTGCAGATAATGTCATTACCATTGTGGCAGACTCAGCTGAGCGTGAGCGAGATATCGACATTAGTCGGGCTGAGCGAGCTAAGCTCCGAGCTGAGCAAGAAATCGAAGAAGCACATGATAAGCATTTGATTGATCAAGAACGCCGGGCTAAGATCGCCCTGCAGCGGGCAATCAACCGGATCAATGTCGGAACAAGATTATAAGAAACTATTTTGCCTAGATTGATGGAAGTCATCTTTCATCTGACGAGATTTGGTTTCTTGAATACAAACTGAATACGAAAAACTGAGGCAGATCTGTCTCAGTTTTCTTTTCCAAAGAAAAAGGGGGGACTATTTAGTTCGTCCCTGACTGGAGTCTTGTGGTATAATAAAAGTTATGGTAGAAGTTGTTTTTAAATTATGCAGTCATTTGCTCTTTATTTTCTTTGCCTTTCATCTGCTGTCAACGGTTGTTGAGTGGGAGAGATTTTTCAAGGTTAATGCCGATAATGCGATGAAAATTCGCTTTTTGATTCTCTTGTTTAGCATTGCCTTGGGCTATTTAGTCAGCCTTTTCTTCATTGGTATTTACGATATGAGCCGGGCGATTTTTAATGGTACTTTATAAGGTCATATTTTTGATTTTATGGTATGATAGTATGGATGATTTTAAAAATTTAGAGTAAGGAATCGGTATGGAAAAAATTATTATTCAAGGTGGAGATAATCGCTTGGTCGGAAAGGTCAAGATTGAAGGAGCAAAAAATGCGGTCCTGCCTCTCTTAGCAGCGACAGTCTTGGCTAGCGAGGGTCAGTCTGTTTTGAAAAATGTTCCGGTCTTGTCTGATGTCTTTACCATGAACAATGTGGTCCGCGGTTTAAACACTCAGGTGGATTTTAATCAGGAAGAAAATACAGTTGTTGTGGATGCCACTCAGCCTTTGTCTGAGGAAGCGCCTTACAAATACGTCAGCAAAATGCGAGCGTCTATCGTTGTTTTGGGGCCAGTTCTAGCTCGTAATGGTCATGCTAAGGTTTCCATGCCAGGCGGCTGTACGATTGGCAGTCGGCCCATTGACTTGCACCTGAAGGGCTTAGAAGCCATGGGCGCTCAGATTACCCAAACAGCGGGTTATATCGAAGCGAAGGCAGAGCGACTCAAGGGTGCCCACATTTACATGGACTTTCCTAGTGTGGGAGCAACGCAAAACATCATGATGGCTGCTACGCTGGCTCAAGGCACCACAGTGATTGAAAATGCTGCTCGGGAGCCTGAAATCGTTGATCTAGCCCTATTTTTGAATGAAATGGGAGCCAAAGTCAGAGGAGCGGGTACAGAGACTCTGACGATTGTCGGAGTGGACCAGCTGCGAGGGGCCAAGCATAATGTGGTTCAAGACCGTATCGAAGCAGGAACTTTTATGGTTGCTGCAGCTATGACCAGCGGTGACTTGCTGATTGAGGATGCCATTTGGGAGCACAATCGTCCCCTGCTTTCCAAAATGCAGGAAATGGGAGTGGAAGTGACAGAGGAAGATGAAGGGATTCGGATTCGTTCCGATGTTTCGAAACTTAGACCGGTTGCGGTCAAGACCCTTCCTTATCCAGGCTTCCCAACGGACATGCAGGCTCAGTTTACGGCGCTGATGGCTATGGCCAAGGGCGAGTCTACGATGATTGAGACCGTCTTTGAGAACCGCTTCCAGCATCTGGAGGAAATGCGTCGGATGGGGCTGCACTCTGATATCATGCGTGACACAGCTCGTATCTGGGGCGGAGGCAGCTTGCAGGGTGCTGAAGTCATGTCAACAGACCTTCGGGCCAGTGCGACTTTGATTCTGATGGGCTTGATTGCTGAAGGCGAGACTAAGGTCAGCAAGCTGGTACACTTAGACCGAGGCTACTATAAATTCCATGAGAAATTGGCAGCCTTGGGAGCCAAAGTGAAGCGTGTAAAGGAAGAAGACGATGAGTGAAAATCTTAAATATTTAGGCCGGCAGATTGGCCTTGTTCTACTGGTTCTCCTGGTAGCCGTGATTCTCTTTCTCGTGTCTCTGATGATTGGCTATAACATTATCGGAAACGGTAAGGGCTCAGTTTTTTCACCAGAAACCTGGCAAGAATTAATCGGGAAGTTTACTGGAAACTAGCTCCTAGTCGAAAAGACTGGCTGAAATGAATCCAGTTTGCTAAGTTGAAAGAAAGAAGATGAAAAGAAAGACTAGTCAGAAAAGGAATTCTAAGAGCCTGCAAGGCTGGGCTGGGCTGACTCTGGCCTTTATTTTGGCTCTGGCTGGCTATTTCTGGGGACAGGATGGTCAGCAGCCACTTCAGAGTCCAAATTCAGAAATCAGAGTTGGGCAAGTTCAAGATCAGGGCACCCCTAGTCGGAAACTGGCTGAGAGCGTTCTGACGGATGCTGTCCGAGCTCAACTCAAAGGCAGCATTGAATGGAATGGAGCTGGTGCCTTTATCGTGAATGGGAATAAGACAGACTTGGATGCGGGGATTTCTAGCAAACCCTACGCTGACAATAAGACCAAGCTTGTACAAGGGCAAACCCTTCCGACAGTGGCGAATGCCTTTTTATCCAAGTCTACCCGTCAGTACAAAAAACGGGAAGAAACTGGAAATGCCAACACTTCATGGGTACCGGTAGGCTGGCATCAACTCAAGAACCTCCCTGGTGAGTACAACCACGCTGTGGACCGAGGACATCTCTTGGCCTATTCGCTGATAGGTGGTTTGAAGGGCTTTGATGCCTCCACCAGCAATCCTGCTAATATCGCTGTGCAGACGGCCTGGTCCAACCAAGCCAATGAAGCAGACTCGACAGGGCAGAATTACTACGAGACAAAGATCCGTAAGGCCCTTGATAAGAACAAGCGGGTGCGCTACCGGGTAACCTTGATTTATGCCACGGAGACTGATTTAGTGCCAGTTGGTTCTCATCTAGAGGCCAAGTCCAGCGATGGCAGTCTGGAATTCAATGTCTTTATCCCGAATGTGCAAAAAGGGATTCGTTTGGACTATAATAGTGGCAAGGTCAGTCAGGAGACGGGTTCTTAATTTTATACTCAAAAATGGATTTGCAAAGAGTATTCAATAGTATGAAAAGAAATGGTTGCAGATTTGTAGTCATTTTCTTTTATACTAATAGATGAAAGAAGGCGAATTTTTCAGTCTTCTTTAAGAAAGCGGTGGTAAAATCAACGTTCTCTTACAATCTAGTAAAGGAGGTTGCGATGAGACTTATTTTTAAAAGCATCCGGTTCCTCATGCGTCTGATTGGGCGCGTGGTTTGGGGACTTGCCTGGTCCTTTGTCCTGAGCTTTATGGTTATTGTCGGAATTTTCTATTTTACCACTTCGACAAAACCGGGTACAGAGGGACTGACGCAGGCTGTTCAGACAGCTGTTGGCAGAGTGGATCAATTTTTAAATCACCAAGGCATTTCCACGGGACTTCACAGCAGTGAGGAGACGCAGACGGATCAGCTGACAGATGAGCATGCAACAACAGGGGCTCGTTGGGATCAGCCAAGCGCCACGATTTATATCGATACAAATAATGATACCTTCCGTTCAGCCTATAAGGAGGCCATTGATTCTTGGAATCAAACAGGTGCCTTCACCTTTCAAATCATCAATGACAAAGACAAGGCGGACATTGTTGCGACGGAGATGAACGATGGTAACGTCAGTGCAGCTGGTGAAGCTGAGTCGCAGACCAATCTCCTAACCAAGCGGTTTACCCATGTCACGGTTCGCCTTAATAGTTACTACCTGCTGGACAGTCGCTATGCTTATTCTCATGAGCGGATTGTCAATACAGCAGCGCACGAATTGGGCCATGCTATCGGATTAGACCATAATGAGGAGGAATCAGTGATGCAGTCAGCGGGCTCATTTTACAGTATCCAGCCGACAGATATCCAGGCTGTAAAAGACTTGTATCAATCGTAAGCCTATGTTAAAATCTATTTTTTACTTGATTCGACACTTTCCAGAGCAAGTTTTTCTCTTTGTTTTTAACTCAGGAATCTTTGTCTGGCTATGGAAAAGCGGCAATGAGATTGCCAACCAGCTAGGAGTGACAGCGGCTTGGGAAAATCATGTTCCGGCGCCCATTCAGGTCTTCTTCGGCCAGAATATTGAGGCAGTTCAGGGATTTTTTCACAATTCCGCCTTTATGTGGCTAGTCGGGTCCATGATTATCCTTCTGGTTATTCGTCTAATCAAGGGAATGATTAAATTTGTTGTCTTTGCGCTTCTGATTTTGCTGGGAATTTATCTGATTTTGCAGAATCAATCTATTCTCAATAGTTTTATGTAGAGGCTGGGACATAAGTCCTAGCCTCTCAATTGTCTTTGGATTGTCGAGCAAGACGCAGTGGTTGAGTGGGCTCTACTACGCTGATTTCATCAGCTTTTACAGCCCTACTCAACTGTGCGGAGGTGGGACGACGAAATCGAATTCTAACGAATTACCGATTTCTGTCCCACTCTCTTTTTCTTTTGGGGAGCTGAGTTCGCTTTCTCTTGAATTCTGATAGCTGTGCTTCTGGAAATCTGCTATAATGGTCTTATGATTATTTTACAAGCAAGCAAGATTGAGCGCTCTTTTGCAGGGGAGCTTCTTTTTGACAATATTAACCTGCAGGTGGATGAGGGAGACCGAATTGCCCTCGTCGGTAAAAATGGAGCTGGGAAGTCAACCCTGCTCAAGATTTTGGTGGGTGAGGAAGAGCCTACTTCTGGTCAGATCAATAAAAAACGAGACCTGTCCCTGTCCTATCTGGCTCAGGACAGCCGCTTTGAGTCGGAGAATACTATCTACGACGAGATGCTGCTGGTCTTTGATAGTCTGCGTCAGCAAGAGAAGCGCTTGCGGCAGATGGAGCTGCAAATGGGAGAATTGTCAGGGGAAGAGCTGACTGCTCTCATGACCCAGTACGACCAGCTGTCAGAGGACTTTCGCCAGAAAGGTGGTTTTACCTACGAGGCCGATATTCGAGCGATTTTGAATGGCTTCAAGTTTGACCAGTCCATGTGGCAGATGAAGATTTCTGAGCTTTCAGGCGGGCAGAATACCCGTCTGGCTCTGGCTAAGATGCTTTTGGAAAAGCCAGAACTGCTGGTACTGGACGAGCCGACCAACCACTTGGATATCGAGACCATTGCCTGGCTAGAGACTTACTTAGTTAACTACAGCGGTGCCCTGATTATCGTCAGCCATGACCGCTATTTCTTAGATAAGGTTGCGACTATCACGCTGGACTTGACCAAGCATTCCTTGGATTGCTATGTGGGCAATTACTCTAGCTTCGTGGTCCAAAAGGAGCAGAAGCTGGCCACTGAAGCCAAGAACTATGAAAAGCAACAGAAAGAAATCGCTGCGCTGGAGGACTTTGTCAATCGCAATCTAGTTCGAGCCTCCACTACCAAGCGGGCTCAGTCCCGTCGCAAGCAGCTGGAAAAGATGGAGCGTTTGGACAGGCCGGAGACCGGCAATCGCTCGGCTAATATGACCTTCAGATCCGATAAGGTTTCTGGAAATGTTGTTCTGACCTTGGAAGATGCAGCTATTGGCTATGGCGAGGAAGTCCTGTCGGAGCCGATTAACCTGGATATTCGCAAGTTTAATGCGGTAGCTATCGTCGGACCAAATGGGATTGGAAAGACGACCTTGATTAAATCACTAATCGGGCAAGTGCCCTTCATCAGAGGCAAGGAGCAGCTGGGAGCTAATGTGGAAGTGGGCTACTATGACCAGACCCAGAGCAAACTGACTGCTAGCAATACGGTTCTCGATGAGCTATGGAATGACTTCAAGCTGACACCAGAGGTCGAGATTCGCAATCGCTTAGGCGCTTTCCTCTTCTCGGGAGACGATGTCAAGAAGTCTGTCGGCATGCTATCGGGTGGAGAGCGGGCGCGGCTGCTTCTAGCCAAGCTGTCTATGGAAAACAACAACTTCCTTATCCTAGACGAGCCGACTAACCACCTGGATATTGACAGCAAGGAAGTGCTGGAAAATGCCCTGATTGACTTTGACGGCACCCTGCTCTTTGTCAGCCATGACCGTTACTTTATCAATCGCGTGGCCACTCAGATCATCGAGCTTTCTGAAACAGGTTCCACTCTTTATCTGGGTGATTATGACTACTATCTGGAGAAAAAGGCAGAACAGGAAGCCTTGCGTGAGGAGACGGAGCAGGTCGATTCTGATAAGCCAGCACCTGCCAATGACTATCAAATCCAAAAGGAAAACCAGAAAGAACAGCGCCGTCTGGCCCGTCGCCTAGAACAACTGGAAGCGCAAATCGAGGACTTGGACAGCCAGATCAGTCAGCTTCAGGAAGCCATGCAGGCCACTAATGATGCCGCCGAACTCATGGAGAGTCAGCAGCAAATCGACCAGCTGACCGCCGCCCAAGAAGAAGCCATGCTAGAGTGGGAAGAGCTGGCGGAGAAGGTGTAGGAAAAGAATAGAATCAGACGAGCAACCTGCAGGAGTGAGCAGTTTCCATGAGGAATGAGCTTTATAGAGTCTGTAGTAAACATCAGGAAAAGATCGTACTCAGTGTGCTTCAGTTATTATGCTCGTTAGGATTTTGATAACTGAAGCACTTTATTAAGGAAAAAAAGGAGATAATGATGGATTTTCTAGTAATATTTATGATTGCAATGCTAGCAATTTTTGCTTTTGTCGGTTGGATAGTTTATTGGGCGATTAGTCGTTCTGCTAAAAAGAACAAAGAATATCAAGCCTTTGCTTCCGAGCACGGCTATCAATTTGACAAAGCACAAGGTAATGACTATTACAGAGATTATTCCAAGCAAAAAACAAGTAATGATCTCACACTAAAACTTTCCCAGAATCCGTATGTAGAAAAATATGCTCATTTTAGTCATTATCCATTTGGTCGTGGAAATATGGTAAAAGTTGCCTATGTAATTTCAGGTAGCTACAATGGTTCTCAATTTCGGGCTTTCACCTATCATTTTGAGGGGAATTCAATTGAGAATTCTGGTCCCGGTGGTGTATTCAGTATTGTTATGATTCAGTGCCCCGATGCACCAAAAGGTCAGCTTTTAGAGCAAATGTTTTATGAAAATGGAGTGCTCTGTGAATACCTTCGAGAAAACTTGAATGTAGAAACGATTCATGAGAGAATTGAGAAATTGGCTTATATTGCAAACGCAAAATGAGTCTTCCCGGTTTTCAATTCAGAGATTTGGTAATAGGAAGTATATAGTTAATTAGAAAGAGCTTAGAATGTTTTTTAGAAGACGGCGTATGTATTTAAATCAATTTAATGATAAATCTATGACAAAACAATCATTATTTAAAGCCAGTTTTGAAGAGAGTTTAAATTTACAGGACGATCCCATTTCCGGAGAATTTTCCAATAAAAATTTAGCATCTGCTCAAGAAAAAGAGAAATACAGAGGTACAACAAAATCGTATGTATGGTTGACTGTTTTAACAGTTGTCTTCATTATCGGTCCCAATTGGCTTATAACAGCCTTAACCAATTACCTTTATCATCATTCTGAGGATTCTCCTCTATTGCCATCGGTTCATAATTTCTTGCCCAACTGGCTATTTATTATTTTCTTACTCTTGTGGCTTTTACTGATTCTTTTTGGGAAACACTTTTCTCAGCAGTTTATCCTTATATATAGGGGACAATTTCATATGTTTGTCACATTCCTAATTTGGTTGATTGTCGAAATGAATCTATTTTTACTGACATTTTTGTATAGTACGATAAAAGCGACAGGGGCAATCCTTTTCTTTGTTTTGTTTGGGCTTATGTGCTGCATTATCGTCCGAAGCAGGCGAACTTCGTTACTGTCATTGTTATATGGTAAACAAGAAGACGAACAAGACTGGCTGGGGAGACTGTTTCATAAAGTGGCTGCATATATCTTCAAATATGGTTTCGGAATTATTGTAGTTTTACTCATTTTTAGGTTGATTTTTCCCCATGTGGTAGGCCTTATGTTGGATACCCTAGGTGTTTTGCTTATTTGGTTTGTAGGTGACTTGTTATTTGTCCTGCTAGAAAGTTTTCTGATATTTCCATTTATGCTTCAAGGATATTACAAATGGAAATATCCCGAAGAATACCGAGAATGGGAAGGTAAGTCTGTAGAGGAATGGTATGGAAAGAGGTACTTGAAAAAGCACCCTGAACTATTACAAAAGAAGATTGGAAATCAAAGTTATGACTAAAAAATCTATTTTTAATGCTAGTTTTGAAGAGAGTTTAAATCTGGAAGATGATGGGTTTCGAAAGTTGCAGCAAGAGCAGCATGATAAAACGTCTAACTATTTTAAAAAAGGGAGAGCATCTCTTTGGTTTCGAATTAGAAGTTTTATTTTAGGTTTAATTTTTCCTGTTGGATTTAACTTTATGTTGCTTGTTGTATCTATGGAATTTCATGAGAGTAAGACCCTGACTCTTCCGATATCTAAGCACGAGTCATTAACTGTAAATGTTTTTTTGATTTTACTTCTTATTTGGCTGTTCTTAGTCATTCTTGGAAAATTTACTAAACGAACTTATCTTTTACCATATCGCTATCAGCTTCATGTTTTTACATTTATGCTTTGGTTTTTATTGGAAATTGATTTAATCGTTTTTGACATTCTATTAGCAAATTTAGCATTTTGGGAAATTATTGCTATATATGGAGTAATAATGATCTTCACTTACATGATGTTTAGTATGGAGTTAACAGGATTAAGAAAGCTTATGTATGATGAGGATAGACAAGTGACTTTTCGTAATAAGATTGCTAAAATGATTTCTATTTACGGCATGGGGATTTTAGGGATTGGTATTATTATAAAATATATTTTCGGAAGCTTTACTGTAGATATTTCAAATTCCATGAAAGCATTTGGTTTTTTACTTCTATGGGTCTTTGCTAATATTGTGGTGATTGCAATAATTGTTTTTATAGGTTTACCATATTTTCTCCAAGCCTATTACAAATGGAAATATCCCGAAGAATATCGAGAATGGGAAGGTAAGTCAGTAGAGGAATGGTATGGGAAGAGGTACTTGAAAAAACACCCTGAACTAATACAAAAGAAGATTGGTAATCCAAGTTATGACTAAAAAATCTATTTTTAGCGCAAGTTTTGAAGAGAGTTTAAATCTAGAAGATGATGGGTTTGTACAGTACCAGAAAGGAAATGTTTTCTCTAAGTTAGAAACATATTATAGGAAAGGAAAGTCTAAACTAGTTCTTCATATTCAGAATATTGTTTTAACTCTTATCGGTCCTGTCATTATAAACTTTATGATTCTTGTTTTCTCGCTATCCTTGCACGACTCTGATCCTAAAGACTTAAGATTGCCTATCTATCAACATCCATTACTAACAGCTGAGGTATATCTAGTCTGTTTCTTAATTTGGGTATTTATCATATTGATTGGTAAAGTTTTTAGAAAAGCTTTTATACTGCCCTATCGTTATCATTTTCATGTCATCACATTTCTAATTTGGCTTAGTTTTGAATTTAACCTGCTAGCTATTGATATGTCATTACCAACTTTATCTGTTTGGATGATTGCTGCAATTTTTGTTTTTATTTCTATATTAGCCTATTTTATGTTTAGACTTGAAATTGAAAGTCTCAAAAAACTGATGTATGGTAATGGAAGTAGTTCTTCTCCTCGCAATAAAACTGTCAATAAGATAGCGATTTATGGAATGAGCTTTTTGGGAATTGGAGTAATTATAAACTTTATAATAAAGGGTTTTTCCATGAAATTTTCAACTTCGTTGGAAGGCTTAGATCTTTTGATAACATGGATTATCCTAAATATTGCTGTGATTGCTATGCTAATCTATATCGAATTTCCTAGTTATTTACAAGCTTTCTACAAATGGAAATATCCCGAAGAATACCGTGAGTGGGAAGGCAAGTCTGTAGAGGAATGGTATGGGAAAAAATATTTAAAAAAACACAAGGATCTATTAAAAAACAGATGAAAAGAACGATTGGTATGGGTGATAGGGATAATTAGACAGGATTCTTAGCAGAATTTGTCTTTTCCGATTTTCAGCCGATAAGATTTTGACGAAAGAAGCTTCGTCTGAAAATAAAATCCGAACAAGGGGCGGTGAAGGTAGTTTTGAAAGAGCGACTAGGGAAGCGAAACAGCAATTAAAGGAATTTAAGTGGTAAACAAATGGAAGATTTAGGCAAAGTTTTTCGTGATTTTCGTTTAAATGGGCATTATTCTTTGAAGGAAGCGGCTGGTCAGATTTGCTCGACTTCTCAGCTGTCTCGTTTTGAGCTGGGTGAGTCGGACATGACCCTCTCGAAATTTTTAAATCTCTTGGATAATATTCATGTGACTCTTGAAAATTTTATGGACAAGGCACGGAATTTCCAGCAGCACGAGCACGTGGCCATGATGGGTAAAATTATCCCTCTTTACTACTCAAATGACATCAAGGGATTTCAAGACTTGCAAGCGGAGCAGTTGGAAAAGGCCCAAGCTAGTAGCACGCCTCTTTACTATGAGCTGAATTGGATTTTGCTGCAGGGCTTGATTTGTCAGCGAGACAGTCAGTTTCACATGAGACAAGAAGATTTAGATAAGGTGGCCGATTATCTCTTTCAAGTGGAAGACTGGACTATGTATGAGCTGATTCTCTTTGGCAATCTCTATAGTTTTTATGATGTGGACTATGTCTACCGTCTGGGCAAGGAAGTCATGGAGCGAGAAGACTACTATATAAAGAAATCGGTCGCCATAAGAAATTGGTCTTGATTTTAGCCCTCAATTGTTACCAGCATTGTTTGGAGAGTCGTTATTTTGATAAGGCTAGTTATTTTGAGGCTTACGTAGAGAAAATCATTGGCAAGGGCATCAAACTCTATGAACGCAATGTATTCCTCTATCTCAAGGGTTTTGCAGCTTATCAGAAGGGACAGAAGAAGCAGGGAATTAAGCAAATGCAGGAAGCCATGCATATCTTTGAAGTGCTGGAACTACCTGAGCAAGTCGCCTATTATCAAGAGCACTTCGATAAGTTTGTAAAAGTATAATTTCCCAAATATGGGAAAAATAAAGAACCTCCCTCCATTCCTGATACAATAGTTTCAGAAATGGAAGGAGGTATTTTTATGAATCGACAGGCAGCACAGCTGATTACACGGGCTGCTATTAATAAAATTGGGAATATGCTTTATGACTATGGAAATAGCATCTGGCTTGCTTCTTTGGGAGCTCTGGGACAGACGGTCTTGGGCATTTATCAGATATCAGAGCTAGTCACTTCCATCTTATTCAATCCTTTGGGGGGAGCTATTACGGACCGCTTTTCCAGACGTAAAGTACTGATGGTAGCGGACTTGATTTGTGCTGGTCTTTGTCTGCTGATTTCTTTTATTTCAAATGACCAGCTCATGATTGGAGCGCTGATTTTTGCTAATGTGGTTCAGGCTATAGCCTTTGCCTTTTCTCGGCCAGCTAATAAATCCTACATTACAGAGATTGTAGACAAGGAAGACATCGTGGCCTACAATTCTCATCTGGAATTGGCCTTGCAGGTTATCAGTGTCTCAGCTCCAGTCTTGTCTTTTATCGTAATGCAGTATGCAAATCTGCGCATCACTCTTCAGCTGGATGCCCTTAGTTTCTTTCTAGCTTTTGCCTTGGTTTACTTTCTGCCTAATCATGAGCCAAGCAAGCAGAAGTCTCCTATCCATTTTGGAAATATCCTGAGAGATATCAAGGAAGGTTTAGTTTATATCCGTCAGCAAAAAGAAATCTTCTTTCTGCTTTTAGTAGCTTCCGCAGTCAACTTTTTCTTTGCGGCCTTTAATTATCTATTGCCTTTCACCAATCAGCTCTACGATAAGACCGGCTCTTATGCGACTATTTTGAATTTGGGAGCTGTAGGCTCAATCGTTGGAGCCATTCTAGCCAGCAAGGTTAAGGCCAGTATGGGAAATCTGCTCCTAGCTCTGCTATTGACTGGTGTTGGAGTCGCAGTCATGGGCATCTCTGACTTACTACCGGTTCATCCATATTTCTCCTATTCTGGTAATCTTATCTGCGAGCTTTTTATGACTGTGTTCAACATTCATTTCTTCAGCCAAGTTCAGACCAAGGTGGACAAGCAGTATCTAGGCCGCGTTTTCTCAACGATCTACACGCTAGCAATTCTTTTCATGCCTCCTGCGACTTTTCTGATGACGCTTCTGCCGAGTGTCCACCCCCTTTCCTTTCTTCTGATTGGTTTCGGAGTGATGGGATTGGCTTTGATTTCCTACCTTTATCAAAAGAAAATACAAAAAGACTAGGCTGGAGTGATTTCCAACCTAGTTTTCTGTATGGGAATTTTTAAGTGCTTCTTTGGTTTTCTTAAGCTCTTTTTTCAGCGAGAAGTTTTTTAACATGCTGATGAGAAAAGTCGTGACGGATCCTAGGAGCACTGAGACCAAAATCAATATGATTAAGGGAAGTTTGAAGCTGAACAAGATAAAGCTAACATTGACGCTCTGCATATTGGCCAAGGAAATACCGGCAACCAATAAAACGGTAATTAAAAGCAGAATATAATGCAATTTTTCTTTCATAGTGATTCTCCTGTTTGTCTATTCAAACTCAGCCTTGCTTTTGATATCTCCGTATTCTTCTGGGATTTCTTGGGCAAGGATATCTTCATAAGCAGCCAGTTTAATATCTGAGCCATACTTGTTTTTCAGAGCAGTGGTCACCAGACGGTAGGCCAAGTTCGCATTGCGGGACAAGATGGGGCCATGGAAGTAGGAGCCAAAGACATTTTTATAATGAACACCTTCGCAACCATCCTCTTGGTTGTTGCCATTTCCATAGACGACTTTGCCCAGAGGTTTTTCATTGTCAGCGAGGAAAGTCCGTCCTTGGTGATTTTCAAAGCCGTAGTAGGTTTCATCGAATTCTTCGTTATGAATCTTGATGTCACCGATATAGCGGTTTTTGGTCTGGTTGAGGGTATAGTGACCCATGATGCCCAGACCTTCAATTCGACGGCCAGAAGCCTCGATATAGTATTGGCCTAAAAGTTGGAAGCCACCGCAGATGGCTAGCACTACACCGTTTTCATTAATAAAGCTTTCCAAAGCTTCCTTTTTAGCTGGCAAGTCACGAGCCACGATCGTTTGCTCATAGTCTTGACCTCCGCCAAAGAAGACGATGTCGTAGCTGTCCTTGTCAAAGTCATCTTCTAGAGAGACGATATCGACTTCAACCCTAGCGCCTAGCTTTTCAGCCACATACTTGAGCATGAGGACATTGCCGTTGTCGCCGTAGGTATTCATGAGATTGCCATAGAGATGAGCAACCTTTATATCATAGCAATAGTCCTGGTTTTCAGGAGAAGTGAGGGATCTGTATATCATTATTTCATCTCCTTTCTGACCACTTGTCGTTCTGCCAGTAGCTCGCGGAATTCCAGCATAGCAGTATAAGTTGCTAAGATATAGGCATGCTTGGTTTCTTGCTGTTCAATGGCCTTAAAGACTGCTTCCAAATCTTTGACTTCGGTAATCTGATCTGCTGGATAGCCCGTTACCCGCAGTCGACGAGCAATTTCTGAGTGGCGGACACCGCCTGCAATGACATGAGGAATCTCCATCTCTAGAATCTTCTCAAAATCAGCATCCCAGATCCAGCTGGTATCAATGCCGTCTGCATAGTTGGCATTGAGTAGGACAGACAAGCTAAAGTCAAATGGTGCAAGTCCAATCATATCCAAAGCTTGGGTGGCTCCGACCGGATTTTTAATCAAGACTAAGGTACATTCCTTATCGCCAATTTTGAAGGTTTCCTGACGGCCAAAGACAGCCCGGCTCTTGTCAAAGCCAGCCTTGATAGTAGCTGGCTCGACACCAAAGAACTGAGCTACTGATACAGCGGCCAAGGCATTGTAGATATTATAAAGTCCTCCGATATTGATTTGATAGTCTTGACCATCAATGGTAAAGGCCGAGCGGTTATGCTCAAGTGTTTTGAGAGCGGTCAGGCTGTAGTCAAGCTTAGGACGCTTGAAGCCGCAGTCCTCACAGATATAAGCCCCCAGATTAGCATAGGTGTTGAGCTCGTACTTGAGGATATGCTCGCACTTGGGACAGAGGATGCCCTCTGTATTGTAGTGAGCTAGCTGAGCCTGATCTTTCTCGGTATCAAATCCATAGTAGCGGACAGGATTCTTTAGGCTGACTGAGTTAAAGAGGGGGCTGTCACCATTCATCAGTACAGTCGCTTGAGGCACTTTAGCTGCAGCATCCAGAATCATTTGGTAGGTCGTATAGATCTCGCCATAGCGGTCCATCTGGTCTCGGAAAATATTGGTAAAGACGAAGAGGCTAGGCTTGATATAATCACAAATCCGAGATAGGCTGGCTTCGTCTATCTCCAGCACAGCGATATTCTTGCCAGATTTGCCTTTCTTAGCTGTCAGGAATGTTGTCGTAATCCCAGTAATCATATTGGCACCGCTGGGATTGGTCACCACTTCTCCGAAGGCTTCCTTGAGAATACCCACTGTCAGAGCTGTAGTTAAAGTTTTACCATTGGTTCCGGTAATAACCACGACCTCATAGTTCTTTGCTAGGTTTTGCAAAATATTTTTATCAAATGTCAGGGCAACTTTCCCCGGCAGAGTCGATCCACGCCCCATTTTGTTGAGAACAAAGTGGGAGGACTTGCCCGCCAAGAGGCCCAAGGCTGTATTTATCTTCATAAGAAATATTTTATCATAAAAAAGTAAAGAAGGTTACAGAAAAATATTGACAAACATGATATAATGGGTTGGTAAGTCTTTAAGCATTAAGACCCACTGTAAAATAAAAAGAGAGAAGTTAATTGAGTGAACTCTAATTACAAGATAAAATCAGGCTGTTACTAGATTTAATAAGTTCGATTTGTTGCTACAGCTGTTTGATTTTGCTTGTAGAGGAGTAGGAAGTCTAAGTATGAATTTTCAACAACTAACCAATCTCCAATATTGGGCCAGTTTGTTTTCTGACCCTTGGAGGATTGTAATTAATATTATTGACGTCACTATCGTCGCATGGATTTTATATTATCTAATCAAGGCCATTGCTGGTACCAAGATTATGATTTTGGTCCGAGGTGTGCTCTTCTTTATCTTGGCACAGTTTTTTGCCAATATCATCGGCTTGACTACCATTTCTTGGTTGATCAATCAGGTCATCACTTACGGGGTCATTGCGGCCGTGGTGATTTTCTCGCCTGAGATTCGGGCAGGATTAGAAAAGCTTGGCCGAGCAACGGATATTTTTTCTGCGACGCCCATCAGTAACGAAGAAAAAATGATTCAGGCCTTTGTCAAGTCTGTTGCCTATATGAGTCCGCGGAAAATCGGGGCTTTAGTGGCTATTCAAGGGACCCGCACCTTGCAGGAGTATATTGCAACAGGGATTCCCTTGGATGCAGATGTATCGGGAGAGCTACTAATCAACATTTTTATCCCAAATACGCCATTGCACGATGGAGCTGTCATTATAAAAAACAATAAAATTGCGGCTTCCTGTGCCTACCTGCCTCTGACAGAAAGCAGCGGTATCTCTAAGGAGTTTGGAACCCGGCACCGCGCAGCTATTGGCCTGTCTGAAGTATCCGATGCGTTTACTTTTGTTGTTTCAGAAGAAACAGGTGGTATTTCTACCACGCACAATGGAATTTTCAAGCATGATTTGACTTTGGATGAGTTTGAGACAGAGCTGAGAAAGGTCTTCTTATCAGAGCAGGACAAGCCAGCAGGTTTGAAAAAACGCTTCATGGGAGGATGGAAGAAATGAAAAAACGTAAAAAAATTCTTTATATCATCTCTTCGTTTTTCTTTGCCCTAGTGCTTTTTGTCTATGCAACCTCTAGCAGTTATCAAAACAATACTGGAGTTCGACAGGTCACATCTGAAACTTATACCAATACGGTTTCCAATGTGCCGATTGACATCAAATATGACAGCGAGAATTACTTTATCAGCGGCTTTACTTCTGAAGTTTCCGTTGCCTTGACAGGCTCCAACCGTGTCAATCTAGCCAGTGAAATGCAGGAAAGTACTCGGAAGTTTCGAGTCGTAGCTGATCTTTCCAAGGCTACAGAAGGCACAGTAGAGATTCCGCTAAAAGTGGAAAACCTGCCGAGCGGTCTGACTGCTACAGTCACCCCGCAGAAGATTTCGGTTAAGATTGGTAAAAAATCCAGCAAGAAGGTTGAGGTCCGCTACCTCATCACAGACAGCCAGGTGGCTGAAAATGTGACTATCAGTGGTGTGACCTTGGAAAATAAGGAAGCTACTGTAACCAGTGACGAGGAGACCCTGTCTAAGATTGAGTCTGTCGTAGCTATTCTCCCGACTAATGTCATTATCACTGGTAACTATAGCGGGACAGTACCGCTGCAGGCTGTGGATGGTCAGGGAAATGTCATGCCAAGCGTGGTGACACCATTTGAAACGACTATGCGTGTCAACACTAAAACAGCAGACAGCTCAGGCTCGTCCTCCTCTAACAGCAGCTCAAATACGAGCTCATCAAATAAAAACTAAATAAAATTTTGAAAATAAACTTGGATGAAGTCAGTCTGTCTTGCTTGCAGCCTAAATCTTTACATCCAGGTCTTATGAAAGGAAACTATTTATAATGGGTAAATACTTTGGAACCGATGGTGTTCGCGGAGAAGCAAATGTGGAATTAACGCCGGAATTGGCCTTTAAACTCGGTCGCTTTGGTGGTTATGTTCTGAGTCAGCACGAAAGTGAAGTTCCTCGGGTCTTTGTTGGCCGTGATACTCGAATTTCAGGAGAAATGCTGGAAAGCGCCTTGGTTGCAGGACTTTTGTCCGTTGGGATTCATGTCTATAAATTGGGTGTCATTGCAACGCCTGGTGTGGCTTATCTGGTCAAGTCAGAGAAAGCCAGCGCCGGAGTTATGATTTCTGCTAGCCACAATCCAGCTTTGGATAATGGTATCAAATTCTTTGGTGGTGACGGCTATAAACTGGATGATGAGCGTGAGTTGGAAATCGAAGCTTTGCTGGACGCAGCAGAAGATACCTTGCCACGTCCGAGCGCCGAAGGTTTGGGTGACTTGGTTGATTATCCAGAAGGACTGCGTAAGTACCAACAATACTTGGTTTCAACTGGCTTAGAACTAGAAGGAATGCATGTGGCCTTAGATACGGCCAACGGTGCGGCTTCTACCAGCGCTCGTCAGATTTTTGCGGATCTCGGCGCACAGCTGACCATTATCGGAGAAAATCCAGACGGCCTTAATATCAATCTGAATGTTGGCTCTACGCATCCAGAAGCTCTGCAAGAAGTTGTCCGTGAGTCTGGTGCAGCGATTGGTCTGGCCTTTGATGGAGATAGCGACCGCCTCATTGCCGTGGATGAAAATGGTGAGCTGGTAGATGGTGACAAGATTATGTACATCATCGGTAAGTACCTGTCTGAAAAAGGTGAGCTGGCGCAGAATACGATTGTTACGACTGTCATGTCCAACCTAGGCTTTCATAAGGCTTTGGATCGTGAAGGTATCCAAAAGGCTGTGACAGCAGTTGGTGACCGCTATGTAGTAGAGGAAATGCGCAAGAATGGCTATAATCTAGGTGGCGAGCAGTCTGGACATGTGATCATTATGGACTACAATACGACAGGTGACGGTCAGCTTTCAGCTGTGCAATTGACCAAGGTCATGCAGGAAACAGGTAAGAAACTTTCTGAATTAGCTGCTGAAGTAACCATATATCCGCAGAAACTGGTCAATATCCGTGTGGAAAACAGCATGAAGGATAAGGCGATGGAAGTTCCAGCTATTAAGACGGTGATTGAGAGAATGGAAGCCGAAATGGCTGGCAATGGCCGGATTTTAGTTCGTCCAAGCGGAACAGAGCCTCTGCTGAGGGTCATGGCTGAAGCACCAACAGACGAAGAAGTAAATTATTATGTAGATACCATTGCTAATGTTGTTCGAGATGAAATTGGGATAGACTAATAAATGTAAAGAAACTGAGACATAATGTCTTGGTTTTTTTATATTCGTATGAATTTTTAAACACTTTAAATAAAAATGTTGATAAATTGCAATACTCTTGGTATAATAAGCTACGAAAGGAGTATAAGATGAAAAATAAGAAAACACTTATTCTTAAAATTTTAATCTTGTTAACGGCTATTGTTACAGGTCTTGGTTTGGCTGCTAGGACACAGGCTGCTGAGGTAACAGATTATACCCAGCAAACAAGCATTACCAAAGATGGTGTGCCATTAACAAGTGACTCAACAGTTATGACCAATGAAACTCTGTCTGTAACAACTAGTTTCACATTCCCGTCATCTCAAACTATCGCTGAAGGCGACACCCTGACTTTCTCACTGCCGCAGGAATTAACCCTGATTACTCCCTTAAACTTCCAAGTATCTGATGTTGTCAATCACAAGGGAGAAGTAGTCGGAAAAGCTCAAGCGAATCCAGCAAGTCAGACTGTTACGGTAACCTTTAGTAATTACTTTACTAATTACACCGAACAAAAAGAAATGTCCCTGACTTTTAATGTACGAGTTAATAACGACAAGGTGCAAAATTCAGGACCGGTTTCCTTCAAATTTGGCCAGACAGATTTTTCTTTCCAATACGAAAAGGTAGAAGGAACTGCTGGTGAGTATGAAATGAAATATGGTTACCAAGACAGTAGCGATCCAAAAATTGTCAAGTGGCGCATTATCCTGAATGCAAGACAGGACATGCTTCGTAACATGGTGATTTCAGACAACTTTGGCGATGGTCTGACACTGGTACCAGGTACACTGCGAGCAGTTCGTTATGCTCCTGTAGAAGGTGGTATCCGCAATGAGGCGCACTTGCTGACTCTGCCTGTTTTGGATAACTTCACTAACAAGGCGGTTCTTACGCAAAATGCTAATGGTGATGCTAATGGCTTTACCATCAACTTTGGTGATAACTACAACTGGCCAATGTACATCGAGTACTCTACTCGCGTACCAGATGGTGTTCAAGTAGGTGATGTGGTTAACAACACCTTGTCTTGGACAGCTAAAGGCTTCCCAGAGCGTACTATTACTAAGTCAGTCCGCTTAGAAGATGGTTCTGGTAAAGGAAGCGCTCTGCTAGCAAAAGACGTAATGATTAAGGCTCAGAAGAAGCTTGTTAATAAAGAGTTAGAAAAAGGTCAATTTACCTTTGGTCTCTTTGACGAAAGTGGTAACTTGCTTCAAACAGTTACCAATGAAGCAGATGGCTCTATCAACTTTAAGGCTTTAAACTACAGTGCTGCTGGTACTTACCGCTACAGCATTAAGGAAATCCCAGGAAACGATCCTAACTACGTCTATGATGACAAGGAAGCACAGCTGACAGTTACTGTAACAGATGTTAATGGTGAGCTTTTGGGCTCTGTCAAGTATGACTTGGATCCAGTCTTTACAAATACTTATAGAGGTAATGATCCAGGCAAGTCAGTTCAGCCGCCAACTCCTGGCAATAACAACAATCCAAACAACAACCCAAATAATAATCCAAACAATAATCCAAACAATAATCCAAATAACACTCCAGGCAATGGTAACAATACCCCTGGTAACAGTTCCGACAATCCAAAGGGTGGAACAGACAATCCAGGGAATGGAAATAACAATTCAAACAATGGTACCAATGATCCGGGTGCTGCAGGAGGCAACAAAAAAGTTCTGCCTAAGACTGGTCAAGAAACGACACTTTGGCTGACAGTTGCTGGTTTGGCAATCTTAATTGCTTTTGGAGGCTATGTCTTTATTCAAAAGAAAGATTAAGTAAGATTTAAAGGTTTTAGGAGTTTTCTCTTAAAGCCTTTTTACATGCTTTTCCATTTGAAAAAACGGAGTAATCATGTTAGAATAGACCTAGTAATTTTTAAAGGATAGAGGTGTTATCGTGGCTTTTGGAGATAACGGACAACGTAAAAAAACAGGATTTGAAAAATTGACGATGCTGGTCGTGATTATCATGCTCATCGTGACAGTTGGAGCTATCTTTGCTTCCGCTCTCAGCGCAATCTTTTAATCCAAACGCTTCAGGGCGTTTTTTTAGACTAGAAAAAGAGAATAGAAAAAATGAGTATGTTTTTAGACACAGCTAAGATTCAAGTTAAGGCTGGCAATGGTGGCGATGGCATGGTGGCCTTTCGCCGTGAAAAATATGTTCCTAATGGCGGTCCTTGGGGCGGTGATGGCGGTCGTGGCGGCAATGTTGTTTTTGTTGTAGACGAGGGCCTGCGCACCCTGATGGATTTTCGCTATAATCGCCACTTCAAGGCTCAGTCTGGTGAAAAGGGCATGACTAAGGGCATGCATGGCCGAGGGGCTGAGGACTTGATTGTTCGAGTGCCGCAGGGGACGACGGTTCGTGATGCGGAGACGGGTAAGGTGCTGACGGACTTGGTAGAAAATGGCCAAGAATTTATCGTAGCGCGTGGTGGCCGAGGCGGTCGTGGAAATATTCGCTTTGCAACGCCTAAAAATCCTGCTCCAGAGATTTCTGAGAATGGAGAACCAGGTCAAGAACGGGAGCTTTTGTTGGAGCTCAAGGTCCTAGCAGACGTTGGTCTGGTCGGCTTCCCATCTGTTGGAAAATCCACTTTGCTTAGTGTTATTACAGCAGCCAAGCCTAAGATTGGTGCCTATCATTTCACGACAATCGTGCCCAATCTAGGCATGGTTCGCACTCATTCTGGAGAGTCCTTTGCGGTGGCAGATCTACCAGGTTTGATCGAAGGGGCCAGCCAAGGGGTTGGACTGGGAACCCAGTTTCTCCGTCATATTGAGCGGACACGGGTTATCCTGCATGTCATCGATATGTCAGCAAGTGAGGGGCGTGATCCTTATGAGGACTATCTAGCTATCAATAAAGAGTTGGAATCCTACAATCTTCGTCTCATGGAGCGCCCGCAGATTATTGTTGCAAACAAGATGGATATGCCTGATAGTGCTGAAAATCTTAAGATATTCAAAGAGAAATTATCAGCTAATTATGATGAGTTTGCGGAACTACCGCAAATCTTCCCGATTTCCAGTCTGACCAAGCAAGGACTTGCGACGCTCTTGGATGCGACCGCAGAATTACTGGATAAGACACCAGAGTTCTTGCTTTATGATGAGTCTGAAATGGAAGAAGAAGCTTACTATGGCTTTGACGAGGAAGCACCAGCCTTTGAAATCTCTCGTGATGATGATGCGACTTGGGTGCTGTCGGGTGACAAGCTAGAGAAACTCTTTAATATGACCAACTTTGACCGTGATGAGGCAGTTATGAAATTTGCCCGTCAGCTACGTGGTATGGGCGTTGATGAAGCCCTTCGTGCTCGCGGAGCCAAGGATGGCGATCTGGTTCGCATCGGCAAGTTTGAGTTTGAATTCGTTGACTAAGGAGGCTTGCAGTGGGTGATAAACCAATATCCTTCCGCGATGAAAATGGAAATTTTGTCTCTGCAGCCGATGTCTGGAATGCAGAAAAGCTAGAAGAGCTCTTTAATAAACTCAATCCTAAGCGCAAGCTGCGTCTGGAAAGAGAAGCATTAGCGAAAGCAGAAGAGGAATAAGATAAAAAGCAGCTGAGCAGGAAATAATCCTACTCAGCTGCTTTTTTGCGCCAAAGATGTATTCGTTAAGGTAATTAACCTTTGTTTTAAGCAAAGATTTTAGGGCTGACTGCTTTTATTCGAGGGAGAGCAGCTAGGCAGACACCTAGAACGATAAGCTTGTCTGCATAGTCAGTTAGTATTTGGACGAGGACGATACTAAGGACGGGGTTGACTCCCATTCCCCGCAGGGCTTGGACGATGAGGCTGGATCCGCTGGATGTTATGCCTCCGAAGAGCAGGACAGTGATTGCAGAGGCTACTAGGGTACCCGGAAGGGCTACCAATAGGGTTTTCCAGAGAAGGCTGAGCTTTAAGCTTCCTTTTTCTTTAAAAAACCAAGCTGCTGAAAGAGCAATGATGATAGCGGCAGGCGAGTAGTAGAGAGAAAAGATATCGGTTGTCATCCAGCCAATGAGGGCGCTGAGAAAGGCAACGCTAGCCCCAGCAAGAGGTCCTAAGGTCAAGCTAGCTAGAATCGTTCCAAAGGTATCTAGATAGATAGGTAATTTCAGAAATAGTGCAATATTAGCTCCCACGTAGTTAAGAGCGATACAGATAGACAAGAAGCTTAGGATAAGGGGTGTCGATTTTTTCATGATAAAATTTTCCTCATAAAAGTGATGATAGGTCTCGAGCAATCGTTTCCTTAGGTTGATTCAGGAGGATAGCTAAGAAGTCTTGGAAGAAGAGTGAGGGACTGACTTGAGTTGCAATATAGGCATTGGCTGGTTTATGATAGAAGTTATAAGCATCAACCACGGTCTGTCCAAGAGCAATGCCTTCGGTCACGATTTCAACATAGGAGTCGAAGCCCATACAAAGATCTTCATGCAGAAAATGAGCAATAGCAAGCGGATCGTTGATGACACAGCCGATGATGTGTTCATATTCCCAGTGAAAGTCCCAGTAGAAACGCGTGATACGACCGACAAACTCAGCTACTTCTGGCTGTAGAAAACGCATGTACTCTAATAGATTGGGGGTGAGGACGATGGCGCGTGTGACATCTAGTCCAACCATCTCGATTTTTCGGCCTAACTTTTGATAGACAAATTGAGCGGCGTGTGGGTCACACCAGTAGTTATACTCGGCTACAGGTGAGCAGTTGCCATGAGATTTGTAGCTGCCGCCCATACTGACAAAGCGTTTGATATGTTTTCCAATTTGGGGATTTTGCTTTATTGCCATTGCTAGATTAGTCAATGGTCCCAAGGCGATTAGTGAAGTGTCCTGAGCCTTCTGGAAATAGGTAGCCAGAAATTCAGATGCTTTCTGAGGCTGGGGCTGACAATTGCTTGTTCGATTGATTCTGCTCTCGCCTAAACCATCCATACCGTGGGTATCTTGAGCTGAAACGAAATCGCGGACTAGGGGCTTGTCTGCCCCTGCATAGACTGGGATATCTAACCGATTCAGTCTTTCTAATATTTTAAAGGCATTTTCAACACCAAGGTCTACTGGGACATTTCCAGCGACGATGGTCAGTGCTACTACTTCTAGATTGGGATGTTGAATGGCATAGATTAGGGCTAGACTATCATCTATACCAGGGTCGCAGTCGATAATGACTTTTCTTTTCATGAGTTCTCCTTTGCCTATATAAAAATGAGGTTGAGACAATCGGTCCCAACCTCTTAACTGTCTGACTAATCGAGGAGACAGCAAAAAAACTATGCGCAAGACATTTTATATACAATATAAAGGCACTTAGTTTTTTATTCTGGGAAGTTTTCGAACCAGTCCAAAACCGAGGTTTTGATTTCTCTGTTTTTTTATCATAAATAAAAATAAGGAAAAAGTCAATGGGAGTAAGCCTAACATGGTCACCCCCATCTTTTTATGGTATAATGAAAAAAATAAGTAGGAGAAGTGATAATTATGGCAAAAACGATTCATACAGATAAAGCACCAGCAGCGATTGGACCTTATGTTCAAGGAAAAATTGTCGGCAATCTTTTGTTCGCGAGCGGGCAAATTCCCCTGTCTCCTGAAACTGGAGAAATCATTGGGACGACTATTGAAGAGCAGACCCAGCAGGTGCTGAAAAATGTTTCAGCCATTTTGGAAGCCGCTGGAACAGATTTTGACCATGTAGTCAAGGCTACTTGCTTCTTGAGTGATATCAATGATTTTGTGGCCTTTAATGAAGTTTACAAAACGGCCTTTACAGAAGCATTTCCAGCTCGTTCAGCAGTCGAAGTGGCTCGCCTGCCTAAGGATGTGAAGATTGAGATCGAGGTTATTGCCGAGATTCTCTAAAAAAGAGCGGGGGAAAACCACTCTTTGACAGATTCTATCTGATGAAAGGATTATTATGTCTGAGAAGAAAATTCAGCTTGTCATTGTGACTGGAATGAGCGGGGCGGGGAAAACCGTAGCCATCCAGTCCTTTGAAGACTTAGGTTATTTTACCATCGACAATATGCCGCCAACTCTGGTGCCGAAGTTCTTGCAGCTGGTCGAAGGGACTACTGACAATGATAAATTGGCTCTGGTTGTCGATATGCGCAGCCGTTCCTTCTTTTTGCAAATTCAGAATGTTTTGGATGAATTAGAGCAGAATGAGAACATTGATTTCAAGATTCTTTTCCTAGATGCGGCGGATAAGGAGTTAGTAGCTCGTTACAAGGAAACGCGTCGCAGTCATCCGTTGGCAGCTGATGGTCGGATTTTAGATGGGATTAAGCTGGAGCGCGAACTTTTAGCCCCTCTGAAGAATCTCAGCCAAAATGTCGTGGACACAACTGAACTGACGCCAAGGGAACTCAGAAAGACCATCTCTGAGCAATTTTCAAATCAGGCTGACATGCATAGTTTCCGCATTGAGGTCATGAGTTTTGGTTTCAAATACGGTCTGCCTTTGGATGCTGACTTGGTCTTTGATGTGCGCTTTCTGCCCAATCCCTACTATAAACCTGAGCTACGCAATCAGACAGGCTTGGACAAGGATGTCTTTGACTATGTCATGAACCACGCCGAGTCAGAAGAATTTTACAAGAACCTGCTAGGCTTGATCGAGCCCATTTTGCCGGGCTATCAGAAGGAAGGCAAGTCTATCCTGACTATTGCTGTGGGCTGTACGGGTGGTCAGCACCGCAGTGTAGCCTTTGCTCAGCGCTTAGCAGATGATTTGGCTAAAAATTGGCCGGTCAATGCCAGTCACCGCGACAAAAACCGTCGGAAAGAAACGGTGAACCGCTCATGAGAAAGCCACGAATTACAGTCATTGGCGGTGGAACAGGAATTTCAGTTATTTTAGACAGCCTGCGTAAAAAGGACGTAGAGATTACAGCCATTGTTACAGTAGCAGATGATGGCGGCAGTTCTGGTGAGCTGCGGAAAAACATCCAGCAGTTAACTCCGCCAGGTGACTTGCGAAATGTCCTGGTAGCTATGTCCGACATGCCAAAGTTTTATGAGAAGGTCTTCCAGTATCGCTTTGCGGAAGGAGACGGTGTTCTAGCGGGGCATCCCTTGGGCAATCTGATTATTGCCGGCATTTCCGAAATGCAGGGCTCAACTTATAATGCCATGCAGCTTCTGACCAAATTTTTCCATACGACAGGAAAAATTTACCCTTCTAGCGACAATCCACTAACTCTGCATGCTGTGTTTGCAGATGGGACGGAAGTTGTAGGTGAGAGCAATCTGACCAGCAAGAGCGGGATGATTGAGCGGGTCTATGTGACCAATACCTATGATGACAAGAAGCCTGCTGCCAGTAAAAAGGTGGTCGAGAGCATCTTGGAAAGCGATATGGTGGTTCTGGGACCAGGTTCACTATTTACCTCTATCTTGCCTAATCTCGTTATTGAGGAAATTGGCCAAGCTCTTCTAGACACCAAGGCAGAAGTGGCCTATGTCTGCAATATCATGACCCAACGCGGCGAAACAGAGCATTTTTCAGACAGCGACCACGTCCAAGTTCTGCACCGTCATTTAGGCAGGAAGTTTGTAGATACAGTCTTGGTTAATATCGAACCTGTCCCTCATGAGTACATGGACAGTAATCAGTTTGACGAATATCTGGTACAGGTGGAGCATGATTTTCAAGGATTACAAGAGCAGGTTCCGCGCGTTATTTCTTCGAATTTTCTTCGTTTGGAAAATGGCGGAGCTTTCCATGATGGTGAGTTGGTCGTTGACGAATTGATGCAGATTATACAGGTACGCAAATGAGCTTTACAGTAAAAGTAAAAGAAGAACTGTTGAGTCTGGCAAGCAGAGATAAAAATGAGCTGTCAGCCATGATAAAGATGTCTGGTAGTCTGGGATTGGCCAGCAGTGGTTTGACCCTGTCTGTCACAACAGAAAATGCCAAAATTGCCCGCCATCTCTATGAGTTGCTGTCGGACCTCTATCAGGTCAAGTCAGAAATCCGCCACCATCAGAAGACCAACTTGCGCAAGAACCGTGTTTATACAGTATTTCTAGATCAGAAAGTGGAAGAAATCCTTTCTGACCTGCACTTGGCTGACTCCTTTTTTGGTATCGAGGCAGGGATTGACCAGGCTATTTTGACTGATGACGAAGCCAGTCGAGCCTACCTACGGGGAGCCTTTCTCTCAAATGGCAGCATGCGGGAGCCAGACTCAGGCAAGTACCAGCTGGAAATCCTGTCCGTTTATCTGGATCATGCTGAGGACTTGGCTGCCTTGATGCGTCGTTTTCTGCTTGATGCCAAGACCATCGAGCGCAAGAAGGGGGCTGTCACTTATCTGCAGAGAGCTGAAGACATCATGGATTTTCTCATTGTCATCGGGGCTATGGAAGCCATGGCTGAGTTTGAGTCTCTTAAGCTCATGCGGGAAGCGCGCAATGACCTCAACCGCGCTAATAATGCGGAGACAGCGAACATCGCCCGCACGGTCACAGCCAGTATGAAAACTATCAATAATATTGCCAAAATCAGCGATAATATTGGCATAGAGAGTTTACCTGTAGACCTGCAGGAGGTAGCTCAACTTCGTATTCAGCATCCAGACTACTCCATCCAGCAGTTGGCTGATAGTCTGAGCCGGCCACTGACTAAGAGCGGTGTCAATCATCGCTTGAGAAAAATCAATAAAATCGCAGATGAATTATAAAAGCTGCTGAGCTCGAGCTCGGCAGCTGTTTTTTTATAGGCTTGTAGAATGTTTGGGTTGGACTTTTTGCTCAGGATAGATATGGTTAATGGCATTGTTAACAGCAGTAGGTGCTTCACCCAGCCCAGTCGCAATCAAGTCAATCTTTCCCTCGTAGCTGCAGCAGTCTCCAGCTGCATAGATACCTGGCATGGAAGTTTCTTGCTTGCTATTGACCAAAATCTTGTGACGGTTGAGCTCCAAGCCCCAATCTTTGAGATTGCCGACAGAGGATTTAAAACCGTAGTTGACAAAGAGGTGATCCAGAGGCAGAAGCTGACTTTCCTCTCCTTTAACTTGGCTGATTTCCAAGTGGGTTATCTTGCCATTTTCACCAACCAATCGACTGGGTACAAATGGTGTATTAATCTCAACACTAGAAGCCTTGAGTTCTTCCACACTATGCTCCAAAGCCCGGAAGTTGTCCCGACGATGAACCAGATTGGTTTCTGCAATCTTTTCAAAAGCTAGCGCCCAGTCAACAGCCGAGTCACCGCCGCCCAGAACAACAACCTTTTTGCCAGCGTACTGGCTGATGTTTGACACATGATAGTGGAGGTTACTGTAGGCTTCAGCATCGTCTAACTCCAAAGCTCTCGGTTTGAAGGCGCCGCCTCCCATGGCGATGATAATGGTTTTGGTCTGATGCTGGGCTTTAGAAGTCGTGATGGTGAAGCCATCATCAGATTTGACGATATCCAGCACTGTTTCATTGAGGCAAATCTCAGTCTGGAAAGTTTCCAGCTGCTCAATCAGACGCTGTGTCAACTCTTCGCCACTTAGATTGGTAAAGCCAGGGACATCCAGAATCTTCTTCTCTGGATAAAGAATGGCCGGCTGACCGCCCAGCTGAGGCAGGGAATCAATGATTTTAACCTTGGCTTGGCGCAGATGAGCGTAAAAAGCTGCGAATAGGCCAACCGGACCGCCACCGACTATCGTAATATCATACAGTTCAGACATAATCTTCCTCAATCTTTTTAAAATAAACTAGCATTATTGTACCACAAAAGGGGGTTGAAATGTAAGTAAATGTTTTAAAGGCATCTTAAAAGCCCCTGATGGGGCTTAAAATTAGATAGCAAATAAATCATTGAGGTTTTCAGCCAGAGTTGGATGAGTGAAGATTTGTTTGCTCAAGTAGGTGTAAGGAATCTTATTATCCATGGCTACAGTCAGGATATTGATAATTTCCTGGGCTCCCGCTGAGAAGATAGTTGCTCCGACGATTTCCTTGGTCTCTGTGTTGACAACGGCCTTGAAGGCACCGCGTAAGTCAGCATTGACATGTCCACGAGGCATTGCTGCGACAGGAATCTCCTTAACTGCAATCGGCAATCCTTGCTCTTGGGCTTCCTTTTCAGTCAATCCGATTTGAGCTAAAGGCGGTGTGATGAACATGCTGGTAGGGACGTTTTTACGGTCTTCCAGTGTGTAGCTGCCATCGCCAGCCAGATAGCTATAAAGGATACGGAAGTCATCCAGTGAGATATAAGTAAACTGCAGACCGCCATTGACATCGCCCGCTGCAAATACACCAGGTACAGTTGTTTCCAAGTGTTTATCGACCTTAATCGCTCTGCGCTCTGTCAGCTCGATATCTGTATTTTCCAATCGCAGTGGCTCAACATTGGGCTTACGGCCAGTAGCATAGAGCAGGGCGTCAAAACGAAACTCTCCATCCTCTGTCACAACCACAACTTCAGCACCATCATTTTTAATCTGCTTGGTTTGTACATTTTGCAGGAGCTGGATTCCGTCTTCTTCCATGTATTGCTTAGCTAGAGCAGCGATAGAAGGCTCAACTCGAGGGAGAAAGACAGGAGCAGCATCCAGCACAGTCACCTGACTGCCCAATTTGTTGTAGAGTCCAGCGAATTCTAGGCCGATGTTACCGCCACCCAGAACTCCTAAGCGTTTAGGAAGTTCTTTCAGATTTTGGATGCCAGTTGAGTCATAGACATGCTCGGTTTCAGTCAGTCCAGGAATTGGCAGGACATTGGAAACAGCACCGGTATTGATGACAATAGTCTCAGCCGTCAGTTCCTCTTTTTCATCACCAGCTGTGATTTCGATGACTTTATTTGAAAGGAAATGAGCTTCCGCATCGATGATGTCAACACCAGCACCACTGATTGCTGCGTAGTTCTTCCCGTTGAGACGGCTGGTAACAGCATTCTTTTCAGCCATGACTTGGTCGAAAGCCAGGCCTTTTTCAGCTGCGACAAGCAGGGTCTTGGTTGGGATGCAGGCGATATTGATACAGGTTCCCCCGTACATAGCCTTGCTTCGCTCAATCAAAGCAACTTTTTTTCCTTGGGCCGCCATTTTGGCTGCCAATGTTTTACCGGCTTTCCCAAAGCCGATGACAATTAAATCATAGGTTAACATAATTTACCTCCATTTTTCAAAAAAGATTGTATCATATCTAGTCAGAAATTGCTGATTTCTGCTACGCTTTTTTTCTTCAGTATTTTTAGCCTTACTTTTTATACAGAATGTCCATTTTTGAGCAAGATTTTCGCAGTTCCAGTCAGTCTGTGTTATACTGAGTTTCGTTATATATTTTAGGGGGTTAAAATGTCTATTATTACACTGATTTTGGCAAGCTTGGTTGCCTTAGAATTTTTCTACATCCTCTACCTGGAGACCATTGCGACGACTTCTGCAGCAACAGCTCGGGTTTTCGGTATGTCACAAGAGGAGTTGGAGCAGCAGTCAGTCAATACTCTTTTCAAAAATCAAGGAGTATACAACGGGCTGATAGCTGTTCTGGTCTTGATTGCGGCCTTTGTACATCCTAGTCCGGTTTAGCTGGGAATTTTTATGGTTTATATCATCTTGGTAGCTGCTTACGGTGCAGTGACCAGTGACCCCAAAATCCTGTTCAAGCAGGGAGGGCTGGCGATGCTGACCCTGCTTAGTTTATTTTTCTAAATAGAGTGAGGAAAATTGATTTCTCGCTCTTTTTTATATAATGATTGACTTTTATGTTAGACAAGTGTAGAATAAAAATAGAAATAGCATTAATTTAGAAAGCGCGTGGAAACGATGAAAAGATCTATTAAACGTTTACCGGACGGGGAATTTACTATTTTAAAGGTAATTTGGCAGCTGCCTACCCCGACGACCTCTGCTCGTATCATGGAAAAGCTGGGACCAGACAATCACTGGAAGCCTCAGACTTTGCTGACAGTCTTGGCTCGCTTGACTGAAAAGGGCTTTTTAGAAAGTGTCCGCAAGGGGCGTGAAAGGCAGTATACAGCCTTGATCTCAGAAGATGAGTATCTGGAAGTTGAGGCTTCGGATTTCTTGAAGCGTCACAGCGGCCGTTCAATGGGCGGTTTTGTCAAAACACTCTTTTCTTCTAACTCCTTTTCGGAAAATGAATTGGATGAGCTGCGCAGTCTGCTCAACCAAGGAAAGTAGGATGGAGGGATAAGCATGAAACAATTCCTTCTTTCTTTTCTGCTGACCAGTTTGTCGACATCCATTTTGGTGCTTTTGCTTAGTCTGCTTTTTACGGTCTTTAAGACTAAGATTTCGGTCAGAGTGAGGTATTTTATTTGGTTTCTAATTTTGCTGAGTTTTCTGTTTCCGTTTCGTCCCCAATTTGGCTCAGGCCTGATTCGGCTGAATACAGGATCGGTAGTTCAGACAGCAGTGACCGCCACCCAGACAGGTGGAGCTCAGGGCGCTTCTCCAGCAGTTGAAAAAGCTGCCCAGACAAATCTGTGGGAGGCTTTTCTGGGTCTACCTTGGTTTGAAATTCTCTTTACCATCTGGCTGATTGGCTTTGTCTTTAGCATAGGAAGATACGCTTATTCTTATATTCGCTTCAGAAAGATGCTGAGGCGCTGGGGCACGGAGTTTCAGGACGAAGAAGCGATGGTTCAGCTGCGGGCTGTTCAGCAGGAGATGGGAGTTAAGGGCCGGATTCGTCTGCTCCACTATCCTATGTCCCAAAGTCCTATGCTGCTAGGCTTCAGAGATATTTTAATCGTGCTGCCAGAGTTGGATTACACAGAGGAAGAGCTGCAGCTGATTTTCAAGCATGAGCTGACCCACTACAAACACCGAGATGTTTTAATCAATCTCTTAGGGATTTTTGCCAAGAGTCTGCATTGGTTTAATCCGGTTGTCCGCTTTGCCTGCCGTGAAACCCAGGAAGCAGGAGAAATGTACTGTGACTATGATGTTCTGAGCAGTAGAGATACAGAGTATCGGACTTTCTACGGTGAAACGATTCTGACCATGATAGACCGCAGTAAGAAGACCCCAATTGCTCTGACGACCTGCTTTTACTCTGACAAGTTTAATCTCAAGCGGCGGATTGTCGGTATTATGGATAACCGCCTGCCTAAGAGGTTTCTGTCTGCTGCCTTTGTAGTAGCAGTTCCTCTCCTTTTGCTCCTGACTAGCTCGGTTTTTGCTCTAGAAAGTCCATCTGCTCAACAAAGCAGACCTGTGGCGGGTCAAAAACAGTCTCAAGGGCTCAGTCAGCGTCAGGCACTAGCATCCGTCTTAAAAGAGCTGTCTCTTTCTGAAACAGATATTAAAGATTTACAAATTTCGCGTGAGAAAGACACTTATAAGATTCGCTTCTCACACGGGCAAACGGCCCATGAAACCATTGTCAATGCTAAGGATGGAAAACTAATCCAATCCAAGCAGCATACCATTGTCGAAAAGACGGTAACGGTTGAAAAAGAAGTCAGTCCATCCTCGTCTGCTGCATCAACTCCAGCTGATAACAGCTCTACTGCAGGTACAGGAAATACGGGAGCAGCGGGCTCTACAGGGGCTAGTACAGCGACAGTTCAAACTCCGTCTCAGAACAGTTCCTCTCATACGACAGACACCGATGATCCGGAAGATGATGATGACCATGATGACGATTAAATAAAGGATTCTGCCAGTTTAAGTTTCTTAAAAGCTTAGACTGGTAGAATTTTATTATCTTCTCAAAGGGGGATTTAGAAATCCTCCAAGAGCAGTTAGTCATCAGTTTATCTTTATTTTAGGACGATTTTGCATACAGTTTGCACTTCGTTTCCTAATGCTAAAAAAGCTGAAAGATTATTTATCTTTTTTCTTGACATTCACAAACGACAATTGTAGAATATATTTATAAACTACATTTGTAGAATGTTTTTGAAAAATACTGCTTGGAAGGGAGAAGAAAGTAAAGCTTATCCAGACGCTTGTAGGATGCAGAGCGGAAGCTCTATTTCTTTTAAAAGCATAAACTACATTTGTAGAATCAAAGGAGAATTCAAATGAAACAAAAGCAAATTCAAACAAACTTCCAACGAATCGAAACGAAGTATATTCTTGATCGGCCGATGTTAAATCGTCTTGAAGCTGACATGAGACCGTACCTCACCGCAGATGATTATGCGACATCAACCATTTCCAATGTGTATTTTGATAATGATGAGTTCCAGATGATTCAGGATTCCATTGCCAGAAAAGGCGGTCGTGAAAAGATGCGGATGCGGACTTATGCTGAGCAGCCGAATGATGATAGTCAAGTTTTCTTGGAAATCAAGAAGAAACGCGATGAAGTAGGCTTCAAATATCGTTTGGTTTCGAATCCTCTCTCCGTGACCAACTATATTGTGAATGGTGTGGCAGACCATACTATTTCTGATGACCGGGTCAAGGCAGAAGTGGAGCAGTTACAGGAGCGCTATATAGACTTGAAGCCAAAAATGGTGATTAGCTATGACCGCTACTCTATGAGAGGATTGGAAGATAAAAAGGTACGTGTGACAGTTGATTCCAACATCCGCTACCGAGATTATGATGTAGACTTGGCTTTAGGCCGCTATGGACTGCCCTTGCTGGATGACGACAAGGTGATTATGGAAATCAAGGTTCCTGGTCAATATCCTCAGTGGTTGGCTGATATTCTGAATAAATACGGTCTTGAAGACCAGTCCTTTTCAAAATACGGCAATGCCTACCTGAAAACTAAAGAAAGGCTGACTCAAACAGTCAAGGCCTAAGGAGGTAGTTTATGCTCAATCAGTTATTTAACAGTATCTACTCCTCTACGGAAGTCAAGATAAATCCTTTAGCATTGATTTTTTCACTAGCAACTAGTGTGGTTTTAGGAATTATCTTGGCCAAGGTCTATAAGCGCCAAACCATTTATACCAAGGAATTTGTCGTCACCCTCTCCCTTTTGCCAGCCATTATTTCCATTATCATCTTCTTGGTTAATGGAAATTTGGGTACCAGTGTCGCCGTAGCAGGTACTTTCAGTTTGATTCGCTTCCGGTCGGCCGCAGGTGGCTCCAAGGAGCTTCTAGCCATCTTTATGGCGACAGCTATTGGAATTACAACGGGGATGGGCTTTGTAGCACTCGGAATTGTCTTTACTCTAGCTATTTCAGGCATCTGGATGCTCTTTGAAAAGATGAGCTTTACTTCAGTAAGTCCGACCAGACGTTATGTCCAGGTTCAGGTTCCAGCTGACTTTGACTACGAAGTACTCTTTGATGCTATCTTTGAAACGACTTGTAAATCAGCCGAACTGACATCTCTCAAGTCGGCTGAAAAGAAGTCTATCAAGCTGGACTATGTTGTTGACTTGAATCCTGACATGAGCGACAGAGAGCTCATTCAGCAGTTCCTGTTCTATGATAAGGTGCAGGACATTTCCCTTTCCAAAGCTGCTAAGAAGCGTAAAACCCTCTAAGCAAAAGAAGACCAGCTGCAGCAGAGCAGTTGGTCTTCTTGTTTGTATCATAAAAAGGAGCTACATTATACTTACAGAAAATACTTGACACTCTTTTCTATATGTGGTATGATTATATAGATTTTGGACTTGAAGGGAGTGAAAAAAATGTCAAAAACAGTAGTACGCAAGAATGAATCACTTGATGATGCACTTCGTCGTTTCAAACGTGCGGTTACTAAAGCTGGTACTCTTCAAGAAACACGCAAACGTGAATTCTATGAAAAACCTTCTGTAAAACGCAAACGCAAATCAGAAGCAGCTCGTAAACGTAAAAAATTCTAATTGAACAAAAAAGCAGACTCCGGTCTGTTTTTTGTTTTGGTTATTTGGAGAGAAGAGGATGATTATGAGCAACATGAAAGAAAAAAACACTGATTTTCATCAGTGAATTCTCTTTATTTTTTCTCAGCCAACAAAGCTTTGATTTCTTGCAGGACTTCCAATTCAGTTGGTCCAGCTGGCGCTTCTTCAACTTCTTCCTTCTTCTTAGCAAGGCTTTGTGCTTTTTCAGCAGACTTGACGATGAAGAAGAGAACAGTACCGATTACCAAGAAGTTAATTACAGCGCTCAAGAAGTTACCATAAGCGATCCCGTTCCATTTCAGATCAGCAATTTGCTCCAATTTTGCAGCTTTCAAAATTGGGTTGAGGAAGAGAGGAGTGATTACGTCAGTAATCAATGAAGTAACGATTGCTCCAAAAGCGTTGGCGATGATCACACCGACTGCCAAATCAATCACGTTCCCACGCAGCAAGAATTCTTTAAGATCCTTTAACATTCTTTCTTTCCTTTCAAGAATTTATTAATGAGATTATATTATAGCTTATTTATATGACATCTACAAGATATTTGCTTGTCAAATATTTTACATTTGCTTCATTTTGTTATAAAATATAGAATGATATTCTATGATAAATTGGAGGTATTGTCTCTTGATTGATAAAGAAATCATTTCTGAAATTAAAAACAGCGTCAATATCGTCAATGTCATAGGAGAAACGGTAGCCTTGACCAAGGCTGGGCGGAATTTCCTGGGACTCTGTCCCTTTCATGGCGAAAAGACGCCCTCTTTTAACGTTGTAGAGGACAAGCAGTTTTATCACTGTTTTGGCTGCGGCAAGTCGGGCGATGTCTTCAAATTCATTGAGGATTATCGAGGCGTTTCCTTTATGGATGCTGTGCAGATTGTAGCAGATCGGGCAGGGATTCCCTTGGCTGTAGAGGTGGCGGGAAATGACCGACCGAGACAAAGCCATCCGCATCAGGCTCTCTACGATATCCATACCGAGGCAGCCAAGTTTTATCATGCGGTCCTGATGACGACCAAGATGGGAGAGGAAGCGCGGGCTTATCTCTACCAGCGGGGTCTGACAGATGATGTTCTCAAGCATTTTCAAATCGGGCTGGCTCCTAATGAGGGGAATTATCTTCATAAGAGTATGGCTGGTAAATTTGATGAGAATACCATCATGAACTCAGGCCTCTTCAATCTGGCGGAGAATAATCTGGTCTATGATGCCTTTCAGAACCGAATTATGTTTCCCCTGACCAATGACAGCGGACAGGTTGTGGCCTTTTCCGGTCGGATTTGGCAAGCAGCGGCCTCAGACAGCCATCAGGCCAAGTACAAAAACAGTCGTAGCACCGCTATTTTCAATAAAAGCTACGAGCTTTATCATCTGGATAAGGCCAAGCCGGTTATCAAGAAGAGCCATGAGGTCTATCTGATGGAAGGCTTCATGGATGTGATTGCAGCTTATCGGGCAGGGATTGAAAATGCAGTAGCTTCTATGGGAACTGCTCTGACGCCTGAGCATGTCCAGCACCTGAGTAAGTATTGCAAGAAGATTATCCTGTCTTACGATGGAGATAGGGCAGGGCAAGCAGCGACTGCTAAGGCCTTGGATGAGCTGAGAGATATGACGGTGGAAATTGTTCGGATTCCGGATAATTTGGATCCGGATGAATTTCTCGCTAAAAATTCTGAGGAAGATTTGCAGCATTTGCTGAGCAAAACGCGAATAAGTAATGTGGAGTTTCTGCTGCATCATCTGAAACCAGATAATATTGAAAATCTACAGGCTCAGATTGAGTTTGTAGAGAAGATGGCACCGATTATTGCGAAGACCAAGTCCATCACGGCGCAGAACTCCTATATTTACATGCTGGCTGAGTTGTTGCCTGACTTTGACTATCAGCAGGTGGAGCAAACGGTGAATAACAGTCGGCTGGCTGAGCGCTCTAGTCGCAGTCAGGAGGCGCCGATTCAGCAGTCTCAACCAGTCGTCATGCAGTTTTCGCCTTCGAATCGGCTGAGTCGTCTCATGAGGGCGGAAAATCATATCTTTCACCGCATGATGCATCATCCTTTGATTTTGAACCAATATCGGTTGAGAGAAGACTTTGTCTTTGACTCAGAGGACTTGCAGGTCTTGTATGAGATTTTGCTGGCGAATGGTGAGGTGACACCGCAGGATTTATCCCAACTACCAGATCATGTCCAGCAGGCTTGGTACCGCGTTTTAGAAGAAGACTTGCCTGATGAGGTTTTAGAAGATGAGTTGAAAGAAGTGGAAGAAACCAGAGAGCGGGAGATTTTGCGCAAGCATAATCAGTTTATTAGTAAGAAGATTCGAGAAGCTTCTCACAGTGGAGATACGGATACAGCCCTGTCCGAGCTGGAGCGCTTGATTGAGCAAAAAAGAAGAATGGAGTAGGAATGGCTACAAAACAAAAAGAAGTAACAACATTAGACGTTCAAATTGCAGAATTTATCCGCAACCACAAGCAGACAGGGGTTGCGACAGATGATGAGATTAATGACCAACTGGTCATCCCTTTCACTTTGGACGCTGATGGGATTGAGGATTTGCTGCAGCGTATCCAGGATGCGGGTATCTCAATTACAGATAAGGAAGGAAATCCTAGTGAGCGCGTCTTAAATAACGAAGAGGAAGAAGCGGAGTTGACGGATGAAGAGCTCTTGGGCAGCAATTCAGCTAAGGTTAATGACCCAGTCCGCATGTATCTGAAAGAAATCGGGGTTGTGCCCCTTCTCAGCAATGAAGAAGAGCAGGAGTTGGCTATCTTGGTAGAACAGGGAGACTTGGAAGCTAAGCAGCGTCTGGCTGAGGCCAACCTTCGTCTGGTTGTTTCCATTGCTAAGCGCTATGTCGGCCGTGGTATGCAGTTCCTTGACTTGATTCAAGAAGGAAATATGGGGCTGATGAAGGCCGTTGATAAGTTTGACTACACCAAAGGATTTAAGTTTTCAACTTATGCGACTTGGTGGATTCGTCAGGCCATTACTCGTGCGATTGCTGACCAAGCTCGTACTATTCGGATTCCGGTCCACATGGTGGAGACCATTAACAAACTAGTCCGTGAGCAGCGCAATCTCTTGCAGGAATTAGGTCAAGACCCAACACCAGAGCAAATCGCTGAGCGCATGGATATGACACCGGATAAAGTTCGTGAGATTCTCAAGATTGCTCAAGAGCCAGTTTCTTTGGAAACACCTATCGGTGAGGAAGATGACAGCCATCTGGGTGACTTTATCGAAGACGAAGTGATTGAAAATCCAGTTGACTATACAACTCGTGTCGTTCTTCGTGAGCAGCTGGATGAGGTCTTGGATACGCTGACAGACCGCGAGGAAAACGTCTTGCGTCTGCGCTTTGGTCTAGACGATGGGAAAATGCGGACACTAGAAGATGTCGGCAAGGTCTTCAATGTAACCCGCGAGCGGATCCGCCAGATTGAAGCCAAGGCCCTGCGTAAACTCCGCCATCCAAGCCGCAGCAAACCACTCAGAGATTTTATTGAAGATTAAGAAATGAAGAGCGCAACGAGGGGCAGAGCAGGAAAGCGTCAAGCCAGCAATCCTAGCTGAAAACAAAAGCCCCCTCAAGCTAACTTGAAGTTTTGCCATATCTATAAGGAGGATATTGCATGTCAGAACAAAAATACAGCCCTGAAGAAGTTGAAAAGATTAAAACGCGTATTTTAGAGAGCTTGGAGCAAGTCATCGACCCAGAGTTGGGGATTGATATTGTCAATCTAGGCTTGATCTATGAAATCCGTTTTAACGAGACCAATGGGGAGACGGAAATCGATATGACCCTGACAACCATGGGATGCCCTCTGGCGGATCTTCTGACTGACCAGATCTATGATGCCATGTCAGATGTTCCAGAGGTTACCAAGACGGATGTTAAGTTGGTTTGGTACCCAGCTTGGACGGTGGAAAAGATGAGCCGCTATGCCCGGATTGCTTTGGGAATCCGCTAAGGGCTTGGAGTAAAAGCTAGCCTGCTGTGTGCAGGCTTTTGCTTTTTTTGAGGGATTCTGTTATAATATTCCTATTGTCTCGGGGTCGTTACGGATTCGACAGGCATTATGAGGCACATTTTGCGACTCATCTAGCGGATGTAAAACGCCAGTTAAATATAACTGCAAAAAATAACAATTCTTACGCTTTAGCTGCCTAAAAACCAGCCAGCGTGACCCGATTCGGATTGCTTGTGTCCGATGACAGGTCTTATTATGAGCAAGCTACGGCAAAATCTGGTCTAGGGATTTTGCAAGAGATTGATAGACTCGCTTGACTTGGGCCTGAGCTATGTGTCAAAGTTAAGTTAAACCAATACATAGCCTATAGTTGTAGACAAATGTGTTAGCAGGTGTTTGGACGTGGGTTCGACTCCCACCGGCTCCATTATTTTAAAGCCTTTCTAAAACGTTGAGAAATCAGCGTTTTTTGCTTTTACAATGTCCAGGAAATCTTGATTTCTGTCTGAAAAAGTAATACAATGATGTTAGTGGTAACAAAGGAAATATTTGTATTTCTATTGGGTTGATTTCATAAATATTAAGGGAAGTTTGATATGAGTTTTTTTAAGAATCTGTTTGGTAAGAAGCGAGAGCAAGAGAAAGTGGAAAAGGTAGAAGAAGCAGTGCTTGATGTGCCTGCTGAGGATCCTTTTCCGAGTGAGTGGGGATCTTTCTCAACCTATATTGATGACAAGTTGGCTAGTATCCGTCTGAATCTTGCCTTGGCTGATGAGGCACCCTATCCTCTATACGCCTATGCTATGAGGCTCAAGGTAACGCTCCTCCAGTACGATGGGGAGACAGGTTTTCCATCTAGTGATGAGTTTAAAGAGCTGAATGTGATTGAGGATCGGCTTTCTGAGGCTTTAGGCCAGGTCGGCGGCATTCATGTTGGTGTGATTACGACAGATGGAAATATAGAGTTTTACTACTATCTGCAAGACAAGAAAAGCCATCTGGAGCCAATTGCAAACGTGATGCGCGACTTTCCAGACCGCCGCTATGACTCAGCAACCCTAGAAGATGAAGAGTGGGATCAGTACTTTGACTTTCTCTATCCCAATGAATACGAGTATCAGACCATTCTCAACCAGCGAGTCTGGTATCAGCTGGAGCAGGAAGGCGATGACCATAGTCAGGAGCGCGAGATTGACCATTGGGCCTATTTTGCGTCTGAGGAAGATCGAGATGGCTTCCTAAAGGAAGTCGAAGAGCTGGGCTACAGCCTCATAGCTGCTGAAAAGATAGAAGATGCGGACAAACCATATCAGCTGCATGTGATTCGTATGGATACGACGGAAATCTTTGATTTGAACCAGAATGTTTGGACTTTGGTCGAATTTGTGAAAAAATTTAACGGAAACTATGGCGGTTGGGGCTGTAATGTGGTATAATGGTTAAAGTTTTGAGAAAGCAGGGCTTTCTCTTTTGTGGAAGATTACTCAAGAGGCTTAAGAGGCTGTGTTGGAAACGCAGTAGGCGTGTAAAAGCGTGCGTGGGTTCGAATCCCATGTCTTCCGTCATAAGATGCAAGAAACGCTGTTTGGCGTTTTTTCTATTTGTAAAAGAGGCATGAAAGTAAGGTGATTCTTTTTGAAAATGAGTTTTTTGGAAATGCTTGAAAACAATTTCAGCAAAAAAATAAGTAATTTATTGTTCATTTTATATAATAGTGTGGTAAAATGGGATTAATGGATTTTTAAAAAGGATATAAATTAAAGGGAGAATTATGTTTTTTAAACGTCAAAAAGGTAAGTACCACGAAGTAGAGCGTGTGACTCGTTTTAAGCTGATTAAATCGGGTAAGCATTGGCTGCGTGCTGCGACATCACAGTTCGGCCTTTTTAGATCAATGAAGGGGGGAGGCCTTTCATCGATCGAGCTCAAGGTAACGGAAGAACAAGTTACCGATAAGAAGAGCGGCATAGACTTTTTGAGGGGCATTGTCGCCACGGGAGCCGTGCTGGGCGGAGCTGTTGTGACAAGCACAACTGTCCATGCAGAAGAAGGTCAGGCTCTGGAAAAGGTCATTGATACGACAGACGTTTTAGCGACACGTGGTGAAACAGTTTTAGGAGAAGAAAGCAGTGCTGCTGAAGCAGCAACCGCAACGGCAAGCTCACATACTGAGTCAGAGTCTGTATCAGATACATCTTCAGCCAGTGCCAGTGCTTCTGTCAGTGCATCTATCTCAGCCAGCATCTCAGCTTCAGAGTCAATGTCACAGTCTAGCTCAGCCTCTATCAGTGCCAGCACATCTCAAGCAGTCTCAGATTCCTTAAGTGTATCTGAGTCTCTTTCAGTGTCTTCAAGTACATCTGATTCGGTTAGTGCATCAGAGTCAGTCTCAGCCAGTCAGACCTCTACCACCTCTACATCAGAGAGTGCTAAATCCGAAAGCAGCCAGCAGTCGACAGAAGCTTCTAGCCAAACAGGACGGAGAAGGGGCCGTCGGGCGGTGACACAGCCTAATTTTAATGAGACTAACCGTGATAGAGTCAACGGTGATATGATTGACAATATCACCACAAGCTTTGATGATCAGACTCGTCTGCTGACTTGGACTATCACCCTTTCTCCTAACAAAGCGCAGACCGGCAACATTGGGGCGCTTGTATCTATCGGAGAAGGTCAGGAAACTACAAGCGTTACTTTTAATGGTCGAGAAGCTACTAACGCTGGGACTGTTCAGTCATCTGGAGCTTGGAACCTCTATACTGGTCGTTCAGCAGCGACTACAACACTACGAATTGTCACCAGAGTGGCAGAGACTACAGGTAATCCAGCTATTGCCCTGCGATTGGCAACAAGTACTCAAGCTATTACAAATAATAATTTTCCTGCTGAATACAGCGAAGTCGCTAGTAAGACTAGAGGAAGTTGGGATAAGATAGATCTGGATACCAATGTGCCGTTTAGAGATACGGAAAGACCAACTGTTACTGTTCCTAAGGAGATTGTGGTTTATCGTGGGGAGTCATTTGAATATTATGCTACAGCCGTTGATAATTCCAATGCTTTTGACCTTGGACAAGGAAAAACATCTGTACGTTACCTTTATTCTGCAATACCAGGAAAAGATACTGAATTTTTACAATTTGATGTTACCCAGGAAGGTAACCAACTAAAGGTTAAAATCTATGGGAATGTTCCAGTAGATTCAATAATCGGAGATTTTACCCGTTATGTGACAGTAACTGATTCGTCAGGAAATGTTAATGTAACTCAAAAAGAAATGTTGGATGCTGCTGGGAGAAGAGTAGTTGACGGTCAGTTTAAGTTAATTGTTAGATATAGACCCAATATTCCAGAGAATACGTTAATAGTTAAGAACCCAAATCAATTATCAGAAACTGAAAAAAATCAGGTCAGAGAAGCAATTAAGCAGAGTAATCCAAACTTAAGACCACAAGACGTTGCAGGTAACAATTTAAATACTGCTATTTCCGTTTCTAATAATGGTACGACTACTATAACATTCAGAGATAGGCGGACGGCTACTGTTGAGGGCAGTAAGTTGGTAGATACAAGAGAAGGAAGTACTTCCAAATCTGCAAGCACCTCCGCATCCGTCAGTGCCTCTACCTCAACAATCGAATCTATTGCGGAAAGTAAGTCAGCCTCTGCTAGTGCCTCAACTTCAGCAAGCAGTTCCGCGTCTACAAGTGCTTCTGTGTCAATTAAGACCTCTACGTCAACGAGTGCATCAGTAAGCGCAAGTACGTCCGCGTCCACTAGCGCCTCAGTAAGCGCAAGTACCTCAGCGTCCACGAGTGCGTCAGTGAGTGCAAGTACGTCCGCGTCCACAAGTGCATCTGTATCTGCAAGTACTTCAGCGTCCACAAGTGCGTCAGTTTCTGCAAGTACATCTGCATCGACGAGTGCATCAGTAAGTGCAAGTGAGTCTGCTTCCATGAGCGCATCTGTATCAGCAAGTACGTCTGCCTCCACGAGTGCGTCAGTGAGTGCAAGTACATCTGCATCGACCAGTGCATCAGTGAGTGCAAGTACGTCCGCGTCTACAAGTGCGTCAGTGAGTGCAAGTACATCAGCGTCGACAAGTGCATCCGTATCCGCAAGCACATCTGCGTCGACAAGTGCATCCGTAAGCGCAAGTACGTCAGCATCGACGAGTGCGTCCGTAAGCGCAAGTACGTCCGCTTCAACGAGTGCGTCAGTAAGTGCAAGTACTTCAGCATCGACGAGTGCGTCCGTAAGCGCAAGTACGTCCGCTTCAACGAGTGCGTCTGTATCTGCAAGTACCTCAGCATCGACGAGTGCGTCCGTAAGCGCAAGTACTTCCGCGTCGACCAGCGCATCAGTAAGTGCAAGTACTTCAGCCTCGACTAGCGCATCAGTGTCTGCCAGCACGTCAGCGTCGACCAGCGCATCTGTATCTGCAAGTGAGTCTGCGTCAACGAGTGCGTCAGTATCAGCAAGTACGTCCGCATCGACTAGTGCATCAGTTTCAGCAAGTACTTCGGCTTCAACCAGTGCGTCAGTTTCTGCAAGTACGTCCGCTTCAACGAGTGCTTCAGTGAGTGCAAGTACATCTGCATCGACGAGTGCTTCAGTGAGTGCAAGTACCTCAGCTTCAACCAGCGCGTCAGTTTCTGCAAGTACGTCCGCTTCAACGAGTGCTTCAGTGAGTGCAAGTACCTCAGCTTCAACCAGCGCGTCAGTTTCTGCAAGTACGTCCGCTTCGACGAGTGCGTCCGTAAGTGCAAGTACGTCCGCGTCCACAAGCGCGTCCGTAAGTGCAAGTACATCGGCTTCAACGAGTGCATCAGTAAGCGCCAGCACGTCCGCATCGACAAGCGCATCTGTTTCTGCAAGCACATCCGCTTCAACGAGTGCGTCTGTAAGTGCAAGCACCTCAGCATCCACAAGTGCGTCTACAAGTGCAAGTATGTCTGCCTCCACGAGTGCATCCATAAGTGCCAGCACGTCAGCGTCTACCAGCGCATCAGTATCTGCAAGCACGTCTGCATCAACCAGCGCATCAGTAAGCGCCAGCACGTCCGCATCGACGAGTGCGTCTGTAAGTGCAAGTACTTCGGCTTCAACGAGCGCCTCAGTAAGTGCAAGTGAATCTGCC
>NZ_VIBR01000006.1:0-100567 GCF_008329445.1 Streptococcus sanguinis | reverse complement strand
TGGACTGTAAGTGGCAGTCACTGGTGTGCCGTTCTTATCAACACGTTTCACAGTAACTGGATCTGGCTTCCCTACAAACTGCTTCTCTGGGGTGAAGGTCACTGCGCCATCTGGAGCAATCGTGTATGTTCCTTGACCTGGAATAGTCTTCTCCTTACTTCCATCTCCGAAAGTTGGCTCAACTGTTTCATCAATTGGAACTAGTAGATCACCACCCGCAAAGGTTGGAATGCCAGTTTGTGGAACACCTTGAGGACCTGTGCTCGTTGCACTAGTACCAGTTGGAGTCACTTTCGTCACTGTCGGAGTATAAGTAGCGGTTACTTCAGTTCCATTCTTATCTACACGTTTCACAGTAACTGGATCTGGCTTGCCTACGAATTGCTTCTCTGGGGTGAAGGTCACTGCCCCATCTGAGGCAATCGTGTATGTTCCTTGACCTGGAATGGATTTCTTCTTGCTTCCACCTTCGAAAGTTGGCTCAACTGTTTCATCGATTGGAACCAGTGAATTACCACCTTGGAAGCTTGGGGTGCCAGTTTGTGGCACACCCTGAGGACCAGTGCTAGTCGCATCAGTGCTAGTTGGAGTTACTTGCGTAACGTTTGGCCAATAAACTGCATCTGCAGTAGAACCGTTCTTATCCCTTACACGAAGATGTGCAGGAGTAGGCGTTCCGTAGAAATCAGGAGCAGGTTGGAAGCTAATATCTCCATTAGCTTGAACAGTGTAAGTTCCTTGTAGCTTGCCACTTGCGTCGCTAACTGCCAAGGTATTACCCTGTTGAACCTGCCCATCCACAACGAATTGTGGTCCTGCTGGGTTTAATGGGACTGTTTGTGTTTGGTTATTAACAGTTGCTTGACCTGGAGTAAAGTTAAGCTGGCTAGTTTGAAGTTGTCCTTGAAGCCCAACAGTCTGTGTATCTTGACCTGTTGGAGTTGCGGCCTTAACTTCAGCTTGATAAGCAGCGGTTACTTCAGTCCCGTTCATATCAACACGTTTAACGGATTCAGCACTTGGACGGCCAGTGTAGCTAGGAACTGGTTGGAAGGTTACACGACCTGCGTTATCAACCATATAAGTCCCGACATTCGGAACAACCTTAGTTGTTTGACCGTTATCAAAAGTTGGAGCAACTGCCTCATTAATTGGAACACGATTATCACCTGGAGTGAAAATCAAATTACCGGATTGTTCAGCACCTTGAATACCTTCAGAGTTTGCTCCTTGTGCTGTTGGAACAACACGCGTTACTGTTGGTTGATAGGTTGCACGGTGCTCTGTTCCATCGGTATCATGCAATTGTAGGTTAACAGGTTCAACCGTTCCCACAAATGACTTATTTGGAGTGAAAGTCACACGCCCAGTAGCTGGATCTAACTCAAAGGTTCCCACTTCTTGGCCTTGCGAGGTTGCCTTCACGCTTGTTCCAACAATACGATTGCCATCAGCATCCAAGAAAAAGACAGGATTCGTTGCAGATGGTTGAGCAGGTGCCTTAGCAGGATTGCCATCATTGAAGACAATATCTTGCACTTGAGGTAAACCTTGTGCGTCCGTCGAACGATGTTCCGTGAAATTCAAAACAGTCGGAATATAGCGGGCATCCATATTATTCAACTTATCGTTGATAAGAGGTTCTCCATTATTCTTCGCAATCCAATCTGTACTTGCACCATTAGTATCAACACGGCGGATATTAATTCCTTGAGTAGTACCGATAAAGCCAGTGCTGGGTTCAAATATCACATCCACATTTGCACCCTTGGCTGTTACTTTATATCGTCCCTCAGGAGTACTGTACCAACCGTCGCCATCTGCTGTTAATGTATTGCCAGCATTATCCAAAACAAGAGGTGCTACAGTTGTATCAATAGCTGCTTTCTTGCTTTCATCTTTTTGATCAATACCTTGAGGTGTAAACTGAAGAGTAGCTTTCTGACGCTGGCCGATTATTCCCGTACTTTCTTTCTTTTCTCCCTTCGGTAGATAGGTCAAGATGACTTCTAAGTCTTCAACTTCCCCACTAAAGGCTGTTCCCGTAGGTTTTTCAATATCTCCCTTATTCAGGGCAATGCGGACCCGCATTCCCAGCTTGCTAACTGCAGGATTGGTCATCGCTGGATTATTCTTAAAATTAACAGTATAGTCACCAGCCGTTGTTACTTCAGTAAATTCGCTGGCCTCATTTTCATCAAAAACGCCATTTTGATTGAAATCAATCCAAGCACGGACATAGGCCTTGCTATTGCCATTGGCAGAGGCTTGCAGGCGAACTGAGTAGTCACCATTTTGAAGACGATTAACTCGGAAAAGGTTATTTGTCTTACCAGTCAAATCTGAAGCCAAGAGCTGATCAACCCCTTCGTCTGCGTGATCAGTATCGTCATCATGTCTCCAGTCATTACCCGAAGTAGTATCAATATCAGCTTCAACTCGACCCAAGAATGGCTGAGGAGTTCTTGCACCTGTATTGGCATCATAACCAGAAATAGCATGAACAGCATTTCCATAAGAAGCTGGTGCATCCCCCTCGTCAACTACCATAAAACCAATCATAGCAGCTTGCTGACCAGAAGAAGCAATATAAATTCCAACTTCTAAAGCACCTCGTGTCATCACAATCGGAACTGTGTGATCTTTAGAAGTATTAGGACCAAAGACCTGAGAACCTAAGCCTCCTGTTTTTTGATCTGGATTAGTAAAAGCAGTCCAGTCGATTACAGGTATAGTCGCATTATCTCCTATATATTGACCATATCTGTTAGGGTTCATTGGGTCATAAGTTTCGGTAATTTCCCGACCATCTGGCAGGACACGTTTCCATTCTGCCAAGTGTTCCCATCCTTGGCCATTGGTCGTGAAGATAGCATACTCCCCTGGGTTGGCTTCTTCTCCATCTGACATGATAACCGTTGCTTTTACAGGTTTTCCAAGGTAAGTCGCTTCTACCTTGAATTTTATACCGTAGCTAGCACCATTTTTAGGGACTTGTAATTGAGTCTTTCGACCATTGGTGTTAATCCCTTGGTCTCGGACGGCTGTCCATTGATTCTGTTCCGCTCCTATAATTTTCGGTCTAGCTGAATCTCCTTCGGCTTCTTGCTTTTTATAGTCTTCGTTTACATATCTGAACCAAGTGTTTTTCGCATTCGGATCATAGCTGTTTTCATACGCAGTACCCTTGACGCGGTCACGATAAATCTCTGTTGAGTGGAAGGGTTTTAATTCCGTCACTGTCAGTTTGATACGATAGCCTGGTGAAATTTCTTTTTCATAAACAGTACCAACTTTAAAGGAATCGTCCGTATCTAAGTTGCTGATGGCACTTTTATCACCAAGATCCAGCCAGTTAATCTGCTTCATCAACTCCGTTGGGTTCTTTTTTTCAGAATCAGCCAAAGTAGGCTTCTCAATGGTGTTGTTAGGGTCACCATCTCGCAGACCAGTAGGTGCTGCATCCCGTCTTACCCGACGAGAGCGACTAGGCTGAGGAGTCTCTGCGACTGCTGCTGGTTGAGCAGGAGCTGGTTGGTTGTTCTCCTCAGACTTAACTTCTGCAGAAACAACAGCTGGTGCAGAGGTAGTTTCTGCCCCCGGCTGCTCACTTGTTGACTTGCCGACTGAATCAGACCTTACAGTCGTTACCGCAGACGCATCTTCTGCTTGGGCCGCGAAAGTGGCTGGCTTACTTTCCTCAGCTGGTGAATTTACCGACTCTGCAGTATTTACTGAGGAATCAGCTATACCTGTTTGAGAAACCTCGTTTTGAGTCCCAGAAGAAACAGTCTCATCAGCGCTAACCTGCGCAGCTGCTCCCAAAATAAGCAAGGTCGATAAGAGCACAGAACAAACACCGACGTTCAGTTTTCGAATCGAAAACTTACGCAGGTGAGGATTAAATAAATCTTTTCCCATAATAATCTCCTAAATAATCATTTAAATTGCAGATTTTATTATACACTATTCTATTTTAGTTATCCATATATATAACTATAATTGTAAGAAACTAACATTATAATTAGACACTTTGTTGAAAACAGTCTATTTTTAACAAAAATAGGAAAGATCCATAAACGAATCTTTCCTATTTTGATTTAGCGGTTAGAAGCTAAGTTCTCACCTCTTAGTCTTCAGACTTTTTCTTTCTCTTCTCTAAGCCAATCAGACCCAAACCTGATACTCCCGCAAGTAAGCTTGCAGCTAAGTATGAGGTTTCTTCTGTACCTGTCTTAGGAAGGGATTTTGCACCCTCACTCTTGGAAAGAGACGGTGGTGCAGGCGTAATCGTCCGCTCTGGCTGAACAGGATTTTCTGTCACAGTTGGAACGTAAACCGCTGAAATCGTCTGACCATTACGATCTTTGCGAATCACTGTCACACCGTCAGCTTGACCGACAAAGCCCGTTTCCGGTACAAAAGTCACAGTGCCATCTGGCGCAATCGTGTAAGTACCTTGGCCTGGAACAACCTTTTCAGTACTGCCATCCTCGAAAGTTGGAGGAACAGTTGGATCCACGTCGCCTTCAAAGATTGGTTTACCAGTCTGCGGCTGGCCTTTGAGACCGGTGCTGCCGGTATCTTCTGTGGCAGTACTTCCCAAAACAGTTGGGGTATAGGTAGCCGTCACGGCATTGCCATAAATATCTGAACGCTTCACGACGACTCCGCGAGTAGTTCCGACAAAGTCTGCTTCCGGTACGAAAGTCACTGCCCCCAGCATATTGAAACGATAAGTTCCTTCTCCCGGGACAACCATTTCGGTGCTGCCATCCGCAAAGGTAGGTGCTACTGCCTGGTCAATCGCCCCTTCAAAGGTTGGCGTGCCCGTTTGAGCTTGGCCCTTGCGGCCGCTAGATACACTGTCCTTGCTAGTTGATGGTGCAACTAAGGTAGGAACATAACGAGCTGTAACTGTGGTGCCATTCTTATCGCGACGGACAAGGGTCACACCGCTTCCCTGACCAAGGAAATCAGAATCTGGAGTGAAAGTGACTGTGCCATCTGGTGCGATAGTATAAGTTCCCTGACCCGGAATAGTTTTTTCCTTGCTTCCGTCTTCGAAACTTGGTGCAATCGTCTCATCAATTGGAACCAATGGATCACCTGCTTCGAAGATAGGTTTGCCGGTTTGAACATGACCTTTGATATTTGTAGATGTGGTATCTTTACCAGTTGGGACTACTGCTTTCACTATCGCTTGATATTTGACAATAACAGGAGTTCCGTTAGCGTCTAAACGAATTAATCCCTGTTCTGATGTTTCACCCTTGAATTGTTTTATCGGAGTGAAGGTCACCTTGTTATCTGCATCCACTTCGAACTTACCAACATTTGGCACTTCTTTAATATTCTTTCCGTTACCAAAGAGTGGAGTAGATCCAGCAGGGAATGGAACTAATTTATGTCCTGGCGTGAAAGTCACCTGACCTTTTTGAACCTGACCTTGCAGACCTTCTGTCTTAGTGCCAGTACCTGTCGGAATTACCTTGGTGAACTCTGGGCTATATGTCGCAGTTACTGGTGTGCCATTTTTATCTACTCGTTTCACAGTGATTGGATCTGGTTTGCCTACGAATTGCTTGTCTGGAGTAAAGGTCACTGCGCCATCCGGAGTAATGATGTAAGTTCCTTGACCTGGAATGATCTTCTGCTTGCTGCCATCTGCAAAGGTTGGCTCAACTGTCTCATCGATCGGAACTAGTGGGTCTGCACCTTTGAAAGTTGGAGTGCCTGTTTGTGGGATACCTTGTGGGCCAGTGCTCGTTGCGGTGGTGCCTGTTGGAGTTACCTCTTTGACTACCGCTTGGTACTTAACTGTAACAGAGGTACCATTGACATCAGTGCGAGTCAATTCAAGTTCTGGCGTTTCACCCTTGAATTGTTTGTCTGGAGTGAAAGTAACCTTGCCGTCTGCGTCCACTTCAAACTTTCCAATATTTGGTACTTCTTTAACTGTGGAACCATTATCAAATAACGGAGTCGAACCTGCTGGGAATGGAACAGAATCATGGCCTGGAGTGAAGGTAACTTTGCCTTCTTGAACTTGGCCTTGCAAGCCTTCTGTTTTAGTGCCGGTACCTGTTGGAGTCACCTTGGTAAACTCTGGACTGTAAGTCGCAGTTACTGGAGTACCATTCTTATCCACACGTTTAACAGTGATTGGATCAGGTTTGCCTACAAACTGCTTGTCTGGAGTAAAGGTCACTGAGCCATCTGGAGTAATGGTGTAAGTTCCCTGACCTGGAATGGTCTTTTCCTTGCTACCATCGTCGAAGCTTGGCTCAACTGTTTCGTCAATCGGAACCAATGGATCACCACCTGCAAAGGTTGGGGTGCCCGTTTGAGGAAGGCCTTGTGGGCCAGTGCTAGTTGCGGTAGTTCCTATTGGGGTCACTTTCTCAACAGTAGGTGTGTACTTAGCCGTCACTGGTGTACCATTCTTATCTACCCGCTTAACAACAACTGGGTCTGGTGTGCCAACAAATTGCTTGTCCGGTGTGAAAGTAACAGAACCATCTGGTGCCACTTCAAAAGTACCGATATTTGGAACTTCCTTGCGTTTGCTTCCATCATCAAAAGTAGCTGGAGCATCATTATCCATTGGTACATCTGGATTGCCACTGACAAAGTTTGGCTTACCCGTCTGTGGACGGCCTTGTTTACCAGTGCTAGTTGAGGTGGTACCTGTCGGAGTGACTTCCCTCACTACCGCTTGATATTTGACAGTTACTGGTGTTCCATTGACATCCACACGAGTCAATTCAAGTTCTGGTATTTCACCCTTAAACTGCTTGTCTGGTGTGAAGATCACCTTACCGTCTGCGTCCACTTCAAACTTACCAACATTCGGTACTTCTTTGACAGAAGAGCCATTGTCAAATAACGGCGTCGAACCAGCAGGGAATGGAACTGAATCGTGACCAGGGGTGAAGGTCACTTTGCCTTCTTGGACTTGGCCTTGCAGACCTTCTGTCTTGGTGCCAGTACCTGTCGGAGTAACAGCAGTCACAGTCGCTTGATAGTTGGCCTTAGCCACTGTTCCATTGACATCTGTACGGCTGAGTTCGACTTCTGAAGTTTTGCCTACAAAGGTTTTGACTGGAGTAAAGGTGACATTACCCTCTCCGTCCACTTCGAACTTACCGACTTTGGCAATTTCTTTCACATTCGTGCCAGTGTCAAAGACTGGTCTGCTGTTCTCTGGGAAACCAACTTGAGGACTTCCTGGTTCAAAAGTAACTTTTCCTTTTTGAACTTGGCCTTGAAGCCCCTCTGTCTGAGCACCTGTGGCTCTTGGAGTGACTTTTTCAACAGTTGGTGTGTACTTAGCCGTCACTGGTGTACCATTCTTATCTACCCGCTTAACAGTTATCGGGTCTGGTGTACCTACAAATTGCTTGTCAGGTGTAAAGGTGACAGATCCATCTGGTGCTACTTCAAAGGTACCGACATTTGGAACTTCCTTGCGTTTGCTTCCATCATCAAAAGTCGCTGGAGTGTCATTATCCAGTGGTACATCTGGGTCGCCACCGACAAAATTTGGTTTACCCGTTTGTGGACGGCCTTGTGGGCCAGTACTGGTTGAGGTGGTAGCTGTTGGAGTTACCTCTTTCACTACCGCTTGATACTTGACGGTTACTGATGTTCCATTAGCATCAGTGCGAGTCAATTCAAGTTCTGGCGTTTCACCCTTGAATTGTTTGTCTGGTGTGAAGGTTACCTTACCGTCTGCATCCACTTCGAACTTACCAACATTCGGCACTTCTTTAACTGTTGAATTATTATCAAACAGCGGAGTTGAACCGGCTGGGAATGGAACTGAGTCATGACCAGGCGTAAAGGTCACTTTGCCTTCCTGGACTTGACCTTGCAGACCTTCTGTCTTAGTGCCAGTACCTGTTGGAGTTACCTTGGTAAACTCTGGACTGTAGGTTGCCGTTACTGGAGTGCCATTCTTATCAACACGTTTCACAGTGATTGGATCTGGTTTGCCTACAAACTGCTTCTCTGGTGTGAAGGTCACTGTGCCATCTGGTGTGATGGTGTAAGTTCCCTGACCTGGAATAGTCTTTTCCTTGCTGCCATCTTTGAAGGTAGGCTTGACTGCTTCATCAATCGGAACTAGTGGATCACCACCTGTGAAGGTTGGGATGCCAGTTTGTGGAACACCCTGAGGGCCTGTGCTTGTTGCTGTGGTGCCAGTTGGAGTTACCTTAGTAAACTCTGGACTGTAGGTTGCCGTTACTGGAGTTCCGTTCTTATCAACACGTTTAACAGTGATTGGATCTGGTTTGCCTACAAATTGCTTGTCTGGCGTGAAGGTCACTACGCCATCTGGAGTGATGGTGTACGTTCCTTGACCTGGAATAGTCTTTTCCTTGCTGCCATCGTCGAAGCTTGGCTCGACTGAGTCATCAATTGGAACCAGTGGATCACCACCTGTGAAGGTTGGAGTTCCTGTTTGAGGGATACCTTGTGGACCGGTACTAGTAACGGTGGTACCTGTCGGAGTTACTTCTTTCACTATCGCTTGGTACTTAACTGTAACAGGGGTGCCGTTGGCATCCACACGAATAATTCCTAGTTCTGGTGTTTCACCCCTGAACTGCTTGTCTGGAGTGAAGGTCACAATACCATCTGCATCCACTTCGAACTTACCGATATTCGGAACTTCTTTAATATTTTTTCCGTTACCAAAAAGCGGAGTCGAACCTGCTGGGAATGGAACTAATTCATGGCCTGGCGTGAAGGTGACCTGACCTTTTTGAACCTGACCTTGCAAGCCCTCTGTCTTGTCACCAGTACCTGTCGGAGTAACAGCTGTCACAGTTGCTTGGTAATTGGCTTTTGCTGCTGTACCGTTGATATCTGTACGGCTGAGTTCAACTTCTGGTGTCTTACCGACAAACGTTTTAACTGGTGTGAAGGTAACATTCCCCTCCGTATCAACCTCGAACTTACCGACCTTGGAAATTTCTTTGACGTTCGTGCCAGTATCAAAGACCGGTGTGCTGTCGGTTGGGAAACCAACTTGCGGACTTCCGGCTTCAAAAGTAACCTTGCCTTTTTGAACTTGGCCTTGAAGTCCCTCTGTCTGAGTACCTGTCGCTCTTGGAGTCACTTTCTCAACAGTAGGCGTATACTTGGCTGTCACAGGAGTGCCATTTTTGTCCACTCGCTTAACAACAACTGGAACTGGTGTGCCTACAAATTGCTTATCTGGAGTAAAGGTTACAGAACCATCTGGTGCCACTTCAAAGATACCGACATTTGGAACAACCTTGCGCTTGCTTCCGTCGTCGAAAGTAGCCGGAGTGTCATTATCCAGTGGTACTCCCGGGGTGCCGCTTACGAAGTTTGGCTTGCCTGTTTGTGGGCGGCCTTGCTCACCAGTGCTGGTAATATTTGTTCCCGTTGGAACCACTTCTTTCACTACTGCTTGATATTTGACTGTAACTGGTGTGCCATTCACATCTGCTCGAATCAATGTCAGCTCAGGAGTGGTTCCCTTAAACTGCTTGTCTGGCGTGAAAATAACCTTACCATTCGCATCGACTTCAAATTTACCGACATTTGGCAATTCTTTAACAGTCAAACCGTTATCGAAGAGTGGAGTTGTTTCAGCTGGAAACGGCACAGAATCATGACCTGGAGTGAAGGTAACATGACCTTCTTGAACCTGACCTTGCAATCCTTCTGTCTTATCACCAGTACCTGTTGGAGTTACCTTGGTGAACTCTGGACTGTAAGTCGCGGTCACTGGTGTACCATTCTTATCGACACGTTTTACAGTGATTGGATCTGACTTGCCTACAAACTGCTTCTCCGGCGTGAAGGTCACTGCGCCATCTGGAGCAATGGTGTAAGTTCCCTGACCTGGTATAGCCTTTTCCTTGCTACCATCTTCGAAAGTTGGCTCTACTGCTTCATCAATCGGAACTAGTGGATCACCACCTTGGAAAGTTGGGGTACCAGTTTGCGGAAGACCTTGTGGGCCAGTGCTAGTCACATTAGTACCAGTTGGAGTAACCCTGGTGAATTCTGGGCTGTAAGTTGCAGTAACCGGTGTGCCGTTCTTATCAACACGTTTTACAGTAATTGAATCTGGCTTTCCTACAAACTGCTTCTCTGGTGTGAAGGTCACTGTGCCATCTGGTGCAATGGTGTAAGTTCCCTGACCTGAAATAGTCTTTTCCTTGCTTCCATCTTCAAAGGTTGGCGTGACTGCTTCATCAATCGGAACTAGCGGATCACCACCTTGGAAAGTTGGAGTACCTGTTTGCGGAAGACCTTGAGGACCTGTGCTAGTTACATTAGTGCCCGTTGGGGTTACTGATGTAACCGTCGCGATATAAGTGACTTTCGCTGCAATACCATTTGCATCTTTGCGAGAAATGCTAATTTCTGGTGTTTCACCCTTGAACTGTTTGTCTGGCGTGAAGGTGACATTGCCCTCTCCATCTACTTCAAACTTACCGACTTTAGCAATTTCTTTTACATTCGTACCTGTATCAAAGACTGGCGTGCTGTTGGCTGGGAATCCTACTTTTGGATCGCCAGCTTTAAAAGTTACACGGCCCTTTTGAACTTGGCCTTGCGGACCTTCTGTCTGATCTCCAGTTCCCGTCGGAGTCACAGCGGTCACAGTCGCACGATATTTGGCCTTAGCTACTGTGCCATTGACATCTGCACGGCTGAGTTCAACTTCTGGCGTCTTACCGACAAACGTTTTGACTGGAGTAAAAGTGACATTGCCCTCTCCGTCTACTTCGAACTTACCGACTTTGGCAATTTCTTTCACATTCGTGCCGGTATCAAAGACTGGCGTGCTGTTTTCTGGGAAGCCGACCTGCGGACTTCCTGGTTCAAAAGTAACCTTGCCTTTTTGAACTTGACCTTGAGGGCCTTTTGTCTGAGCGCCTATTGCTCTTGGGGTTACTTTCTCAACAGTAGGCGTATATTTAGCTGTCACAGGAGTGCCATTTTTGTCCACTCGCTTAACAACAACTGGATCTGGTGTGCCAACAAATTGCTTGTCTGGTGTGAAAGTGACAGATCCATCTGGTGCCACTTCAAAGATTCCGACATTTGGAACCACCTTGCGCTTACTTCCATCGTCGAAAGTCGCTGGAGTATCATTATCCAGTGGTACATCTGGGTTGCCACTGACAAAGGTTGGCTTACCTGTCTGTGGACGGCCTTGTTTACCAGTGCTAGTGATGTTTGTCCCTGTTGGAGTTACAGCAGTGACTGTCGCCTTGTAGATAGCTGTAGCTGTGCTGCCATTCCTATCTGTACGAGTAATCCTGATGTCAGGTGTAAGGCCTTTAAATTGTTTCTCTGGAGTAAAAGTTACATTTCCATCCTCATCCACTTCAAACTTACCAACAGTAGGCACTTCTTTAACAGTCAAACCATTGTCAAAGAGCGGAGTTGAGCCAGCTGGAAAGGCCACCGTTTGTTTTTGACCATTGACTTGCGCAGAACCTTCTGTGAAGCTGACTTTTCCTCGCTGAACTTGACCTTGTATATCACTGGTTTCAGCATTCGTCGCACTTGGTGCTGCTGCTTTTACATCAGCCTGATAGGTAGCTGTTACTTCTGTTCCATTGACATCTACTCGCTTGATAGTCTCTGCCGCTGGCCGTCCAGTATAAGTCGGTAGTGGAGTGAAGGTAACTAGTCCTTGATTATCCACCTGATAAGTGCCGACACCATCAACTGTTTTAGTCTGGCTGCCATTATCAAAGGTTGGCAACTTCTTGCTATCAATAGGCACACGATTATTGCCTGGATTGAAGGTCAATTGCCCTGTCTGAACTGCACCTTGAATGCCCTCACTGCTGGCACCTTGAGCAGTCGGTCTAACAGGAGTCACCTTTGGCTGATAAACAGCTTGATGCGGAATACCTTTACCATCAATCATTTGAACAGACACAGGATCTACAGTACCAACAAAGTTTTTGTTTGGTTTGAAAGTAATCTTACCTGTTGCAGGTTGGATTTCAAAACGACCGACTTCCCGACCATTTGATAAAGCTGGAACTCTAGTATCATCTGTAGTCGCTCCATCTGCTTTCACAAATTTCACAGGATTTGCTGCAGTCGGATTTGCCGGAGTTTTGCCAGCATCACCATCATTAAAGACAGGCGTCTTTTCTTGCATTAGTCCTTGAGCATCTGTTGTTTCATATTTAGGAACATTGAGCACGGTTGGTACATAGCGTCCATCCATGGTGTTGAGCTGGTCATTGATGGCTGCTTCAGCCTGATTCTTGGCAATCCAATCCGTACTTGCCCCGTTAGTATCAAAACGACGGATGTTAATCCCCTGAGCTGTACCGACAAAACCTGCCTTAGGCTCATATACCACATCTACATCCGCACCGTTTGCTGTTACTTTATAACGGCCTTCAGCAGTGTTATACCAGCCTTCTGCATCAGCTGTCAGGGCATTTCCTCTCGCATCCAATACAATCGGAGCTTTAGTAGTATCAATCGCTACTCTCTTATTTTCAGTATTTTGAGCAATCCCCTGCGGAGTAAAATGAAGACTGGCTGTCTGTCTCTGATCACGGATTCCAGTACTTTCCTTCTTCTCACCTTTTGGTGGATAAGTCAGTTCAACTTCTAGATCTTCCACCTCACCACTAAATGCAGTTCCGGTTGGCTTTTCAATATCTCCCTTGTTCAAGGCGATACGAACCCGCATTCCCAGCTTGCTAAGTTCAGGATTAGTCATAGCTGGATTCTTCTTAAAGTTGACAGTATAATCTCCCTCAGTTGTTACTTCGGTAAATTCACTGGCTTCATCTTCATCGAAGACACCATTATTATTGAAGTCAATCCAGGCGCGAACATAGGCTTTTTCGTATCCGTTAGCTGAAGCATGGATGCGGAGAGAATAATCTCCGTCGTGCAGACGGTTTACTGGAAAAAGACCATTAGTTTTCCCGACTAAATCATCAGACAAGAGCTGATTAATACCTTCATCGGCTAAATCATTCTGGTCGTCATGCTTCCAGTTGTTTCCAGATGTGGTATCAATATCAGCCGCAACACGGCCCAAGAATGGCTGTGGATTTTGACCGCCAGTTTCTGCATTGTATCTTGAAATAGCATGGATAGCTTTTCCATAGGAATCCGGTGCATCACCTTCATCAATTGCCATAAAACCAATCATCGCAGCCTGCTGACCAGAAGAAGCTATGTAAATACCAACCTCTGAAGCACCACGAGTCATCACAAGTGGAATCGTATTATTTCTAGAAATGTTAGGTCCAAATACTTGACTTCCCAGTCCGCCAGTCTTTTGGTCAGGACTGACATAGGCCTGCCAATGAACCCCAGTACCGTCATCTCCAATAAATTGACCTTCTGTAGTAGGCTTCATTGGCTTATAGGTTTCTGTAATCTCAGTAGTCACACCATTTGCGTCTGTAACTGTACGCTTCCACTCGGCCAAATGTTCCCAACCCTTACCATTGGTTGTAAAGATAGCATACTCACCAGGGTTTGCCTCTTCTCCATCAGCCATGACAACTGTTGCTTTAACAGGTTTCCCACGATATCTAGCTTCAACTTTGAACTTCACACCGTAGTTGGCTTCATCTTTAGGAACCTGCAGTTGAGTCTTACGCCCCTTGGTATCAATTCCTTCTGACTTAATAGCTGAATATTGATTCTGAGCAGCACCAGTAATTTTAGGACGGTAATCATCACCATACCAATACTGATAAGCATAATTATTGCTATTGTTATATTGAAGCCAAGTATTTTTCGCATTGGGATCATAACTGCTTTCGTACTCAGTTCCCTTTACTCGATCACGATAGATCTCTGTCGCATAGAAAGGTTTCAATTCCGTGACAGTCAGTTTGACCACATAGCCCGGAGAAATCTCCTTTTCATATACTGTTCCAACTTTAAAGGAGCCATCTTTATCTAGATTTCTCAATGATTTAGTATCACCAAAATCTAGCCAGTTTACCTGCTTCATCAACTCATCAGAACGTTTCCTCACTGATTCTTCCAGTGTTGGTTTAGAAACTGTAGGATTAGGTGTTGCATCTTGTATAGCAGAGCTAGCTTGACCAGCAGGACTTGCAGTACGGAATGATGTTCCTGCCTCCATTGGCTGACCATTACGATCAGACCTTGGCATAGCCGCAGAACTTGGTTTTGGCGTATATTGCACTGAGTAAGAGCGCGTCCGACTAGCTTCATTAGAGGTCTCAGCTGTCTGATTAGCTTCTTGTGGCTTTTCAGGTGTCGCTTGCTCTGGAGCTGCAACTGGGCTTACCAGCTGATTTTGATCAGCACTTGCTTCTGAGTTAGCTGTTTCAGAAACAGCAGATGTTGCTGTATTCTCAAGAGCAGGCTGACTGACTGGCTGACTCACAGCAGAGTCCGTCGGCTTTTCTGGCAGTGAGATATTATCATCTACAGATCCGCTGGCAGTTTCATCTGCATTGACTGTAGCCGCAGTACCTAAAAGGAAAACGGTAGATAATAATACCGAGCAAACTCCGACATTTAATTTTCGAATCGAAAACTTGTTTAAATGGGGGTTAAATAATTCTTTTCCCATAGAATCTCCTATATTAATATTTAATAGCAATTGGTATTATACAACATTTATATTTAGTTAGCCATGGATATGACTGTAGTTGAGGGGCATAGTGTCCAAAAATAGACACATAAAAAAAAGACTCCATTTTTATAGTAAAAAAAGAAGACTCGCAAACGAATCTTTTCACTTTTAACCTTCTGATAAAACCTTATCTAATTTTTCCTGCAGGGCTGTTAATTCCCAACCTTCGATTTCTTTTAGCTTATGATTAGTCACTGCCAGCCCCTCATATTCGAGTCCGCAGTTCTGGCAAAAGCGACTCATCACGTAGTCCAGCATTTCAATTTCTTTGCTAGGCTGAGAACCTTGCAGGAGGAAAAACACCTTTTTGCCCTTGAGTACTTCCTGCGGCTCATGCACATCAGCTACTCGGTCCAACAAAGTTTTTAGCAGACCTGAAAAAGACCACCAATAAATAGGACTGGTAAAGACCAGTACATCAGCCTGACTCAGTTGCTCATAGACTTGAAAGAACTGGTCGTTTTCTGCTGACTGGCCATATTGCTCAATGTGGTAGTCCACTAATTGAAGAGCCTCATAATCTCTATCCCGCAGAAAAAAGTGCCCCAACTTAAAACTATTACCATTCCTATTCGGGCTGGCGTTTACCAAATAAATCATAGCTTCTTTTCTCCTTTATTTTTTCCAATTATATCAAAAAAGAGGGAAGCAAACAATGCTCACCCCTACTATTTATTCCGACTTTTCCATATCTTCTTTCATCTCATCCATATTAAACTTGGCAAAGAGATACTTGCGATCTTGTACCGGGAAACGCTGATCCAGCTGGTCTACAGCACCCAACTCGACGACACCTTCCTTGATGACAAAGTCCATGACGTGACCGCCAAAAGTCAAATCATCCGATACAAAATGCAGATGATAGCCTGCCAGACTGACCCCGTGGAAAATCTCAGGTGTCCAGATACCAACGATGGTGCCCGTGACATTTTCCTTACGATACTCAGGCTGGTTGACTGCTACTTCTGCAAACTTCCGTTCCGTCGTAGACTTGGGAATCATCCGAACATGCATGCGGGCGAAATCGCCATGAATCTTGATAGAGCGGAAAAGATTTTCGCCATCATAGTAAGACTCAATCCGCTTTTCCAGCTCCTTGTCATCCATCTCAAAGCGCTGACGGAAAATGACCTCAGCCTGATGAGGAACCACTGCCGCATAAGGCACTGTCATATCGGGTGACACCTCAACCACTTCTGGCACTTCTCCAGAGCCCTTTGCCTGATAAGCCTTACCATTGAGAACAATGAGCTCACCATCAATAGAGTCCAGCGTTCCCAAGCCCAAATCTCCATACTGAAGCAGCTCTCCAACAGTCATACTGCCATCGTAAAGACCAGCCATCAAAGCTCCCAAAGTATTATATTGAAATAATTTGATTGGTTCTGCCATTCTTTTTCCTTAATCTTTCTCTTCTAAAAATATTATTGCCCATCCAGCTAAGTTTTTTCATCTTTATTACATTGGCTTACTGAATTTCTACGCCAATCATTATACCATAAATCTCGGGAAAGGGCTGAGCGAGTGCTTCTTCAGCTATTATAAACTTTCATAAAGCTCCTGCATACTAGCATCATCAGGTACCAATCTCAGGTAAGAAGCAGCAGCCCTTTTAGCTTCTTCAAATCTGCCTAATTCTCGCAAAAGATAGACATACTGCTCTAGAAACTCTGGATTATCATGCAATTCACGAGCCAGTTGATTATAGAGTTCCTCTGCTTTTTCCAGATTTTCCAAAGCCTGATAAGCACGCGCCAGATTCCAGCGAGTCAAGGCATTATCGACTTCTTGCTCTGCAAATTCTAAAATATCCTCATAACGCTCCTGCTCCAAGTAAAGAGTAGTCAGTCGCAAGACAATCTCTTCCAAATCATCCGCATCTTCCTGAGCCTGCAAGAGATAATTTTCAGCCGCTTTCTCATCATGAAGTTCATAAGAAAGCTGTGAGGCTAAAAGCAAGAGCCGAGTCTCAAAAGGATTCTTAGCCAAGCCCTGCTGAGCAAGAGTCAGAGCTTCATCCGTCCGATGTTCCGCATGAAGAGACAAAGCATAACCATATTCGTAGCCTTCAAAATCCGGTGACAGAGTATCCAGTTGCTTAAAATAAAGATTGGCCTTCTGGTATTCTTCCTGGTCCGCTAATATAGTTGCTAGCTCATAAACAGCAGCATCATCGTATTCCAGCTCAACTGCTTTCTCCAAAAACTCAATAGCCGCTGCAAATTTTCCAAGGCTGGCATAGCAGACTCCAATCCGCTGATAGGTTGAGACACCTGTCTGCTCAAAGATTGAGCGATTGTCCAGCTGGGCGTATTCCTTAATCGCCTGAGAAAAATCCCCCAGCTCCAAATCTATCTCAGCCAGACCAAAGGTTACCAAAGGCTCATCAGTCAGCTCTGCTGCCTGAGCCAGTTTTTCACGAGCTACATCAGGCAGCCCCTCTAGCTGATAGAGGTCAGCCTTAGCCAAGAGAGCAGCCACATACCAGTCACTGCCTGGATGAATCTCCTCCAGATAGGCAAAAGCCTGCTCCAACTCTCCATCATCACTGGCAATAGCTGCCAAGCTGATATAAGAAGCCGGATAGTCAGGAGCCAACTTTTCAAAAATACGCTTGGCCTGAGGGAAAAAGCCGATACTCTCTAAGTAATCGGCCAAATCCAATAATTCTTCTTCGCTGTCTGTAGTCAGGGCTTGCTCGAAATAGCGATCAGCCAGAGCTAGGTCCTGCTCCTGTAAAGCTGCCAACATTTGCTCACTCTTGCTCACTGATTTCTCCTTCTTGTTCAAAATCGGCTTCGTAGAGGCCACTTACTTTCTGATACCACTTAAAGATGGCTGCAATGGCTACTTTTGCTGAAGCATAGGCGGGAATTCCCAGGAAAACGCCCCAAATGCCAAACATGGTACCAGAAGTCAATAATACGAATAAAATCGTAATTGGATGAATACTGAGCTGACTGCCCAAGACCAGAGGAGAAACAAAACGCCCCTCGATAGTCTGCTCAACGATGAAAACGACAATGACTTTAGCCAGCATCACTGGACCGCCAGCAATCAAACCGATTGCCAGAGCTGGAAGCATGGCCAAAAAGCTGCCCAAATAAGGTACCAGATTGAGAACGCCCGCAATTACTCCAAGAGTGACACCATAGCGCAGACCAATAATCTTGAAGAAAACGATAAACATCAGAGCTACAATGATAGCGACCGTCACCTGACCGCGCACATAGTTGGCCAGCTGGCTGTTGATATCCGTCATCACTTGACCAAAGGATTCGCGGAATTTAGTTGGCAGAAACTGGGTCACATAGCCTTTCAGATTTTTCCCATCTCTCAGCAGGTAAAAAAGGATAAACGGCATGATGATAATAGCCACGACAATCTGCGAAGTTGTACTAATCAAGTTCCCCGCCCAATTAACTGCCCGCGATGAAAAATTGCTGGCCCAATCGGTAATCTGACTAGACAGATTGCTAGTGTATTCCTCAATCTGCGGCTTGAAATCTGCCGAAATATACTTGGTCACAACATCGTCGATGAACTTGTCAGCCTGCTTTAGATAAGCTGGAACATTTCTGACAAAGGCCATGACCTGATGCTGCAAGCTAGGAATAGCAACAGCCAAGCCCCAGATAATCAAAAAAGCAATTAAAACAAAGACAATGGTAATAGCAACCAGTCGATTAATCTTGTGCTTTTCCATCCAGTCGACGATGGGATTTAACAGATAATAAAGCAGACCAGCTAAAATAACCGGCAGCATAATTACTCCCAAAAATTCAATGACTGGACTAAAAATAAAACTGATTTTACTCAGTATAAAAATATTCAGCCCCATCAAAAGGGTTACTAAAAATACTGTAATGGCCTTGTTATCTAAAAACCATTTAAAAAACCAAGATAGGCTAAAATCTTTCTCTTTGTGCTCCATATTCTCCTCCTTTAACTCGTCATTTCATTGTAACATTTTTCAGAGAAAAATTCTCTGCTCAGCTATAGGGAAAAGCAAAAAAAGAGAGGTGCCAGAAGACTTGTATTTTTAGCAAAATACAGCTTCTGACTTCTCTCTTCTGCTCCTGCAAGGCCAGCTAGAATGTAAGGCTATTTCTAGACAGCGGGCAGAGAAATGCTAAAGCGCATCTTCTGCCCATCAACGGCTTCAAACTGATATCGCAGACCATGCTTGTCCAAAATTTGCTGAACGATAAAGAGTCCCAGACCAGTTCCGCCATCCTTGCGATTGCGACTGTAGTCTGGCCGGTAGAAAGGCTGAAAAATCTGCTGAATTTGCTCTTTGTTTAAGACTCGTTCCGCTTCATTTTCGATGACTAGCTTATGCTCTTCCAGCCTAAGTAGAATCTGTCCACCTTCTACTGTATAATGAAAGGCATTGTCCAGAAGATTTTTGATAGCCTTGAGCAGATAGGTGCGGTTCCCCTTGACCTTCGCTTCAGCCAGCTCAACTTGAAAATGGTAGTGTCTGACATCTGCTAAAACTCGATAGGTGCTCAGATTTTCCTCCAAGACCTGCTTGAGTGAAAAGACTTCCTGTTCGGTTTCAGTCTTCATCTCCAGTTTAGAAATGGCTAAGATAGACTGGACTAACTCCGACTGCTCCTCTAGGATTTCTCGGCACTTCTGCAAGTACTTGTCTCGATCCTTGAACTCTCCTACTCCATAAATCATACCATCGACCATCCCCATCATGCTGGTAATGGGCGTCTTGAGCTCATGCGATGTCATCCGCAAAAACTCAGCTTTCTCACGCTCGCTTTCTGCTACTTTTTCATTTTCTAGGCGCAAGGCCTCGATACTGGTCAGCAGATTAGCATAGAGATGATTGATATCTTGGGCCAGTTCGGCAATCTCATCACGCCCCTTGACCTGACAGGTCACATCTGGAGCCAGACTCGTCATTTGACGGGTGCTCTTAGAGATGGCTTTGATACGTTGACTGGAAGTCCGGCTGTAGAGATAGGCAGCCAGACCACCCAGACTCAGAGATACAAGCAAGACAAATGGATAGAGATTAAGCAAAATCCGACTAGCATCAGAAACCGGTTGTAAGGAATATTCCCCTCTCAGGACAACTTCTTTACCATCTGAAGTTCGAAAGCTTTCTGATAAACTCTTGCTCTCATAGTCGCTGTTGGCAATTGTTGGAACGATGGTCAGCTGCAGAGAACTTTCATCGCCAGCTTCGAGTGAAGGATAGAGAATCGTATTGTCTTTCGCCAGCAAGGTAAACCAAATCAGATTGCTCTTTTTACTATAATCACTCAACAGCTCGCCGATTTGCTGACTGGACTTTCCCTTAACCTGCTTGGAAACTTGGTCAAATTCCCGCTGAGCTTCTCCACTCTTAACCTGCTGATAATACACAGGCATGGCAAAGTAAAGACTGGCTAGAACGATAGTCACCACCACGAAAATGATGGACGAGGTCAAGAGAAAGTTCTTTTTGACAATTTTCACTTGTCTTCTCCTCCAAGCTGATAACCCATACCCGTAATGGTTTTCAGCGGCACACCAGGAATCTTTTTGCGGATATTCTTGATATGATTATCCAGTACCCGACTATCCAGCTCGCTGTAGCCCCAAATGGTATTCATCAGCTGATCTCGGGTCACCAAGTGACCCTTCCTCTTAGCCAGAGTCTGCAAGATTTCATATTCTTTCTTGGTCAGAGGCATTTTCTCACCCTGCCAGTAAACCGTGCAGTCATCAATAGAAACCGTCAGGTCGCCAACAGCAATCTCTGAAGCAACCGTATTTCTGCGCAGAATATTCTCAATCCGTTTGACCAAGATTAGCGGTGAAAAAGGCTTGGTTACATAATCACTGATGAGGTGATTAAAGCTGACCAGCTGGGTATACTCGTCATCCAGAGCTGTCAAAATCATGACCGGAATCTGAGAGGTCTTGCGGATTTCCTTCAGTACTTCCAGACCGCTCTTGGTCGGCAGCATCATATCTAAGATGACTAGATCGAAGGGTTCTTCTTCAAAAGCCTGCAAGGCATCGCCTCCGTCAAAGACTGGTCTCACCTCATACTGACTTTCCTTTAAAAACTCGCAAATCACTTGATTAATCGTCGTATCATCTTCCACCACTAGAATCTTGTGCATACTTAGATTTTTCTCCTTTACCTATTCAAATCGCAGGGCTTCGATTGGATCCAGCTTAGATGCTTTTACAGCTGGCAGGAGCCCAAATACTACTCCTATTATACAACAAAAGAGCAAACTTACAAAGACAGAAAAGAGGGATAAAATATACGGATAAGCCAGAGACTGGGTGATGGCAAAGCCAGAGGCGATACCAGCCACCACGCCAATAATTCCTCCCATCAGAGTCAGGATAACTGCTTCAATCAGAAACTGCTTGAGAATGATTTTCCGTCTAGCTCCCAGAGCCTTTTTAATCCCGATTTCACGAGTCCGCTCTGTCACTGAAACCAGCATGATATTCATAACACCGATACCTCCGACTAAGAGAGAGATGCTGGCAATACCTGCTAGCAAGACGAAGTTAGACTTGTTGAGATTATCCAGCTGCCGTTCAAATTCCTGCAGGTTGAGCACACCAAACATATAGTCTGACGGCGGCATTTGCTGGTTGAGGTAATCACTGACCTTCTTGGCAACCTTCTTCAAATCATCGGCCTTGTGGGTTTGGACAGTCACTTCAGGACTGACATTAATGGTATCAAAAATTCGATGCCACTGCTGCAGAGGAATATAGGCCACCTTTTCCGCACCAGCTGTTAAACCACTCTGCTCAGTCGACTCAAACACTCCAATGACCTTAAAGGGATTGCCCAAGACTTCCACATACTTACCGATACCATCACCCTTTGGAAAAAGACTGTCATAAAGGGACTTTTCCAGATAAGTCACCTGCTCTTGATTTTTAAAGGCTTCTGAGTCAAATCCTTCACCTTCTAGCAGACGTTGCTGCTTGATGTCAGCGGCTGTCTGCGAAACAGCCTGAATCTTCCCAGACGACTTTTGGCTTAGGTAGTAAATCTTCTCATCTGTACCATAGGTCAGCAGAGCATTCTTGACCCCAGAGATTTCCTTAATCTTACTCAGCACATCCTCTCCCATAAAGGGAATATAAGAAGGCTTCTGAGCTTGAGATTTCTCTGGAATGGTTGGATCGATGGCGCTTTTCTTGTCATAGACGACCTTGATTGTGTTATTGTTGCCGCCGATGAGCTGACGCTTGGTATTTTCCGTATTTCCCTCAATGATAGAAAAGATAGCAATGATAGCGCCTATCCCGATGATAATCCCCAACATGGTCAGCATAGAACGCATTTTATGCGACAAGATTGAATTCAGAGCTACAAAAATATCTTCCATACAGCTTCCTTTCTATCCTATCGCTTTGCTCTCTATATTACCATCCCGCAGGATAACCGTCTGCTTGCAGAGTTGGGCTACTTCCGGCTCATGGGTAATGATGACAATGGTCTTGCCCTCATCATTAAACTGCTTGAAAAGATCCATAATCTGCACACTGGTCTTGGTATCCAGGGCCCCCGTTGGTTCGTCACCAAGGATGAAGCTGGGATTGGTTACCAAGGCTCGTGCAATGGCTACCCGCTGCTTTTGACCACCTGACAGCTCCATAGGCTTGAAATCACTTCTTTCTTCTAGCCCAACTAATCGCAGCATTTCCAGAGCCCGCTCCCGTCTCTCTTTTTTAGGAATTTTCATGTAAGTCAGAGGCAGTTCCACATTTTGACAGGCTGTTAGCTTGGGCATGAGGTTAAAATTTTGAAAAACAAAGCCAATCTTCTGATTGCGCAGATCGGAAAGCTGATTGTCAGACAGTTCAGACACATCGGTCCCTTCAATATGATAAGTCCCAGAACTTGCCTTATCCAGACAGCCGATAATGTTCATCAGAGTGGACTTACCAGATCCAGACGGTCCCATGATAGCTAGAAAATCCCCCTCTTTCACATGCAGATCAATCCCTTTTAAAATTGGAAATTCCTGACTGCCCTGCTGATAAGATTTGTGGATGTCCTTAAGCTTTAACATGCTGTCCTACCTCCATCCCTTCTTCCATACCTGCTCTCGGTGTTGAAATGGTATCCTGCATAGTCAGACCTTCTGTAATCTCTACTAAACGGTCAGAAACTTTCTTGGTCTTGACTTCCTGCATTTTCAGAGTTTTGCCTTCTACCTTCCAGACATAGGTCTTGCCATTTTTACTGAAAGTATAAGCTTTATTGACAACTACCTTTCCTGCCTCAGGAGCATTCTCCACGATGTTGACATAGGAATGGGAACCCACCAGCGGCATTTCACCACCCTGATCCAGCTCAACTGTATAAGGATACTTACCTTGGTTGGGATTTTCCTGTTGCTTATTCCCACCATTATTATTGGAAGTATTTTCTGCTGTCAGACTGCCGACCTGAGTTACCGTACCACTCCAGCGTTTCTTAGGATCCTTGCGATCCACCACTTCCACTTTCTGGCCAACACTTAGCTTTTCACGGTCAAATTCACTGACAGTACCTTTGACCAGAGTTTTGGACTTGTCCATAATCTCAATAAAGTTTTCTTCTTCCTTTTTGGCCTTGGACTGATTAGGCAAATCTTCATTCATAGAGGTAATTGTTCCCGCTGTATCGGCAGTCACAGTATCATACTTCATCCGGTCTGATTCTGTCTGAGCTGTCACTTGGGCCTTTTCAGCCTCAATCTGAGCTGTCGTTACTTCGCTATCCGCAGTCTTGGCATCGCTCAAAGCTTGAGCCAGCTCGTCTTCAGCAGACTTAATCTGCTCCAGCAGTGACTCATCCTGACTAGAATTATATTTGTCCTTGAGAGCGTTGAGACTGGCCAACTTGCGATTATAGGTTTCCCATTTAATCGCAGCGCTGTTTTGAGCGGCTGTAATGCCATTTGCCTTGGACTGGGCATCATATTGAGCCGACTGGGCTGTCAATTGCTGCTCTGTCGCATAGGAAAAGAGCGGCTGTCCTTGTGTAACGGTATCACCATTTTTGACAAATACTTCCTTGACTTCCCCTTTAGACGGGTCAATCTTGACCTTACTGCTATTGTTGGCAACTACTTCCCCAGATAAAACCAGGCTTGTTTTTTTACTGTTATTAACAGCTTCTTGGACTGTCAGCGAATCAATCGTCTTATCTGCCATTTTCATGGCCTGTTGTTGATTGATCTGTCTAAAAAACAGATAGCCTCCCAGCCCAGCACAAGCAAGAATGACCGTGCTGCCCAATAGAATGGTCTTACGATTCATTTTTTTTCTTCGAAACATATTGCCTCCAACCTACATGTTTTAATCTTTATTCTGCTTCTGAGCTAGATCCTGATCCATCTTTTGGAATTTCTTCACCATCTGCTGGGATTTGGATAACGTTCCCATCAGGCATTGTGTATTCTGTCACTTCCTTGCCATCGACTGTCTTGGTCTTCTTATCAACAGCATCCTTCTGGAAGTCCACTTGTTTCCCATCCTTAATTTCTGAATTATCTGCTTCTTTATTTCCGCATGCGGCTAAAAAGAATCCTGACATTCCGATAAGAGCAACGAGCATAGCAATTTTTTTAACGTTCATTTGATTTCTCCTTTGTTTTATCAAGCAGGAACTTTGTTGTTTCCTGACAGTAATTGTTTTTTTGAACAATTCTATTCTAACAAAGCCATCTATCCCCTTCCTACCCACTATCTGTTTTTTATCTGTTTTTTCAAAACCAATACTATTCTTTTGAAAATCAGGTAAATCCTCTGCTCTAAGCCCTATCTTCTGCTTTTATGATATAATAGTAGCAAGTAATCTAAATATATAAGAGGTAATGTCATGACACAAACGGTTTACTTTGGAACCTATACTCGCAGAGATTCCAAAGGAATTTACAAAGCAGATTTTAATTCTAAGAAAGGAACTTTAGAAAACTTGTCCTTGCTTGCTGAAGAACCCAGTCCTACCTACCTAGCCTTTGATAAGACTGGACATCTCTATTCTGTTGGAGCAAAGGACGGACAGGGAGGTATTGCAGCCTTTGACCAGGCTGGTCAGCTCCTCAACCATGTCGTTGAAGAAGGAGCTCCGCTCTGCTATGTGGCAGTTGACGAAGAGCGTGAGTTGGTTTACGGTGCTAATTATCATAAGGGACAAGTCTTGGTCTACAGACGTCTGACTGATGGCAGACTAGAACTGGCTGACTCAGCTAGCCATCAAGGTCAAGGACCACACACCAATCAGGCCTCTGCTCATGTCCACTACGCTGACCTAACACCAGATCAATACCTGATTACCTGCGACTTGGGAACTGATGAAGTAACCACCTATGATGTTGCTGAAGACGGAAAGATTACCCCTCTAGATACCTACAAGTGTGCCGCTGGAGCTGGTGCCCGCCATATCGTTTTCCACCATCATTATAAAATCGCCTATTTGATCTGTGAGCTTAATTCTACTATTGAAGTCTTGATTTACGATGGAGTCGGCCATTTTGAACACCTGCAAACTGTCTCCACCTTGCCAGAGGACTTTGAAGGAGCCAATGGAACAGCTGCTATCCGCCTGTCTGCTGATGGCAAGTTTCTCTACGGTTCCAACCGTGGTCATGACTCTCTTGCCGTTTACAAAATCTTAGCTGACGGCAGCTTGGAGTTAATCCAGATTGCACCTACCAATGGCCAAAATCCACGGGATTTCAACATCACACCGGATCAAAACCATATCATTGCTGTCCATCAAGACTCTGATAACGCAACTATTTTCAAACGCGATGCGGAAAGTGGAAAATTAACAGAAATCTCCCACGATTTCTATATTCCCGAAGCTGTTTGTGTGACCTTTAAATAAGCAGAATTCTTGTCTTTCTATTAGAAATTTGATTAAATAGTATAAAAAATTACTAAGGAGCAACAACTATGAATCCAGTAAATTTATTTAACCAAGTAAAAGAAATGATTGAAAAGAAAGACTTTGATGGCGCTAAAAAGTTTATCTAAGAAAACAAAGACAAACTTGGTGAATACCTTGATCAAGCTAAAAAATTAGTAGCTGGAAATGAAATGGCCAGCGGTGCTATTGATAAAGTTAAAGGTTTGTTCGACAACTGAGAAAACAAAAACGCTTGAAAAATCAAGCGTTTTTTTGTGTATCATTTTTTATACAATCAATGGTAAAAAAATTTGTGCTAAGCCTAGAAAAGCTAGATAACCTAACACATCTGTTGCTGTGGTAATGAAAATGGTCGAGGCTAGAGCCGGATCCTGATGCAGTGTCTTGATAATCAGCGGTACAAAGTAACCAAATAGAGCACCACATGCTAGATTGATCATCATAGCCAATACCACAATAACAGATAGATAGAAATTTTGATAGAAGACAAACATGACAATCGCTGCAATCAAGCCAGTAAAGAAACCATTAACCAAAGCTAGCACGATTTCTTTGAATACTAAATTCTGATCTTCTTTCAAATCCAGTTTCCCCAAGGCAATTCCCTGGATAACCAAAGCAAGTGTCTGAGAGGCAGAATTTCCGCCCATTCCCGTAATAATAGGACTAATCGCTGCTAATGCTACAACTTTTGAAATCGTATCATCAAAAAGTGCCACTGTCGCAGAAGCTAGAAAGGCTGTCACTAGGTTAATCATCAACCAAGGTAAGCGTTTCTTGAGTGATTCTTTGAAAGGTCCTCCAATTTCTTCACTTTCTTGGACACCACCCATCCGCAGGATATCTTCTTGATACTCTTCTTGCAAAACATCGACGATATCATCAATTGTGATGATTCCTAGCAATACCTGCCGATGATTGACGACCGGTACGACAGATAAATTATATTTAGCAGAAAGCTGTGCCACTTCCTCTTGGTCAACCTCTGGCGTTACACTCACTATCTGAGTATTCATAAATTCACTGAGTTTCATCTCCGCACCATGAATAAACAAATCACGGATATCAATCCAGCCAACTAGCGAATGATGCACATTCCTTATAAATAAGGTATCAATAACTTCCGTATTGGGCGAAATCTCTCTCAATTTATTGAGAGTTGCTGAGACGGTCAGATTTTCATTTAAGGTGATGAATTCTGTCGTCATCAGACCACCAGCTGTCTGAGGATCGTAAGCCAACATAGCTTTCAAATTCTCTTGACTGGTATTTTTCATCATACTTAAGTATTGCTTACGCAAGTCCACACTCAAGTAACCCAAAATATCTACCACATCATCATCTGGCATAAGATGAAAAAGAGTGCTGGTACGTTTGAAAGAAATCGATTGGATAATCTGTCGTTGCAACTCCGGCTCGGCTTCTTTTAAAATCTCTACCAATTGATCATCACTAGCCATTTCTGTAAAGGTTTTGAGAAGATTCCCTTCCTCATCCTCCAAGGCCTCCAAAGAAAGAGCAATATCAATGGGATAGTAATCATCAAATATCTGATTGAAAACTTCACTATCCTGTGATAGTAAGACCTGATTTAATAATTCTTCCATTATACTCCTCCTTCCACTTTGCTAGTATACCATAAAAGACTGATTTTGATACAAGAAAGCTATAAAATCTTCAGTAAATGACTCACTTTTTCAATCATGTAGTCACAAAGAAACGCAGGGATCTCTTGATTATATTTCCGAAAGAAAAACAGTCATCTTGTCCCCCCAATTTTTCAAGGGAAAGAGCATGACCAGCCCTACACACTACTTCTAGGCAATTTTCTAGGAAAAGATGATAAATCTCCCTCTCATCAATTAGGGTTGATCCTAAATCAAAAATATCCATTGTTATATCTTTACACATCATAACCACCCGTCTAACGGGTGGTTTGTCCCAGGGCTATAAGCCCAGATCAACAGCCAGCGCCTAAAGATGCTGGCTTTCACTTTGTTCAAGCCTCATTGCTCTTGACTCGTCACAAACCTCTCAAAGAGGTGTTTGCATTACTTACCACTATCCCTAAAGGGATCTTCATATTCTTTTACACTCAATTTATCCAACGCTATATCATGTTTTCCTGCTCTTGGATATATTTCTTAATTGTGGCTTCATTAAGTCCTACTGTACTCACGTAATAACCTTCCGCCCAGAAATGTCGGTTCCCAAACTTGTACTTTAGGTTGGCGTGTTTGTCAAACATCATGAATGCACTTTTCCCTTTTAAATACCCCATGAAACTAGAAACACTTATCCTTTGTGGAATACTTACTAACATATGTACATGATTCGGCATCAAGTGACCCTCGATAATTTCAACACCTTTATAACTACATAATCGGTGAAATATTTCACCCAAACTGTTTCGATATTGATTATAGATAAGATTCACCTATACTTAGGTGTAAACACAATGTGATAGAACACATCCACTTTGTGTGTGATAAACTATGTGCCTTTTGCACTATATTTTTCTCCTTACGCTCCACAATTGGCTTGAACCCCTTTATTGTATCGCGTTTGGAGTTTTTTTGGTATAACCTTCGAGGCGCACCCGCATAGCGGGTAGTTTATTTGTCTCGCACCTAACGGAGCGAGACAGACTGAAAGTCACAAACATAAAAAGCATCCTCTTTGAGCGATGCTTTTTATGTGCACGATTTCAGATACTGGTTATCATATTTTAAAAACTTAAAACTCCGTCTCCAGTTAGAAATCAGGCCTTTTAAACTAAATATTTATTTTGCTAGCTTCTTTTCTCTGACCAGTTACAAACATGGTAAATGTTGCCTTGCATACATTTTCTTTATCTTGATTCGTAATAGTAACATCTACAACTCGTGTTTTACGCCCTGGGTGAACACAGTTTCCTGAAATGATTAATTTATCACCCAGATGTCCCGCTCGCATATAGTTGATAGAAGACTGAAGCGTCACCCCATCTAAATCTTGAGAAATCAAGACTAAACCAGAAATCTGATCACAGAGAGTAAACAGATAACCTCCGTGAGCATTACCATAATAGTTCAAAGAAGACTGAACGACTTCTGTCGTGACAATAACCTGACCGTCCTTCATCTTTTCAATCTCATAGTTTTCAAATGCTGAAATCGCATCAAAGTGAAAGTCTTTCATTTCTTTCTCCTCACAATCTGTGTCTTATCATACTACTTTTTATCGATTCGGGCAAGGAAAATTCCCAATAGGTCTATCAAAACAACTTCTTGGTAAACTACGGTTCTTGACGCTCCCTCTCCTTAATAAAACCTTTTAACTCCTCTAATCGTTTGCTTGTTAGGGGTTGATCAAGAAAAGCGTCTAAGTTAACATCTTTCTCTTTATAAAACTTATTCATAGGGACATTATCATACCGTTTTACCTTTGATGATGTAAGCTGCCCATCTACATAAGTTGTAATCTCTATATTACTATCACCAAAAAAAGCTCCATAATAGTCTTCTCGAACCACTATTGTTTGCCCTTTCTCCTCGAGATATGCATAATGGCTTACTGGAACATAAACTGTAAAAAGATAGCCAATTATAGGAGAAACTGCCAACAACAAAAAGCCTAAAGCAAGGACAGGATAAAGAACCCATTTGTATCTTTTAATCAATAAATAGAAAGCGAGGAATAAAAAGAGAAAAGTAAGCCACGGACTCAACTGAGGTCGCCACAATATACTGGTGACCAAAAAGAATACAAGGACTGCTAAAAGTGCCAGACGCCACGACTTCAACCGATAAGATGTAAGCAATCCAAAAACTAAGAGAATAAGAGCTGGCCACTCTCTGCTTAGAATATACAGAAAAAAATAAAACATTTCACAAGTCTCCCTTTACTTTATCGAAAAATCCCTCAAGTCAAGCTTGAGGGATTTTTACTTCATTCAATCTGAATGAATTATTTTTTCAAGTTATAGAAAGCTTGAAGACCTTTGTATTGAGCAACTTCACCAAGTTGATCCTCGATGCGAAGCAATTGGTTGTATTTAGCAATACGGTCTGTACGTGAAAGTGAACCAGTCTTGATTTGACCTGCATTAGTTGCAACTGCGATGTCAGCGATTGTTGAATCTTCAGTTTCACCTGAACGGTGTGATACAACTGCAGTGTAACCAGCTTCTTTAGCCATTTCAATCGCTTCAAAAGTTTCAGTAAGAGTACCGATTTGGTTAACTTTGATAAGGATTGAGTTAGCAGCACCTTCTTTGATACCACGTGCAAGGTAGTCAGTGTTTGTTACGAAGAAGTCGTCACCAACAAGTTGTACTTTCTTACCAAGACGTTCAGTAAGAGCTTTCCAACCATCCCAGTCATTTTCATCCATACCATCTTCGATAGTGATGATTGGGTATTTGTTAACCAACTCTTCAAGGTAGTCGATTTGTTCTGCAGATGTACGAACAGCAGCGCCTTCACCTTCAAATTTAGTGTAGTCGTATACTTTACGTTCTTTATCGTAGAATTCTGATGATGCACAGTCAAATCCGATAAATACATCTTTACCTGGAACATAACCAGCAGCTTCGATAGCAGCGATGATAGTTTCTACACCATCTTCAGTTCCTTCAAAGCGAGGAGCGAATCCGCCTTCGTCACCAACAGCAGTTTCCAAACCACGAGATTTAAGGATTTTCTTAAGAGCGTGGAAGATTTCAGCACCGTAACGAAGAGCTTCTTTGAATGTTGGAGCACCAACTGGCAAGATCATGAACTCTTGGAATGCGATTGGAGCATCTGAGTGAGATCCACCGTTGATGATGTTCATCATTGGAGTAGGAAGAACTTTAGTGTTGAATCCGCCAAGGTAGCTGTAAAGAGGGATTTCAAGGTAGTCAGCAGCAGCACGAGCTACAGCGATAGACACACCAAGGATTGCGTTTGCACCCAATTTACCTTTGTTAGGAGTACCGTCCAAAGAGATCATTGCACGGTCGATAGCTTGTTGGTCACGAACATCGTAACCGATAATAGCTTCAGCGATAACGTTATTTACATTATCAACTGCTTTTTGTGTACCAAGACCACCGTAACGAGATTTGTCGCCATCACGAAGTTCAACTGCTTCGTGCTCACCTGTAGAAGCTCCTGAAGGAACCATACCACGTCCGAAAGCACCTGATTCAGTATAAACTTCTACTTCAAGTGTTGGGTTACCGCGTGAGTCTAGGACTTCGCGAGCGTAAACATCAGTAATAATTGACATTTCTTACTCTCCTTATTATTTAAAATTATTTACTAGTCTATGATACCTCAAAAACGCTTTTTTTTCAAGGAAAAATAGAGAATCTAAGCAAATTTGAGAAAATTTGCACAAGAAAACGATTCCAAATTTACTATATAAATGTTTTTCCGGCAAATCAGAAAGAAGATTCGACCTTTTAGAATTTCTCCTTTTATGGTACAATTTTAGTATGACTGATATTAATAAAGTAATCATGGAAAAAGCTCAGGGCGGAGTCAAGCTCAACCCTGATGAACAGCGTAGGTTTTTAGGGACTTTTGAGGAGCGAGTGCTGGCTTCTTGCTCCATTGAGCAAGCCAACGACTCTTTCATTCGCAATCATTTCAAAGAAATGCTCAGCAGCATCATGAAAAACTGCCAACCAGTAATTGTCAAAATTTCCCCAGAAGTCGAGTCTAGCAATCAAATCTTTTATCTAAAAACCTCTAAGGAACTAGGCTGCGAAGCGACTATCGTCTCAAGTGATTACCAGGCTTCTCCTTTTGGACTGATTGTCCATAGCGACCATCTGGTCCAAATAGATGACAAAGACATGAGCCAACAGTTTGCTAGTCTCCTTCAGCTAGCAGAAAAACCAGTAAAAGAAAAGCGCTCCCTATGGAAAAAATGGTTTAGCTAGGATGACAAATTTAGAAAAACTTTTTGCCTTCTTTGAAGCAGAAAATCAGCGTGATTGGCAAACCTATGAGACCTTTCTTTCTGATCATGTTAGTTGGGAATTAGAGGGTGACACAATCGAAATCAGCCAAGGTAAAGCGGACTACCTGACTAAAATTCAACAAGTCTACCATAACAACCCCGTCCAGTTTCGTTGCACTTATTATCAGCTTAGTTCTGACCAGAATAGAATTGTGACAATTTTAGAAAATGACGTTGGCGACCTGTCTTGTGACATCTTTTTCTTTGAAAAGGGCATGATTGTCAAAGAAATTGAATATCTACTAAAAAAAGCGGTCTAACCGCTTTTTTTCATTTTTAGTAGATTGCCAATATTTCTTGCTGTGCGAATCAAATTTTGCTCCGCCAGCTCTAGAATCCTATCCAAGCTATCTGCTCGCGCAATAATCGGAAAAGCCGCCTGGATATTCTCAACTGGGAAATCCGGTAAATCATCAGCCAGACTGCCGCAAATCGCCAGTACAGGGATACCTTCTGGTGTTCGTCTTGCGACCCCGACTGGTGCCTTGCCCGCCAAAGACTGACGATCCATCCGTCCTTCGCCCACTACGACCAAGTCCGCTTTTTTAACTCTTTCATCAAAATCCAGTAAATCTAGACAGGTTTCAATACCCGAAACGATTTTTCCTCCGGCAAAAGCAAGCAGTCCTGCTGCCATTCCGCCTCCGGCCCCAGCGCCACCCATATCAATCACCTGAGGATCGACCAGCTGATAGAAATCTGCCATAGCTTGGTCTACTTGAGAAAAGAGTAGGGGAGCTAGACCTTTCTGACCTGCGAAAACAGTTGTCGCACCTCGCTCTCCACAGAGAGGATTGACTACATCCGTCAAAATCTCAATCTCAACTTCTTTCAAGAAAGCGGGAACCTGCTCAGCTGAAATTCGAGCGACCTTTCCCAAAGACGAGCCAATGGGGCGCAGTCTATGATTATCTGCATCGAAAAATTCATAGCCTAGGCCTGCTGCCAGTCCAATCCCACCGTCGTTACTGGCCGAACCCCCAACACCAACTAAAATCTTTCTGACACCGTCTTCAGCCAGGTGCAAAATCAATTCTCCCAACCCTTTGGTCTCTATGACCAAGGGATTTCGTTTTTCCTGAGGAATAGAGGCAAGTCCGACCAAATCAGCCATTTCAAAAAGTGCTTGCTGACCATTTCTGGCGTAGGGCATTTTTACCGGCTGGCCCAAGGGTCCAGTCACAGTGTGGTAAAATCCAGCCCAGCCCAAGGCCGCTGTCAGAGCAGCCATTGTCCCCTCGCCCCCGTCACCGACCGGCAGCAAGTCAAAGCTGGCATCTGGCAAGGCCTGAGAAAATCCTGTCTGCAGAGCTTGAGCAACCTGCGCAGCTGACAAACTTTCCTTAAATGAATCCGGCGCAATTAGAATATGCATGCCTCTCTCCTATTCTTTTCTATTGTCTAAAAGATCAATGACCCGATAGAGATTGCATTCTTGAATCTGGTAAGGAGCTTGCTCGCGCACGATTGGCTTTGCCATAAAGGCAATTCCCATCCCTGCCGCCTGAATCATAGGCAGATCATTGGCGCCATCTCCCATAGCAATCGTTTGATTTAATTCCAACTTGTTTTCAGTTGCCCATGCTTTTAACATGGCAAGCTTTGTATCCTTAGTGACAATCTCTCCTAAGACTTGGCCTGTTAAAAAGCCCTGCTGGATTTCCAAACGATTTGCCTTGACGTAGTCAATTCCAAGCTGCTCAGCCAGTCTGTCCACCGTCTCATGAAAACCACCTGACACCAAGCCTACTTTATAACCACGTTTATGCAGCTCTTTGACCAGTTCCTCGGCTCCTTGCGTGAAGTGGATCCTTTCTGCAATTCGAGCAAAAATATCCTCTGGCAGTCCTTTTAAAAGAGCGACACGCTCACGTAAGGCAGCTTCAAAGTCCAATTCACCTCGCATGGCACGCTCTGTAATAGCCGCAACCTGAGCTCCTACACCCGCTTCCTCACCTAGCAGGTCAATCCCCTCTTCCATGATTAAGGTGCTGTCTACATCCATGACTAACAAGCCTTTAACTCTTTTCATCATCCGACCTCATTCTTTCTATTTTTTTGTATTATACAGGAAATTCCACTTCAAAACAAGCTAGGAAAATAGAAGTCTCAGAATCCTTGTTACCGATTACCGACTTTATTCTAGTGTTCTCTTTTCGAAAGAAAAGAAGTTCCCAAAGGAACTTCTTTTAAAAGCGAATATTCTCGCGTGTTTTTTCGTAGGAAGTCACAAAGCGCTCTGTCACACCTGGCTCTACAAGATCCAAAGCTTTTGAAATGATTTCCAAGGATTGAGCGTAGTCGTAGTCATGTTCAAAGACATACAAGGACTTGTTGAAGGCTGCCTGTACATTATCATCAAAGGAACGATAGCGGTTTGAATACTGCAGCAGTTGCTCAGTCAAGGTAGCATCTTGGACAATGCGATAGGTTTCTTCTTCCAATTGCTCCATATCATTTCCTAGTATTTCAAGCCAACGGTTAACTGATTCAATATTGACTCGCGTAGCTTCCAATTCCTTCACCAACTCTTCAATATTATTGCTGGTTGAGAAGAAAATTTCTAAGAAAGAGTCTGGAATACCTGGCAAATTGCGTTTTTCCATATATCTCTTAATGGTATGCAATTTGTTAGCATAGATATTGACCTTCTGGCGAGCATTGGCATCATCTTTTTCAATCTCTGCCAGTGCTTCACCAAGAGAAATCTGTTCATCTTCGATTTCTTTCAAACGCTCTTGGATAGCTTCCAACTCTTCCTGAACAACAGAATAAGCTTGCTTAGTTTCAGAAGAATCTTCTACCGCGCTAAGAACCACATCTTCCTGGGCAGAAAGTTCAGCCTGCAACTCCTTGACATGAGAAGTTTCCGTATCAGAGATAAGGAAGGTTTGAGATAAACGTTCTATCTCTTTTTGGAGTTGCTGGTTGTTTTCCTTTGTATGAGCCAAATAGCTTGGTAAATTTTTAATCAGCTTCTCCACTACTTTGTGGGCTTCAATTTCCCGCGTAAAAATTTCATACAGAGCGTTAATCTCTTCTTGCGCCTGCTCATTTTCATACTCAGCATTATCCAGCTCTAACGCTGAAATGTTGGCTTCATTGCGTTTGAGGCTTGCATGAAGCTGCTGGAAGCGAGACTCTATATCTGTTTCGATAAAGTGATAACCAGATTCCAAGAGCTTACGATGACCAGATTCTAAGTCTTCCAACTGATCTGGCAGTTTCACAGTCAACTCTTCAACAATGGCAGGAACTTTCTCAACGATATGTGTCAGAGCAAGGATATGATCCTCTGCCTTATCCAAGATTTCAGCTGCCTCAACCGGGTCGCCTGAAGAATTAAGAGTCACAAACTGAGAAAACTCTGATTGGATATTTTCCAGCTGTTTCTCAATCTCAGCTAGGGCTTGCCCATACGAATCTGCATTCTCCGCCACCTGGGTTTGTAGTTTTTCAAACAAATCCAGGGCATGGAGCACACGGCCACTGTTCTTAGACTCTTGCTCTTTAAGATCTTCCAAGGCTGCACGAATCATCTTGATATCTTCGTCAATCAAATCAATCTGACTCTCAATATTGCCGATGGCATGCTTGGCTTTTATGAAACGGAAAGAATTATTGTAACCTTCTGCTTCAAATAGATTATTTTCGATATCAGCAAATGAATTTAAGGACAGGTCTACCCATTTTTGATTCCACTCACGGAAGGCTACCTGACTCTGCCCAATCAAATGCATATTTTTTACTTCTTCAACTTCATCATTTACAGGGAGATTATAGAGTGCTTCTTTTCTCTCCTCCAAATTTTGAAGTAAAGCTTCATTTCTCTTTCTCATCAAAACTGCAGTACCATAGCCGACAACCAAAAGCAGAGCTACCACAGCAACGAGAATAACTAGTCCAATAGACATATAGAACTCCTTCACATTGTTACTATAAAGCAAACATAATGATTATATCATATTTTTGCCCATAATGGTTGATTTTTCTGATTTTTTTAGACGTCGAGCGTACTGTATACAGCATTTTCTTCGATAAATTCACGACGAGGTTCAACGCGATCCCCCATCAGCATGTCAAAAATCTTGTCAGCTTCCGCTGCATCATCCACTGAAACCCGTGCCATCAAGCGATGTTCAGGATTCATAGTCGTCTCCCACAGCTGATGGTCATCCATTTCTCCGAGCCCTTTATAACGCTGAATGGTTGGCTTAGAGCGACCTTCACTGTAGCGAGCCAAAGCAGCTTGAAGCTCTTCTTCTTGGTTGGCACCTGGCTGGATATATTCTTTGACTTCACTTCCGACCTTGACACCATAGATTGGCGGCTGAGCGATATAGACGAATCCAGCTTCCAAAACTGGCTTCATATAGCGGTAAATCAAAGTCAAGAGCAGGGTCCGAATATGAGCTCCGTCTACATCGGCATCGGTCATGATGACTAATTTTTGGTAGCGGGCCTTGCTGACATCAAAGTCAGCTCCAAAGCCAGTTCCCATTGCAGTAAAGAGACTACGGATTTCTTCATTGGCCAGTATCTTGTCCATGCTGGCTTTTTCAACGTTGAGAATCTTACCGCGAATTGGCAAAATGGCCTGAAATTCACGGTTACGGCCGGACTTAGCTGAACCACCCGCTGAATCCCCCTCCACGATGAAAAGTTCAGTTTCCTGCGGGTCGTTGGACGAGCAGTCGGCCAATTTACCTGGCAGATTGGAGATTTCCAAGCCAGACTTTTTGCGGGTTACTTCCCGAGCTCGCTTGGCAGCAATTCTGGCCTTAGAAGCCAAAATTCCTTTTTCAACGATTTTTCGAGCCACCGCAGGATTTTCCAAAAGAAAATCTGAGAAAGCTTCACTAAAGAGGCGATTCGTAATCTTGACCACTTCGCTATTACCCAGCTTGGTCTTGGTCTGACCTTCAAACTGAGGGTTAGGGTGTTTGACAGAGATGACCGCTGTCAGTCCCTCACGCACATCTTCCCCGGTCAGATTGTCTTCGTTTTCTTTGAGAAGCTTGTTTTTCTTGGCATAGTCATTGATAACCCGTGTCAGGGCTGTCCGGAAGCCTTGCTCATGCGTTCCTCCCTCGTGGGTGTGGATGTTATTAGCAAAGCTCATGACTGTTTCATGGTAGCCAGTCGTATACTGCATAGCTACTTCAACCGTAATGTCGTCCATTTCGCCATCGGTATAAATCGGCGTTTCAAAGATTACATCCTTGTTTTCATTGATGTATTGGACATAGCTGGCAATCCCACCTTCATAGTGGTAATCCTTGACCTGCTCCATTCCATCTCGCTTATCAGTGATGGAAATTCTAAGACCACGATTGAGGAAGGCCAGTTCTTGTACCCGCTTATTGAGCTTTTCAAAGTCAAATTCTACTGTTTCAGTGAAAATCTCTGGATCTGGTGTAAAGTGAACTGTCGTACCAGTACGATCTGTCTCACCGATGATTTCTAAATCAGCGACTACATGACCGCGACGGTATTCTTGGTAATGAATCTGACCGTTCTTATAAACGCGGACATCCAGCTGAGTGGACAGGGCATTTACAACGGAAGAACCCACACCGTGCAGACCTCCCGATACCTTGTATCCGCCACCGCCGAATTTCCCTCCGGCATGGAGCACAGTAAAGACGGTTTCCACGGCCGGACGGCCTGTTTTCTCCTGAATATCAACAGGAATTCCCCGACCGTTATCGACTACAGTGATGGAATTGTCTTTTTCGATAAAGACTTGAATGTGACTGGCAAAACCAGCCAGCGCCTCATCAATTGAGTTGTCAACAATTTCCCATACTAAATGGTGAAGACCTTCCTTGGAGGTCGAACCGATATACATCCCCGGACGCATACGAACGGCTTCTAAGCCTTCTAAGACTTGAATCTGACTGGCATCATATTCCTGGGCCTGTATATCTTGCTGCTTTTCTTCTGTCATAGTGTTCCTTTTCTAATCAATATCTATAAATTCTTCAAGATGCTGCATATTATCAAAGAGATAGGTATCAAATCCAGCTGCCTGCCCTGCTTCAATATCCAGTGGACGGTCACCAATGACCAAACCAGAGACAATCTGATACTTGTCTTTTAGATATAGCATGGAGTCTGGTGAGGGTTTCCTTGGAAAACCATTCGCCGATGTCACCACTTCTGTAAATGCTGATGCAACGGCAGTTTTCACCAAGATTTCCAGCACTTGGTTGTCCCGGTGGGAGACCAGAAAGTTCCGACCACCCTTGACCACAATCCGCCTAAGCAAGTCTGTCGCGCCGTCAAATAAGACAGGATGAGTCAACTCTTCTGCTTCATTGGCCTTATAAAACTTCAAAAAGTCTTTTTCTTGGGGAGCAAACTGCTGGACTGCATAGTCCGTAGACACCTTGAGGGCCTTATAAACTTCGTCATGACCAGCTTGCAAACCGTATTCTTTCAAAGTCTGAACAAAAGCTGCAGTCGAAGTTTCATAATTATCCAAGAGTGTTCCACCTAAATCCCAGATGTAATCTTGATAATTCATACCTTTCATTATACCATAATTTTCATGAAAAAGGGGCTAATATTTGCCTGAATCCAGCACTTTTCCGACTTTTTTCAAGCCTTTTTCTAAACAAAATATCTCAAAAAATCCAAAATTTAAAAATGGATGATGGTTCCGGCCTTTCCAATATCTCTAAACCCGTTCCATGTAGAGGGCGGCAAAGTGCATAAGGGTTCAAAAAAGCTGGGACATAGTTTGAGTCCCAGCCTATTTTTAGTTTCCAAATACATCTGTGTAAAGCATGGCATCAGCCAACTGGTCCGCATCTCCGCCCAGCTGACGAACCAGTTCATAGGCAAAAGCCAAGGCAGTTGATGGACCACGGCTAGTAATCAACTTCCCATCAACAAGAACTGTTTCTTTACGGTAAGTTCCATTTTCAATATTGTCTTGCGCACCATCATAGCAAGTGAAATACTTACCAGTCAAGATACCTGCGCGGTCAAGAGCAATGGGAGCGGCACAAATGGCAGCGATGAATTTATCCGACTGCTGAAAGTCCTGCAAAAGCTGCATCAGGCTGTCATCATCACGAAGATTGGCCGATCCTGGCATCCCCCCTGGTAAAATAACCATATCATAGTCATCCAGTCGTCCCTTCCAGACCTGATCTGCTTTAACAGTGATGGCATGAGAGCCAGTCACTGATTCATCAAAACCAATCATATCACAGACAAGACCAGCACGGCGCAAGACATCCACAACTGTCAAGGCCTCTATTTCTTCAAAGCCGGGAGCTAAGAGTAAAGCTGCTTTTTTCATAAAAATATCCTTTCTGAGATGAGCCAGTCACAAAATCCCATCTGATTTGTGAGTCAAAAACTTGCTTTATTTTTATTTTAATTTCTTCAGTACGACTTTTTTACGGACAGCTGGAATTCGCTCCTTCTTTTCATCCGTCAAGCTATTCTGATAGGAGACGGACAGCAGGAGACCAACACCGATAAGATTACTGATGATGGAAGAGCCACCCTGTGAGATAAAGGGCAACGGAATCCCTGTCAGAGGTAGAATCCCTGTCACCGCTCCAATATTTTCAAAGATATGGAAGAGCAGCATCATGATAAAGCCAGTTGAGATATAAGTATAAAACTGGTTGTTGGATTTAATCGTAATCTTTAGCATGCGATAAATCAGCAGTAAATAGAGCATGATAACCAAGGTTGAACCTAAGAAACCAAAATCTTCTGCAATAACGGTGAAAATCATATCACTTTCCCGAACAGGCACCAAGAGATTCGAAACATTAAAGCCTTGACCAGTCAGACCGCCGCTTCCGACAGCGATTTGTCCCTGTGCTTGCTGGAAGGTGGTCGTCTGAGCGTAGTCAAAGGGATGAAGCCAAGCCAAAATCCGATTGATTTGGTAGGTCGGCATGCCTAGATTATGCAGAAAGGCACGACCGCCATCAGAAATAAAGATAAAGAGAAATCCTCCCAACAACAAGACTCCCGTCAGAAAGACCGGCAGGATAATCTTCCAAGAAACACCTGACAGTAGAACGATGCCACCGTATATAGCAACAAAAACCAGAGCCGTCCCCAAATCACTTTGGAGAGTTAACAGAACCAGAACAGGCACTGTGTAGAGCCCAAGCTTCAGAATCAGAAAAAAGTCTAAAGCCAAGGTTCGCTCATCCTGCTTGTGCTGCTGGAGAAAATGGACCACCAGCCGCGACAGCATGAGAATATATGAAATCTTCATGAACTCCGAGGGCTGAAAGAGGGTCACACCACGAATAGCAATCCAGTTTTTGGCACCAGTAGAGGCTACCAGAGATTCACTGTAAAAAATCAGTGGTAAGACCATGAGGCTAAGACCAAAAACATAGAGATAAGGCGTAATTTTCCAGAGAAACTTGGTGTTAAAAAACATGAGGATAAAGCTGAGCAGGAAGCCCACCGCAATCCAGGCAATCTGCTGACCAACCATGGGCCAGGCATTGTCAGGATAATCATGACTAACAGCAATGTAAATAGCCACAACTCCGATTGAAAGCAGCATCAAAACAGGCAAAATTAAACTATAATCAATCCGAGACTCAAACGTCCGTCTTTGATAGGGCATAGTCCCTCCTTTTTAGAAAAAATACTGGATAATCAAGCTAGAAACAGCGACACAAAACCAAGCAAAGGCACCAGTCAGCAAAGGCGCTGCTCCTGCTTGCTTAAACTGCTTAAAGGAAACCTTTGCGCCAATAGCTGCCAAGGCCATAGCCATCAGCCACTGAGAAATGAATTTTGTATAAGGGATGACAGCAGCCGGCAGAAATCCAAGACTGCTGATAAGTGAAGCTAGGACAAACCAAGCTATAAACCAAGGAAAAATCTGTTTCAAGTTTGTCTTTTGTGACGACTTCTTAGACTTGATATAGCGATAAGCTGCGAAGATCAAGCAGGCCGGTACAATCATCAGAGCCCGACTAAGCTTAACAATGGTCGCCAAGTCGCCAGCTGACGGGCTATATGTATAGCCTGCCGCCACTACTGACGAAGTATCATTGATGGCTGTTCCAGCCCAAGTCCCGAAAAGGGTATCCGACATATGCAACAAATGCCCTAAAAAAGGGAAAATGAATACTGCTAAAATATTGAAAAAGAAAATAGTGGAGATAGACAGAGCGATTTCCTCTTCATCAGCTTCCAAGATTGGTGAAGCAGCCGCTATGGCAGAGCCACCGCAGATGGCTGTTCCAAAACCAATTAAAATAGTCAAGACACGATTCATCTTAAAGAAACGGCCAGCCAGATAGGCCGCCAGAAAGGCTATCAGAATCGTAATAAGACTGATACGAAGAGAAGAAATCCCTGTCTCAGAAACCTGACCAATGGACATGGAAAATCCCAAAAAGATGATGGAATACTGCAGCAATTTCTTCCCTGAATAGCTGAGTCCTTCCTGAAAAACAGCCGGCAGCTTCATGCTGTTGTTCAAAACAATCCCAAAGACAATAGCCAAAACACTAGAGCCTATCAAGGGAAGCAAGCCGCCTAAAAAGATAGAAACAGCCGCTATGCCAAAGGATAACAGAATTCCTGGTAAATATTTTTTCACGAGCACTCCTTCTTTCTTATGCCTCTCATTATAACAAATTCTTTCCCAAAAATCTGAATGGAACTAAAAAATCAGCCAATAAAACTCAGCTGATTTCAGATAGTTTCAGTCAAAAAAGTCTTGTAATTCATGCATAATGGCTGCCTCTGGCAGAATATCCAAAGAAGCCAATTGTGACAGATGATGCTGAATCTGCTTTCCATAGCGTTTACTAGAAATGCGATTGTCCAAAAGAATGACAGCTGACTTCTGATGCTCATTACGCCGGGTCCGGCCAATAGCCTGCTTAAGCCGTAAGATGGCAAGAGGCAGTTGATAATCATAAAAGGCATTCTTACCTTCTGCTTTCAGGCGGCTGTTAATCTTCTGCACAAAGAAATCCTTGGGATTGTCAAATGGAATCCGAGTGATCAACTGAATAATCTGATCTTGCTCAGCAAAATCTGCCCCCTCCCAGAAGCTACCAGAGCCCAAAAGGATACTTGCCTCTCCTCTATCAAAACGGCGTTTGATATTGCCGGCATCGCCATTTTTATATTGGGCCAAATGCGGTAGAGCCAGCAAGTCCGAAACAGTCAAAAGCAAGTCTTTAGAGGTGAAGAGGGCGACGATAGGCAGACCTAGTTCTGCTACTTTTTGCAGGCAAGCAACAATCTCTTGCGCAAAATCCTCAGTTGACAAATCCACTACTGCTGGAAAACTTTCATCTAAAAAGAGCTTCTGCAGTGGCTTCTTCTTGCTTTTCAGCTTGTAAAAGTGATAACTTTCAAAGCCTAGCAACTGCGCCAGATTGACCTTTGAGCTGATTTCAAGAGTCGACGAAACCAAGATAACCTTGGCACTTTCAGGCAGGAAATCAGTAAAATGCAGCAATTCTGAACGGCCAGCATGCAGAGTCATCAAGCGATGATCTGCCAAAACTTCATCAACCAACCAATAATACTGGTATTTGCCACTGAACAAGTGCTGCAGCTCAGGCAATGAACTTGTCTTTAACTCGGACACATCCTGAAGCAGTCGGGCAATCTTTTCCGGACTTAGCTCAGATGTTTTCTTGCGATGCTTCTCTGCGGCATCAGCCAGCTCAAACTGAATGCTTTGCAAAAGCCGTTGCTGCAGAAGTTCCCTTTCTTCTTGAAGGAGATGATTTATCTGCTGCAGCGTTTTAGTCAGATTTATACTGGCTTGAGAGAAACTTTCCAAGGCAAAAAACATCTTCTGAGCTTCATCAACTACCAGAACACGATTGTCCAGCAAAGACTGGTCATCCTCTAAACGCGTCAGTAGATAAGCATGATTGGTAATCACGACTCGACTGGTAGCTGACTTGACCTGTCCCAGCCGCCAAAAATCTTCCTCATAAAAAATAGAATGTTTGCTTAGCTTGCCATCATGACGGATTTCATTGAAGTAGCTTGAGAAGCGATGAGCTTGCCCGATTTCATTCAAATCACCTGTTTTAGTTTCTGCCAGCCAAACCAAGAGTTGCAGCTTGCAGCGATTAACCAGACGGTTGTCATATTCCCTGTCCAATGTCTGATAGAAATGGTCCAGCTTGAGATAATTCTCCGGACTCTTGAGACTGTGAAAGGAAATACCAAATACTTCCTCCAACAATCGCCCTTCCTTTCGCAACAGCTGGTCCTGCAGAATCTTAGTCGGAACCGTCACTAGTACTTTTTCTTGACCTCTAGATAGAATAGGCAGCAAGTAGCCAAAAGTCTTGCCCAAGCCTGTCTGCGCCTCTAAAAAACTAGGCTCCTGCTGGTCCAGAGCTTCCTCCATAAAACGAGCAAATTTGAGCTGTTCAGACCGCTCTTCTAAGCCCAGCAGGTATAGATTGGTGAGGAAATCCTGCGACAGCTTCTTTTCCGAAGTCAGCTTTTGGGAACGTCGCAGGAAAATACCATGCCAGGATTGCAGTTCCTTATCTTGCTGATCCGGCATCGTCTGATAAACTTCCTCGATAGCCAAGCGCGACTCATAGATAATGCTGTCAGCCAAAGTTAGCATTTTCTCAACCAAGGCCTTGGGTAGGCTCTTGATTTTGTCTTGTATTTTTAAAAATAGCTGAGCCGTTGCTTGAGCATCTGCCAGCGCAGTATGGGCGTTTTCTAAAGAAATATCCAGCAAATTACAGAGATTACCCAAGGAATATTTATCAAAGGTAGGGTAAAAGACCTGAGCCAACTCTACCGTGTCCACACGCGGTGTCAGCAAGTCAAACCCTTCCCAGAAAAGGGCCTCTGCTAGTAGATTAGCGTCAAACTTGACATTATGAGCGACAAAAATCGCATCCTGAATCAACTCATATACCTCAGCTGCTACCTGAGAAAACTCCGGTGCTCGGCCAAGCCGCTCATCATCCAAACCTGTCAGCTCTTTGATATGCTCATCCAGTTCCTCATGAGGATTGACATCTGTTTCATAAGTCTTGGTAATGATTCCATTCTCAATCAGAACAATGCCAATCTGGATAATCTTTGCACTGCTGCCTGTTCCTGTAGCCTCCAAGTCCACAACGGCATACTTATAATCATTTTGTGTCATACTGCTATGATTATATCATAAAAGCCATTCTGAGACATCTGAAAATTTTCAGCCCTAGCCTAGAAAGCAATTCTGTGCAAAAAATTTTCTTTTCTGTTACACTCAATAGCAGAATACATTTTCCGAGGAAATCAAATGAAGATTCATAAAATTACCAACCTTGTAGCTTTTGAAAACACCTATATCTTAGAAAATAACCAGGGCCTCCTAGTCGTCGATCCTGGCAGTGACTGGAAAAAGATTGAGCGCAGTCTAGAGGAACTCGCCAAACCTGTGATTGCTATTCTCCTAACCCACACCCATTATGACCATATCATGAGCTTAGAAAAGGTCCGAGAGCACTATGCTGCCCCACCTGTCTATGTGGCTGAGAGCGAAAGCAGCTGGCTTTACACACCGACAGATAACCTATCTGGTCTGGCGCGCCATGCTGATCTGGATGATATTATCTGTCGACCAGCAGAAGAGTTTTTCTCCTACGAAACAGACTATGATCTTGGAGGCTTTCACTTCTATGTGCTTGCAACACCTGGCCACTCCATCGGAGGTGTCTCTCTAGTCTTTCCTAATGACTGCCTTGTTTTGACGGGCGATGCCCTCTTTCGAGAAAGCATCGGACGAACAGATCTGCCGACAGGAAACATGGAGCAATTATTGACGTCTATTCGTGAGAAACTTCTGGTATTGCCTAAAGACTATGCTGTTTATCCTGGTCATGGTTATGATACCACTATTTCACATGAAAAAATCTTTAACCCATTTTTAGCTCAGTAGCCATTAAAGCAATTACCCATAACAAAAACAGAGTTTGAAGAATTTCAAACTCTGTTTTTTATGATTTGTTAAATCTTCAAGAAGCGTCTCATAGAGATGATAGACCCCAATGATCCGATAAGAATTCCCAACACAAAGAGTGCTGCTATCATAATCGGACTAAAGAGTTTTGGATCAATCATAGAAAGTCCTTGACCTACTAAGCTCTTATTCATAGTCTGGTAGGCTATACCATATGTCAAATACACTACAAGTGACGGAACTGTTGCTCCTAACAAGCCAATCCATGCTCCTTCAAACAGAAATGGTCCGCGGATATAGCTATTTTTGGCACCAACCAAGCGCATGATTTGAATCTCGCGACTTCGGGAAATAATGGTAATCCGAATAGTATTGGAAATGAGAAGGATAGCAATGAAAATCAGAAGCGCTGTTCCAATCAATCCCCATGTTTGGATGAAATTAGAAAACGCAAAGAGATTTTTGGTATTGGTACCACCATTTTGAACCTCTGATACACCATCAATCTTACGAGCATCTTTTGTAACAGATTCTACATACTTAGGTGCCTTGGTCTCAACAATATAAGCATCGTAAAGAGGATTATTTTCTTCATCAAAAACATCCCACTCACTACCCATGGTCTCTGTTAGCTTATTATACTGCTCTTGCTTGCTAGAAAAAGTAACCTTCTCTACATTTTTCATAGAAGTCAGAGCATCATAGACCTTGTGATAGTCTTCATTCTGAACTGTTTGACCTTCTTTTACAATCGTTTCGCTATTATCGAAAACATCCTTACGCATGTATACCATGACGCGGACATTATTGGAAATATCATTTGCCAACTTGGCTGTATTTAAAATTACTGAAGCAAAAACAGCTACTAAGCTCAAGGTAATCATAACCGAGCTGACAGCCGCTACAGTCATCCAACCATTCCGCGTAAGACTCTTAAGCGACTCAATCAAATGACGAAAAAATCTTCTAATCATCGTATCCGTATTCTCCTTCCGCTTCATCACGTACCACACGGCCATTTTCAATAGCAATAACGCGGTGACGCAGAGTATTTACAATCTGGCTGTTGTGGGTGGCCATCAGGACAGTTGTTCCCTGAAGGTTAATCCGCTCCAGCAGGTTCATAATCTCCCATGAATTATCTGGGTCCAAGTTTCCTGTCGGCTCATCCGCAATCAGGACTTTAGGGTTGTTAGCAATAGCACGCGCAATGGCAATCCGCTGCTGCTCACCACCAGAAAGCTCATTAGGGAATGAGCGAACTTTATGCTTAAGACCAACCAAATCCAGCACTTCCATAACCCGCTTTTTAATATTGCGACGGCGCTCACCGATAACTTCCATAGCGTAGGCAATATTCTCATACACCGTCTTTTTAGGAAGAAGTTTATAGTCCTGGAAGACTACTCCGACCTGACGACGCAGCATTGGAACATCACGCTTCTTAATCTTAGCTAAGTCAAAATCAGCTACTTTTAGACTTCCCTTATCCAACTTTATCTCCCGGTAAAGCAAACGAATAAAGGTTGACTTTCCCGCTCCTGAAGGGCCTACAATATAGGCAAACTCCCCAGGTTCTACGTTAATAGACACACTACGCAGGGCAGTGGTCCCGTTGCCATACTTCTTGACAACATCTTTCATTTCAATTATTGACATCTATTGAAATTTCCTTTCAATCTAATTCTAATCTCTTGCATTTCCTAGTTCAAACGCCATTTCAAATAAGCGTCGATGAAACCATCCAAATCTCCATCCATCACCTTGTCCACCTGTGCTACTTCGTAACTGGTCCGATGGTCTTTGACCATAGTATAAGGCGTAAAGACATAGGAGCGGATTTGGCTGCCCCAGGAAATCTCCTTCTTATCTCCCTTGAGTGAATCGACTTCAGCTGCTTGTTTCTCTTGCTCTAGCTGATAAAGCTTGGCCTGTAGCATCTTCATCGCCCGATCGCGGTTTCCATACTGGGTCCGGTCAACGGTAGACTGCACCACGATTCCTGTAGGAATATGCGTCAGCCGCACACCAGTCGAAACTTTATTGACGTTCTGCCCGCCGGCTCCTCCCGAGCGGAAAGTGTCCATCTTAATATCGTCATCGCGAATTTCCACCTCAATGGTGTCATCCAGCTCTGGCATGACCTCTACTGAGGTAAAAGAAGTATGACGACGTTTGGCTGAGTCAAATGGCGAAATCCGGACCAAACGGTGGACTCCCATTTCTGACTTGAGCAGACCATAAGCGTGCGGCCCTTCAAATGAAAGAGTCACTGACTTGATGCCTGCTTCATCACCAGCTTGATAGTCCAAGACCTCTACTTTGAAGCCCTTGGCATTGCCAAAGCGTGTATACATACGCAGCAGCATATCTCCCCAATCCTGGGCCTCTGTACCACCAGATCCCGGGTGAATTTCAAGGATAGCATTATTATTGTCATAAGGCTCAGATAGGAGCAGGGTCATTTCGTAGCTGGTCATCATTTTCTCGAGTTCGGCCAGCTTTTCTTCCAACTCACCCTGAACCGACTCATCTTCAGCCAGAAAATCAAGCAAGATTTCCGATTCATCAAAAAGCTCAGTCATTTGATGAAAATTTTCATAGGTTTGCTTGAGTTCATTTAGCTCTTGAGAAGTCTTCTGGGCTGCAATGTTGTCATCCCAAAAGTCGGGTTCTGTCATCTTATTTTCTAAGATGGCAATTTCTTCTTCCAGACCTTCTAAGTCAAAGAGACCCCCTGAAAGAAGCTAATTTTTCACGATTTGCGTCAATCTTTTGACGAATTTCTGAAATGTCCATAAATACCTCTTTTCACATATCGTTTAATTATAACATAAATTAAACAGTTTGCCTAATCTCACATTCAGCAGCTTACATTTTATCGGATTTTCCCTAGCTAGGCAAGACAAGCGACTCCTTGTCACCTAATTGTTAGAAAAGTAATATAATGACATGGGGTTGGAAGAATTATTTCAAGACTTCCTAGACTTCATCCATGAATAAACGAAACAGATAATTGCCATAATTTATTAGGTATTCAGATAAAAGGGAGACTCTCCATAGGTGCTTAAGCATTTCCAAGTTTTGAAAAATATGCTAGACTAAAACCATGACAAGAATCGGATTTATGAGCGACCTCCATCTGGACTCCAATCAGTTTGGGGATTTTGAGCACCAAGCTCTTCTCCAGCTTTTAAAAGAGGAAGGGATTGACCACCTACACATTGCTGGAGACCTGTCCAACGACCTGGCCAAGATCAGTTTGCCCTTTATTGAAACTTTGAAGCAAGAAATTCCCCTTTCTTTTAATCTGGGAAACCACGATATGCTGGGACTTTCTGAGCAAGAAATTTCAAACTATGATTTTCAGGTCCAGCAGTTCGGCCGGACCAAGCTCGTCAGCTTTTCTGGCTGGTATGACTACAGCTTTGTTCCAGAAAAAAGCAAGGAAGAGCATCTGAGAACCAAGACCAATTTCTGGTTTGACCGCAGATTGGAGCGTCAACTCGACGATCCTAGCATTACAGCTCAGACGCTGCAAGAGTTAGAAGAACTGCTGATGACTTTAGATGGCCCAATTATTGTTGCTCTGCATTTTGTCCCCCATCAAGACTTTCTATACGACCATCCCTATTTCCAGCGCTTCAACGCCTTCCTAGGAAGCCAAGCTTTTCATCGACTCTTTGTCAAATACAGGGTGAAAGAGGTGGTTTTCGGCCATCTCCATCACCGCCACCAAAGCCGTATCATCGAAGGTGTCCGCTACCATATGCGTCCTCTGGGCTACATTCGTGAATGGGAACTGACTCGGAACTTTTTTAATGATTTTCCTCAGTATAAGATTCCCCAGATGTACCGCCTGCACAAGCGTTATAATGCTTTTAAAGATTTAGCCGAATTTCGAGACTATAAGAAAAAACACCTGGCAGCTGAACTGCGAGATGCTTTAACAGTGATTGAAGTTCAGTAATGGAAATGTTGAATTGCAGCTCTCAGCTCATCTGAGAGCTGTTTTTTGCTGTCCAACTGCACATAGACTTCTAATAAACAGGAGCGAAAATTGGAAAAAGCAATGAAGTCTTGGTTGCTATAAAAAAAGCCATCCGCAGATGACTTTTTGCTGTTAAATAGCATTCTTATCCATACCTAATTTACGTTGGATGAACTTAACAATCTCAACAATGACAATCATGGCAAAGCTACCAATCAAAACAACCGTCCATTGTGACAAGTCCAGCTTGGTTACATGGAAAATCTTTTCCAGCGGATCAATTACAATAGTCGAAATCAATAGGATGAAAGAAACCAGGATAGACCAGTTAAAGGTCTTAGACTTGAATGGACCAACTGTAAAGATAGATTGATAAACAGATTTCACATTATAAGCATGGAAGAGCTGGATGAGTCCAAGAGTTGCAAAGGCCATTGTCAGAGCATCCGCATGGATAGCAGTTTGATTACCAAGATGAACTGGATTCGAAATAGCATAGCCATAGACTGACAGGACTAGCATAGCTTGTAGAATACCTTGATAAATAATTGAATTCATGACTCCGCCTGAGAAGAAACTTGACTTACGACCACGAGGTTTATGATTCATAGCACCAGGCTCAGCTGGTTCAACTCCCAGAGCAATAGCTGGGAAGGTATCTGTTACTAGGTTAATCCAAAGTAGGTGAACTGGCTGCAACACATCCCAACCAAATAAAGTTGCAAAAAATATCGTTAATACTTCTGCTATATTAGCTGAAAGTAGGTATTGAATAGTCTTTTGAATATTAGAAAATATTTTCCTTCCCTCTTCAACAGCTACGATTATTGTCGCAAAATTATCATCCGCTAAAATGATATCTGAAGCACCCTTAGATACTTCTGTACCTGTAATTCCCATACCGATACCGATATCCGCTGTCTTCAGAGCTGGCGCGTCATTGACACCATCACCTGTCATGGCTACAACCTTACCTTGGTTTTGCCACGCTTTGACAATCCGTACCTTATGCTCAGGAGAAACCCGTGCATAGACAGAGTATTGGCCAACAACCTTTTCGAATTCTTCATCTGAAAGTTCGTTGAGCTCAGCACCAGTCAAGACATGATCTTCAGAGTCATTTTTGTCGATGATTCCCAAGCGTTTGGCAATCGCTTCAGCTGTATCTTGGTGGTCACCAGTGATCATAATTGGACGAATGCCAGCTTCCTTGGCGACACGAACAGCTTCTGCTGCTTCGGCACGTTCAGGGTCGATCATTCCAATCAAACCAGTGAAGATCAAGTTGTTTTCAAGTTCTTCAGAAATGAGGTTTTCTGGAATGCTATCAATAATCTTATAAGCACCTGCAAGGACACGCAGAGCTTGGTGAGCCATTTCTGAGTTATTAGACTTGATCAACTGTGAAGTAGCGTCATCAATCGCTGCAACATCTCCAGCCTTATCACGGGCAACACAGCGTTTCAAGAGTTGATCTGGTGCACCCTTTACTGCCACAAGGAATTTCCCATCTGGTAATGGATGGACAGTAGACATGAGCTTACGATCTGAATCAAATGGCAACTCAGCTACACGAGGATATTTCTCTAAAAAGACCTTCACATCATAGCCCTTGTCCAAAGCATACTGGATAAAGGCTGTTTCTGTTGGGTCACCAATCAGTTTTCCTTCCTGGTCGATCTTAGTATCATTGGCTAAAACAACTGAACGTACGAGAGGTAGCTCCAAGCCAAGTTCAATATCTTGTCCAGCTTCATTCAGGACTCCGTCATAAAAGACTTTTTCGACCGTCATCTTATTCATGGTCAGGGTACCAGTCTTATCCGAAGCGATAATCTCCGTTGATCCCAAAGTCTCAACAGCTGGAAGCTTACGGACAATCGAATTCCGCTTAGCCAGAACCTGAGTTCCCAAAGCCAGCACGATGGTAACGATAGCAGGCAGACCTTCTGGAATAGCCGCAACAGCCAAAGCTACAGATGTCATCAGCTCATCCAGTGGATTTTTACCTTGAATGAAGACACCGACTACAAAGGTCACTGCAGCAATCACCAAGATAGCATAGGTCAAAACCTTAGACAGACTATTAAGATTTTGCTTAAGCGGTGTGTCCGTTTCATCCGCATCTTGCAACATACCCGCGATGTGACCGACTTCCGTATACATCCCTGTATTGACAACCAACCCAACCCCACGACCATATGTCACATTTGAGTTTTGGAAGGCCATATTCAAACGGTCGCCAATACCAGCATCTGCAGCTACCTCAACAGTCAAATCTTTCTCAACCGGAACAGACTCACCTGTCAGAGCCGCTTCTTCGATTTTCAGTGAATTAGCTTCTAAAAGACGCATATCCGCTGGGACAACGTCGCCGGCTTCAAGTCTAACGATATCGCCAGGTACCAAGTCCTTAGAATCCACTTCTGTGACATGGCCATCACGCAGGACACGCGCAGCCGGGCTGGACATAGACTTGAGAGCCGCAATCGCTTCTTCAGCCTTGCCTTCCTGATAGACACCGAAAATGGCATTGATGATTACGACCGCTAAGATGATTAAAGCATCTGCAATATCTTCACCACCTGATGTGACAACAGACAAGACAGCTGCTACCAACAAGATGATAATCATCAAATCCTTAAACTGCTCCAAAAACTTCATTAAGAGAGATTTTTTCTCCCCTTCATCCAGTTCATTGCGGCCATAATCAGCTAAACGCTTGGCTGCTTCTTGACTGGACAAACCTTGCTCTGAAGCGTCCAAAGTTTTGAAAATTTCCTCAGGACTCTGGGTGTAAAAAGCTTGGCGCTTTTGTTCTTTTGACAATGTATTCCTCCTCTTGGCCTCTTTTATTTCTGAAGTTTTCTGACCACTAGGACTCATCATCTCAAGCCGAATCAGTCATATCCAAAAAGTCAGAAACAAAAAAGAGACCTGTTTATTAACAAGTCTCGCTATTTCATACAAGGCCGGAAATTTCTTTCGTATTGACGACCTTGTAACGGTTATTCCGTTAGCTACTCCCTTGAGTTAGAAACTATTATACCAAATTTTCAGGCTTTTGCAAGGGAAACATCATGATTTTCAAGAGATTTCTCAGAGAATTACAGCTAACCCCAGCTAATCTCCATTTCATAGCAGGCAAAAATCTGCTCTCCATCAACTGTTTTTAACTGATAATGAAGTTGCAGAACCTGCTTGGTCAAATCAACTTTATAGAAAGAAGTATCGGTCACAAACTGCTGGAAGCCCACAGGTGTATGGATGCCAACTAGCGCCTGACCTTGACTGATGAAGCGCATGATGGACTTAGGCTCAGAAAAGCGCGTCATAACAAGCTCTTTATCGTGAAACTTCAGAACTACTTTCTCTCCTTCTTCATTCTTGTATAGCAGATAATGAAAGTCTCCTTTTTGCGTCCAGTCCGTATCGTAGACCTGATCGATTAGCTCGGTATGCCCGTCCAGCTGGATGTGATTTTTTATTCTGATTTGCATCTTCATCTCGTTTCTCTTTTTCTTTCCCTATTTTATCAAAAAAAGGATAAAATTGCTCTTCTTTCAGTTGCAGCTTTGATTTTTTTCCTACTATGATTTGTGGTATAATGGTAACATGATTGAAAAAGTATTTCGGGACCCAGTTCATAATTATGTTCATGTGGACCATCAGGTTATCTATGATTTAATCAATACTAAAGAATTTCAACGGCTGCGCCGCATCAAACAGCTGGGTACTTCCGGCTATACTTTCCACGGCGGGGAGCACAGCCGTTTTTCGCATTGTCTGGGAGCTTATGAGATTGCTCGGCGCATCACCAAGATTTTCAACGAAAAATACCAAGCCAACTGGGACAGCCATGAAAGCCTACTGACCATGACAGCCGCTCTCCTGCATGACTTGGGACACGGAGCTTATTCACACACTTTCGAGCGCCTTTTTGATACTAATCACGAGGACATTACGCGGCAAATCATCACCAGTCCTGAAACAGAGATTCATCAGGTACTGGTGCAGGTTTCACCAGATTTTCCAGAAAAGGTAGCTAGCGTTATTAACCATACCTATCCCAATAAGCAGGTGGTCCAGCTGATTTCCAGCCAGATTGATGTGGACCGGATGGATTATCTCTTGCGCGATTCCTTCTTTACTGGCGCTTCCTATGGGCAATTTGACTTAACCAGAATTTTACGAGTGATTTGTCCAGTAGAAAACGGCATCGCCTTCAAGCGCAATGGCATGCATGCGGTGGAAGACTACGTAGTCAGCCGCTACCAGATGTACATGCAGGTCTATTTCCACCCGGCCAGCCGAGCGATGGAAGTTCTGCTGCAAAATCTGCTCAAGCGAGCTAAGTTCCTCTATCCGGCCCAGAAAGATTATTTTGCGCTGTCATCGCCCAATCTCATTCCATTCTTTGAAAACAGAGTGACCCTGCAGGATTATCTGGCCTTGGATGATGGTGTTATGAATACCTATTTCCAAGTCTGGATGACTAGTCCAGACAAGATTTTATCTGACTTGGCTCAGCGTTTTATCAACCGCAAGGTCTTTAAGTCTATCGTCTTCTCTCAGGAAAACGAAGGGCATTTGGATATCATGCGAGACCTAGTTGGACAGGTTGGTTTTGACCCTGATTACTATACTGCTATCCATCGTAATTTTGATTTACCTTACGATTTCTACCGGCCTGACGTTGAAAAACCCCGGACTCAGATTGAAATCCTACAAAAAGATGGCAGCTTAGCAGAACTGTCCAGCCTGTCTCCTATCGTCCATTCGCTAGCCGGGACCAGACAGGGTGATAATCGCTTCTACTTCCCCAAGGAAATGCTAGCAGAGACCGGACTTTTCAGCGAAAAAAACCAGACCTTTATGCACTATATCAAAAACGACCAATTTACCTACGGAGAATAATATGTCTATCAAATTAGTTGCCGTTGACATTGACGGTACCCTTTTAAATAACCAAAAAGAAATCACTCCTGAAGTCTTCAGTGCTGTTCAGGATGCCAAAGCTGCTGGTGTCAAAATCGTCATTGCAACCGGCCGTCCTATTGCAGGCGTTCAAAAGCTTCTCGAGGATCTAGAGCTTAATCAGCCAGACAACTATGTCGTTACTTTCAACGGCGGACTGGTGCAGGATACTGTCACAAGTCAAGAATTAATCAAAGAAACACTGACCTATGACGACTATCTGGATATCGAACTGCTCGGGCGAAAATTAGGTGTTCACATGCATGCCATCACCAAGGACGGCATTTATACAGCCAATCGCAACATCGGCAAGTACACTGTTTACGAGTCCAATCTCGTCAGCATGCCAATCTTCTACCGCACACCTGAAGAAATGGCCAATAAAGAAATCGTCAAGTGCATGTTTATTGATGAGCCGGAAATTTTGGACGCGGCCATTGCTAAGCTGCCACCGGAATTAGCTGAAAAATATACACTGGTTAAATCAGCTCCTTTCTATCTGGAAATTGTCAAAAAGACTGTCAATAAAGGGGCTGCTATCCTTCATCTGGCTGAAAAACTTGGCTTAAGCAAGGAGCAGACTATGGCTATCGGTGATGAAGAAAACGACCGCGCCATGCTGGAAGCCGTTGGCTCTCCTGTTGTCATGGAAAACGGCAAGGAAGAACTCAAGAAAATCGCCAAATATATCACCAAATCGAACGACGAATCTGGCGTAGCGCACGCTATTAGAGAGTGGGTTTTAAAATAATGTTTAGTTACAAAATTGGAATTTCAGCTCAGGAACACGACGATTTTGTCACGGCTCATCCGCAGGCCAATCTTCTGCAGAGTTCAGCCTGGGCTCAAATCAAGGACAACTGGGAAAACGAACGCTTGGGCTTCTATAAAGATGACCACTTGGTTGCTGCAGCCAGTGTCCTAATTAAACCACTTCCCTTGGGGATGACCATGCTTTATATCCCTCGCGGTCCCATCATGGACTATAGTGACAAGGAGCTGCTGACCTTTGTTTTGGCGTCGCTCAAGAAATTTGCTAAGGAGAAAAAAGCGCTCTTTGTCAAGTTTGACCCTAGTCTCTTCCTGGCAGAAAGCAAGATGGGTGGTGAATTGCAAGACAAGGCAGAGACGATTGAGTTGATTCAAGATTTGCAGCGAGCAGGAGCTGTCTGGGTCGGACGGACTGAGTCTCTGGACGAAACCATCCAACCTCGCTTGCAGGCTAATATTCATAAAGAAGACTTCAGCGAGGAGCTGCTTTCTAAGAGTACCCGACAGGCTATTCGCACTGCCCGTAACAAAGGCATTCAAATCCAATTTGGCGGAGCAGAATTGCTGGATGACTTTTCAGGCCTGATGAAGAAAACGGAAAATAGAAAAAATATCCACCTGCGTGGCAAAGACTATTACCAAAAACTCTTGGATACTTATCCTGAGCACTCCTACATCACCTTGTCCAGCATTGATCTAAAGGCACGATTGGAAGACTTGCAGACTCAACTGACCAAGACACTCAAGGAAGCAGAGAAATTTACCGAGAAAACCAAGCCTGGCAAGATTGAGAATAACCAACAAGAACAGAAACGCCTTCAAGAAGAGATTGACTTTCTGCAGGACAAAATCAGCCAAGGTGCTGCTGTCGTTCCACTATCTGGCACACTGGTCTTAGAATACGGCAAGACCTCTGAAAATATCTATGCCGGAATGGACGAGGAATACCGTCGTTACCAGCCAGCCATTATCACTTGGTATGAAACGGCCAAACATGCTTTTGAGCGCGGAGCAGATTGGCAAAATATGGGCGGAATCGAAAACGACCTCAAGGGCGGTCTCTACAGCTTTAAATCCAAGTTCAATCCGACCATTGAGGAATTCGCTGGTGAGTTCAACCTGCCAACTAATCCTCTTTACCACCTCTCCAATCTTGCCTACACTCTCAGAAAGAAACTGCGCAGCAAGCATTAAAAGAAAGGAAGCCTATGACCTTTAAACTTCTCAGCCAAGAAGAATTTATCCAGCATACCTCAGCTAGCTCCCAACGCTCTTTTATGCAGACAGTGGAAATGGCAGAGCTGCTGAGCAAGCGGGGCTTCAGCACCCAGTATGTCGGCTACACTGACCCGCAGGGACAGGTCGTGGTGTCAGCTGTCCTCTATAGTATGCCTATGACTGGCGGCCTTCATATGGAAATCAACTGCGGCCCTGTCTCTACCGATGCTCAATACTTGACTCCCTTCTATCAAGCTTTGCAGGCTTACGCTAAAAAAGAAGGCGCTCTAGAGCTCATCATCAAGCCCTACGAGACTTATCAGACCTTTGACAGCAATGGCCAGCCCACATCTGATGAAAAAGTCGAGCTTATCCAGCAACTGACTGACTTGGGCTTTGACTTTGACGGCTTACAGACGGGCTATCCAGGCGGGGAGCCTGATTGGCATTATGTCAAAGACTTAGCTGGTCTGACAGAGAAAGACTTGCTCAAGTCCTTCAGTAAAAATGGTAAGGCGACCGTCAAAAAGGCGAATACCTTTGGTATCAAGCTAAAAAGGCTAGAACGTGACCAACTCAGCGTTTTTAAAGACATCACAGCTGCCACTTCTGACCGGCGGGAATATGATGACAAGCCACTAGACTACTATCAAGATTTTTATGATAGCTTTGGTCAGCAAGCAGACTTTATGACAGCCAGTCTCAACTTCAAGGACTATCTTCAGAACTTACAAAAGGATCAAGAGAGACTGGTCCAGAAAATTCAAAAGTTACAAGCTGACTTGGAAAACAATCCTCAATCTGAAAAGAAGCAAAATCAGCTGCGAGAGCTTTCCAGCCAGTTTGATAGCTTTGAAACTCGCAAAGCAGAGGCCCAAGAGCTGATTGACAAGTATGGCGACCAAGACCAAATTCTGGCTGCCAGCCTCTTTATCTACACCCCCCAGGAAGCAACCTATCTCTTCAGCGGCTCCTATCCTGAGTTTAATAAATTCTACGCTCCAGCCCTGCTGCAGGAATACGTTATGACCGAAAGTATCAAGAGAGGCATTCCATTTTACAATTTCCTCGGTATTATGGGAATTTTCGACGGTTCTGACGGTGTTCTGCGCTTCAAACAAAACTTCAACGGCTTCATCGTCCGAAAAATGGGGACTTTCCGTTATTATCCTAACCCTCTCAAGTTTAAGCTGCTTCAGCTCATAAAGAAAATTCTAAGACGTTAAAAAAACCAAGGTTTCCCTTGGTTTTTTTGTGTTTATCTATAACGAGGTGTCGCAAAACCACGGATATTTCCATGACCAATGCGGTAAGTATTGCGTTTAACTACGTTATTGCTGTTGCCTTCAATCGTGTGAATGATGCCATTTTCGACTTTTTCGACAATACCGATATGATCAGCCCAGCCATCGTTTTGCTGGGTATCTTTATCCCAGTTAAAGGTGATGATATCGCCTGCACTAGGAGTCGAATTACCATCTTCATTCCAGATACCTAGTCTTTGGAAAATATGAATATGGCGCTCTACACCGCACTCACGGCCGATAAGATCGCTCAAGCCCTCTCTTTGGAAAATAACCGTCGTGAAAATGTCGCACCAGTCATCTGTGTTTTTCACAGCATAGCCAACTGGCAGCGGTCTGACACTGTTATAATCGTTGACCAAGCGCTGATGCTCGGCACTGCCTCCCCTGACACCTACCATAGCAGCTGCCGCCGCAAGAACACGATCTCGCTGACTAGCTGCCTGAGGACGGTTTACAGAGATAGAGGTCTTTTCTCCACCAGCTCCCTGCAGCTGATTTTGATTATTTAAGTAATACAAGTGAACATTGTACTCGCCTGCATTATTCTTATGGTCACGCGCATATACATGCTTACGATAAGTACCGTCAGCCTGACGATCCGCTGTGTACCATTGGACATCATCTTGGCCATTCGCTTCTGACCAAGTCGGCAGGTAAACTGTCTTGAGACCTTCTGGTGCCACAATGCCTGATACTACAATGTCAAACTCTCCAGTATCGTTGTTCTTATTTTGAATACTGATTTTACCTTGCGGCTTACTGATGGAAACGTTGGTCTTGATGCCACCTGCTCCTACTAGCCTGCCATCATTTTGCACATAGTAGAGATGCACATTATATTCGCCCTGAACGTTGTTATGGTCGCTCGCACGAACTCGCTTACGATAGGTACCATCCGGCTGACGTTCCGCGTTGTACCACTTGATATCATCCTGACCGTTGGCCTCTGACCAGGTTGGTAGGGAAACAGTCTTGAGACCGCCTGGCGATACAATATCTGAAACCACAATATCAAAATCGCCATTTTCGCTGTTACGATTTTGGATACTGATTTTGCCCTGTGGTTTAACTGCTGACACATTGGTTGTAGTACCACCAACACCGACTAACTGCCCGTCGTTACGGACATAGTAAAGATGGATATGATACTTACCAACTGAGTCTTTATGTTTACTAGATTCAACAGTAACTTTATAGGTACCATTAGCCTGCTGAGTAGCTGTATACCAGATAATATCGTCTTGACCGTTAGCTTCAGACCAAACCGGAACACTGACAGCAGACACTTCATAAGGGGCAGAAACGTTTGAAATCACAACATCAAAACTGCCGTTGACATTATTCTTATTTTGAATACTGATGTTGCCCTTTGGCTTACCTAGAGAAACATTAGTCTTTATGCCGCCTGCTCCTACCAGCTTGCCATCATTTTGCACATAGTAGAGATGCACATTATATTCGCCCTGAACGTTGTTATGGTCGCTCGCACGAACTCGCTTACGATAGGTACCATCCGGCTGACGTTCTGCGTTGTACCACTTGATATCATCTTGACCGTTGGCCTCTGACCAGGTTGGCAGGGAAACTTCCTTCAGACCGCCTGGAGATACGATACCTGAAACTACAATATCAAAATCGCCGGTTTCGCTGTTGCGATTCTGGATGCTGATTTTGCCCTGCGGCTTGCTGATAGAAACGTTGGTCTTGATGCCACCTGCTCCTACTAGCTTGCCATCATTTTGCACATAGTAGAGATGCACATTATATTCGCCTTGGACATTGTTATGATCGCTCAGTCGAACTCGTTTCCGATAAGTACCGTCAGCCTGACGCTCAGCATTGTACCACTTGATATCATCTTGGCCATTGGCCTCTGACCAAGTTGGTAGGGAAACAGTCTTGAGACCGCCTGGCGATACGATATCTGAAACCACAATATCAAAATCGCCAGTTTCGCTGTTGCGATTCTGAATACTGATTTTGCCTTGAACTTTTGGTTTTTCTATAGAAATAGTCGTTTTAGTGCCATTTACACCTACCAAGCTGCCATCATTTTGCACATAGTAGAGATGCACATTGTACTCACCCTCAACATTTTTGTGATCGCTCAGACGGACACGCTTACGATAGGTGCCATCAGCTTGACGCTCAGCGTTGTACCACTTGATATCATCTTGGCCGTTAGCCTCAGACCAAGTTGGCAGGGAAACTTCCTTCAGACCGCCCGGAGATGAAATACCTGAAACCACAATATCAAAATCGCCGGTTTCTTTGTTTCGATTTTGAATACTGATAGTGCCCTTAGGCTTGCCAAGAGAAACGGTCGTTTTAGTTCCGCTTACACCAACCAAGCGGCCGTCATTTTGGACATAGTAGAGATGGACGTTGTACTCGCCCTGCACATTATTGTGGTCGCTTATACGTACTCGCTTACGATAGGTGCCGTCCGGCTGACGTTCCGCGTTGTACCACTTGATATCATCCTGACCGTTGGCCTCTGACCAAGTTGGCAGAGAGACAGTCTTAAGACCACCTGGGGATGAGATACCTGAAACTACAATATCGAAATCTCCAGTTTCGCTGTTGAGATTCTGAATGCTGATTTTGCCCTGTGGCTTGATGACAGATACATTGGTTGTAGTACCACCAACACCGACTAATTGACCGTCGTTGCGGACATAGTAGAGATGGACATTGTACTTGCCAACTGAATCCTTATGTCTGCTAGAATCAACAGAAACTTTATAAGTACCATTGGCCTGCTGAGTGGCTGTGTACCAGATAATATCGTCTTGACCATTAGCTTCAGACCACACTGGAACACTAACGACAGACACTCCATAAGGAGCAGAAACGTTCGAAATCACAACATCAAAGCTGCCGTTGACATTATTCTTATTCTGAATACTGATGTTACCCTTCAAAGGCTGCTTAGCAAGAGCGGACTGCTGGGTAAATCTCCCAGTGTAATCAACGCTATGATCAAATACATGCTTACCAGCTAACAGCTGAGCCTGGGCTGTAAACTGCCATGCTCCAGCGCCACTATTGTATTTGAGAGATTTAGCTCCATCAAGATTTAAATTAGAGGACGGATACTGGGCCACCCAGAAGTTGCTATATCCAAATTGCGACGTATTAACCGGTCCCTTGCTGCGAAGATTATTTTGATCCAGCCAGCTGGCACTGGTATAGTACATCAGGTTTGAATAACCCAGTCTGCGCATCTCATCCGCCCAAGCCTGGGTATGCTGGTTAATCCCATTTTGCATTTTAGGATCTTCCATGTCATTGACCATGACTGTGTTTTTAGGCAGGCCTAGTCTATTAGCAAAGGCAACGTAATAACGAGCTTCTGCTCTCGCTTCTTCATCACTGGTATAGTGCGAGAAGGCATAGGTCGATACTTGTAAACCAGCTCCCTGCGCATTTCTCACCTGAGACTCAGCAAATGGATTAGTGTAATGGGTTCCTTCTGTCAGTTTGACAACGACACCGCCAACCCCTTGCTGGGCTAATTTACGATAGTCGTCTACGCTGATATGGCCATTGTGGCTGCTGACATCTACAAAGGATGTGCCTTTAATCTCCGCTTGGGAATTCCCGCGGGCTGCCTGAGCCTTTGACCCCGCATTATAAAATACAGTTTTTCCAGCATTATTAGCTTTTGGTGCTGATGCTACTGCAGGACTAGCCTTGGGCTCTGAGGCAATAGCAGAATCTACAACAGAAGAACTTGCTTTTGCTGACTGATTAGCTGCAGTTTCATTCTGATTAGAAGCATTTGCATCTGGCTGACTTTGCCCTTCTGGCTTAGCAGAAGCTACCTGAGTTTCTACAGGAACTGATTGAGCTGCTCCTCCAGACTCAATAGCTGTTCCTGTAGCGTTCGTTGCTTCCTCCTCTTGCTTAACAGCTTGAACTGACTGTTCTGCAGATGATACTGCTACAGTCAGCTGATTAGACGTTTGTGATGCGGCCGCATTCACTGTCTGATTCTCGGAACTAACAGACCTTTCTGTTTTTAAAACTCCTGACTCAGCGACAGTATGTTCCTCGGCTTTTGCAACATTGGCAGTCGCTGCCAACAAAATAGCCGTACTCGCTAAATAAACTAATTCTTTCGATTTCAACTTTTCTCTCCAACTTTTAAAAAACTTGTCACCTTTGGGAGGACAAGTCTTTTTTCAACATTTTTTATTTTACAAAATCAAGCAATGCCAAGAAGCTTTCAGCTTCAAGTGATGCACCACCAACAAGAGCACCGTCAACATCTGGACAAGCCATGTAAGACGCAACATTTTCAGGTTTTACAGAACCGCCGTACTGAACGCGAACCTTGTCCGCTACTTCTTGACCAAAGTCAGCTGCTACAACGTCACGAACTGCTTTACACATCTTTTGAGCGTCGTCTTGAGTTGCTGACTTACCAGTACCGATAGCCCAGATTGGCTCATAAGCGATAACCAATGATGCAACTTGCTCAGCAGTCAAGTCTTTCAAAGCAGCTGATACTTGAGCACCAACGAAATCTACTGCTTTACCAGCTTCGTAAGTTTCCAGTGATTCACCACAGCAGATGATTGGCACCAGACCATTGCGGAAGATAGCATGCGCTTTTTTGTTGATGTCTTGGTCTGTTTCATGGAAATAATCGCGGCGTTCTGAGTGACCGATAACGATGTAGTCAACTCCAACTTCTGCAAGAACTTTAGGGCTGTTTTCACCAGTGAAGGCACCTGCATCTTCAAAGTAAGCGTTTTGGGCTGCTACCTTAAGATTACTTCCTTTAGCTGCTGCCAAAACAGTTGTCAAATCAAGTGCTGGAACAGCGATACCAGCTTCTACCAAATCTGAAGAAGGTAGCTTAGCAGCAACCGCTTCTACAAAAACCTTGGCTTCTTCAGGATTTTTGTTCATTTTCCAGTTACCAGCAATAAATGGTTTACGTGACATATTCACACACCTCTTCTATTTTATTTATAGTAACATTGTAACATAGTTGAATGAAATAATAAAGGTTATCCACAGAATTTCATCAAATTGAAACATCTTTATTTTAAGGGGATAACATCTGTGGAAAATTCTTCTCATTATCATTTCCCACCCGCATCTTCAAGCCAAATCTTTCTCCAGCAGAGCACGCGCCTGAAAATCGTTTCTTTAGTCTGCTAGAAAAAAACAGAACCTAGTTTGAGACTAAGTTCTGTCGCTATTATTAACTTCAAAGAAAATCACTGTTTCTTCTCTTGCTTGTAAAACTCTTTTAAGGCATCCTGCCAAGTCGGAATGATAAAGCCTGTAGCCTTAGCCTTGGCCAGGCTCATAGTTGAGTTGAAAGGCCGCTTAGCCTTGGCCGGGAACTTGCTGGAATCCACCGGCTGGACTTCCACATCCGTATCTTTGAGAATTTCCACTGCAAAGTCATACCATGTCGTGTCCTCAGCCGCATCATTAGACAGATGGTAGTAACCAAATTCCTTTTGATTCTCAGCCAGATGAGTCATAAATTCAGCCAGCGTGCGAGTCCAAGTCGGACGGCCATGCTGGTCATTGACTACAGTCAGAGTTTTGTGCGTCTTAGCAAGATTTTGCATGGTAAAGACAAAGTTTTTACCGTAGTTACCAAAGACCCAGGCAGTACGGATAATATAGAAACGGCTGGAATATTTCTCAACTAGCTCCTCACCCATACGCTTGGTACGACCATACTCAGTCTGCGGATCTGGCCGATCATCTACTTCCCACTCCTCACCGACAGGCTTTTGTCCGTCAAAGACATAGTCTGTTGAGATGTAGACCAAGGTCGCTCCGTGTGCTTCAGCAGCTTTTGCCACATTTTCGGTACCGGTCACATTGATGGCATAGTCCAGCTCTTTTCCTTCGTCCTCAGCCGCATCAACTGCAGTATAAGCTGCGCAGTGATAGACCAAGCTTGGCTTGACTTCCGCAAAGACCTTGTCCACCATTTGGGCATTGGTAATGTCCATTTCTGCCACATCAACAGCCACATACTCCTCATTGCGCTCATCCAAAAGATAGCGAAGCTCTGTACCTAGCTGTCCATTCGCACCTGTAATTAAAATCATTTGTCTTTCCTTTCACATCATAAACATTCAATGAGTTTATTATAACAAAAAAAGCAGAAAAAATCTGCTTGGTTGAATCAGACCTCTAGTCATTTTTAGAAAATAAAATCTCATACTTTTTACACTCCATATATAAATGATGCAATATTATGCAAGTGATAATCAGAAAACTTAGCATCATTTCAAATTGACAGTATAAACTTTAACAATGCATAATCACATTAAAATGAATCTTTTCTTTATTTCTCTCTTAGAAAGATTCTACTTCATGATAACAAATAATTCATTATTTTCAAGATAAATATTATATAACTTTGTTTCTTCAAGTAATGTATAGTTTTCACTACTAAAATCTATATTAGCAATATCGATTAATTTGAAATCGACGTTTAAGTTCGTTATGCTATTAAATCTCAATGTCATATCCCAAGAAACATTCGTATTTGGCATAATCAAACTTTTTAACATTGGATAAACAGAAGCTGTATTGCTAAATACTGGCGAATCAGAAAGAAAGCGATTCACATTAATAACTGTTTTTTCGGGTGTAATGTACTTGTTTAGAGAGGAAGCTAGCAATATGCTCTGTGCTTTGAACATTTCATTTTGTTGTTTTAAACTGCTCACATAAGTAAAAGAGAAAGATAAGAAATAAAAAACTAATAATCCCGAGACGAAGGACTTCCCTCTACGTAGAATTTTACTCTTTTCAACGCACTCTAAGCTAACAATTAAGATTATCGCTAAAAAAATTCCGAAACCATATTCATATCTTGGTCTCATAAGATAATAAGGATTAGACAAAATCAAATAGGTTCCATAGCTAAACACACTTCCTAAACTTAGCCAAATCAGCATATAAATAAAGTTTAAAAGGAATTTAGTACTGGATAAGCGAATCACACTGATAGTTAAGAGAAATATAGCAATTATCGTTAATAAAACCCAGATAGTTGAACTTTGAAAAAATATATTGTTCAAATATCCTGCAGCATTCACCCCGATTATTTTAATCATCTCTAATCCCTTTGGAATATCAGCTTGATCAGCAAAAATAGGAGGCTTTATAAAAATTTGTATACGATATAAAACCAAACCAATTACATATGACAACATTGAGATGAAAATTTTAGGGATTCTTTCTTTAAAATAACTTCCTTGCAATAATTCTAAAAATATTAGCGTCATGGTTATCATAATGTACACTCCAGAAGAAGCTTGGTATGAATTGCACATTAAGAATATACCAACAACTGACATAACTCCAAATATTCTTTTATTATCCCAGAAAATAAATGGAATGATGGAAACTAATATACTTAAAGTCATAAAAGGATTGTCAAATCTAAAACTTAATGGCTCTAAAAACCACGGATTAATCCCTATAATAGTTGAAACAGATGCTGTTATAAAAGAAATCTTCTTATTGGGATATAAGACAAACAATAAAATTAAGCTCGCTAAAGTTAAAAAACAAGCTGACAGAATATTTGAAGTCAAGCCTAGTTCTGTCAGATGATCCCCACCTTGTATTAAACGAGCAGAATACTCACTTAAATATCTTGAATAATGTTCAGAGAATTTTGAATAGCCTTGTAATTGTCTTCCAATATCATCAATATAGGGATACTCAGCTAAACCGATATTAATATTGACTACTGAATAAATAATAAAAATAACTAGGGCAGACGATTTATTTAAAAGAAGATAGTTTTTAAAATCAGAAAAACGTTTCTGGAAAATCATTTACTTTTCTCCTTAATCACATAAATCGGCCGATGCTTGGTTTCCATAAAGATTTTGCCAATGTATTTACCCAGTATGCCGATGGTCAGCAGCTGGAAGCCGCCGATAAGGAGAATGACAGTCATAAGAGACGGCCAACCAGATGTCGGATCACCAAAAACCAAGGTGCGAATAATAATCACTGCCATCAGGATGAAGGCTAAAATCCAAGACAGGATACCTCCTAAAAAGGCGATGTTGAGCGGCGCATCAGAGAAATTGACGATGCCTTCCAAAGAATAGTTGAAAAGAGACCAGAAATTCCAAGAGGTCTTGCCAGCTACTCGTTCGACATTTTTGTATTCCAAGTACTCGGTATTAAAGCCAACCCAGGCAAAAATTCCCTTGGAGAAGCGATTGTACTCTGAAACATCCAGAATAGCTTCTACCATCTGACGGCGCATCAGTCGGAAGTCACGCGCACCATCTACCATCTCTACCTGACTAATCTTGTTAATCAGCTTATAGAACAAATTGGCAAAAAAGCTTCGGATAGGCGGCTCTCCCTCGCGAGTAGTGCGACGGGTACCCACACAGTCCAACTCAGGATTCGAGTCCAGCAAAGCCTTCATCTCAATCAGGAGCTCGGGCGGATCCTGCAAGTCCACATCCATTACCGTCACAAAATCCCCACTCGCCTCTTGCAAACCAGCATATAGAGCTGCTTCTTTTCCGAAATTGCGAGAAAAGGACAGATAGTGTACATCTGGACAGCGACTGCTGAGCTCACGTAAAACAGGCAAAGTCTGATCCGTCGATCCGTCATTGACAAAAATATATTCAAACTGGTCACGGATTTGATATTTGACCGCTTCCATGGCTTCATGAAACAGAGGAATAGACTCTTCTTCATTGAAACACGGAACAATCACCGAAATTGTCATTTTAATCTCCTACTATTTTATATATTTCATCCTATTATAACAAAAAACTAGGCGAAAACCTAGTTTTAATCTTATTTGCTCTGTCTAGAGGCCCTGAAAATTAGATAGATTCCAAGGCGATTCTCAAATCCTCTATCAAGTCTTCCACATTTTCCAGACCAATAGAGAGACGGATTTGATTTGGTGTAATGCCTGCTGCCAGCTGAGCCTCTGACGACATCTGACCGTGAGTTGTTGTAGCTGGATGGACGACCAGCGACTTAGCATCTGCTACATTGGCCAAGTCAGAGAAAATCTCTAGGTTGTCAATAACCTTACGAGCTTCTTTCTCTCCGCCTTTGACATTAAATGTGAAGATAGAGCCCACGCCTTTAGGGAAATATTTTTCTGCCAAAGCATGATATGGACTCTCAGCAAGCTTGGGATAATTGACCTGCTCGACCTTAGGATGCACTGCTAAGAATTCCACAATCTTCTCAGCATTGGACACATGGCGCTCTACACGCAAAGAGAGAGTTTCCAACCCCTGCAGGAATAGAAAAGCATTAAAGGGAGACATGGCTGCGCCCGTATCGCGCAAGAGCTGAGTCCGGACGGCGGTGACAAAAGCTGCTGCTCCGACATCGCGCGTATAACTGATATCATGATAGCTTGGGTCCGGGTCAACAAACTGCGGAAACTTGCCAGAAGCTTCCCAGTCGAAACGACCGCTGTCCACAATCACACCACCAATGCTGGTTCCGTGACCTCCGATAAACTTGGTCGCAGAATGCACCGCGATGTCCACTCCATGAGAAAAGACATTGATCAGATAAGGAGTGGCAAAGGTATTGTCGGAAATCAGCGGAATTTTATGAGCATGAACCAGCTCTGCCAAAGCATCAAAGTCAGGAATATTAATCAGTGGATTACCCAAGCTTTCAATCAGAACCAGCTTGGTATTGTCCTGAATAGCCGCTTCTACTTCAGCCAGATTTTCAATATTCACAAAAGTCGTGCTAATGCCATAGCGAGGCAGGGTTTCCTTGAGCAGATTAAAGGTGCCACCGTAGATGGTAGAGGCTGCTACTACATGGTCGCCAGCATGCGCCAAGGCTAGAACAGTATAGGTAAGGGCTGCCATACCAGAAGCTGTCGCTAGAGCTCCAACTCCACCCTCCAAAGCCGCAATCCGCTCTTCAAAAGCAGACAGAGTCGGATTGGTAATCCGAGTGTAGATATTGCCCGGCTTGCGTAGGGCAAAAAGATCTTCTCCCTCCTGAGTATCGTCAAACACATAGGAAGTTGTCTGGTAAATAGGCAGAGCCCGCGACTTGGTTGTCGGGTCTACTGTCTGTCCGGCATGAAGCTGCAGGGTTTCAAATTTAAATTCACGTGTCATAAGGTCACCTCACTATAGTTATGTGATAAGTCTACCACTAAACTCCCCGCTTGACTAATAGAATTTCCTTATCAAAAGAAATAAAGAGAAGCTATATCTTATAGCTTCTCGGTTATAATCTCAAAAGTCGCCTGATTGCTGGGCCAGTACAGCTGCGACGAAACTTTGTCTAAAGCTACCCACTGAGCTCCCACATGCTCATCAGAAATCTGGATGTCCTTCTGTTCAGTCAGAACTAGAAAGAGATCTTTGTGGATGGACAGATTTTCATCAATCTTTACTGTGAAATCTCCAAGAGCCGTCAGATTTGAACAATCTAAGACCAAGCCGGTCTCCTCTTTTATTTCACGAAGGCAAGCCTCTTCTGGGCTCTCACCTCTCTCAATCCCACCAGTAATGGGCTGCCAAAAGGAAACTTTCTCATCCTCCACTTTCAAGAGCAGGATTTCTCGCTCCTCTGGATGATAAATCCAGGCTTCAATCGACTGCCTCATCATGATTTTTTCTCAATCGGTGCTATGCTGGCTAGCACTTTCTTCAGACCCACTTCTGGGAAATTAATCTTAAGCTCTTGATTATTTCCACTGCCAGAGACTGCCAGAACTGTCCCATCGCCCCATTTCTTATGATGGGCAATATCTCCGATAGCCCAAGCAACTTCTGGCTTAGATGGCTGGCTCTGACTGCTCTTTCCAAAAGGCAGACTGCCTGTAGAAATCGAACTTGGTGCCGCCTGACGCTTCCGCTCCTGCAGGGCTTGAGCCAGACTCATACCCCGACCGAATTTACTAGTATCGCTCTTGGTATAGCTGGCCTTAAAGGAGCTGTTTGCCGGTCGAGCCAGGCCTTGATAGTCTAGCAAGTCTGAGCTGATTTCTCTCAGGAAGCGAGTAGGGTGATTATAGTTGGTTTTACCATAGAGCATACGGGAATTGGCATTGGTTAGATAGAGAATCTTCTCTGCTCGGGTGATGCCGACGTAGGCCAGGCGCCGCTCCTCTTCCAGCTCCTCCTCATCTTCAGATGCCCGGCTCAGAGGAAAGACATTTTCCTCCATACCAATCAGAAAGACGACTGGAAATTCCAATCCCTTGGCTGCATGAAGGGTCATCAGAGTCACTTCGGAACTCTCTGTATCTCCGTCATCTGTGTCTGCAATCAAGGCTAAGTCATTAAGAAAACGGCTGAGCTTATCAAGACCAGACTCATCAGTTGGATTGTCTGGACTTTCGTCAAAATTCTTGGTTACAGACAGGAATTCTTCGATATTTTCAATCCGTGCTTGGCTTTCCAAGGTTGCCTGGGCTGCCAAGGATGCAGCATAGCCTGTCTTTTCCAATACAGCCTCTACCAGATCCGTTACTGTATAATCATCCAAGCGCTCCCGCAAATCCAGAAGCATATTGGCAAAATCATAGACCGCCTGAGCCGCCTTACCCTTGACTGGCGACAGCAGGATATTGGCTGACGCATCCAGTAAAGACATTTCCTGACTGGACGCAAAATCCCGAATTTTCTCCACCGTTCCTGGTCCGACACCACGCTTAGGCTCATTGACCACGCGCTCATAGCTAATATTATCGCTAGGATTGGCGATGAGATTGAGATAAGAAATGACATCGCGTATTTCCTTACGGCTGTAGAACTTGGTGCCACCAACCATGGTATAGGGAATATTGGACTTGAGCAAGGCTTCCTCCACCGTACGTGACTGGGCATTGGTCCGGTAAAGGACTGCAAAATCCTTATGACTGTAGCCTTCTCGGCTCAGCTGATCAATAGTTCGGGCGACAAAGAGAGCCTCGTCCTGCTCGTCATTAGCCCGATAGTAGACAATCTCTTCACCGTCTTCGTTTTGAGTCCAGAGATTTTTAGCACGGCGGTTGCGGTTGTTTCGGATGACCTCATTAGCCGCCTGAAGAATGGTCTTGGTGGAACGATAGTTTTCCTCTAGCAGGACTACCTTAGCTTCTGGATAATCTTTTTCAAAATCCAAGATATTTTGCATGTCGGCTCCCCGCCAGCCATAGATAGACTGGTCGGCATCTCCAACCACACAGATATTCTTAAAGCGGGAAGCCAAGAGCTTGACCAGCTGGTACTGGGCATGGTTAGTATCCTGATACTCGTCCACATGGATATACTGGTAACGTTGCTGGTAGTAGGTCAAAACGTCAGGATTTTGATCAAAGAGTCGCAGGGTCAGCATGATTAAGTCGTCAAAGTCCATAGCCTCAGACTGGCGCAATTCCTTTTGATAGGCCGTGTAGCACTTAGCTACAATCTCTGTATACATATCACCAGCTAGATTTGCATAGGCTACCTCATCAATCAGGTCGTTCTTAGCATTGGAAATAGTTCCCAGAATGGCACGCTCATTCCACTTTTTAGGGTCCAGATTGAGATTTTTGAGAATTCGCTTCATCAGAGTCCGCTGTTCGCCAGGATCAACGATCGTAAAGTTGCGGTTGTAGCCAATATGATCTGCTTCTCGTCTCAGAATACGCACACACATGGAGTGGAAGGTAGCGATTAAGCAATCTTGAGCTTCCGTTTTAAGTTTTTCAGCCCTTTCTCTCATCTCCCGCGCCGCCTTATTGGTAAAGGTAATGGCAAGGATATTCCAAGGATTGACCATTTTTTCATCAATCAAATAGGCAATACGGTGGGTCAGGACACGGGTCTTACCCGAACCAGCTCCCGCCATAATCAGCAAAGGCCCTTCTGTTGTTTGAACCGCCTCAGCCTGACGGTCATTCATACCGTTTAATAAAGGATGCATTTTTCTTCCTCTTTCAAAGTCAATGCTACTATTATAACAAAAATCCTGATGAAGCTAAACCAGAAAGAAGAGGAATTTCTGATTTTAGATTAGATTTTTGGCAAAGTCATTTAAGGCACCTTAAGCCCAATGCAAATTGAAAATCAGGCCTATTTTTGCTATAATATGCCCATATGAGACTTAGAGTAACTGTCCAGAGATGACATTTTTTCGCAAGTCTCTTTTCCATTCTGCTGCCCCACTAGAAAGAAAAGCTGTCATGAAAAATCCTAGTAACAATCTGAAGCTAGCGGAGAGAGGAGCCATCCTGTCCATCGCTACCTATCTGATTCTCTCAGCGGTCAAGATTATCGCAGGCTCGACCCTCCAGTCCTCCAGTCTGACGGCCGATGGCTTCAACAATGTATCTGATATCGTGGCTAATATCGCCGTTTTAATTGGCCTGCGTATGGCCAGAAAACCAGCCGACCGTGACCATCGCTTCGGCCATTGGAAGATAGAAGATTTGGCCAGTCTCATTACATCTTTTATCATGTTTTTCGTTGGATTTGATGTCCTGATTGAGACCATTCAGAAAATCATCTCCAATCAAGAAACCAAGCTTGACCCAGTTGGTGCCGTGGTCGGAATTATCTCAGCAATTGTCATGTTGGGTGTTTATTTTTACAATAAAACACTAGCTAAAAAAGCTCACTCCAAGGCTCTGGATGCCGCAGCCAAGGACAACTTGTCAGACGCTGTCACTTCGATCGGCACTTCAGTTGCGATCATTGCCAGCGCCTTTAATTTCCCAATCGTTGATAAGCTAGCAGCTATTATCATTACCTTCTTCATTCTCAAGACGGCCTATGATATCTTTATGGAATCTTCTTTCAGCCTGTCCGACGGATTTGATGAAAGCCTACTCCAAGACTATAAGCAAGCCATCCTAGAAATTCCTAAAATCACTCAGGTCAAATCCCAGCGGGGCCGGACCTATGGCAGTAATATCTATCTGGATATTATCTTGGAAATGAATCCCGATTTGTCTGTTTTTGAGAGCCATGAGATTGCTGATCAAGTTGAAGAGATGTTAATGGAACGCTTCGGGGTCTTTGACATTGACATTCATATCGAGCCCGCTCCCATTCCTGAAGATGAGAGATTGGAAAATCTTTACCCAAACCTACTCATGCGTGAGCAGCTCGTTGAGCAAGGCAGCCAACTGGATACACTTCTGTCAGCAGAATTTCTCTATATTTCCCAAGATGGCCGACAGCTGAACAAGGCTGAGTTTCAGACAGAAAGAGCCTCAAAAACACCTATCAAAAACTTTGAACTGCTCTCTGTCAGCCAGAAAACCAAGCTCATCCGCTATGAAATGGACGGTGTTATCCATACCAGCCTCTGGCGCCGCCACGAAGTATGGCAAAATATCTTTCACCAAGAGACACGAAAAAACCAGTCTGATGATTAAGTCAGTCTGGCTTTTTCATTGCAACACATCCTTCATTTCCCTGTATAATAAATAACAGTAATACTATCTAGACTTTGCAAATTTGTTGGTTTCTCTTTAGCTTTCAGGCCGTCTTTTTCAGGATTGTCAGACAAATAATAGTTGTCATAGCTATCATCTAGGTCGGTATAAATCTTTATCTTATCATTAACAAGTAAAGCAGCATATCTTGCCTGTCCAAAAGGCTTTCTTGAAATCTTTGTAAATTCAATTTTTTCAACATTTTCATAGTGATTCAGTAAAAATAAAGCCAGACCCTCTTCCTGATTGCGTACCTTTACTTTTTCCTCTGTCGTCAGCCAAGCATTTTCTCCAGAGTAAATAACATCCGTCTCACCCGTATCTTTAAAATTTGTGACCTTCTCTTTCTTTTTCAGACGAAAAGTCAATTCTGTCGAATCAGTGTGAGAGTTATTATTTATATTATAGTTTTCATCTTTTGAGTCCAAAGAAACATGTGGGATATAACTGGTGTCATTTACTATGAGACTAACGGAATCCCCTTTCCATAAATTTCCCTTGGAAAATTCATCAAATTCAATTTTTTGAACATCTTCATAATGATTAATGATATAAAGTGCAATCTTTTCCTCTTTCTTACGAAGCTCCGAAATTTCAGTATCTGACATCCATATTTTTTCACCATCTCTATTTACTATACTGCTGCATGCTGTCAAAAAACTTAGAGCCAGTATAGCAAAAAATAATAATTTCTTCTTTCTTGACTTCAAGAGCATTCTCCTTTTTTGCGGTCTTTTGATATTAGTATACCACATCAGGACAAGTATCTTTATGTTTACTTGTAACTTTAAAGTTGATTCTCAAAGAAAAAAACCAAGGCTTGCCTTGGTTGAAAATAGACTTCAATTTACTTATTCTTAATAAAACCAAATTCACTCAGCGGTGAGAGCCGGAACTCCACCACTCCCTTGATTTGACTGGCTTTGATGAGCCCAAATTCTCGGCTGTCCTTGGTATTTTCACGTCGGTCATTAAGAATCAGATAAGAATCTTTAGTAATTTTATCAGACTTTGAGTTTTTTAAATCAATAATAGAGAAATCATGAGTGTAGTAACCAGAACTTCCTGCTGAAGCCAAATATTTCTCGCGCATTTTCTCAATATATTCTTCCGACATGACCTGACCGTTCAGGTAAAGGAGGTCATCCATATAGGTTACCTGATCTTTTTCCTGGGCAATGACCCGGCCGATATAGTCTTTGCCGTCCACTTCATAGAGAACAAAATCTCCACGCTTGATGTCTTGCTTTCTTGTCGCCAAGACCAAGTCATTCTTTGCCAAATAAGCATTACTGTCTTGCTCAGTCACTCGATAAGGCGTATAAATAAAAACTCTCAGCCCTATAATAATAGCTGCCAGTACTGAAAAAATAATGATATTTCTTAATAAATCTCTCTTTAACATTCGTCTCTCCCATCTCTTTTATACCATTATATCATTTTTAGATAAAATAGACAAAGAGACAATCTTATTTCAAAAATCAAAACGCTGATGTGTCCTTCTTCCCACACAAGATAATGGTCATCACTTCGACAAGAGAAAAAACCGATGATTTTTCAATCAACGGTTCTTCTTATTATCTTAAATTAACGTACTGTACGGATGCGCATTGTGTTGGTACGAACTGCTTCACCAAGCGGCACACCAGCAACGATAACGATATCATCACCAGATTCAACCAAGCCTTGCTCAACCGCAATCTTTTCAGCGATGTCAAACATATCATCTGTGTTAGATGGAGTGTTTGTAGTCACCGGAATCACACCCCAGTTCAGCATAAGACCGCGTTGAGTCAATTCGTCAAAAGTGATAGCCAAGATATCAGCATTTGGACGGTATTTAGAAATCAAGCGAGCTGTGTGACCAGTCTTAGTAAGGGTAACTACCAACTTGATATCCATTGAGTTTGTAGCATCTTTAACTGCTGAAGCCATAACTTCAGTCTTAGAGTTACGCTCAAAGTTATCAGTTGTCAAACGGCCATATTCGTTAAGAAGGGTTTGAGCATTCTTATCGATAGTAGCCATTGTTGTAACTGACTCAAGTGGGTATTTACCATTTGCAGACTCGCCTGAAAGCATAGTTGCGTCAGTTCCGTCGATAACAGCATTAAATACGTCTGATACTTCTGAACGAGTTGCACGTGGTTTTTCTGTCATGGTTTCAAGCATGTTAGTTGCTGTGATAACTACTTTACCAGCTGCATTTACCTTCGTGATGATCATCTTTTGGTAAACTGGAACCATTTCGAATGGTACTTCGATGCCCATGTCACCACGGGCAATCATGATACCGTCAGCAGCTTCAATGATTTCGTCCAAGTTATCGATACCTTGTTGGTTTTCGATTTTTGCGAACAATTGAACATGGCCATTACCAGTTTCTTCACAGATTGCACGAACCTCGTTGACGTCTTTTGCAGTACGTACAAATGAAATCGCGATGAAGTTGATTCCTTGCTCAAGACCAAAGCGGATATCGTCATTATCACGCTCAGCAAGTGCTGGGAAAGGAATTTTAGTGTTAGGGATGTTCACACCTTTTTGCTTAGCAATGATGCCGTCATTTTCAACTTCTACTTCAAATTCACGAGTAGCATCGTCTTTTGCGATAACACGAAGACCAAGTTTACCATCGTCAACCAATACTTGACGGCCAACTTCAACATCATCGTAGATGTCCAATCCGCCAGCAACGTTCAAAGCAATTACTTCACGAGTAGATTTGATACCTTGCTTAGTAGCAACACGGATTTTTTCACCAGTCTTGTATGAATACTCTTTTGCATCGCCTTCAAACAATTCTGTACGAATTTCTGGTCCTTTTGTATCAAGAAGGAAACCAACTTTTTGACCAGCAATTTCTTCTGCACGCTTAACAGTTGCCATGCGCTCTCCTTGCTCAGCATGGTCACCGTGTGAGAAGTTGAAACGGAATGTGTTTGCGCCAGCTTCAATCAGCTTAGCAATGTTTTGAGCTGATGCTTCAACATCCAGCTTTTCTCCCCAATATCCGTCATCACCGAATTTTTTACCACCGCGGATTTCTACCGCAGGACCTAATGTTGCAACGATTTTTACACGTTTATTCATGATTGTATGAAACTCCTTCTTCTATTTGGCCTTTTGGCCTGAATAACAAATAATGATTAAATATTGATGCTGCGATTCAAATCAGCCAAGTCCAGATCAGCCTTGTGCGGATTGTTAACGACAATTTTGCCTTCAGCAGTCAAGCTAAAGAGTGCTCCTTCTTCAGCAGTTCCCAGAATTGGGCTTTCAACCATCTGCTCATTGCGGATTCCAACAGCAACTCCGCCGATACCTTCTTTAAGCAGCTTAACAGCATGTGCTCCCATACGAGATGCAAGAACACGGTCACGCGCAGTAGGTGATCCTCCACGCTGGATATGTCCGAGCTCTGTAACACGCAAATCGCTCATATCTCCAGCTTCTTTCAGCTTTTCAGCAAATTCATCCGCTGACATGACACCCTCAGCCAAGACGATGATGTTGTGCTTCTTACCCTTGGCATAGCCATTCTTAATGCTTTCAACAACTTCTTCGATCTTGAAACCTTCTTCAGGAACGATGATTTCGTCCGCACCAGATGCAATACCTGCCCAGAGAGCAATATCACCAGCATTACGTCCCATTACTTCAATAACGAAAGTACGGCGGTGACTGGATGAGGTATCCCGAATCTTGTCAATCGCATCCATAGCTGTAGTAACAGCAGTATCAAAACCGATAGTGAAGTCTGTTCCGACGATATCATTGTCAATGGTTCCTGGAACACCGACAGCTGGGAAGCCATGCTCTGTCAAGCGCATCGCACCGTGGTAAGACCCATCACCACCGATAACAACGACACCTTCGATTCCATGTTTTTTAAGCTGCTCAATCCCTTTCAGCTGCCCTTCAACTTGGGCAAACTCAGGATAACGAGCAGAGTGAAGGAAAGTTCCACCGCGAGAAATAATGTCACCAACTGATGTCGCATCAAGTGGGTAAATCTCGCCAGCTACCATTCCAGCGTAACCATCATAAATACCGTAAACTTCCATTCCTTCGGAAATGGCTTTACGAACAACCGCACGGATGGCAGCATTCATACCAGGGGCATCACCACCACTAGTCAAAACAGCAATACGTTTCATTTCGCTTTTTGCTCCTTTTTCTTTTTAACATTCTTATAGATTATACCACAATCATCATGAAAATTCTCTTATTTTCCATATTTTTTAACGAAAAATCGTTTTCATAGTATAATTCTTCAATTCCTCTTGTAGCTGCTCCGATTTCTCCACTCGAAAATGCGGTGCATACATGGTTCGCTTCTCATCTTCATAACGCAGGACAACCGGAATATTACCGGGGTATTTCTGCAAAATCTGAGATATTTCCCGATCATGTTCATGGCCCGCAAGCTTTATCCAGAAGCGTTCTGTAGTGGTTTCTTCGATATCTGACAAGACCAACTGTAAGCGTCCATCCCGTTCCTGCACCTTGCCGGTCAAGTAGTAAATCCCCTTCTCCTTAATACGTTCGGCCAACTGACGATAGGTATCAGGAAAAAGGGTAACATCCAGTTTTTTCTTCGTATCTGAAACCTGCAAGAAAGCCATATTCTCGCCCTTTTTGGTCCGGATAGTCTTAATAGACTGGACTTCAGCCAGAATCCTAGCTCTGCTATTTTCCGTCAAATCACTAATCCAGCTAAAGGGCTGGTCCGCTTCTTTGGCCAGTTTAACCAAGGGGTGATCGCTAAGCCCCACACCGATAATGCTCTGTTCCAGCTCAAACTTTTCAGCATCGCTGAAATCCTGAGCCTCTGTCCAAGAATAGGTCGTATCCGCAAAGAGACTGCCCAACTCATCCGAAAATACAAATAGATTAGGCAGGTTGGCTAGAATTTTTTGGCGATTTTTCTCAAAATTGTCAAAGAGCCCCAGCTGGATCAGAGGAGTCAGCAGTGGAATCTTATGGTAATTCTGAGGCAGGCGCAGAATAAAGTCTTCCACCCCAGTAAAGGTGGCATTTTGTCGCTCTTCTATAATCCAGTATGCCAAATCCCTAGGCAGGCCTTTGATATTTTTCATGCCTAAAAATATCTTCTTATCCTGAAACTTATCATGGTAGGGAATATTATTGATACTGAGGGGCGCTGTTTCAAAGTCAAAACTCAAAGCATCAGTGATATAGTCACTGCTAGAATAATTGAGCATGACATCAAAGAAAACATCTGGATAGTGAGCCTTGAAGTAAGCCAGCTGAAAGGCCAGAGCTGAGTATGCATAGGCGTGGCTGCGGTTAAAGCCATAGCCAGCAAACTTCTCCATAATAGCAAAGACTTCCTTGGCTTTGGTTTCCGAGTGACCAAGTTTGAGAGCACCTGCGACAAAGTCCTCCTGCATGCGGTGCATTTCAGCAGCACTTTTCTTACCCATTGCCCGCCGCAAAATATCGGCTTTCCCCAGACTAAAGCCACCAAAGCGCTGGGCTACCTGCATAACCTGCTCTTGGTAGAGCATGATACCATAAGTCGGAGCTAAAATATCAGCCAAACTGTCATCAATCAACTCCACCTGCTCCAGTCCATGTTTTCTCTTGACAAAATTGTCAATATAATCACTGGCTCCAGGACGATTGAGAGAGGTTGTGGCCACTACTTCCTCGAAGCAAACAGGCTGAACCCGCTTGAGCAGGCTGATAGCGCCCGGCTGCTCAAACTGGAAAATCCCCTTTGTCTGGCCCGCCGCAAAGAGTTTCAGAGTGCCTGCATCCTCCAAGTCAATGTCTGCAATCTCAATATCTACCTCATATTTTTTCAGTGTTGCTTCTTTCATCCGCTGGACAAAGGTCAGATTGCGCAAGCCCAGAAAGTCCATCTTGAGCAGACCGTTGCTCTCCACACCGTGGGCATCATATTGGGTAATATACATGTCCTCGCCGTATTTGAGCGGTATCTGATCAGTCAGGTCACTGTCGCTCATCACAACGCCAGCTGCATGGATAGAAGTCTGACGGGGATGACCTTCGATCTTTTTAGCAATATCAAAGGCTTTTTGATATTCCAGCTTACTATTGATAATCTGACGAAAGGCCATGTTTTTCTCATAAGCAGAGGTCAGACTATCTCCAAAACGGATTTTCTTTGTGATATTGGTCAGCTCATACTCTGGCAGACCGAAGCGCTTGAAAACATCGCGAATGGCCTGCTTAGCTCCGAAGGTCGAGTAGGTCACAATCTGAGCCGCATGCATGCTGCCATAACGGTCGCGAACATAGCGGATAAACTCCGGCCGGTAAACATCAGGAATATCGATATCAATATCGGGCATGGTATAGCGCTCTAGATTGAGAAAGCGCTCAAAGAGCAGGTTATTCTTGACTGGGTCAATCCCAGTAATCTCCAAAGCATAGGCCACCAGACTACCGACAGCAGATCCTCGGCCCATGCCCATATAGTAGCCCTGACTGCGACCAAAGCGCAGCAAATCCCAGACAATGAGAAAATAATCATCAAAGCCCATCTGATGAATGACAGCCAGCTCCTGGTCCAGTCGTTCCTGATAAAGTTTACCTGTTAGACCACGTTTTTTTAAGCCAGCTTCGGATCGCTCCCTCAACTCTTCCACGGCTGGTCGCTCCCGATTAAAGCGGGGCAGTTTCAGCTCCCTATTGATATCATAGTGAACATGACGGACTAGCTTCTCAAGATTAGACAGACTCTCTGGGAAAGTTTCCTTAAAAGCTCCTGCCAGAGCATCTGGTGCCAGCAAAAACTCATGATTGGGAAGGCTGCCAATCTCCCGCAGGCTGGCATTTTCTCGAATAGCTCGGAGCATCTGCAAGGTCTCCAAATCCCCCCTATCAAAATATCGGACAGTATGCAGGGGCAGGGTTGGCCGACCGAACTCCTGCTTGGGCGTTGCTGGAAAGACACCAACATAAAAATCCAACCCCAAATCCAGATCTGCTACTCCGTCAAAAGCAGGAACAATCACAGCCAATCCCTTAAAGAGATGCTGGAAATCCTCCCAGTTTTTTTGTCCCATCATCTTGAGAGTCGAGACTTTCATTAGATTGCGGTAGCCCTGACTGTCTAAGGCCAGCAGACGGAGATGAAGCTCCTTCTCTGCCTTGATCAGACTCAGATCCAAGCCTAAAAGCGGCTGCAGTCCCGCAGATTCGGCTTCCTCTAAGAAATGATAGGCTCCATAGAGATTGTCCACATCCATCATGCCCAGATGACTGTATCCTAACTCCTTAGCTTTTTGCACATATTTCTTTATCGGGATCAAGCTATCCATAAAACTGTAAACAGTCTTGGTATCAAGTTGTATCACCACATTTTTCTCCTTGAACATGCTTTGCTTCTTCTTATAACTATTATACCGCAATTCACTGAATGAGGGAAATAGGAGTTTGACTGAACAGAAAGATTCCATTCACCCTTTCCGGCTTTCTTTGCCATTTTCCTAAGGAAAAGGTATAATAATTGTAAATTGAAGAAAATAAAGGAGACATGTATGAATCAGTATCCTCTGGTCTATCTTGACCATGTCCATAAAAATTATGGCGACGCACCCGCCCTGTATGATGTGAGCCTAAACATCCAGCCCGGCAGAATCATCGGACTTCTAGGTCCTAATGGCAGTGGCAAGACAACTATTATCAAGCTTATCAATGGTCTCTTGCAGCCGACCTCTGGCCATATCTATCTAAAGGGCGTCAAACCTTCTCCTGATACCAAAAGAATCGTTTCCTATCTGCCAGATACGACTTATCTAAGCGACAGCTCTAAAGTAATCGAAGCTGTAAAATATTTCCAAGATTTTTATGATAATTTTGACAGCGCCAAAGCCATGCAGCTTCTAAAGGATCTTCATATCGATCCTCAAGCGCGCATTGGAAGCCTTTCAAAAGGTAACAAGGAAAAAATGCAGCTCATTCTGGTCATGAGCCGCCATGCGGAACTGTATATCCTAGACGAGCCTATCGGTGGTGTTGATCCGGCTGCTCGCGACTATATCCTGCAGACCATCATTCAAAACCGCACACCTCAGTCATCTGTCATCATTTCCACCCACTTGATCGCAGATATCGAGCCAATCTTGGATGAAGTAATCCTGATTAACCAAGGTCAGATCTTTTTGCATGACAATGCTAATCAGCTGCGTCAACAGTACAATCAATCCATTGATAATCTCTTCCGCAGCCAGTTTCGCTTTTATTAGGAGGGCTTCATTATATGTTTGGAAAACTGTTTAAATACGACTTTAAGTCTAATTACAAATGGTATTGTATCACCTTTGCCATTCTTCTCACTCTATCTATCTTCATGGGATTCATAGCTGGCAGCATCCTAAGACCTGAGGCAATGAATCGCTATAGTGAACATCCATTGTCTATTAGTGGTGTTATCATCACTTTCTATCTACTATTTCTCTTGCTGTTTTCTGCATCTTGCGCAGTCTTTCTATCCAATACCATCATTATTATCCGTCGATTTTATAAAAATGTCTTTGGGAGAGAAGGCTATCTGACTTGGACCTTGCCGGTCACCCCGCATCAGATTCTTCTGTCCAAGCTTCTTTCCGCATTTGTTTGGACCCTCTTGTGTATGCTGACCATGTTTATTAGTGGTTTAGTCATCTTTGGCATTGCTCTTCCCCTTGTAGGCTTTTCATTCAATGAGATTTTTAAATTTATAGACGGAATACAAAATTTCTGGCTATGGATTGTCAAATACGGCTTCCTTAATCTCCTTCAAATCCTTTCTGGTATCCTCTTCTTTTACCTAGCAATCTCAGTCGGACAGCTTTTCAAGAAGAATCGGATTATGATGGCTGTGCTCTTCGGATTTTTGATTTGGACTGTTCTGGCAATCTTGTCTCTCCTCTTGCCTAGTTCTTTTGATTCATATGGACTACTTAGTTTATATGATTATAGTCACTCCTCTTCGGACTTTGAACAGATGCTAGATGGTTTCATTATTATCCGAATCGTCTTTGAACTCGTCAAAATTTTCGGTTTCTATTTTACAATCTATGCCATTGTAAAAAACAAACTAAATCTGCAATAAGCAAAACAAGGTTGAAACAAAACGTTTCAACCTTGTTTATTTTTACTTCAGAATAATCGCTGCCACGATGGGGCTGACCAGAACGTACATGAGGCCGGTCACGCCAATCGCAAGTCCTGCCATAGCTCCTGCGACCTGGCCGTATTTAAAGGCGGTTCCCGTTCCTACCGCATGGCCGGTTCCACCTAAAGCAAGACCAATAGCTACCGGGTCTGTGATTTTTAAGAGCTTAAGAAGCGTTGGTCCTAATACACTGGTCAGAATGCCCGTCGCAACCACCACCACTAAGGTCACTGTAGCAAGACCTTGCAGCTTGTCTGTGATACCGACAGCCATGGCCGTTGTGACAGATTTCGGAAAAAGAGAAACAGCCAGAAAGAAATCCATGCCGAAAAATTTAGCCAGCAGAGCAGTGAAGCTGGTATTGACTACAACCGCCGCAAAGGTCCCAATCAAAATACTGCGTGCATGGTGCTTCATCAAATGAAAAGTCTTGTAAAGCGGAATCCCCAAAGCAACCGTAGATGGCACAATTAGGTTGTTTAAATAGGAGCCGCCGACATAGTAATCCTTGTAGGAAATACCGGTTAATTTTAAAAATGCAATAACCAAAACTGCTGCAATCAGCAACGGTGTTGTCAAAGGATGAGGAAATCTCCGAAAAATCAATAGACCGAACAGATAGGCCAAGATAGACAAGGCAAGGCCAAAGAGAGGGTTGCTCCATAAATCAGACATTGCTGGCGTCTCCTTCCTCATAATCTCCTTCAAAACGAGTCTTAATCAGCTGCACCACAACTGCAATCACACAGACATTGAGCACAATCGCTCCTAAAACAATCAAAATAATCGGCAGCAGATAAGGTGCAATGACCTGAAATTTATCCATGATACCAACTGCTGGAGGCAGAAAAAGAATGGTCATATTCGCCAAAAGAAAATTGCCAACCATACTGATATGGCGTAGGCGCAAGATCTTGAACTGCAGAGCTAAAAACAGCAAAACCAGACCTATGATACTGCCTGGAACAGGTAGGTGGAAAACACTTGAAATTCCTTCTCCAACGAGGGAAATCATAAAAATAATCATCAACTGAACGTATAATTTCATACCAAACCTCCATCACTTGTATATCCAGTTTACTCCTTTTCAGAAAAATATCAAGGTGCTTTCAGAAATTAAAACCTTTACATCCAAAATTTGCTTATAAAAATTCCCTCTATTGTCTGCAATAGAGGGTCATTCTTATTTAGCAGTCGTCTGAGTAGCTTCCTAGACAGATGCTAGATGGATTGAATCATAAAGAAAATCATGAGCACAATCACAGCAAGGCTTGCCAAAAGAACTAGGATTTTCTTTGCGAGGTGGGTTTCCCAGTAGCCTGACTTGCCGATTGATGTATTGATGTCTCTGTAAAATTGCTGGCTCTCTCTGGGAAGAAGACTAACCAGCAAAATCAAGACAAAGGCTGCTACAATGGTAAGTGTAATCAATATTGTTTGCATTTTATTTCCTCAAGGCTCCAATCAATGTAAAAATCAAGCCAATCAAGATCATCAAGCCCAAAGCGATGACAAAGGCCTTGTTGAGATTTTCACCCAAGCTAGCCTTTTCTTTCTTGGGCTTGCCATGCTTGAGCTCATCTAACCGTCCCTCAATATCCTTATGAAATAAATCTTTTTTAGCCATGCTGACCTCCTAATAAAGGTTGGAGAGTCTCCTGATAAAGACTGACGGGTACATCATTGGCATGCCGGCCTTGAGCTTGCAAGGCTGACCGCATCTGCTCAACACCAGATAAGGCTTCTTCCAAAGTTGATGCCAGTTGAGCTGGCTGGCTGCTGTCGAAAATATGCTGTTGGGCAATGTAGTGCCTGTCATGCAGGGTCTGCTCAAAACCTAGAATCAAGAGATTGTTCTCAAAAGCCTTGCGCACTGCCTGCAGGACCTGACCGCCGTGATTGATATCCAGATAAATGTCCGATTCCAAGTAGAGCTGCTCGATCTGCTTGAGACTGGCATTTTGATAAAGGACAACATTCTTATAGGACAGCATAGATAAGAGTTTAGGTGACATTTCCGTGAGGGCAGCAATGCGAAAGACTAGCTGCGGCAGGGACTGAACCAAGGTCTCTAAGCCTTCAATCTGATCCGAATGGGTCAGGATTAAGGCATCTTTTCGTAGGTAGTTGTCCCGCTTGAAGTCATAATGATAGCCCAGATGCAGGAACTTATGCTGCTGGTCAGCTGCAGCTAGACTCATGGCCTTTTCATAAGTCGCCAAGTCTGGAATGACAATGGTCTGCGCCCGCAGCTGACTATTTTCTAGAATCAGCTGCATATTGCCCGGAAGCTCGTCATACAGAGGTTCCTGCCAAAAAAGAATATCCTGGCCAGCTCGACCTGTCAAGCTGTGGGAAACCAGGAAAGAATAAGCCAGCGAATTAAAGAGAATGTGATCCAAGTCAAAGTCTAGCCGCTCTAAAAAGAAACGGATAAAATCCACTCGGCTTTTAAAAATCCGCAAGGGCTCTTGGTCCAGGGTCAGGATGATGTCACCGGTGGCGTGATTTTCCACGATACGCTCCTGACCATCAGTGCTGTAGTAGGTTGTGTTGAAAGCCTCCTGGCCTGATTTATAGGCTGTTTTGGCAAAGCAGCGGCCTTGCTTATTATAGCGCTCACTCAGTCGCAGCTGGCCTTTTTTATCCAGCCAATCTACCTGTTTGACCAGCCGGCCCTTGGCCTGACTTGCATAGTGAATCCGTGCCCTTTCTTCTCCCATGTCACTGACACGCGCCGCCTGATGGTCGCCTGTGATTTCCCAGAAAGGTGGCACTGGCACTTGATTGAAAAAGAGCGGGTGGTCTACTCCCTCTTCATCCCCTAAAAAATAAGTATAGGGGGAAATCATATCGTCCGGGAGAAAGCCATTGGCCTCAATGACAATGGTCGGACAGTCATAGCCAGCTGCAAGGAGGGAATCATGCAGATCCTGGGTTTCCTGATTGTAATAATCAAAGAGCTGAATCATCTCTGACCTCCTTTAAAAGCTGGGACCAAGCCGCTTCAACCCGGCTGGTCAAATAATTCTCGGCCACTTGATAAGAGTGTTGGCTCATCTCCTGCTGGCGTCCTTGGCTAAAGAGAGCTACTATTTTCTCCACAAAAGCAGCAATAATTTGGTCCTCGACCTGATTGGAACTGACCGGTATCAGATAACCATTTTTACCATCATCGATAAAAGTCTGATTGCCATAGCGGACATCAAAGCCAATAAGGGGCAGACCTGATCCAACCGCTTCCATAAGAGTCAAACCAAAGCCTTCGCTGGTTGAAGCCGTCAGATAAAGCTCATAGCCTGCATAAATCTGACTTAAATCTGCATGCCCTTTGAGCCGAATGTAGTCCTGAGCTCCTGCTTCCTCAATCCTGCGGCGCAATTTCTCCTCTTCGCCCCCCTTACCGTAAATATCCAGAGTCAGCTCAGGCAGCTGGGCATGGGCTTGGACAGTCGCTGCCACTAGCCAATCGATATGCTTTTCCGTAGCGAGACGCGAAGCCGTAATCATAGAGAAAGGCTTGCGAGGCTCTTTGGGATAAGTCAACTGGTCGAGACTCCCCACCGGTATGGTGACAATCTTGGGCTGCTTGTCCGAGTAATGCTGAAACTGCTGCTCTAGAATCGCTTTCTGAGCCTCTGTTGCCACGATGAAAAAGTCCACCTTGTCAGCATTGGTAAACTGGTAGTCATAGAAATTGTTCCAGAGAATGTAGTCGTCACTGCTGGCATTTTCACTAAAATGCTCCGCATGGACCACTACTCCCAGCTTAGCCTTCTGACTCTCCTCAAAGACAACCTGACCAATCCCAGTCTCCCTATCCAAGATAACTACATCATCTGCCTGCAGCTGCAAACACTGGAGAAAATAGCGAACCAGCTCAGCCTTGGAATAGAAAATCCGATCTGGAAAGCGATAGAGCTCTTCTTGACCATCCTCTATCAGCATGTCATAGGCCACACTGCCGTCTTCGTTGTAGAAACGGCGCTGGTAGAGGGTTGCGGCGTCATTGTGGGGCGCGAAATATTCACTGGCATAGCGGACATAGGAGAAATAATCCTTGCGAATCAATCTCCCCCGCGAGACATACTCCACATGCTCCACAAAGTCCTGATCTTCATGTCGCAGATAGCAAGTGATAAACTGATCATCCTGCGGATAGAAATAGCGGACAATCTTGCCCTCTCTCTCCGAGCGTTCCGGCTGACCTGCGACTTGAGCCAGCACCTGGTCCAGCGTAACCGTCGTCGGTGCAATCTTGATATCAGTAAAATAGTTATAAAGCCAGATAACTTCCTCATCCAGAAAACCAATATTTTCCGTCAGATGCTGGATATTATCCGCTAAAATCATATCCATAAAGATAAACTTAGCCGGCTGCTGGATCCTGCGCAGAAGCTGGGCCCGATAAGCTTGGGCGTATTCTACACCGCTGCTGGCCCAGCCGATGCCTAAGTTGATGTTATATACTGTCATATTCTCCTCGTCTTACGGGAAGTACATGATGACTTCTCCTTTAGGGTTGAGTGCCAATTCACTCATCAAAAGATTCTTGACAATCTGCTGCTTCATGCGCTCCTTCATATATTCAAATCCATCGTAAGCCTCTTGATAATATTCTACCAGAGGATTTTTCATAGAGAAATGCTGACCGCTCAAGGCTGTCTTAAGCTGTTGCAGATAGTCCACTTGCTCGACCCAGTTCTCATCAATAGCCTTGAGAACGGAGACCCGCTGAAAATGGGTAAAGAGCTTGTCAGACTTGAGATAGGCTTTCTTTACCTGCAATTCCTGCTCGGCAATATCCTGCAAGAGCTCTGCAATTTTCTCCGGCGAATAAATATCGAAATCATAAGGAATACGCTCAGCATGATAGCTGAAATGGTCTAAAATAAAGCGATAGAGGTCTGCCCGCGTCTCATAGGACTGCTCATAGGCCGCCTGATGAATGACCTGACTGAGGACACGGCTGATTTCTTCATCAATCCGCTCTTCAGCTTGAATCAAGCGATTGCGCTCAGCATAGGTAATCTCCCGCTGAATCTTCATACACTGGGCATATTCCAGCGTCATCCGACGGGACATCTTGGCACTGCTTTCGCTAGCTCTCTGGGCCTTAGCTACTAAGCGTCTAAAGCGGCGCTGTCCCAGCTGGACTGGATGCTGCTGAACTTCTTCAGTTGAATAGTCCTTGTAGAGCTTCTTGAGCCAATCTGGCCCCCACTTCCTGAGCAGATCATCCTCTAGCGAGATGAAAAACTTACTAATCCCCGGATCACCTTGGCGGCCTGAACGGCCACGAATCTGTAGGTCAATCCGCTGGTTCTCCATCCGCTCCGTACCAATCACCACGAGACCACCCAAATCAGCGACACCTGGTCCCAGCTTTATATCCGTACCGCGGCCGGCCATGGATGTCGCCACCGTCACTGCACCTTTCTGCCCAGACTCAGCGATGATTTGTGCCTCACGCGCCGCATTGTTGGCATTGAGCAGATTGTGGGCGATTCCTTCTCTCAGCAGTAGGGATGAGTAAATCTCTGACATCTCCACTGAGCCGGTGAAAATCAAGAGTGGATTGCCTTGAGCATGGTAGTGCTTGACCTCGTCCAATGAAGCAAAGACTTTTTCTGGCAGGGTCTGGTAAAGCTGGTCTGGTAAATCCTGCCGAATCACTGGCCGGTTGGTCGGGATCTTGATGACAGACATGGAGTAAGTCTCCATAAATTCGCTCTCCACCACCTTGCCGGTCCCGGTCATACCAGAGATTTTCCGGAAGAGCCGGAAGAGATTCTGATAGGTGATGGAAGCCATGGCCCGCGTTTCCTCCGTCAGCTTGACATGCTCCTTGGCCTCAATGGCCTGGTGCTGGCCTCCCTGAAGCCGGGTCATTTCCAGCAGACGGCCGGTTGCGCGGTCCAGAAGTACAACTTCTGCTTCTTTGTCACCCTGACGAACAACATAGTCCTTGTCCTTCTTGTAGAGCTTGTGAGCCCGCAAGGCTAGATTGAGGTGGCGGACCAACTCTTGATTTTCCTTAGAAAAAAGATGCTCCAAGTCAAGAAAAGACTCCGCTGCCAGAATACCTTTCGACGTCAGCCAGACTTCATTCTTCTCGTCATCGTAGTGGTAGTCCTCGTCTTCTTTCAAAGTCGTAATGAAGGTATCCATGATACTATAGAAGTTTGACTGAACCCGAGGAGCACCAGAGATAACCAAAGGCACCTGAGCGCTATCCAAGAGGATGGAGTCAATCTCGTCTATAATGACATAGTTGAAAGGACTAAGATATTGGCTATCCTTATTCTCTGCTAGATTTTCAATCAGATAGTCAAAGCCCAAGGCACTATTGGTCGTATAGACAATATCCGCCTGGTAAATCAGCCGCTTCTGCTTGGGCGTCAAATTTCCAGACCCATCAGCTACCACCGCTGCCTCAATAGTCAACCCAAGAAAACGATAGACCTGCCCCATTTCCTGAGCGTCCCGCAGGGCCAGATAGGTATTGGTGGTCACCAGCATAGCTCCTTGTCCAGACAGGGCATTAAGATAGAGCGGCATGGTAGCTGTCAGAGTCTTGCCCTCCCCTGTAGCCATCTCAGCGACATTGCCCTCATGGAGAACAATCGCCCCCATGACCTGCACATCGTAGGGAAACATGCCCAGCACCCGCTTGTCCGCTTCCCTCACCACAGCATAAGCCTCCGGCAGCAAGTCGTCTAAAGTCTCACCTGCGGTCAGTCTCTCCTTAAATTCCTGAGTTTTCTTTCGTAGGTCAGCGTCTGACAAGCCAGCCATTTCTGACTCAAAACTCTTGACTTTGGCTAAGATTTTCTTTAAGCGCTGAATTTGAAAATGATTTTTAATCATCAGACTCCTCTATGATTTGGTCAATGTTTAGGCAATGAAACTCCAAGGACTCAACTCCTGCACTCAGCAGCTGAACCTTATAGCTATAGGCTTCGTTTGGGTAGGTAAAGATCATACTCTCCGAACGCTCCACTTGATTGCTGATTTCTTTCTCATAGCGGTCAAAGAAGATGATTTTCAGAAAGACGCTGGATTCAGGATAGGTGGTCATATCTCTAGACAGGCAATAGCGAGCTCCCTTTTTGAGCAAGGGGAGAGCAGGCACCTGCCGGTCTCGCTGATAGTTCCATTTGGAAGACCATTCATGGATGGTCTGGCCGGAGGCCATCAGTTTATTTTCAAAAAATATATGTGAAGGGGAATGAATAATAAGGGTAGTGCCGTAAAGATAGGTAAAGTCAGTCATTTTACCAGCTGCCGAAACCCCTCTCAGCTCTCCCCAGTATATGCCCTTTCTTTTTTGAATCTTCATTTCTTTCTCCCAAATTCCTTTTCCAATATCATTCGATAATAATTCATAAACCAAGATATGGCTATAGTGGAGTCATCATTATGGCGTCCAGGGACACCTCTGCTAATCAGCTTAGCTTCGGTAAGATGAAGAGCCGCTACCAGGTCCTCATAGGCCGTCGGATCATAGTCTTCTTCCTTCATGTAGGCGATACCAAAGGTCGTCCGGCTGAAATCAGCCTTCTCAAACTTACGCCAGTAGCGTTGATTCAGCTCCTCTACATGCTCCTTATCTTTGCCACCTGTGTGACGGTGAAGGACATCTAGAGCCGTCGGAAAGACCTCGGGCAGGCGTAAACGACCACGTTGGGCAATAGTGCCTAGATTTCCCAAGGGCTTGGACAAAACAATAGCTCGCGGACGAAACTCTGATCCGTAATAAACCGCACCGTAAGTCCCCATAGACATGCCCGATAGGATCAAATCCCGCTCGGTAAAGCCCAGAAAGTCCAAATGCTCTTGGATAATCTTATGAATACTGCTCTCCAGCTCCTGACTGCCCAGATAAAACATACCGCCATCCACGCGCGGATCAGAAAACAAGAGAAAAGGACAGCCCAAACTGCGCATCATTCCAAAGCCCTCGAAGCCTTCCGCCCGACGGTAACCAGAGAAATAAACAGCCAAAGGTGGCTTCAAATCTCCCGGATAAAAGAAGTAATTAATCTCCTGACGGTGACTATCACGAAAAATCTTCCCGCCCAGAACATACTTACCAAACTCAAAGCGGGTCAGGCGCTGATGCAGAGCACCAACCTGAATCCGTCCCACTCCTCTAGCCTCTAAACTGACTCCCAGATAGGAGGTAAAGTCATTGTCCAGAACCATGGATTCCCGCATGTCCTCTTCTGCGAAAATAGTCTCGCGAGCGATGTCTGCAGTCGAACCTTCTTGGATATTATAGAGGCGCAGCCGCAGCTCACAGCTGCCTGACTTTTCATATTCAAGCCAGAGTTCAACTGGATTGAACTTGTTGGCTATAATATTGTATTTCCAAGACAGGATTGACTGAAAGTCCTGACCAAAGTCACCTTCCAGCTCTAGATTTTCATAGCCATTGTAGCAAATCTTCCCGTGAAATCCAGGGCTGACCACCATATCAAGCGGGGTCATCTTGTCACCATACTGGCCGGAAAAGAGAGACTTGGACAGCTTGCGGATAAGATCAGCTCGATCGCTCATATCCGTTGGCTGAGCGCAGTGACGCTTGAGGAAGTACTCAATATCCGCTTCCTGGGTTTCCTGTTCCCGATCATAGAAAACTGTATAAGGGATAATCTTGGCCTCAATCATAAACAAATCTGGGATCCGATGCAAATCGTCCACCAGAATCGCATCAAACTTGCCAATCTTATCCATCTCCATGACCTTTTTGATGGCTAGATTGGAGTTAGGAAAGAAATAATACCAGGCCATATTGTCTGGAATAGCAAGCTCCTTGCTCCAGTCGCTTGAGCCAATCTGTAAGATTTTCAGCTTATTTTGCATTCTCAGCCTCCTTGAGCCACTGCTCCCACCGGCCAATCAGCTCCAGACCAGTGTTATGATGGATTTTTTCAATGGAATAAATCAGGGCCTGGTTCCAATTTTTCAAACCTTCCAAGTAATAGTCTGCAGCAGTCGGAACATCAGAGATAGAGTCCAAGATATAGCCATTTTGCAGATGGGTCACATAATCCGAGCCCACCAGATTGATCTGCGGAATCCCGGCAGAAATCCCAGCAATTTGTGTATAGAGATTTGGCTGCTCACTCAGGTCGATGATTAAACGTGTATCATCCAGCTCCTGAATCAAGCTGAGCTCGTCCGTGATATTTTTAATGGTGAAACGGAGATCCTGCTCCTGATTTTCCAGCAGGGCATTCTCAGCCTGCTCACTGCGGCGGTAATTCTTGACAAATTCATATTGATTCAGATACTCATCAATAACCTCCTGTACCTTGGTCTCCACCTTTTGGATTCCTTCATGCCAGGCATTGTAAACACCGATAGTCAGCTCCGTATCCGGATGCTTGGCCACATAGTGGAGAACCTTGAAGATGGCATAGTCATTAAGCCCTTCTTCCAGATTAATCTGATAAAAAATCTTGGATTCACGACGGCGTTGGCTCTTGCCCAGCTGCAGACGAGTATCAAAAGGCGACAAGTAGTGCACCTTCTGAGCCTGTCTAGGCAGGTAGCGCTGAATAGCCTTCTTGAAATCCATACGATCAGTCAAGACTAAATCTGCCTGCTGCAAATCTGCTTCTAAAGCTGACCAATCCACTGTATGATTTCGCTCGTGGAAAAAGCTGAGAATGATTTGAACATTCTTGGGCAATAAGCGCAAAATGGCTTGAGTGTATAAGGGATGCGCTGCCAGGACGAACCGGCTGTCCGCTCCTGCATTGCGCTCGATATAATGGCCTAATTTCTCCAAGATTAAGTCTGGCATCCTCTCATACTCCAGCTTATCAAAGTCCAGTAAGTAAGCAGGGTTGACCTCTACCCGACCGTCGTCAGGCTTGAGATGCTCACGAATCCGCCAGTCACCATCCGGCTGTAGGTAGTCCTGATAAAGGGGCTGCCCCTCTTCATAGTAGGTAATACTGGAGACAAAGCCCCGATCATCAAAGATATAAAACTTCTCCAGTTGGTCATCCTTGAAAAACTTGATGAAGCTGATAAAGCCTTCTACTCCAAACTCGACATGGGCATAGAGCTGTCCCTGCCTGCGGACCATGACTAGAAAGGGCGTATAGACAAACTCGCAGTCTGGCTCCCAGTCCAGATCCTTGATTTGCAAGACCTGCATTTCTTTAGACTGGATTCCCTGAATCTCATCAAAGACCGAGTAATAGTCCGTCTCAAAAATATCCTGCCGATGCAAGAGATAGCGGGCATGTGGCATATAAGCTGGCAAAAGCAGCTGGACTGGCAGATTTTCACTTTGAAAAATCCGAATCTGATGAATCGAGTCATCAAACTCCAGTCGCTGCATAGAGCGGTACCAAGGGATAATATCCCGGTGCCAAATCCGATCCCCACTGCCACTCCATGAAGGAATAAAGTAATACATAGTTTCTCCTACAACAATGAACGATAACGGTCATTAAGCGTCAAGGCATCCACCTCGTCCTTAATAGAAAAGACCATCCCGATAAAAATCATAAAAATCCCCGGAATCATACTGAGCCGCAGATAGCGAATGTCCAGAAGCACCACTATCATGGGTAGGCCAGAAATCAGGATAAGATAGAAAGCCCCCACTAGTGCAAAATAGGTCACTAAACCATTTATATAGCGGCGGGTTGCTCCTCCCGGATAAACATTTTCAATATACTCTCCACTCTTTTGCATCCGCTCGGCAATCTGGTCGCCACTGATATTGATAAAGGCGAAGGCCAGCGCCAGGATGAAAATAGTCAACAGATAGAGGATAAACCAAGCTGGACTTCCCATAGACAGCGCTTCTATCCACTGCTCAATCAGCTGATTGTTCGGCTGAAGAAAGTGGATAATCAAAAGGAAATACTGGGGAATGCTGACCAAGGTCATAGCGTACATAATCGGCATCCCACCAGCAGGATTCAGACGAATATCCAGATAAGAGTATTTCTTGAAACGGTTATGGATATTGATCTTATTGACTGGAATTCGGTACTTAGACCGCTCAACTGTAACAGCCAGATAGAGAAAGACTAGACTGAAAACCAGCATCAAGGCTAGCCAAAGTGAAGAAATCTTCAGCTCCTGAATAGAGTTCCAAATATCCTGCGGAATGTAGGCAATCATGCTGGCCATGACAATCATGATGGAGCCGCCAAGTCCCATAGCAGCATTCAAATCCGTCAGCCAAATGAGAAAGTAAGTCCCAGCCATCAAGACCAAGGTATCTAAGACCATAATCGTAGTCATATCCACCCCACCTGCTTCTTGCAGGGGCAGATTTAGAACCAGTGCCACGGACTGAATCAAGGCAATGACCAAGGTCAGCAGCATCCGCCGCCTTTCCTGTACTTCCAGAGGGAGCTTGCTCAGGCCTAGGCGCTTGGACACAGCAAACATCTGCCAGATCAGCATAGAGGACATCCAAGGAGACAGGCCGACAGAAAAGAGCGACATACTGCGCAGATTTCCCCCCATCAGGGCTGTCGCATAGTTCAAGGTCGTAGAGGTTCCGTCCATAGCAGCTGCCTTACTCATATCGACGAAAGGCAGGGTCAGCTTGGTTCCCAAGACATAGATAAATAAGAAAAATAAGGTCCACAGAAACTTCTTGATAATGACTGGTTTAAAAAATGACTTCACACTGACTCCTCATGACGATGGCTGAAAAAGCTCTAAGATAAGACTTCCATCACCGCATCTACTAAGACTTTTTTGCTAAAATAACCTTCCTTGAGCAGGAAAGAGAACTTTCTAACCCGCTCGACCATAGCCTGATACTCCTCGGCAGTCAGACCTTCTACGATCCGACTGGCCTCTTCCAGACTGTCTACGACAAAGCCCAGACCGCGCTCGCGAATCAGCTCTGCATTGGACAGGTAAGAAGGGACGATGACCGGAATCCCAGCTGCCAGATAGGTGGCAGACTTATGAGAGATATTGAGACCGTAGTATTCCGGCTCGTCTGCTGGATTTTCCTCGACACCCCAGACCAGCCCCAGACCACCCTTGGACAGCTCCAAAAGCAACTCTGGCCGGCTGACCCAGCCGCGATAGCTGACATTGGCCTCTGGATTTGACTCTTCCTCAGGCGAAAAAATCTCCAGTGGCGTAGCATAAGACCAATTGATCAGATGCGGAAACCGCTCCACACTTCCCGCGAAATACAGCTTAGGCGCAAACTGAGGCTGGTGTAGGGGTAAATCATAGGGATGATCCCACATGCGCTGGACCAAAATCTTGTCCACCGTCAGCCCCTCTGCCACTAGCTTATCCCGCATCTGCTCAGAAGGCACGATGACCGCATCTGACTGATTGTACATATCGATATACTCCGGCATCAGATAGTAGTTTGACGGGAACATCAGCGGCGGTACATCATGGATAAAGGTAATCAGCTTGGCCTGCAAAATCTTCAGCTTGCTGATAAAGGCCTGGTCAAACTCCCGGCCATTCCAAGTCGGAGACTGATAGATAACCACATCGCCATAACCCACACTAGCCATGATGCCGTCCAGACGCCGACTGAGCTCCGACTGGCTGTCGCTGTAAATATCGTAAAAATAAAAACTCAGTTCATTAAAGCCCAGCTGCTTGGCGAGCTTGGTCACATCATTCTGGGCAATCAAGGCCGTACTCTGGCCAGACATACCGTATAGATTGGTAATATTAACTTTCATACTCTTTTTCTAATCTTCATTCCTGAGCCAGATTGGCAACAATCTGACTGTCATAAGCCTGGTCATCTCTAAACTCAATATCCTGATCAAAGTTGTGCTCAGCCGTATGCTTGTGCGACAGCTTGACCTTGTGGCTAGCTCCCATCTGGAACCACTCATACTCTGAGTCAATATGCCCAATATCCAGCGCTCGATAACCTTCCTGAACCAGATCATAGACCAAGACCTTGGCCGTCGGACCCAGCATGGTCAAAATCAGACGATTATCCGCTTGCTCTCGAACAGCCTGCTTGATGGCCTCCAGCTTGCTGTAGGCATTGCGCGAAGGACAGATAATCCGCTTGATGGATTTAGCCCCATCAAAGAGGTCATTGCCCACACCAGAGCGAGAAGTCAAGCCCTCTACGATCAAGAGGTCCTTGTCCTTCCATAGCTGCTTGAGCTTTGCAAAATAGCCCGCAGACGGCGTCTTATCTTCCAAGTCGATGTAAGGCCGGGAAATAAAAGTTGAGCCGTACCAAGGTGCTCGGCAAATATTTTTATATTTCTCAAGAAAATGTGGCAAATGATTTAGACTCCAAAAATTTTGGGCATCGATGGAATAGCGTTCCAGTCCTGTAAAGACATCGGGCAGACAAATCATCAAACGCTCATCGCTCTCCATAGACATAATCTCTCTCAAGCGCGCTGACAGTTCTGGATCAAAATCCTGATAGACGATACTACGGCCCGCAACCAAATCCATCTCCCCATCTCCAAAGCGAACTACTGAAGCACCTTTCTCCAAGAGATAATCCAGCGATTGGTCAATAGAGAGTACAGAAATCTGCCGCTCCTCAGGCTCGGCCAAGGCTAGTTTCTCAATAGCCTGCACCATGGCTTCAGGATTATCAGCTGGAAAGACTTCCTGCCCCTGCTGGCCATGGACTGTACTATCAAAGGCAAAGACTGGCTTGCCGGCAGACTTAAAGCGAGCAATAATGTCCCCTACCTCATCACCGGCATTGATATCCAGCAGCAGCTGAGACTTGGCTTCCAGCGACTCCAAGAGAGCCGGAATGCCCGCTATATCTGAACTGACGCTGACATTAGGATACTGGAGCAGACGCGTGATTGGCTCTGCTACCACTACCGGTGCAGCGATGTAGAAATGACAGGCAGGCAGGGCTTGAATCAGATAGTTGATATGCATCAGTTCACAAGAGTAGGTGTAGACTAGGCAGGACAGGCTTGAGCCATCTTCCCCTTCCACCATCTTTTGAGTCAGGGCTCCGACTGGCTCCTGCATATCCGACCAATCCAGTCCCTGATAGAACCACCAGACCTCACGATAGATAGACTGGGTGTACTCTTTCCAAGGCTTGCGCTCGGTCAGATAGTGAATCACAGGCGGATAGAGACCTTTTTCTGGCTCATAGTCCGAAAAAGTCGTGTGCAGCGTAATGCAGTTGTAAGCAAAAGGCAGCTCCATCCAGCGGTTTTCAAAGAGCATATTGAGAATGCTTTGGTCATCCTGAGTAACTTTATCATGTAAGTTATCAGTCATCTCAATCAATTGACCTGCTACATCATTTTCACGCCAATAGTCTACATTAATCAGTAAAACACCTGAATTAAAAATCTGCTCGCCAAAGTAAACTTCTCCACCCAAATCTCTTACCGCGCCAAGCGGATAGGAACCTAGATCAACTGCAAAAATGTCTGATAAATCACGTGTTACTACAATATCGCAATCCAAATAAAGGGCTTGATCTTCCTCTACAAAAGTAGCCGTAAAATATCTCAAAAAAACTGAATAATGGATATTTGTCTTATATTGACTAATATGACTGCCATCCACCCGAGCATTGACGATCTGGCAGTCCAGCTTGGCCAGCTTTTTTTGCATGCTGACAAACCACTCTGTTGGAAAGTCACTGTTGATGACATAAAACTTGATAAAGCGATTGTGGCAGACGATGGACTTAATGGTGGTTAAGACCTGCTCACTATAGGCAGCATTAGCAGCCAGCACCACAGCCCGAAAGGCCTGCGGCTTCTCTTTTTTCATCAGACTGCGCAGCTTTCTCACCATCTCCTGAGGGTGCTCATGGGGATAGACCAGTTCTTCCTTTTCATTTTTCTTAGTATTGTCAAAAGCCAGAACTGGCTTGCCAAGTGCCTTGAAACGACTACTCAGTTCATAGTGCTCGTTCCCATGGTGAATATCCAAATAGACCTGGCACTTATCAATGAGCTCATCCAGCACTGCATGGATAACCTGCGGATAGAGATGAATATTTTCATAGCGATCCAAAGAACGCAGATAATCTCCCATATCTGTGTAACAGGCTATATAAAAATGGACGCTAGGCAAGGACTGGGCTAAAAACTCTATCTGCTCTAGCTCCTGTACATCTGTCAGGAGCATGCAGTTCAGAGCTGCCTTCTCCCAACGGTCTTGCATCTCAAACTCTCCCCGATGATGGGCTGAAATCTCCGCCAAGCTCAAGGCATGAAAGTCCCACCAAAGCTGACGGTAGCGATAGCTAACTTCCGAGTTCCAAGGCTTGCGGAAGGTCGTATAGTGGATAATCAGAGGTTCCTGATCCAGCTCAAAATGACCATTCCAGCCGCTGTAAAAGGCCACTAAGTCATGGCCTACCTGCAGATTGTAAATCTTATCCAAGGGCAGCCAATCCTGAGCCAGCACATGATTTAAAACCGTCTGATCGCCGTTAAAATCCTCCATCTGGCCAGACTGAACCAAGCCCATGATGCGGTCCGTTTCCTTGATAAAGATCTCCTGCAGCTGCCTTTCTTTCCAAGCTAGATTATCAATTAGCAGAACGCCAGAGTTAAAGCCATAACCTCCAGCATCTCCAACCGCAGCCACAAGCTTTCCTTCCATAGGAATAGCAAATAAAGGCTGTAAATCTCTATTGACCACCAGATCGCTGTCCAGATAAAGGACACGGTCCTCTGCTACAAACTGCGGAATGAAATAGCGAGCATAGGCTGCTGAGCTGATATGGTCCTGAGTCAGCCACTCTGGACTGATCATCACTTGGTCCAAGCTGATATTAATTAGTTCACTATCCAGCTGCTCGGCCAGCTCATTAAATTCATGAAACCATTCGTCACTTAATCCTTGATTGAAAACATAGATTTTTGCATTTTTATTGTAATACAAAATCGACTTAATTGCAGTCGAAACTTGCTCTTGATAGGCCTGATCCCCAACTAAAACTATCGTTTTCATTTTCTCCCTTACTCTTTCATTTCATAAACTCTTAAACATCAATTCTATACTTGATATTATATAAAATATTGTCCAAAAAATCTATATTCTCAAGGATTTTCCTGCAGAATAAAGGACACTTTTTTTCTACTAAATTGTCAAAAAAACAGGAAGTTGTCAAAACTTCCTGTTTCTATAGCCTATCCGTTTATTTTTACCAGTCATTGGCATGGGATTTTTGCAAGCAAGCGCTAGAAATAATGTCATGATTTCCTTCATGGTTTGCTTTATCTACCACTTCCTAGAGTTCACTCACTGAGCAAACTATCAACAGACTGAAAGATAAACTGATTGGCTTTATTTACTGCTACTCCTCAGAGTCGCTTTTCTTTTTACGTCTCTTGAAGGCCAAGCCCAATGCTCCTAAGCCCAGAGCCAGGATGGAAGCCTTGCTCTCCGTTTCCCCTGTCTGTGGCAAACGACCTCTGGAAATCAGATCCAACTCAGACTGTCTTGCTGAAGCAGACAGACTTTCAGATGTGCTCTGACTAGCTGATAGGCTCGTAGACAGGCTTTCTGATACAGACTGACTGACACGGGCAAGCTCGCTGAGGCTGACCGCTGCTGACAGTGACTCACTTGTAGAAAGGCTGAGTGAGTAGAATTCCTTCTCATGAACCAGATCCAGCTGACTATGCAAGACTGATGTGCTAGTGCTCAGTGAAGTCGACTCGCTGATTGACTGAGAATCACTAATCGAAGCACTTTCTGAACCAGACAGACTAGCCGAAGCACTTGCGGATTCTGAAGCACTTACTGAAGCAGATATACTTGCCAACGCTAAGGCAGAAGCCTGAACTGAAGTCGATTCGCTGATTGATGCTGATTCACTTGCACTTACTGACGCATTCGTTGAAGCGGACTCGCTTGCACTTACGGACGCACTAGTCGACGCGGACGTGCTTGTACTTACGGACGCGCTGGTAGACGCGGACTCACTTGCTGATACGGATGCGCTCGTTGAAGCTGAGGTACTTGCAGACACTGATGCACTCGTCGACGCGGATTCACTTGCAGATACTGACGCGCTCGTGGACGCAGACGTACTTGCACTTACGGACGCACTAGTCGACGCGGACTCACTTGCTGATACGGATGCACTCGTTAAAGCTGAGGTACTTTCACTTACTGAGGCGCTAGTGGAAGCTGAGTCGCTCGCAGATACAGATGCACTGGTTGAGGCGGACGTACTTGCACTCACTGACGCACTCGTTGATGCCGATGTGCTTGCACTTACCGACGCGCTCGTGGAGGCCGATGTGCTTGCACTTACTGAGGCACTCGTTGAGGCGGACGTACTTGCACTCACTGACGCACTTGTCGATGCAGACGTGCTTGCACTCACTGACGCACTCGTTGAAGCGGACGTGCTTGCACTCACTGATGCGCTAGTAGACGCGGACGTACTTGCAGATACAGAGGCACTAGTTGACGCTGATTCACTCGCTTTCGCAGATGAACTAGTTGAAGCTGACTCACTTGCACTCACTGAGGCACTAGTTGACGCTGATGTACTTGCACTTACGGACGCGCTCGTCGATGCAGATTCACTCGCAGACACAGACGCGCTCGTTGATGCAGATGTGCTTGCTGATACAGATGCACTGGTTGAGGCTGACGTACTTGCGCTTACTGAGGCACTCGTTGATGCAGACGTACTTGCTGATACAGAGGCGCTCGTGGACGCTGAGGTACTTGCGCTGACTGATGCGCTCGTCGATGCGGACGTACTTGCACTTACTGATGCACTCGTCGACGCGGATGTACTTGCGGATACAGATGCGCTGGTAGACGCAGATGTGCTTGCTGAAACTGAGGCACTCGTCGACGCAGACGTACTTGCAGATACAGACGCACTTGTTGAAGCCGAGGTGCTGGCACTTACTGATGCACTCGTCGACGCGGACGTGCTTGCTGAAACTGACGCACTTGTCGAGGCGGACGTACTTGCGGATACCGACGCGCTCGTGGAAGCGGAGGTGCTTGCGCTGACTGACGCGCTCGTCGAGGCGGACGTGCTTGCTGAAACTGAGGCACTCGTGGAAGCAGACTCACTTGCACTTACTGATGCACTCGTCGAGGCAGATTCACTTGCTGATACGGATGCACTCGTGGAAGCGGACGTGCTGGCGCTGACTGACGCACTCGTGGACGCGGACGTGCTGGCACTTACCGACGCGCTCGTCGATGCGGACGTACTTGCGCTTACGGACGCACTTGTCGAGGCTGATTCACTCGCAGACACAGACGCACTCGTCGACGCTGAAGTACTTGCAGATACAGATGCGCTCGTTGATGCAGATGTGCTTGCAGATACTGACGCGCTCGTCGAGGCGGACGTGCTTGCACTTACTGACGCACTCGTTGAGGCTGAGGTGCTTGCAGATACTGACGCACTCGTGGACGCGGACGTACTTGCACTTACTGATGCACTCGTGGACGCGGACGTGCTTGCGGATACCGACGCACTGGTTGATGCTGAGGTACTTGCACTTACCGACGCGCTCGTTGAGGCTGAGGTGCTTGCGCTGACTGACGCGCTAGTAGACGCTGAGGTGCTTGCACTCACAGATGCACTCGTGGACGCGGACGTACTTGCTGATACAGATGCGCTCGTTGAAGCTGATGTACTTGCGCTTACTGACGCACTCGTTGAAGCTGATTCACTTGCACTCACTGACGCGCTCGTTGAGGCGGACGTACTTGCTGATACAGATGCGCTCGTCGATGCTGACGTGCTTGCACTCACTGACGTACTCGTCGACGCGGACGTGCTGGCACTCACTGATGCGCTAGTGGACGCGGACGTGCTGGCACTTACAGATGCACTAGTGGACGCGGACGTACTTGCAGATACTGACGCACTAGTGGACGCGGATGTACTTGCGCTTACTGACGCACTCGTTGAAGCGGACGTACTTGCGCTCACTGACGCACTCGTCGATGCTGACGTACTTGCACTCACTGACGCGCTCGTGGAGGCGGACGTACTTGCTGAAACTGACGCGCTCGTTGAGGCTGATTCACTTGCACTTACAGACGCACTCGTCGACGCTGACTCACTTGCACTTACGGATGCGCTCGTGGAAGCTGACGTACTGGCTGATACAGACGCGCTTGTCGACGCGGATGTACTTGCACTTACGGATGCACTGGTTGAAGCCGATTCGCTTGCGGATACAGACGCGCTCGTTGAAGCTGATGTACTTGCTGACACTGACGCACTTGTGGACGCCGATGTGCTGGCAGATACTGACGCGCTCGTTGAGGCGGACGTGCTTGCTGACACAGACGCACTTGTTGACGCGGATTCACTTGCGGATACTGATGCGCTTGTGGACGCTGACGTACTTGCGCTTACGGACGCGCTCGTTGAGGCGGACGTGCTTGCTGACACTGACGCACTCGTAGACGCTGACGTACTTGCGGATACGGACGCACTAGTCGAGGCGGACGTGCTGGCAGACACTGATGCGCTAGTCGAGGCTGAGGTACTTGCTGAAACTGACGCGCTCGTTGAGGCGGACGTGCTTGCTGACACTGACGCACTCGTAGACGCTGACGTACTTGCGGATACGGACGCACTAGTCGAGGCGGACGTGCTGGCAGACACTGATGCGCTAGTCGAGGCTGAGGTACTTGCTGAAACTGAAGCACTCGTCGATGCGGACGTACTTGCAGAAACTGACGCGCTCGTTGAAGCTGAGGTACTTGCTGAAACTGAAGCACTCGTCGATGCGGACGTACTTGCACTCACTGAAGCACTCGTCGATGCAGATGTACTTGCACTCACTGAAGCACTTGTCGACGCGGACGTACTTGCTGATACTGAAGCGCTAGTCGACGCTGACGTGCTGGCAGACACTGACGCGCTTGTGGACGCCGATGTGCTGGCAGATACTGACGCGCTCGTTGAGGCGGACGTGCTTGCTGACACAGACGCACTTGTTGACGCGGATTCACTTGCGGATACTGATGCGCTTGTGGACGCTGACGTACTTGCGCTTACGGACGCGCTCGTTGAGGCGGACGTGCTGGCAGACACTGACGCACTCGTAGACGCTGACGTACTTGCGGATACGGACGCACTAGTCGAGGCGGACGTACTTGCACTCACTGAAGCACTCGTTGAAGCGGACGTACTTGCTGAAACTGATGCACTCGTGGAGGCAGATTCACTTGCACTTACTGAGGCGCTCGTTGAAGCCGAAGTACTTGCA
>NZ_VIBR01000005.1:0-151788 GCF_008329445.1 Streptococcus sanguinis | reverse complement strand
CTTTCGCGACAACTATATTAGTATATCACCTATACCTACTACCTGTCAATACCTTTTTTAATCTTTTTTTAAATTTTTCTAGAATTTTTTATTCATCAGAGGCTAGCCTCTATTAAAGAGAGGGAAGATAAGCTTCCTCACCTAGTTGACGTGCTATTAAACCAGCCCTCGCCAGCTGAAGCAAACTCTCTGTGAATTCATAAATATGCTCTGTTTCGCTTGTGGTCAACTCTTTTTTAGAAAACTTTCTTCTTAAAGCTTTGTAATTCCGACCTTCCTGCTGAAAGAAGGGAGCATCTTGTAAATAGGCTTTTACATTCTCCAAGTTTTCTAAAATACCAAGATGAAAAGCGGCAGAAGCAAAAGTTTTATCAAAAGGCTGGGTGCAGACGCTCCGAAACTCTACTGTCCCCCGTGTCGTCAAATCTTGATACTGATAACTTCTATGATTCTTGAAGTCTGATTCCTTTGGTGTCAAGTTTACTTTCTCACCTGAGAGGCTATAAGCTTCAATAGTTTTTTGACTCAAGTATTCATTAGCACCTATCGGATAGAAATAGTAGGATTTGCCTTCCCGTTCGGCAGTGAAAAGCGCTGATTTACTAAGATAAGTAAAAAATTCATCTTCAGTTTGAAAATCTTTCGAATTCACACCCGCATTTTCCTGTAAAATGCCATGCATTGATTGCTCCCAGAAAATATCCCGAGCTATTTTTGTATTCCAAGAAGAATCTGAAAATTCTGAATTGGCAAAAAGGTATGCCTTAGCAGCTTCAATTTGATTGAAGACATTGATAACAGTCAAATAATTCTCTCTTGAAACATCCAACTGCACTTGACTCCCACAAATAAAAGCTCCATATTCTGGATAATTGTGCAGACCATTCATGTTCTTTCCCATAGCTAAATACTGCATCAACATTTCATATCTTGGATACTTAACTGGACTATTATCATTTTCTGCCCAGAAAGGATGAATACCTTCTCCTTGAATTTCATGGTCTTCTTCGCGCAGAATTGGCTGAATAATGTTCAGATAGTTATTAAAACGCTCTTCAACTTCTTGAATTCTGCTAGCCTTTGCAAAAGCAAATTCCAAAGTATTATAAGAGACCTCAAAAAGAATTCTGTCTTCATTTTTAGTAGATTTCAGTTGGATGGGATTGCCATCTCTATCAAATCGTTCCGACTCAAAATCATACTCTTCCAATAGACGCTTCAAAAGATTCTTGGCAACATTTGTATCCGTCGCTCCGCCCTGGCAATTGACAATAGGAAATTCTAACTCAATGCCAATGTAGACAGTTGGATTTTCTTTAATATTCTTTAAATAACGCTCTTTTAAAATTTGGATTGAATCAGTCATTTCCATTTCCTATAAATTTTTGATAGTGTTAGAGTATTATAACAAAATTTCAGGTATTTTCCTAGCTTCATGCAAAAACGCCTGCTTACGAAATTGTTTTTGTCTTAAAAGCAATTTCGTAAACAAGCGTCTACCTATTATCACCTATATGATGAGTGTTCCCGCTAGGAAAGAATCCTAGCGGTAGACCAGAGCTAGACTAAGAATAGAGATTCTATTCCATCATCATAACACTCAACAAAGATTGATGATCTTAAACTAATTCGATGATTGCCATTGGCGCAGCATCTCCACGGCGCGGTTCAGTTTTCAGGATACGAGTATATCCACCGTTGCGCTCTGCATAGCGTGGTGCAATCTCAGAGAACAATTTTTGAAGAGCAGTAGTTGTAGTATACTTTTCTGTTGCTTCATCATAGTTTTCTGATGCGATTTCATTGCGTACAAAAGCTGCAGCTTGACGACGAGCGTGCAAGTCTCCACGTTTGCCCAATGTAATCATTTTTTCAACTGTTTTACGGATTTCTTTAGCACGAGCTTCAGTTGTCACGATTGATTCGTTGATCAGCAAATCAGTAGTCAAATCGCGAAGCATTGCTTTACGTTGTGAGCTAGTGCGTCCTAGTTTACGGTAAGCCATGTATTCCTCCTTTATTTATCGTTTTTTAACCCCAGACCGAGATCAGCAAGTTTAACTTTTACTTCTTCCAGACTCTTACGTCCCAAGTTGCGAACTTTCATCATTTCAGGCTCAGATTTTTCTGTCAAATCAAATACAGTATTGATACCTGCACGTTTCAAACAGTTGTATGAGCGAACTGACAAATCTAATTCTTCGATAGTCCGTTCCAAAATGCGGTCATCAGAAGTCTTTTCTGCTTCCTTCATAACGTCTGCAGCGATAGCTACTTCTGTCAGATTAGTGAAGAGATTCAAATGTTCCGTAAGGATGCGGGCTGAAAGTCCCAAAGCATCTTCTGGAATAATTGTTCCATTCGTTAAAATTTCAAGGGTTAGTTTGTCAAAACCATCGTTGCTACCAACACGAGCTGGCTCAACCTGGTAATTAACTTTTGTCACAGGCGTATAGATAGAATCCACCGCAAGTGTTCCCACTGGTGCATCATCTTTCTTATTTTCATCTGCAGGCACATAACCACGACCGCTATTGACAGTCATCGTTGCCTTAAAGCTTGCACCTTCTCCGATTGTAAAGAGATAATGATCAGGGTTTATAATTTCAATATCACTGTCTGTCAAAATGTCTCCGGCAGTTACTTCTGCTGGTCCTTCAACATCCAGTTCAATAATCTTTTCGTCTTGGACGTAAGATTTTACAGCAATCCCTTTGACGTTCAGAATAATTTGCATCACGTCTTCGCGGACACCGGAAATTGTATCAAACTCGTGCAAAACACCTTCAATATTAATTGAAGTAACAGCAGCACCTGGAAGTGAAGCCAAAAGCACACGGCGAAGAGAATTTCCCAGTGTTGTACCATAACCACGCTCAAGCGGCTCTACTACAAACTTGCCATAATCTTTATTTTCATCAATTTTTGTTATATTTGGTTTTTCAAACTCAATCATTTGCTATACTCCCTCTTAAACGAAAAGCAGTGTAACGGTTGGTGATTATACACGGCGACGTTTTGGAGGACGAGCACCATTGTGTGGTACAGGAGTCACATCACGAATAGCTGTTACTTCAAGACCAGCGGCAGCAAGAGCACGAATAGCAGACTCACGACCAGAACCTGGACCTTTTACAGTAACTTCAACTGATTTCAGACCGTGTTCCTGTGCAGATTTAGCAGCTGCTTCAGATGCCATTTGGGCAGCAAATGGTGTAGATTTACGAGAACCTTTAAATCCAAGAGCTCCAGCAGATGACCAAGCAATCGCGTTACCATGCACATCAGTAATCATAACAATAGTGTTATTAAATGTAGCGTGAATATGAGCAATACCGGATTCGATATTTTTCTTCACACGACGTTTACGTGTTGGTTTAGCCAAGACTTTTTACCTCCTTATATTATTTTTTCTTACCTGCAATCGCAACAGCTTTACCTTTACGAGTGCGGGCGTTATTTTTAGTGTTTTGTCCACGGACAGGAAGTCCACGACGGTGACGGATTCCACGGTATGAACCGATTTCCATCAAACGCTTGATGTTCAAGTTTACTTCACGACGAAGGTCACCTTCAACTTTAATCGCATCTACTTCACGACGGATAGCGTCTTCTTGTTCGATTGTAAGATCTTTTACACGGATGTCTTCTGAAACTCCAGCAGCTGCCAAGATTTTCTTAGAAGTTGGAAGTCCGATACCGTACACATAAGTCAGTGAAACGACTACACGTTTGTCATTTGGAATGTCAACTCCAGCAATACGAGCCATTTTTTCTCCTTTCTATCTTATCCTTGACGTTGTTTGTGTTTTGGATTTGCTGGGCAAATTACCATAACACGACCATTACGACGAATAACTTTACAGTATTCGCAAATTGGTTTGACCGATGGTCTTACTTTCATTTTTTCCCTCCAAGTTTTTCGATTATTTAAAGCGGTATGTGATCCGTCCACGTGTCAAATCATAAGGACTCATTTCTACAGTCACACGGTCTCCCGCTAAAATACGAATATAGTTTTTACGAATTTTACCAGAAACTGTTGCTAAAATCTGATGTCCATTTTCAAGTTCAACCGTAAACATTGCATTAGGCATTGTATCAACTACCTTGCCTTCAACCTCAATCACATCGTCTTTTGCCACGCAAAAGTACCTCCATAAATTTCGATTTGATTCCTCTGAGCACAGAGGTAACAATTATAAGTCAGACTAATTCATTGTATCACTACTTGTCAAATATTGCAAGCAGGAAAAACGCTTTTATTTCAAATTTGTCAAGACTTTTTCGATAGCTGAGAAGACATCATTAATATCTTGATTCCCTTGAATATCATGGACCAGACCTTTGCTGCGGTAGTGTTCAATAATCGGCTGACCCTGAGCGATATTGACATCCAAACGACGTTTAACCGTCTCAGGCTTGTCATCTTCGCGCTGGTAGTAATCCTCTTCTTTGTAGTCTGCTGGCGGATTGAAGACCTTGTGGAAGGTTTCGCCTGTTTGACGATGGATAATCCGACCGCTCAAACGCTCCAGTAAGCTGTTAGGATCCACTTCGATATTGATAACGCCGTCCAAAGCTAAATCAAGCTCTGCCAGAGTTTGATCCAAGGCATTTGCTTGCTCAATCGTGCGCGGATAGCCATCCAAGAGGAAGCCTGTTTGCTTAATATCATCCTGGCTCAAGCGCTCTTTGACAATGCCGTTTGTCACTTGGTCTGGAACCAACTCGCCCTTGTCAATATATGACTTGGCTAAAACGCCCATCTCTGTTTGGTTAGCAATCGCTGCACGGAACATATCTCCAGTTGAAATATGTGCAACATTGAAATGCTCAACGATTTTAGCAGCTTGAGTTCCTTTACCAGCACCTGGTAAGCCCATAATCAAAAGATTCATGATTGGTCTCCTTTTTTGTTTTTAAAGCAATCTATTAAACCGATTAATAAACTCGTTTAAAAACAAAATAGAAGGGGGTGAGTCTACTCTGTCCCCTTTTATTTTGTTTATTTTTGGTTCAAGAAAGGTTATCTGAACAGGCTTCTCATTAGAAAAGCTATTCAAAATTCCCTTACTCTGAAGTATCCATAAAGCCGACATACTTTCTCTTCAGCAGGTAGCCTTCTAGCTGTTTCATTCCCTCAATACCAGTTGAGATGATGATTAAGAGACTGGTTCCTCCAAGAGCAACGGCATCTGTCAATCCAAATACATCTTTAGCCAAGATAGGCAGGATAGAGATGAAACCTAGGAAAAGAGAGCCCACTGTTGCCAAACGACGCAACAGCTTAGACATGTAGTCTTCTGTTCCTTTACCCGGACGAACACCTGGAATGTAGGCTCCGCTCTTTTGCAGATTTTCTGCTGTCTTCTCTGGATTAATCTGTACAAAAGTATAGAAGAATGTAAAGAGGACAATCAGGAAGGCGTACATGAACATACCACTAATGGTCGTTGTTGCCAAAAGTGACTGAGCTGTCTTAACCCAATCTGCGTCATAGCCCATGGCACTGACAACTTGGAAAATCGCTGCCGGTGCAGCTGTAATCGAGCTGGCAAAGATTACTGGAATAACCCCAGCCGGATTGACTTTCAGTGGCAGATAGGAGCTAGAAGGTGCACCCTTAGCTACTTTCGTATACTGAATTGGAATTTTATATTCAGCCTGCTGTACAAAGGTTGTAAAGTAGATAATCAGCAAGACTGCCACAATCAGAATTCCTACAAAAATGAAAGATGAAGTCAAACGTTCACTAGGAATATTGACAAAGTAATCTTCATAGATACCTTTAATCATATCAGGGATAGCTGAAACGATACCAGCAAAGATAATCATGGAAACTCCATTCCCGTAACCCTTGTCTGTAATCTGCTCACCTAGCCAAGTTACAATCATAGAACCTGTTGCTAGAAGAACGCAAATCAAAGCGTAGGTCTGAACATTAGGATTAGCAACCAGATTAGCTCTTGAGAGAGTATCAAAACCAGCGGTAATCCCAATTGCCTGCACAAAGGCCAAAACTAGGGCGATATAACGGGTCGCTTGATTCAGCTTCCTCCGTCCCACTTCCCCTTGCTTGCCCCACTCTACAAACTTCGGAAGCAAGTCCATCTGCAGCAACTGAACAACGATAGAAGCTGTGATATAAGGACTGACCCCAAGTGCAAAGACAGAGAAGTTGCGCATGGCGTTACCAGAGACCAAGCTCAGCATATTCAGGAATGGTAAATCATTCAAATTGCTTAAGGCTTTGGCATTAATTCCCGGAACCGTTATGGTTGTACCGATACGGAAAACTAAGATGATAAAAATCGTGAACAAAATCTTAGACCGTACCTGTTTGATTTTAAATGCGTCTTTTAATAGTTTGAAAAACATAGGTCACCTCGCTTAGATGACTTCCACTGAACCACCTTTAGCAGTGATAGCTTCTTCAGCTGATTTAGAGAATTTAGCTGCCTTAACAGTCAATTTCTTTGTCAATTCTCCGTTACCAAGAATCTTGATACCTGATTTTTCAGCTTTTACAATACCTGCTTCGATGAGAACAACTGGTGTTACTTCAGCGCCATCTTCAAAGGCGTTCAGTTGGTCAAGGTTAACAATCGCATATTCTTTGCGGTTGATGTTTAGGAAGCCACGTTTTGGAAGACGACGGAACAATGGAGTTTGCCCACCTTCAAAACCAAGGCGAACTCCGCCACCGCTACGGGCTTTTTGACCTTTTTGACCACGGCCAGATGTTTTACCGTTACCAGATGAAGTACCACGACCAACACGGTTGCGGACTTTACGAGAACCTACAGCAGGTTGTAATTCATGAAGTTTCATTATATTATTTCTCCTCTTTTGTAAAATGCTAGCGCTCATATAGGAGAAAAGGTGTCTCCTATATAAACTCGCCTATACATATATTTAGTTTTAGGGGCTGAGAAAATCCCATCCCCTAACATATTTTAATTTAAAGTTGTTAAACCAGCAAAGCTTATTTAACTTCTTCAACAGTTACCAAGTGTGATACTGCAGTAATCATACCGCGTACTGCTGGGTTATCTTCTTTGATAACTGAGCTGTTCAATTTGCCAAGTCCAAGTGCTACAACAGTTTTACGTTGTGACGGGATGCGTCCGATTGGAGACTTAGTCAAAGTAATTTTAATTTGAGCCATGTTATCCCCTTTCTTATGCCAAGTCAGAAACTGAAATACCACGAAGGGCAGCAACTTCTTCAGCGCGTTTTAATTGTTTCAAACCTTCAACAGTTGCGCGAACGATGTTGATTGGTGTGTTAGAGCCAAGAGATTTAGATGTAACATCTGCTACACCTGCCAACTCGATGACGGCACGAACCGCACCACCGGCAGCAACTCCAGAACCCTCAACAGCTGGCTTAAGCAATACTTTAGCTCCGCCAAATTCTGAAAGAACTTCGTGAGGAATTGTTGTGCCAACCATTGGTACTTCAATCAAATTCTTCTTCGCATCTTCAACTGCTTTGCGGATTGCTTCTGGTACTTCTTGGGCTTTACCAGTACCGAAACCAACACGACCATTGCGATCACCAACAACTACAAGAGCTGCAAAGCGAAGACGACGTCCACCTTTAACAACTTTTGTAACACGGTTGATGGCAACTAAACGTTCTTCAAGTTCAACTGCGTTGTCTTTAAATGCCATTTTCTAGTGTCCTCCTCTTAGAATTTCAATCCGTTTTCACGAGCTGCATCAGCCAAAGCTTTTACACGTCCGTGATAGAGATATCCACCGCGGTCGAAGACGACTTCAGAAATACCTTTAGCAACTGCACGTTCAGCAACGAGCTTACCAACAACAACGGCTTGTTCTGTTTTAGTTCCTTTTGAAACTTCTTTGTCAAGAGTTGAAGCGCTTGCGAGCGTTACACCCGCTACGTCATCAATCACTTGAGCGTAGATGCCTGTATTAGAACGGAATACGTTCAAACGTGGGCGATCAGCAGTTCCAGAGAGTTTTCCGCGAACGCGACGGTGGCGTTTTTGGCGGATTTTATTTTTATCTGGTTTCGTAATCACAATTTTCACCTCTTAATTTTAATCTTGTGCTTATGCACAACCTTGGGAAACAGCTTGTTTGGCTGAAAAAATCAGCCAGACAAGATTATTTACCAGTTTTACCTTCTTTACGGCGAACGAATTCACCAACGTAGCGGATACCTTTACCTTTGTATGGCTCTGGAGCACGCAGGCTACGTACGTAAGCTGCAGTTTGTCCAACTACTTCTTTTGAAATTCCGCTGACAACGATAGTTGTTGGGTTTGGAAGTTCAAAAGTGATGCCTTCTGGTGCTTCTACTTCGTCTGGATGAGATTTACCAACTGAAAGTACAAGCTTTTTGCCTTGAAGTTGTGCACGGTAACCAACCCCACGCATTTCAAGTTCTTTCTTGAATCCTTCTGATACACCAACAACCATGTTGTTCAAAAGGGCACGAGTTGTTCCGTGGATTGTTTTCATTTCTTTTGAATCGTTTGGACGGTGAAGAGTTACTTCAGTTCCTTCCACACGGATTTCAATATCTTTTGAGAACTCACGAGTCAGTTCTCCTTTAGGTCCTTTTACAGTTACAACGTTGTCTTTGTTGCTGATTTCAACACCAGCAGGCAACACGATAACTTTATTACCAATACGTGACATGTATATATTCTCCTGTTAGATTGTCAGGCCGCAAGCGACCAGTTTTCACGGGGGCTTAAATCGATTTCTTGATTTAAAGGAACATTTAGGTTTCAATTTCAAAGTGAATCTAGGCATCGTCTCGCAGGCATAACTTTGGGTTAGGCAAGAGACGATAACGAAGAGTCACAAGGAAATTGGGAGCTAAATATTACCAAACGTAAGCGATAACTTCTCCACCAACATTCTTTTGGCGTGCTTCTTTATCAGTCAGCAAGCCTTCAGATGTTGAAAGGATAGCAATTCCAAGTCCGTTCAGAACTTTTGGAAGATCCTCGCGTTTTTTGTAAACACGCAGACCTGGTTTTGAAACGCGTTTCAAACCAGTGATAACTTTTTCACCATTTTGTCCGTATTTAAGGAATACGCGGATGATGCCTTGTTTGTCATCTTCGATGATTTCAACGTTTTTTACAAAACCTTCACGTTTCAGGATTTCAGCAATCCCTTTTTTGATGTTTGATGCAGGTACTTCAAGTACTTCATGTTTTGCCTGGTTAGCATTACGAATACGAGTTAAAAAGTCTGCAATTGGGTCAGTCATAACCATTTTATATTTCTCCTCTTACTAGTAGTTTGCAAGCTGCACTTGCTAGTTAATGATTGAGCTATGCTCAGAATATGTTTCTAGGTTTCAATTCCTAAGTGAGTCTAGGCATCGGCTTGCAGGCATAACTAAAGTTAGGCAAAAGCCGATAACGAAGAATCATGACGGAATTGGAAGCTAGAATTACCAAGATGCTTTGGTAACGCCAGGGATTTGTCCTTTGTATGCTAATTCACGGAAGCAAACACGGCAAAGTTTAAACTTGCGGTAAACGGAATGTGGACGGCCACATTTTTCACAACGAGTATAAGCTTGCGTAGAGAACTTAGCTGGGCGTTTGTTCTTAGCAATCATTGATTTTTTAGCCATTTGTTTTACCTCCTATATTATTTTGCAAAAGGCATTCCAAGGCCTGTAAGCAATTCGCGTGACTCTTCGTCAGTGTTAGCAGTTGTTACGATAACGATGTCAAGACCGCGAGTCTTATCAACGTCATCAAAGTTGATTTCTGGGAAGATCAATTGTTCTTTCACACCAAGTGTGTAGTTTCCGCGTCCATCAAAAGATTTTGTTGGAACACCGTGGAAGTCACGAACACGTGGAAGAGAAACTGAAACCAATTTATCCAAGAATTCATACATACGTTCGCCACGAAGGGTTACTTTAGCACCGATCGCTACACCTTCACGAAGACGGAAGCCGGCGATTGATTTTTTAGCTTTAGTGATAAGTGGTTTTTGACCTGAGATAAGAGCCAATTCTTCAGCAGCTTTTTCAAGGTTTTTAGCGTTTGATACAGCGTCACCGACACCCATGTTCAAAACGATTTTATCCACTTTTGGCACAGCCATAACAGATGAGTAGTTGAACTTTTCAGTCAAAGCAGGAACTACTTCTTTAAGATATTTTTCTTTTAAACGATTTGCCATTATACTTCTCCTTTCCTTCGTGATTAGTCAAGCACTTCGCCTGATTTTTTATTGTAACGAACTTTTTTGCCGTCTACAAACTTGTAGCCAACACGTCCTGCAACACCATTTTTGTCAAGAACTTGAACGTTTGACACATGGATTGGTGCTTCTTTTTCCACGATAGCACCTTGAGGGTTTTCGTTATTTGGTTTTTGGTGTTTCTTAACGATGTTTACACCTTCAACAACAACTTTGTTTACTTTTGGAAGAGCTGTAACAACAAGCGCTTCAACACCCTTGTCTTTACCAGCAATTACGCGAACTTTGTCGCCTTTTTTTACAAACATTTATTTCTCCTCTTAATTCTTACGCCCATAGGGGCACCCTGACTTTTGTCAGGGGACTGTGTTTGTTAATTTTGATTAAAGTACTTCTGGAGCCAATGATACGATCTTCATGAAGCCGCCGTCACGCAATTCGCGAGCAACTGGGCCGAAGATACGAGTTCCGCGAGGAGTTTTGTCTTCACGGATGATGACTGCAGCGTTTTCGTCAAATTTGATGTATGAACCATCTTTACGACGAGCACCTGATTTAGTACGAACGATAACAGCTTTTACAACGTCACCTTTCTTAACCGCACCACCAGGAGTAGCTTGTTTTACAGACGCAACGATTACATCACCGATGTTAGCGAACTTACGTCCTGAGCCACCAAGAACTTTGATTGTCAAGATTTCGCGAGCGCCGCTGTTGTCGGCAACTTTCAAACGAGTTTCTGTTTGAATCATTTAAGTTTTCTCCTTTCTGGTTTGATTAGATGATAACCGCTTCTTCAACGACTTCTACAAGACGGAAGCGTTTTGTAGCTGAAAGCGGACGAGTTTCCATGATACGAACGATATCGCCTTCTTTGGCAACATTGTTTTCGTCATGTGCTTTGTACTTCTTAGAGTAGTTAATACGTTTACCATAGACTGGGTGGTTACGTTTAGTTTCAACTACAACTGTGATTGTTTTGTCCATTTTATCAGAAACAACGCGTCCGACAAGAACTTTACGATTATTGCGTTCCATTGAAATTCTCCTTCCCTAGTCTATTATTTAACTTCTGATTGAACAGTTTTGATACGAGCGATTTGTTTTTTCACTTCTTTCAGGCGAGCTGTCTGCTCCAATTGGCCAGCAGCTGCTTGGAAACGAAGATCAAACAATTCTTTCTTCAATTCATTTTCACGCTTCGCGAGTTCTTCTTGAGAAAGACCACGAAGTTCTTTAACAAATTCTTTTACTTCATTAAGTTTCATGCCTTCTCCTTATTCTGCTTCACGTTTTACGAATTTACATTTAACTGGAAGTTTGTGGCTTGCAAGGCGAAGCGCTTCGCGAGCGATTTCTTCTGAAACGCCAGCAACTTCAAACATTACTTTGCCACGCTTAACTGGCGCAACCCAACCTTCTGGAGCACCTTTACCAGATCCCATCCGTACACCGATAGCTTTTGCAGTGTATGATTTGTGTGGGAAGATTTTAATCCAAACTTTACCACCACGTTTCATGTAACGAGTCATAGCGATACGGGCAGCTTCGATTTGGCGGTTAGTGATCCAGTGGCTAGTAGTTGCTTGAAGACCGTATTCTCCAAATGCTACTTCTTTTCCGCCTTTAGCTTCACCGCGCATTTTTCCACGGAATTCGCGACGGTGTTTAACACGTTTAGGTACTAACATTGGTTATTTACCTCCTTTAGTGTTTTTACGAGCTGGAAGGACTTCTCCACGGTAGATCCAGACTTTAACACCCAGTTTACCGTAAGTAGTGTCAGCTTCTTCCCAAGCGTAATCGATATCCGCACGAAGAGTGTGAAGCGGAACAGTTCCCTCAGAGTAACCTTCGCTGCGGGCAATATCTGCTCCGTTCAAACGACCTGATACTTGAGTTTTGATTCCTTTAGCTCCTGCACGCATTGTACGTTGGATAGCTTGTTTTTGAGCACGACGGAAAGCAACACGCTGCTCAAGCTGGCGAGCAATTCCTTCACCAACCAGATGCGCATCCAAGTCAGGACGCTTGATTTCGATGATGTTGATGTGGACTTGTTTTCCAGTCAATTTGTTGAGTTTTGCACGTAGTGCATCAACGTTTGCTCCACCTTTACCGATAACCATACCTGGCTTAGCAGTGTGAAGAGAAACGTTTACTTTGTTTACTGCGCGTTCAATTTCAATAGTTGAAATCGCTGCGTCAGCCAATTCTTTTTGAACGAATTTACGGATTGCAAGATCTTCATGAAGGTAATCCGCGTATTCTTTTTCAGCATACCATTTGGCATCCCAATCACGGATGATGCCGACACGCATACCAATTGGATGTACTTTTTGACCCACGATGTTACCTCCTTATTTTTCTGCAACGACCACAGTGATGTGGCTTGTGCGTTTGTTGATTGGTGAAGCTGAACCTTTAGCGCGCGGACGGAAACGTTTCATAGTTGGTCCTTCGTTTGCGAAAGCTTCAGATACTACCAAGTTTGCTTTTTCCAAACCAAAGTTGTTTTCAGCATTAGCGATTGCAGAGTTCAAAACTTTTTCGATAATGCCAGCAGCTTTATTTGGAGTGAATTTCAAGATTGCGATTGCGTCAGCGACGTTTTTACCACGAATATTGTCAAGAACCAGACGAGATTTACGAGGTGAAACACGCACTGTACGAGCCATTGCTTTAGCTGAAGTAATTTCTGCCATTTATGTTCTCCTTATTTTCTACGTGTTTTCTTGTCGTCTGCAGCGTGACCCTTGTAAGTACGAGTTGGCGCAAATTCACCAAGCTTGTGACCTACCATGTCTTCCTGGATGTAAACAGGCACGTGTTTACGTCCGTCATAAACTGCGATTGTGTAACCAATGAAACTTGGGAAGATCGTTGAACGACGTGACCAAGTTTTGATGACTTTTTTCTTTTCGTCGTTAGCTTGAGCTTCAACTTTCTTCATCAGATGCTCATCGACGAAAGGTCCTTTTTTAAGACTGCGTCCCATTTTATATTTTCTCCTTTAAATAAGTACCACAGCGGCCTGCGCTGACTAAGCAGCGCTACCGAGCTGGCGGATAGATTGTTTTAATTTATTTCTCGTTGCGACGACGAACGATAAGTTTGTCAGATTTCGCTTTTTTGTTACGAGTTTTAAGTCCAAGAGCAGGTTTGCCCCATGGAGTAGATGGCGCTTTACGACCAACTGGTGCTTTACCTTCACCACCACCGTGTGGGTGATCGTTAGGGTTCATTACAGAACCGCGAACTGTTGGGCGGATACCTTTCCAACGGCTACGTCCTGCTTTACCAAGGTTTACAAGTCCATGTTGTTCGTTTCCAACAACACCAACTGTAGCGCGGCAAGTACCAAGAATCATACGAACTTCGCCTGATTGAAGACGAACAAGAGTGTACTTACCTTCTTGACCCAATACTTGAGCAGAAGCTCCAGCAGCACGAACCAATTCTCCACCGCGGCCTGGTTTCAACTCAATATTGTGAACCAAAGTACCAACTGGGATGTTAGCAAGCGGAAGAGCGTTTCCGACTTTGATATCTGCTTCAGGACCTGAAACGATGCGTTGACCAACTTCAAGACCTTTAGGAGCGATGATATAAGCCTTCACACCGTCAGTGTAGTGAACCAAAGCGATGTTTGCTGAACGATTTGGATCATACTCAATTGTTTTTACAACTGCTTCAACAGCGTCTTTGTTACGCTTGAAGTCAATCAAACGGTAGTGACGCTTGTGACCGCCACCTTGGTGACGAACAGTGATGCGACCGTTGTTATTACGACCAGCCTTGCTCTTCAAAGAAACAAGCAAAGATTTTTCTGGAGTGCTGGTAGTGATTTCAGCGAAATCCAAAGAAGTCATATTACGGCGACCGTTTGTTGTTGGTTTATAAACACGAATTCCCACGATATTTCCTCCTTAGATTATTCTTCTTCTGCACCGAACAACTCGATTGCTTTAGAATCAGCTGTCAGTGTTACGATAGCTTTTTTAGTTTTGTTTGTAAAACCAGTGTAGCGTCCAACGCGTTTTGCTTTTGGTTTTACATTGATAGTGTTAACGTTAGCAACCTTAACTCCTTCAAAAGCAGCTTCAATAGCTTGCTTGATCAAGAGCTTGTGAGCGCGAGTGTCCACTTCAAATACGTATTTGCCTGCTTCGTACTGAGCCATTGAGCCTTCAGTGATAACAGGTTTTTTGATTACGTCGTACAAATTCATTATGCAAGAACCTCCTCGATTTTAGAGATAGCTGCCTGAGTAACCAGAAGTTTATCGCTGTTTACGATGTCCAGAACGCTTGCAGTTGTTGCAGTTGCAACTTTCACGTTTGGAAGGTTGCGAGCTGAAAGTGCAGCGAATTCATTTCCTTCTTCAAGGATAACAAGAACTTTCGTATCGATGCTCAGTGCAGCAAGCACTTTTGCAAACTCAGCAGTTTTTGGAGCTGTAAATGAAAGGCTGTCTACAGCTACGAATTTGTTTTCAGCAACTTTTTCAGAGTAAACTGATTTCAATGCCAATCTACGAACTTTACGTGGAAGTTTGTAAGCATATGAACGAGGAGTTGGACCGAATACGATACCACCACCACGCCATTGTGGAGAGCGGATAGAACCTTGACGAGCACGTCCAGTTCCTTTTTGACGCCATGGTTTGCGTCCGCCGCCTGATACTGCAGAACGGTTTTTAACAGCGTGAGTTCCTTGACGAAGGCTAGCGCGTTGGCTGATGATAACATCAAAGACAACTGATTCATTTGGTTCAATACCAAAGATCGCATCGTTCAGAACTACTTCACCAGCTTCTTTACCAGTTTGGTCAAATAATTTTACGTTTGCCATTGTGACTGATTTCCCCTTTCTTTATTATTTACCAGCTTTAACTGCTGACTTGATAGTGATAAGAGATTTCTTAGCACCTGGTACGTTACCTTTAATCAGGATAACGTTCTTCTCTGGAACAACCTGTACGATTTCAAGGTTTTGAATCGTTACACGGTTGCCACCCATACGTCCAGCCAAGCGTTTGTTTTTGAACACGCGGTTTGGCGCAACTGGTCCCATTGAACCAGGACGACGGTGGTAGCGTGAACCGTGAGCCATTGGACCACGAGATTGGCCGTGGCGCTTGATAACACCTTGGAAACCTTTACCTTTTGAAGTTCCTGTTACATCAACAACATCACCAGCTTCGAATGTATCGACAGTGATTTCTGCTCCTACTTCCAAGCCTTCAATGTTTTTGAATTCACGAATGAAGCGCTTAGGAGCTGTGTTAGCTTTCGCTACATGGCCTTTGGCAGGTTTGTTGCTCAATACGTCACGAAGATCATCAAAACCAACTTGAACTGCGTTGTAACCATCTGTTTCAACTGTTTTAACTTGAAGAACAACGTTTGGAGCTGCTTCAACAACAGTTACAGGGATTAATTCGCCAGCTTCAGTGAAGATTTGAGTCATTCCCACTTTTTTCCCTAAGATTCCTTTTGTCATGAGAAAATGTTTCCTTTTCTATAATTTTTTTCAAAAAGTTTTTAACGAGCGTTTTTCATGCTCTGGTTTAGATCAAACTTCAGATTAAAGTTTAATCTCTACGTTCACACCACTTGGAAGATCCAGTTTCATCAAAGCGTCAACTGTTTTTTGAGTTGGGTTGATGATATCGATCAAGCGTTTGTGAGTACGCATTTCAAATTGTTCGCGAGAGTCTTTGTATTTGTGAGTCGCACGAATGATTGTGTAGAGGCTGCGCTCAGTTGGAAGTGGGATTGGACCCGCAACTTCAGCACCAGTACGAGTAGCAGTTTCTACGATTTTTGCAGCCGCTGTATCAAGTGTACGATGTTCGTAAGCTTTCAAACGGATGCGGATTTTTTTGTTTGCCATCTTTTTCTCCTTTTCGTCTATTTAAGATAATAGGCTAGCTCCACAAGAAAACCGACAGGTGATTGCGTGGCAATGCAACCGAGCGTGTCGCAACCTCTTGCATCAAAGCTACACGCTGTATTTTTACAGCACCATAGTATCTTAACACAAAGAACCAGTCATTGCAAGGGATTTGAGTAATTTTTTAAAGATTTTTAGGATAATTTTTTATGAAAGTGTTTTCTAAACAATTTATAAGTCTTGTAAATCATTATAGAGAAGAAAATTTAGACTTTTAACTTATTTATTCGAGTTTGTATTCAGAAAATACAAAATCTCACTGACGCACATCAGTGAGATTAGAAACGAAAATTTACCCTTGGCTACTTTGTTTTATAACAAGGGACTGTTCTTTTCAATGCGAAAGCTATTGCCCGACTGGCAGATGACAAGGTCTGCAGCTGCTAGATAGGGTTGATAAAAGTGCCTATATTGCTCTCGTCGAGCCAGATGCGTCTGCTCTATCCACTCTGGCCTGCGCTCTCGCACAGCCACATCCCGTGCCAAGCGTCGTCCTAACTCAGTCTGATCGTCCGTGTAAAAGCAAATTGACAAATCAAACAAACTTTCAGGCAAAAAGGCAGCCGACATGCCTTCTACTATTAAAATAGGCTTTCGGGCAGACAAACGCAAGCTAGGCGACCAAGCTGTGCCAATGGTCAGAATATCCAGACCAGACTGCAAGGCACAAATATCTCGCTCCAGACTCCCGAGTTCATGAACGGCTGGGAGACAGGCTGTGACTTTTTGATGAGGAAAATCTTTGGAACTAAGCAAATCGCGATACTCTCCAGTAATTACATAAGGATCTGTTTCCAGCAGATTGGCTCGGTCCTCACTCAAGGCTAGCTGGAGTTTTCGAGCAAAAGTCGACTTCCCCGAAGCACCATGACCATAAATACGAAGGGTATGTTTTTGGTCGTCTGACAGATACGCTGTCAATCTTTTCAGCAATTTCTCTTCATCAGACATGGCTTCTCCTTTCAAATGGAGATTCTTAGAAATTTCGGCTGGATTTATTGTAGCCGTAGCGCTCAATAAAGTCTTCGCGGAATTCCAGCAGGTTGTCATCCATGATAGCTTGGCGCACCTTCTTCATAAGGTTTACCAAGAAGTAGAGATTATGATAGCTGGTCAGGCGGATGCCGAAGGTCTCGTCCGCTTTGAGCAAGTGGCGGATATAGGCCCGCGTGTAGTTGGTACATGTGTAGCAGTCACAGTTGTGGTCAAGCGGCGTGAAATCTTCCTCAAACCGAGCGTTTTTAACAACCAGACGTCCTTCGCTGGTCATACAGGTACCGTTTCGGGCAATCCGAGTCGGCAGGACGCAGTCAAACATATCAACGCCACGGATAACCCCATCAATCAAGCTATCTGGCGCCCCAACTCCCATGAGGTAGCGAGGCTTGTTTTCAGGCAGTAGGGGAGTTGTGAAGTCCAGCACTGCATTCATCTCTTCGTGAGATTCACCAACTGCCAGTCCTCCAATTGAGTAGCCCGGAAAATCCATGCTGACCAAGTCTTGAGCAGACTGACGACGCAAATCTTCAAATCCAGCACCCTGAACAATCCCAAAGAGTCCTTGGTCGTGTGGACGGCTGTGGGCCTTGAGTCCACGCTCTGCCCAACGGCTAGTCCGCTCAATGGACTTCTTGACATAGTCATAGGGCTGGTAGAACTGCGGGCATTCATCAAAGGACATCATAATGTCACTGCCCAGATTGTTCTGGATGGAAATGGCCTTTTCTGGCGATAGGAACATCTTAGATCCATTGAGGTGGTTCTTGAAAGTTACTCCTTCTTCTGTGATATTGCGGCTGTCAGCTAGAGAATAGACCTGAAAACCACCGCTATCCGTCAGAATTGGCTGATCCCAGTTCATGAACTTGTGCAAGCCACCTGCACGAGCAATCAGCTCATCGCCCGGCCGCAGCCAGAGGTGGTAAGTATTGGACAAGATGATACCAGAACCCATTTGCTTGAGCTCTTCTGGTGACTGGGTCTTGACCGTCGCCTGGGTACCAACCGGCATAAACATAGGCGTCGGAAAAGTCCCGTGAGGCGTGATAATTTCCCCCAAACGAGCACCTGTATGCTTTTCTTTTTTAATCAAACGATATTGAATCGGTGATGTTGACATGTTTCCTCCTGCTGGGAAAAACAGTCCCAGCGATTTTTCTTCTATATAATGAGCAGCAAGGGCTCACAAGATACCGTATGATTTTACCAAAAAAACTTCTATCTGTCACGGGGTATGATATAATGTAACAGACAAATCCAAATGGAGGAATTATGAATCTAAGCAACATCAGAGCTCAGGCTCGTACTGTCCGCGGTCAAACGAGAGGGATTTTTCTTTTGTTTACGGCCCCAACCCTTGTCAGCATCCTCAGCATCTTACTTTCCCTCAATGACAATCTAAGAGATTCCATTCCCAACCTAACTTTTAGCCAGTCCATCTATCTTCTCATTAGTAAAAATCTTTTCCCGACAACAATTCAGTTTATCTTGACTTTGCTACTGCTTTCTGCCAGCTATACCATGATGAGGGTTCTTCGTAAGACAAAGGATGATGTCAACTTTTCAGATATAGGACATCTTTTTACGAGCAAGACTTTCACACCTGTCTTCAAGACGGTTTTACTCAAGCAGCTGCTGATTTTTCTTTGGAATATTCCTATGTTCTGCGGGAGTCTTCTAGCAATCTTTAATGCTTATAAAATCCTCTCTATTTCGGAAAAAATCCCAGCCCATACAGTAGTGACGGCTCAAAGTGCTGCAGGCCAGCAGATTCTTCAATACACCCCTGGTATGTTACTGGGAACCCTCTTGATATTCACTGGCTTAGGTATTGCCATCCCTCAGTACTATGCTTATGCTCAAGCAGAGTTCATCCTCTATGACCAGCTTGAGGCTGGGAGTTACCAGGGAGCTTTCTATGCTATCCGTCAAAGCCGGAAGCTAATGAAAGGCTATAAAGGAAAGCTTTTTATGCTTAATCTGAGCTTCATCGGCTGGAATTTATTGGCCAGATTAACTTACGGCTTGCTGAATTTTATAGTTCTCCCTTATACAGCGACTGCTTACATTCTCTTTTATGAAGAATTGAAAAAAGAAAACGCAATCTCACATGAAAACAACCCACAGGCACAGGACTCCTTGTCCTAAGCTTGTGAGTTGTTTTTTTATTTACTATTATATTCTGTCTTGTCCAGGGCAGAGCAGATTTTGTCAAAGGCTGCCTCTAGTGAATCCTCATCTGTAAAAAAGACTTCCTCTTCCCAGTCTAAGAAGTCTCGGTCTTTCCACCAGCGCTTCATGTCGGCTGGGGTAAATTCTTCTTGTTTCGCTCTAGTCTGATGGCGACGGACAGTTTCTTCAAAGGATAGGTCATAGTAGTAAGCAAAGACCTGCGGAGCGAAGAGCTTTTTCAACTCCTCTAGCATCTGTCCATAAATGTCTGTCTCATAAAATCCTTCTACCAGAACCAGCAAATCATGCTCGTAGCCGAAGCGAGCCAGTGTTTCCGTCAGGTCAATAGACAAATTTCCCGGCTCAACTTTTTCCTTGAGCATGTCTCGTCTAATAGTGTCTTGCGATATCAAGAGAGTCCCTCGGCCGTAGTGAGTCTGCAGTTTTCTGGCCAGGCTAGACTTGCCAGAGCCGGAATTTCCACGAATGATAACTAACTTGGCCATCTTATTCGCCCAGAATCAAGCGGGTATGCTCGCGCTTAATGCAGCGATCCATGACAATATCATCCCGACCGGCTGTCCGCAAAATCTGCTCAGCCTCCTCGCTCTCCAAGCCCAACTGAGCCCAGAAAATCTTGGCATCCGACTGCAGAAAATCCAGTGCCACATCCGGCAAAAACTCACTGCGACGGTATACATCGACAATATCCACCGGGAAAGGAATGTCTTTAAGACTGGCATAAACAGTCTCACCAAAAATCTGACCGCCCGCTGCCCGCGGATTGACTGGAATAATGCGATAGCCCCGCTCCTGCATCTCCTTGGACACACGGTTGCTGGTCGTTTCTTCACGGTCAGACAGTCCGACAACAGCAATCACTTTGCTGTTTTTCAAATAATGCTTGACGATTGCATCACTGGGATTTTGAAAATGATAAGTCATGGGCTTCCTCCTCATTCATAATAAAGCTAGATAGTTTTGCAAGTATTGTGTCCTAACTGAATCTGGGCTAAACACGAGCTAAAACCTTGGAAAATAGATAATCCGTTCTATGGCATCGATCCTTCGTCCGGATTCCTAATTTTCAGTCGGTTTTGACGCTCTTTGTATCTTATCTTACTTCGCCTCGTACCAAGTTTGGCCGGCATTTTCATCAGCCACTAGTGGAACGGCCAGCTCAATCGCAGCTTCCATAGTTTCTTTGACTAGCTGGCGGACGGCTGTTAGCTCGTCATTTGGCACTTCCAGCACGATTTCATCGTGCACCTGCAAGAGCATGCGAGACTTGAAATTCTTCTCTGTCAGAGCTCGGTCCAGATTAATCATAGCGACTTTGAGAATGTCTGCGGCGGAGCCTTGGATTGGGCTGTTAATAGCTGTGCGCTCCGCAAAATTTCGGATGTTAAAGTTGCGGGAATTGATGTCCGGTAAGGAGCGACGGCGATGGTAAATGGTCTCTACATAGCCCTTATCACGCGCTTCGCGGACGATGGTTTCCATATAATTCTTGATACCAGGGAAACGCTCAAAATAAGTCTGAATATAATCTTTGGCAGCCTTGCGGGAAATTCCCAAATTATTGGCCAGTCCGAAGTCTGAAATTCCATAAACAACTCCGAAGTTGACAGCCTTGGCATTACGGCGGTCATTAGGTGTCACATCCTCTGCCTTTTCAATACCAAAGACCCGCATGGCGGTAGCCGTGTGAATATCTTCTCCATGTTGAAAGGCAGCAATCAGATGCTCGTCCTGCGAAATGTGAGCCAGCACCCTCAGCTCAATCTGGGAATAATCCGAGCTGAGAAGTACGCTGTCTGCCCACTCTGGCACAAAGGCCTTGCGAATGAGACGCCCCTGCTCCAAACGAACGGGGATATTCTGCAAGTTCGGATCAACCGAGGACAAGCGGCCCGTTTGAGTCAAATCCTGAACATAGCGAGTGTGAATCTTACCGTCAGCCGCTATCGCCTCCTGCAGGCCGATGATATAAGTGGACTGGAGCTTGCTGATTTGACGGTATTCCAGAATCTTAGACACAATCGGTGCTATCGGTGCTAAACGCTCCAGCACGCCAACCGCTGTCGAGTAGCCTGTCTTGGTCTTTTTGGTATACTCCAGCGGCAAGCCCATATCCTCAAAGAGAATGGTTCCCAGCTGTTTTGGTGAGTTAATATTGAACTCCTGACCAGCCAGATCATAAATCTCCTGCGTCAGACTTTCCAGCGTCTTTTCATTTTCCGCCTGCATGCCCTGCAGGGTTTCCCGCTCAACCTTGATTCCCGCAATCTCCATCTTGGCTAGGACAAAGGCTAGTGGCTGCTCCATTTCAAGCAACAAATCCAGCTGATCGTGGGAACGGAGCTGTTCTTGCATTGGCTCTTCTGTTTCCAGCAACACTTGGATTTTACGAGCTAGATGCTCAAAGAGCTGCTCTTGCTCCGGCAGAGCACGCTTGGCCCCCTTGCCATAAACCTCATCATCCGTCGGCAGGATTGTTTGGCCGTAGAGGCGAGCAATAGTCGCCAGCTCATTATCCTCGACCGTCGAAAGCAGATACTTGGCTAGGCGCGCATCAAAGGCTGCTACTGGCAGTTCGATACCATAATGACTGAGCAATACCTTGGCCCGCTTGATATCGTAAGTTTTCAGAGCTGTTTCTGCCAAAAACTCCTGAAAGAGAGGTTGCTGTAGTAAATCGCTGGAACCGACATAAATCTGACGGCTATCGCCCCAGGCAAGGCCGACAATCTCTTCCTTGTGATAGTTGTCACCCAAGATTTCAAAATAGAAGAATTGCTCTGGTACCAGCATATCCGCTGTCACCTCAGTCACTTTGGTAAATTCAATTGGTTTGACTTCTACTGGCTCCTGATTAGTTCCTAGCTGAGCCTTGAGCTGCTTGAAGCCCATCTCGTCATAGAACTTGCTCAGAGCCTCTACCTGCGGACCCTTATAAACTAAATCATCCAGTCCGATTTCAATCGGAGCCTGAGTATTGATAGTAGCTAGAGTTTTAGATAAAAAGGCCTTGTCCTTGTCATTGATCAGATTTTCCTTCATCTTGGAAGCCTTGAGCTGGTCAATGTTTTCATAGAGATTTTCCAAAGAGCCGTACTCCAAGAGGAGCTTGAGACCAGTCTTCTCACCAATCTTGGTCACGCCGGGGATATTATCCGACTGATCGCCCATCAGCGCCTTGAGGTCAATAAACTGCTCTGGCGTGATGCCCATCTTTTCCATGAGGTAGGCTGGGGTAAATTCCTCAAACTCGGCCACGCCTTTCTTAGAGATCTCCACCACGGTATTATCATCCGTCAGCTGAATCAAGTCTTTATCGCCACTGACAATGGTCACATCATAAGGCACAGCTGTCTTTTCAGCCATCTTGTCCAAGGTTCCGATGATGTCATCCGCCTCGTATTGAGCCAAGTCATAGAAGTGAATGCCCAGGTGCTTCAACATTTCTCGGATAAAGGGCAGCTGCTCACGAAATTCATCCGGTGTCTTGGCCCGACCAGCCTTATAGTCGGCGTACATCTCGGTCCGGAAGGTCGTCTTACCAGCATCAAAAGCTACCAGGACATGAGTCGGCTGCACGCGCTCCAAGAGATGATTGAGCATGAGGTGAAAGCCATAAATGGCATTGGTATGCAGGCCCGATGGACTCTTGAAACGGTCAATTTGATTATAAAGCGCAAAAAAAGCGCGAAAAGCAACGGACGAACCGTCGATTAATAATAACTTATTCTTTTTTTCCATAGGTTTATTATAACACGAAAGGCGGACAAAGGCAGAAAAGGCGGCGTGAAAAATAGGTAGAAAATGAATGAAGATTTAAATTTTGCTATAATCATTTTATGAACAACACCTACTATTTTATCCGTCATGCGCATTCTAACTATACACCTGATGAAATCAACCGACCATTATCAGACAAAGGGCGAGAATCCTTGGCACAGCTTGACTTTTTAGCAGACAAACCCATTACCGCCATTTATTCCAGCCCCTATCAAAGAGCCATCCAAACGATTGAATCTTTGGCTCAGAGTCTGAAACTCGCTATTCAAACCGACAAACGGCTAATAGAGCGAAAGCTAAGCAGCCAAGTAATTACGGATCAAGACTTTGAAAAAGCCCTCATGAAACTTTGGTCACAGCCAACATTTTCACTTGTTGGTGGCGAGTCTAATCAACAAGCTCAACAGCGAGCCTTAGCTCTTCTTCATGAACTGGAAAGCAAACATCAAGACGAAGAGATTATCATTAGCTCTCATGGTAACCTTATCTGCATTTTACTAAGCGCATTCGACTCCAGCATTGATTATAACTTCTGGCATAATCTTTCCATGCCAGATGTGCTAGTTTTAGGTAAAAACGAAAAAATCACTCACCTCCTATAAAATATCGTATCGCCTAGCAAGGCTCGGCTAAATCTTATCGCTCATATATGGTATAATAATAAAAACTGGAGGTAAAAGATGTTTCCAATCCGTATTACAACTCTTATGACTGAAGAAGTTTATAAAAGATTTTCATGGGCTATTCTCATACGACGAAAAGGATTTGTATTATACATAATCATACTGATAATCGGGCTGTTCACCTACGTAATGCTCGGCCCATTAGAGGAAAAGATAATATCCATCATACTGGCTCCCCCTATTTGCGCCTCCGTGTACTATTTTGGCATGAATTATCAGATAAAGAGGGCTTATCAAAAAAATCCTTTATTTCAGAACATGGAGGTCACTCTGATATTTGACAGAGAGGCTTTTATCGCAAGAAATATACGCGGAGAATTTCACTATACCTATGATGATATTGTCAAAGTCATTATGACAAAGCAAGATTTTTATATCTTGATAGGAGAGAACACTGGTTTCGCAATTGAAAAAGAAAACTGTTCTCCAGAGGCTCTTGAGTTCTTGCTAGAACTTCACATTGAGCATATGTAAAAGAAAAAGCAGGCTAGACTGACAGTAGATCAGTTCTGGTCTGCTTTTTATCTTGTAAATAGTTGCTTGATATCCACCAACTTCTCTATTTTCTGATTGATTTCTGGTCGGTAGTCACAGAAGTTAATGCTCTGGATGCCACTGTTGACTGCGACATCCACATCCAGGGTCCGGTCGCCGATATAGTAGGTTTCCTGCTTATCCAGGCCATACTTCTCGATCAGATAATCGACACCTTCTGGGTGAGGCTTGCGCTCAAAGCCATTGGCTGTTGTAATGATTTCTGTAAAATAGTCATGAATGCCCAAGTCTTCCAAGATTTGGTGGGCATTGAGCCCCTTGTGGGTATAGACAAACTGGGTGATGCCCTGCTCCTCAGCCCAAGCCAGTATCTCCGCTGCTCCCTCCATCAGATGGATCTGAGCATTTTTCTCCTTTAGGCTTGCTCCACGAAAGACATTCATCTCGGCAGCATCCAGCCCCTTCTCAGACGCTACTTTTTCCAAGAGCTTCTGGACAGAGTGCTTTAGGATATAGCTGTGAATACTCGCTCTGTCAAAGTCCAGACCATAGTGAGCGTAGGTTTCCTCAATCCCCGCCAAAATAGCATCGTAGGAATCCAGCAAGGTGCCGTCCAAATCCCAAATAAACGCTTTTTTCATGTGATTTCCCTCATTTTTCTGTCAAATAAAACCTTTAAAAATAGCCAGCGGAAGCCATTGTCCAAGAGCATCCCAGTCCAGACTCCTGGCAGACCCAAGCCAAAGGTCACACCCAGCAAGTAACCGGCAATAATACGAATCAGCCACATGCCAACAGTCGTGGCATAAAAAGGCAGTCTGGCATTGCCCAGACCCTGCCAGATAGCTGTGTAAATCACGGTTCCCACTGCCATGGGAGTTCCCAGCAGGGAGAAAAGCATGACCGAAAGACTGGCTGTGATAGCTCCGCTATTATCCGTATAGAGCAAGGTCAGTGGCCGACCAAAAACGAAAATTCCTAGAGCCACGGGCAGCATGCAAGCAAAAGACAGCCAGAAGGTCCGCTGGCGAATCAGACCGACCTCTTGCATATCTCCCTCACCTACCGCATGCCCCACCAACATGACTGTTGCTGTTGCGACCCCGAAGATTGGCATATAATTAAACTGCGTCAGAACTTCACCGATGGCATTCCCCGCTACTGCGTCCGTCCCAAAGACGACCACAATGGCGATAATAACTACATCACCAGCCCGCATCATGAGCCGTTCTCCAGCAGCCGGCAGAGACAGGCGCAAGAGCTCTCCATCTAAGCCCCAGCTCCAGCGGATCATGGACAAATCCAGCTCCCGCCAGAGAATCAGCATACCGACCAAACGAGCCAGCACCGTTCCCAGCGCTACACCGAAAATACTAAGCCGAAAGACGTAAATCCCCAGACCGGAAAAGAGGGCATTGAGGACATTGGTCAGAAGACTGACATACATGGGAAATCTAGGATTGCGTGTAACTCGCACTAAAGCTCCAAAAGAAGTCATCAAGCCTAGCAGAACAATAGTCCCACCAACCAGAGCCAGATAAAGACCGCCTGCTTCAGCCACCGCCTTTTCTGTCCCCAGAAGATCCAGCATCTGCCTGCCAAAGAGCAGGGAAATCAGCCCCAACAGAAGGCTCAGAAGCAGCGTCAGCTTGATAGCCTCGGCTGTATGATAGGCCAAACGCTCCTTGTCCCCTTGAGCCAGAGTTTTGGAGATGAGACTGGAAATAGCAGCCCCCAGAGCGATAAAGATTGCCTGATAAATCGTAATGATGTTGCCGGCCACCGAGACACCGGAAATCGCAATCAGCCCAAGACTGGCTACCAGATAGCTGTCGACCATTCCCATGAGCATCTGTAAAAAGTTCTCCGCCATAGCCGGCAAGGCAATATTCATAATTTTTTTATAGGTCGTCATAATCTGAAAATCTCCTGCATTTGTATATCCTTTCTTACTTGCAATATCTACTCTCCACCATAGAGAATAGAAAGCGGTGGGACTATTGTCCTACCGCATATGAATCTCCTATCACAAAACCTTATTTTAAGCACAAACTCCCACACTATACTACTTCGCATTCCCAAGATTAATGAATATCTTCACTCCTCAACAAAGAGTCCCAAGATATGGACATTGTCTGCAACGGAGACGAAGGCAGCTGGGTCGGTCTGCTTCATGATTTGCTTAAATTCATTAAACTCAGCTCGGGTAATAACCGTCACCAGAACAGCTTTTTTCTCATGATTATAAGTTCCCTCAGCACCATGGATTACTGTCGCCCCACGATGCAGCTTATTGTGAATCTTATCAATCACCCTATCTGGATGACTGGTGATAATCATTGCCTGCATGCGCTTCTGCTTGGTAAAGACAGCATCTGTCACTCGGCTTGATACAAAAATAGTAATCATGGAGTACAGCGCATATTCCCAGCCAAAGGTCAAACCCGCAATCAGCATAATAATCCCATTGACAATCAAGGAAATATTCCCGACATTCCGACCTGTTTTTTTCCGAACAGTCAGACTGACAATATCAGTCCCACCGCTGGAAATACTGGACTTAAGGGCAAAGCCAATCCCTGTGCCCATGACCACACCACCGAAAAGGGCGTTGATAATAGGATTATCAGTCAAAGTCACTTCCGGCACAAACTGGATAAAAAGCGAGCTCATGGTAACCGTGATAAAGGTGAAAATGGTAAATTTATGCCCAATCTGGTACCAAGCCAGGATCATCAGCGGAATATTGATGGCGTAAAAAGTCACAGAAACCGGAATGGTAAAACCAAAGAAACGAGTACTGAGGGCAGTAATGACCTGCGCCAAACCAGTCGCCCCGCTGGAATAAACATGCCCCGGCTGAAAGAAGAAATTGACTGCGACAGCTGACAAAAAGCCATAGACAAGCGAGGCAGAAATCTTCTCATCGTACTTCTCACGCGAGATACTCTTTAAAGACCGCAAAATCTTAAAATTATAAGCAAATCTGCGGACATAATAGCGAAAGAGTTTGTAAAAATTAGTCTTCTTCATGTGCTTCCACTTGTAAACTTAATTCCTCTAGTTGAGCTACCGACACTGGACTAGGTGCCTGTGTCATTGGATCAGAAGCCTTATTATTTTTCGGAAAGGCGATGACTTCGCGGATATTTTCTTCACCAGCCAAGAGCATCACAAAGCGGTCCAAGCCCAGAGCCAAGCCACCATGCGGTGGAAAACCATAGTCCATAGCCTCCAAAAGGAAGCCAAACTGCTCAGCAGCTTCTTGAGCTGAGAAGCCAAGTGCCTTGAACATCCGCTCCTGCAAGTCTTTCTGGTTGATCCGAAGACTGCCGCCGCCCAGTTCATAGCCATTGAGGACGATATCATAGGCCACAGCCCGCACCTTGCTCAGGTCGCCTTCCAGCTCTTGCTCAGAATCTTTCTGAGGCAGGGTAAAAGGATGGTGGGCACTCATGTAGCGACCCTCTTCTTCTGACCATTCAAACATGGGCCAGTCCACCACCCAAAGGTAGTTAAATGTATCTTGGTCAATCAAGTCCAGCTCTTTGGCCAAGCGTACACGAAGAGCTCCCAAAGCAGCGTTTGCCACTTCCAAAGTATCAGCAACAAAGAGAATTAGGTCATTATTTTCAAGCTGTAAAGCTTCTGTCAACTGACTTGTCAAGTCTGTCAAGAACTTAGCAACTGGACCAGCCAGCTCACCATCAGCCACTTTCACCCAAGCAAGACCTTTAGCACCATGCTGTTTCGCTTGTTCTGTCAGCTTGTCGATATCCTTGCGAGAGTATTTATCTGCAGCATTTTTCACTACGATAGCTTTGACAGCTGGAGCTTCTGAAAAGACCTTGAAGTCAACTCCCTTGACAAGCTCTGTCAAGTCCTGCAACAACATCTCAAAACGGGTATCAGGTTTATCAACCCCATAAAGAGCCATGGCATCATCATACTTCATACGCGGGAAAGGCAGAGTCACCTCAATACCCTTGGTCTCTTTCATCACACGAGCAATCAAGCCTTCTGTAATGTCCTGAATCTCCTGATCAGACAAGAAAGAAGTCTCCAAGTCTACCTGAGTAAACTCTGGCTGACGATCACCGCGCAAGTCCTCATCTCGGAAGCATTTAACAATCTGGTAATAACGGTCAAAACCAGCGTTCATCAAGAGCTGCTTGGTAATCTGCGGACTCTGAGGCAGAGCATAAAAATGTCCCTGATGAACCCGGCTAGGTACCAAGTAATCACGCGCTCCTTCTGGCGTTGACTTAGATAGGAAAGGTGTTTCCACATCAAGAAACTCCAGCTCATCTAGATAGTTGCGGATAGAGTGAGTCACCTTGGCACGGAGCTTGAAGTTTTCCAGCATCTCTGGCCGGCGTAAGTCCAGATAACGGTAGCGCAAACGCGTATCGTCATTCACCTCGATGCCGTCTTTGATTTCAAAAGGCGTTGTCTTGGCTGTGTTTAAGACAGTCAGGCTTTCCACATGTAGCTCCACGCTTCCTGTCGCCAGCTTGTCATTGGCCTGCTCACGCGCAGCCACCTTACCTGTCACCTCCAGCACATACTCACTGCGCAGGCTTTCTGCGGTCGCCATGACTTCAGCAGCCACAGTCTCAGGATTGATGACCAGCTGCATAATGCCTTCGCGGTCGCGCAAATCAATGAAAATCAGACCGCCCAAATCCCGACGGCGAGCTACCCAGCCCTTTAAAGTGACTTCCTGACCAACATGTTCCTTGCGAACACGCCCAGCATACATAGAACGTTTCATCTTTACTCTCCAAATTTTTAATTCTGTTACTATTTTACCACAAAGCGCCTAAGAAAGCCCTTCTGTCCGTTCTTTTTCTAAAAAATATTAAAACACCGCATGACTAATGCTGACATTTATGAAAGTAGGCCTGAGGCGAAGACCCCAGACCCACTGTCAGCTCTATAGATTATTCCTTTTTCTTGCTATCCTCATAGAGACTAGGTGCAAATGCTTTTGTCACCATGGCCGTCACGAAGCGAAAACCACCCGCTGCCAGACCAAAAATCGGCGCCAAAGCACGGAAGAAAAAATCCCCCCGCATAAATAAACAAAGCAGACCAGTAATCACAAAGATAGCCAAGCCCTGCACCAGAACCACCAATAATATTTTCTTCATCATTCCCTCAACTTTCTATAGACTATTATAGCATAAGGGGGAAGGATGGGGTTAGAAAATTTTGCGTTTTTGGACAATAGAATGTGACTAAAAGATATAAATCTAATAATAAGGATAAAAAAACAATAATCTGTTTATGTTAAAAAATGAAGATATTAATCTTCATTTTAGACCGAAGACAAACATTCCAAATGGTGTTTGTCTTTTTCTGTTTGTCAGGCTAATATTTCATCTTTTGATAGAATAATGGTCATTTGAACAAAATAAAAAGGCTTGTCCACCCTCATTTTTACTAGTTTTTTAAGATTCAAACATGCCAAAGTAAGCCCAACCTTATCTTCTATCTTGGACTTGCCTTTCTCTCTTGTATAACGGAGGTTGTGGTATTCTTTGGCTGTCCCAAAGAGCCGCTCGATGGTTTCTTTGCTCTTCTTATAGAGCTCCTTCATCCCTCTTTTGTATCGAATCTCTTCACAAAATTCAAGGTCATCTTTCCATACATGTCTTGTGATGACTTTCTGCTGATTCTGGCTCTGGGTACAAACGGATAATAGGGGACAGGCGACACATACTTTTGGGTGACTCTTATACTCACGGTAGCCTGCTCGGGTCGTCGTGCGATAGGCTAATACTTGGTTCTCTGGACAGAGGTAACAGTCATAGAAAGCATCATAAACAAAATCACTGGGTCTTAAGTTCCCCCTTACTCCCTTGGGGCGGGTATAGGGGAAGACAGGGATGATGTTTCGCTGTAATAAATAATGGGCAATGGCTGGGGTCTTATAGCCTGAGTCCGCAATAATGTAACGTGGGGAGAAAGCTTCTAACTTTGAAAAAAGGGCAGGGAAAGCCTGACTGTCATGAACATTTCCTGCTTCAACACTATAAGCCAAGGCCCAGCCATGCTTATCACACGCTACTTGGGCAGAATAGGCAAATACTTCCTTGTGTTGACCCTTGTGGAACCAACCACTCTCAGGATCTGTCGTTGAGATTTTCTTTTCTTTAGCCTCGCTTTCTTTTGCGGGCTTTAAGGACTTTTTTTCGTGTTTTCTCCTATCTACATCAATCTCAACTTCCAATTGCTCCCTCATAAATTTAGCTTGTTGGGCAACCATTTCCTTATGATACTTGTGACTGTTAGCGGCCGCTTTGATATAGGTACCATCCACAAATATTTCCGAAGGATCAATTAAACCAGCACATAAAGCTTGATGGAGTACTTGTGAAAATATCTCAGTCATCAGTGCTTTATCTTGAAAGCGACGACTGTAATTCTTTCCATATGTGGTAAAATGAGGCACCTTGTCATCCAAGCTTAGTCCAAGAAACCAACGATAAGCTACGTTTACTTCAATGTCTTTAATGGTTTGGCGCATAGAGCGAATGCCATAAAAACATTGAATCAAGGGAATTTTGACTAACATGACGGGATCGAGACTAGGACGACCATTATCTGGACTATAGGTATCTTCAACTAAGTCATAGATAAAGTCAAAATCAACCTCTGATTCCACTTGGCGAAGAAAGTGATCCTCTGGGACCAATTCGTCTATCGTATAGAAGCCATATTGGCAGCGATGATAATCTGGTTTTTCTTTGTGAAACATAACTTGCACCTCACAACTTCTCTTACCTCTATGATACTACTTTACAAAAAGAAAAGCCCTTAGAAAATTGTGTGCTAAGGACTTTGTCTTCAATCTGAAATGAAGATATTAATCTTCATTTTTTAACGATTCCTTATATCTCTGAGAATCTTTACCGTACCATTCTTCAACAGAGTATCCTGATAGTTGTCGGTAATCTTCTAAGTATTTTTGAAGATAGTAACCTTGGAAATTGTCAACTGCTAAAGCATACCCAAAATAAATTAAGGGAAGAAAAAATATTGGAATAATGGCCTTCCCGATTGAATTAATAATTCCATCTTGTTGGATAATATCAGAATTTGGAAAAACAATACGTAAAATAATTGATATTAAAATAATGAGTCCACCGTACTTTTTAGCAAACGAAACAAAGCGATTGATGAAATCAGCCGTTGGATTTGAATAATTTCGCTGTTTATACAAAATTTCAAGTGTATTTCTCTGGAAGCTTTGAAATAATCCAATAAAAAAGATGATGAAAAAGGAAGTATACAACACACTAGATAAAATTCCACCTAATATCATTCCTGCACCTGATATTCCTATTACTAAAAATTGCGTATAGAGGATTGTAATCATAAGATACATCCACTTATTGAAATAGTAGTAAGATAAAACTGACTGATTCTTTATTTTCCTCACATCATTTAAGTAGGAAAAAAGAATGATAAATCCTAAACCAAATACAATACCGTTTATTAAGCCTATATTCAATGAGAAAAACTGCAATTTTTTAGAACCAAGAGAAATACTTAGAAGAAAGAATAAAAATAGAAAAAATTGCATTGTAAAAAATCCCAAAATCTTTTTCCCATAACCTTTTTCATTAAAATCCTCTAGTGAAGTTTTGATATACTTGTCTGTTACTAGGTTCATACTTTCTTCTAGTGAAGCATTAAAAATCGTTTGTTTCAAAATTGTAAGTCTCCTTTCATCAAAAATATATTAATTTATGTTTTAGATATAAAGAATATTCTCATGAACCAAATAAATCATTTAATAGAGGAAATGATACTCCCGTAGCTGATCTTACTATCATATAAGTTGCTGATGTTGGATCCCCTAAATCATCTATCCTGTCATAAGTCCAATTCTTTACATCTTTCTTCATATTAGGATAGAAGAAGTGCTGTACAACTGTGTTAATTAAACCAATACCGCCACCAACAAGAGCTCCCGGTCCGCCAGCAATTTTACTACCGATAAGCGCTCCTTCTACAAGGCCCATGGAAAGTATTGCATCAACAGTTCCACCAACTATCGCTTTCCCAGTATGATGATAAGCTTTGCTCTTTGGGTCCGTAAATTCATTTACTGAGGATGTTACTGCAGTTAATCCAAGTGTAAGCCAAGGGTTCGTTATCGCCTTTCCGATTTTTGTATTAGCAAGTGCAGTCATCCATTTCACAGGTTGCAGTTCCCCGATTCTACCGATCCATTCAGCCACTTTCTTTCCTTTATCTAAAAGTTGCCAACCATTAGTTTCAGAAAGCTTAATTAATGTATTTAAGAATTTATCTTGAATGAAACCAGGGGCTTTATCTAAAATATTTACAATATTTTGGTTCGAGAAAATAGTATCAATTACTTTTTCAAAATTTCCCAATCTACTCCAGTCATCAAATTTGTATAGAATAGACCAGATAATACTTGAAGCTTTACTATTTTCTCCAAGAATCTTTTGAAAAGTTGGGTCGCTTAAAAATTTTTCCAAAGCTTTCATTGGATTTGTTTTCGCAAGCGCTAAAAGCCCCCTCACAATTGCATTGTTTGTAAAATCCTTACCTAATTTATTTATTAGAAGCTGAAGTTCTCTACTAAATTTTTCAGATTCGACATTTCTGTTAATTACAGAAATAGCAGAAGCTACAGTTTGGGATCCAACGCCTTTTGAAATATCCGAAAATTTCCCGCTGTATTGTTTATCAAGACTGACAACTCCATTTAGAGGATTACTTCCCCCTTCTCCTGCCATATTTGTTAATTTAGTTTCATATTCTTTAAGTGTTTTTAACTTTTCTTTAGCTCCTGTATAAGAAGCAAATCCCTCTACAACACTAGAATCTTGTGAGTCTAGTTTACCAATATTCTCGCTGACTTTATTTAAAAAATTATTTTCAACATTAGTAATAAGTTCTGAGATTTTTCCTTTAAATTCACTTGATTTGTTATAATATTCGCTCATTGGAATATTAAATACTCCATCTGCCATCGTGTTTGCTCCTTTTTATATTGATAATTATTACGTTAGCATTTAAGGTTTGACGACTTTAGCAGCTGTTTTATCTGCTTGCTTTATGATATTCTCAATTGATTTAGCGTTCGTATTTGTTGTCTGCCAATTGTTCTTTGCTTTCGTTAGTTTTGAAGTTAAGTCATCAATAGCAGTTTCTAATGCATCGGCTGCCTCTCCTTTTAGAAGAGAAGAAGCCGAGCTTTTTACGTTACCTAATTCAGTAATTAAATCATCAAATCCATCTCCAATTTTTTTCAACTCTGATTGAAATTGCTGGTGTTGATATGAATCATATTGTATTTTCCCCATTATCTGTTCTCCTTACTTAAAACGAAACTGATGATTCCGCTGATGATATCTCTTCTGCAAAACTTTTTGCACTTTCAGATAATACAACACATTCTGCCGCTAAAATTTTTTGATTTTCTAACTCCGAATTTACTTTATCAAACATTTTAGTATAGCCACTCCCCAACAGGTCACTTTGAAGTAAACTAAGTTGAGCAACTGAAGAAGATACACATTGTGTATAGGTATCCACATTCTGTTTTAGTTTTTCAACTGCTGATACAAATGATTCTTTATCCATTTTAATTGTTGTCATAATTCCTCCTAACTAATATACCATGCTTAACAAATAATCCCGGACACTAGAATCCATATCTGCCTGATTAATAGAAGACCGAATAAGATTCTTATTATTGGTAGGATTTTTTGCATCATGAATCATACTCAATCGCCATTTGTTTAAGGCAACTTCCGTATCAAACATAGCTTGCACTTCAGCAATCCTACCATCTATTTCACCTAAAAAAGCCGTCTTTTTCCCAGCAATATCAGCAGAATCTGTCTTAACTGTTTTAATGTAGTCCCCAAACTTGGTATAAGCGTTACCTTCCCAATCAGCAACATCTGAAGAAACTCCTGATACGTCATCAGTAGTATCTCCTCCTGATATTGCAGATTTAAAATCATTTAAAGCTGCAATTCTCTCTTTGTAGTTCATATGTTCTTACCTCCGCTAAAACTCATCTCAGTCTATTTTTTTCCTTGGAATTGTAATAGTTTCTTCCCAATTTTTATAAATTTCTGCAAAGCGTTCTTCTTCTTCATCAACAAATCCTTCAAAAACTACCCTATCAATATTTTCTTCATTAAAGAAGATTGTATTATTCGGATTAATGCCGTTAGGATAAAGACAACCCATATAATCGACAAACATTTCTGAGTTTGTTTCTTGATCCTTGTAAACAACTCCTCGACCAATAATCATGAGTTTTTCTGTTCCTTCTTGCAAATATACTACTGTTCCTAACGGATATAATTTTTCTGACATGTCTTATTCCTCTATTTCTTGTTTGATTAATTTTACTTTCTGAGTTCTTCCTTTATCATAAACATAAGCTTGATCCCATTGCAATTTTTCCTCGCGATTATTTAAGTTATGTTCTATAATCGCTTGGTCATATAAGCGCATTCCAATGATAGCCGTTGTAATATTCTCCTTAATAACTTTAATTATAGGATTCGATTTAAAGAATACAGATTTTGAGCCAGCTGTAACAAAGTGAATGCCGTATTTAGACGCATTAACATATAATTGATAAAACTCATTTTCAGATATAGATACTTTTTCAATAAATGAAGCTAAGTCAGGTATAACAATAAATGTTTGAACCTCTTTTGGCGAAGTTTTTCTGTTAGAAATTTCCATATTTACGCTATTAAATAATTCAATTATATCTTCTCCTGAAAGATAAGCGTTTGATTTTTTTTGCAAGGCTCCATATTCTTCACTCGGATCTACTAGCAATATATGTACATTATACACACAGCAATTAAGTACACTAAATAAGTGGGAAATCGAATACTGAAGAGCTTGTTTATTATCAGATAAAACTAAAATATTCTTTAAAGTAGATAAACTAATATCTACGCTCTCAGCTTCTTCATAATTGATTGCAATTGGAAGTTTTGACTCTGCTAAAGCCGCTTGAACGCTTGGCATATTTTTGAAATAATTTAACGTCAACTCCTCTGGTACCATCGGAATGGCACTTGGGCGTTGTCCAGTCCAAGCTTCTTGGAGAGAAGCGACTTCTTGACGCAGGTTGTTGAGGACTTGCGCATCATTGGCACCCGCTACTGGTAAAGCCAGCTGGATAACATCAACCTCGTCACGCTTCATGAGCGCCCGGCCCTTGATGTCTTCCATGGTTTTCGCAAGAGGGGTAGAGCCCACGATCGAGCGGACTTCTCCTACATCATTCTGTGGCAGACTCAGCTGGTGCTTGAAGTTGGCGTAGAACTGCGCCCGAAGGTTGGACTGACGGCCCGCTGTCACCAAGAGGTGAACACCGATGCTGAGACCTTCACGTGAGATCCGCACCAAAAGCTTGAAGAGCTCCGCTTCATAAGCTTCTTCCTTCATGGACTCATAGCTATCCAGCAGGATGACGATAGCCGGCTCTTGCTGACCGCTAGCCTGACGGTAGAGCTCCAATGTACCAACACCGTAGTCGGACAAGAGCTTCTTACGCCGGTTGAGCTCCCGCTCCATGATACGCACAAACTTGGCAATCTTCTCTGTCTGATCCAAAAGCAGGGTATCGGCCACCTGTGGTAATTGGCCCAGTGGTGCCAGACCATTGGTACCGAAGTCCATTAGGTAGAGGGTGACATCTTTAGGACTGAACTTGCGAGCCAAGTCCATGGCCGCACTTTGCAGGAAGGTTGTCTTCCCCGTACCAGGACTTCCGTAGAGCAGAATATGCCCATCCTTGGATAGGTTGACAGAGACAGGCTCTTGCTTCTGCGCCTGCGGAATATCCGCCATTCCCAGAAGGACGGAGACAGGCTTCTTTTGTTCCCAAGCTTCCTGCGGCTGGATAGGTTCCAGCTCCTGCAGGGTCATCCGCTCTTTAAGCGGTGGTAGCCATGGCTGTGGTACTGGTGGGATCTGCTGGCTCTCTGTCAGTAGTTGGATCTGGCTGACAATAGCCTCCAGCTCTGTCGGTACTTCCTTGATATCCTCGGCTAAGTCAAGTCCTGACAAGTCTTGATTGAGCACTTCGTATTGGCCTAGGTCGTTGATTAGGTAAATGGTATGGTCTTCGATACCCATCTCGTCCTTATCCGGCTGGTAGTCTGCCCCTGACCAGGCTGACTGGAAGAGTTCATAGACTTCATTATTGCCGACCTGCAGATAAGCCCGGCCAGTCTGGGTAATCTCTGCCGCATCTGGTGTCTTAAGCATTTCCATTGAGTCCGTCCGGTCTGCCACCTTGAGCGCCAGCTTAAAGCGGGAGTTGGACCAGATCTGGTCATCCACCACCCCAGAGGGCTTCTGAGTAGCTAGGATTAAGTGGACCCCGAGGGAACGCCCGACCCGAGCGATAGATACCAGCTCCTTGATAAAGTCAGGCTGGTTGACCTTGAGCTCTGCGAACTCATCCGAGATGAGGAAGAGATGAGGCAGAGGTTCAGTCGCTTCCCCGTTCTTAAATTTCTTTTGATATTGGTTGATATGATTGACTTCAAACTCTCTGAAGAGCCGCTCCCGACGGTGAATCTCCGCATTGATGGAAGCCAGCGCCCGCATGGATTGGGCCCCGTCCAAGTTGGTAATGGTGCCCAAGAGATGGGGCAGGTTTTTGAAGAGGTTGGCCATTCCCCCACCCTTGTAGTCGATGAGCAGGAAGGCCACATCGTGTGGGTGGAAGTTGACGGCTAGACTCAGGATATAGGATTGGATGGTCTCTGACTTCCCAGATCCGGTTGTCCCGGCAATCAGCCCGTGCGGGCCGTGAGCTTTTTCATGCAGGTTGAGGTAGACCAGGTCTTCCTTGCCCCGCAGGCCGATAGGCACCGCCAAACTCTTATAAGGCGCATTCTGTTGCCACTTTTGCAAGACTTGCAGGTCTGAGAAGGTCTCTGCCCCATACATCTCCATAAAGGTCACAGTATCAGGGATTGAGCTCTTGAGATTCTGTAAGTGGTTGAGTGGCGCCAAGGTCCGAGCGATTCGCTCCTTGTCATAGCCTTCTGGGAAATGATCCAAGCGGAAATCAATCTCTCTAAGGATTCCTTCTTCCATGACCAACTGCCCAGTGTTGCGGTCCTTGATATTGACAACCGTCTTGATATTCTCAGACAGCGAGCTCATCACATCCTGCACGAAGATCAGTGAGCAGCCCAGGTCAGTCGGATCCTCTGTGAAGAACTCCATGATGATATGGTCGAGAATCAGCTTTTCATCTGTGACCAAGACCACATAGTGAGGGCTGTAAAGCGTCGTCTCCTGCCGAGTCGCTTCTTCCTTCTGCGCCTTGCGCAATTTCAGGATTTGGTTGAGACTGTTTAGAACCTGATCGTGCGTCCGTTGGTTATAGACAAAGCCACGGACGTTCAGCTCTTGCAGAGTTGCATGCGGCAGCCAGCGCAGCCAATCCCACTGGTCGCGCTCCTCCTCTGGCATGATGGTAATCACCTGCACATCGTGGTAGGAGTGAAAGACCGCTAACTGCATGACCAAGAGCTGGAGCTGTTCTAGGACCAGATTGCGCGGACCGATATAGCCGACCGGCCCATGGCTGAGATTAGCCACGATAGGAAGATCGGGAATTTTCTTATGCCGAGTGTAGAGAGCATAGCCTTCCTCTTCCAGCGCATCTTTCTTTCCGCTCCGCTCCTCTTGACCATAGGTCAGCTTATAGGAGGTTGGCACCTGGCCAAGTCCCAAGCGATAGTAAAGAAAGTCAAAGTGAAGCGGTGTCTTCTCGTAGATGCGGTGGCTGTAGTCTGTCACCAGACCTGTCAGTTCGTTAATGTTTGGGAAATGGTAAAGCATGCCATCACGCTGCTCACGTTCCAGCTTGTTCAGCTCAATAGCCTTGTCTTTTAGATAGAGGTGATAAAGATCAATGCGCTCTTTCTTGTCTTCCTTGAACTTCTTGCGGTTTTTGAAGAAACCTCGAACCGAAAAGATAGCACTGGCGATTGACATAGTAACTGTAACGAGGATATAAATCCCCCGCGGCTGAACTAGTGTAATCAGTACCGTCACCCCAACCATAAGAAGCGGCGGCACAATCAGTCTCAAGAGCTCATCATTGGGCTTTTGAGGCTCCTTGCTTGGCGGAGCAATCTGGATTTTGTCCTCTGAGCTCCGATAGATAATCCGTGGTGAGCGGTGATAGTCTGGATAGTCTGGGTAAAAACCATGGCGAGAAGCGCCCCGCAAGGTCAGGTTAGAACTGACCGTAGCTGGACCAGTCACCCAGATTTCTTCTGAATAGACCTTGAGACAAATACCTTCCAAGCTCAGCTCGTCGCCGGCTTCCAACTGGATTTGGTCTCCCGTCCACTCAACGTGATTGAGATAAACTTGACCTCGCATCTTGGTCAAAAGCCAAGAATCATTCGTTCGTTTCAAGAGCAATTCCAAAGGCGCTTCCAGACTGATGTCTGCTCCCTTCTGGTCACTGATGAGTAATTCTTTTCTGTCCAGCAGGTCGTAAACGGCCGGTTCTGAATCAGATTGATACAAGGTCAGATTACCCAAGGTCAGGCCGTCAGTTACGACACCCGTTTCTTCCCCCATCTGATAAAAGACTTGCCCTTTAGCTAGCTGAAGCTGGATAGGAGTCTCCTGATGGGGCAGATAAAGCTGAGCCTTCTCGCTCGCTGCCAAGAGAACTTTCTTGTCCTCTGTCAGCTGCAGCTCATAGCGCAGATGGTCTGTATAGATGATGATTGTCTTGCTCATACTTACTCCTTCGCGCTACTGCTAGATGACGCTTCACTGCTGGAGGAAGAGCTTGCTCCTGAAGAACCTTCCTCGCCAGAAGCGCTTGAGCTAGAATCACCAGTTAGAAGCTCCTTGCGGCTATCCCAGTATTTCTTATACTCGCCTTCCAAGGACTCAAGCTTAGTCTCCCGATCCTTACCAGACAAACTATCGTCCTCACGCACCTTTTTCATCTCCTGCGTCAAGGCGTAGATGATTAGATCTGAGTCATTAATCCGTTTGGCTGTGTCTAAAGCATCTTCAAAATCATTACGTCCAACTTGAATCCAGTAATTGAGATACAAATCATCTGATTTTAGTGTGACATTGTTCAAGATGACCTTACGCTGATCATCGGAAAATTCCAGCCCCTGGATATAAGAATAGGCTAGTTCATATTTCTGTGTATTCGGCAGACTCTTAGGAGAGATTCCCTCCAGCTCATCGATGACTTTACTGTAGTCCACTTTGATGAAGGCAGTATCCGCCTGTAACAGCTTTTCCTTGAAAGGATTTTGTATGAAAATCAAGTAAATCAAAGGAATGGTCAAAATCACAACAGCTGCTGTCAGCCAGATGGTCGCCAGTTTGAAAATCTTATGCTGGCGCTTGGAGACCAGTGTCTGCTTCTCTGCTTCTTCTGCAGCCTTTTCCTGATAAGATTTCTCCAAAACAGCAACTGCATCTTCCAAACTGTCAGCCTCACGCAGTTCCACTAGGAAATCTGGCAGAGTTTCTAGCTCCAACGAGCCCTTGTAAAGCTCCATAAAGTCCAGATCTGCAAAGAGCGTCACCGCAAAGCACTTGGCCTGACGCAAAAAGTCCTCCCGAGAAATAGCCTGAGGTGTCATGATGCTGGGAACTCCGCGATAAGCAATCTTCGCCTGCGCATCCTTGGTAATAAAGAGATTGCTAGGATGCAACAAAAAAGTAACCGGCAATTCCAGTGCCGCTTCTAGAGCAAACACATTGAGAGCCAGACGAATCCGCTCAGAAATCGTGCGCTTTTCAATCTCTTCTTTAGAAAGCCCTAAAGGCTCAATCTGATAGGTGAAGTAGACACTATCGTGGTCGGCCTTAGTCTCCTGTTCCAAGAAAAGCGGATGGTGCAGGTCCAAAAGCAAGAGCTCCCGCAAATCCTGCGTTGCTACATCCGAACGCTTCAGTGTTAGGCTCCAATTCTTATCATTTTTTTCATAGATAAACTCTTGTTCAGCAAATACAAATTTTTCCTCAGTCACCTTAAATCTCCTCAATCTCTACTAAATCTCCTGTTGTGACTGGATAATCAGCCAAAACCTTGCCCTCATCCAGTATCAGCCCCTTGTTAATAATCCGCAGCTGATACTTATGGCGCTTTCCTTCGATATTGAAAATCTGATCAATCTCCCGAATGAAACGACGGACCTCAATCCGCTTAGGAATGCGAATATCCACGTCCTTATCCCGCAAACGGAGGGTGATATTGATATGTCCTTCCATTTTATACTTCTCCCTTACTGATACGATAGCTGACAAAGACAGTCATACTGACCAAGAGTATGGCTGCTACAAAGTAGACTACTCCTGGCAGAAAATCATCCCAGCTGCTTTCATCATCGCTTTTCAAACTCGTCTGCAGCTTGGACAATTTTTCCGTTCCCGGCTGAAAAAGCTCCTTGGAATGGTAAATATCCGTCGGCCCCTGTATAGCAGAAAACAGTTGTCCCGCTTCTGTGGCCAACTGTTTATTTTGATACTGCTTCATTTCCTGAATTTTTTCCTGATTCTCAGCAACGAAAAGAGACTTGGTGCCTTCCGATTGTGCACCAAAGTTCAGTTCTTGCTCTTTTTCAATCCGCGAATTATCTATCTGCAGACGATTATCCTTTAGCTCATCTGCGGCGACAGCCGTCACCGCAAACGAACTTAGGAGTAGGAATAAAAACAGAATTCTTTTCATACTCTTTTAAACTTCCTCAGTTTTTAATGTTCTAGTCTTGATAAAGATATTAGCTGCAACTAGCAGAGCCAGCAAGACAATCAAACCAAAGATGGCAAAGAAGCCAGCGGTCTTGCCGTCAAAGTAACCTGACAGCATGCCTTCTAGCACAGACAAGGCATTCAAGCTCTTGATAAAGGCTGGGAAGCCAGTCAGACTAGCTGTCGTACCAATAGCATTAGATAGGTAGACAAAGCTGATAATCATGAAGAAAGCCAAGCCCATGCCCATCACGCGCAGATGCTTGAGGAACAAATACTGTCCCTGAATCAAGACAAAGCTAGCAACCACAATCAACAAGACCCAAGATGGAACATATTCCTTGCCGATATGAAGCTGCATGCTGGAGACAATCCCAATGACCAGACCAATCGTCAGAGACAGGAAGCCTAGAATGCCCACAGTCGTAATATCTGTATCTTGTAGTTTATTAAGCTTAAAGCGGTCTTTAACCTTGCGCACAATATTTTGCGTTGCAAAGAGATAAGCCGTAAAGAGACTGACAATCTCCAACAAGAGAATCCAAGTAAATGGACGGTAAACATTGACAGTCGCTTTGACAGATGAAGAAGATTGAGCAACTGGATTAGATAGGAAGTCCAGCAATACTTCATTAGGAACACCGTTCTCATAGGCATTGTTAAGAACCTTGACAAAGGACTCCACAAAGTTGCCATTATCTTCCAATTCCTTATTGAATTGCCCCATCAAGCTTTCAGCATTCGCAGACAGTTTCTCTGTCGTTCCTTGCGCATTTTCCAACTCACGATTGAAGCTGCTGAAGATCTGGTTGACACTATCAGCTGCCTGCACATTGGTCTGTGAAGAAGACTTAACGCCAGAAGTCGAAGACAGCAAGGATGAGAATTCTGAATTCAGAGATGACAAATCGGTGTCTGTTTTAGCCAATGCCTCTGTAGAAGAAGCCTGAGCTTTTGAAATATCTGACATTCTAGTTTGTAGATTTTCATAAAGTTTGAGCTGTTCTCCAATCTCTGCTGCGAGTTTAGAGTTCGTTCCTTTGACATCTTCAATCTTGTTTTTCAAGTTACTAATCGTTTCATCCAAGGTTTCTTTAACCCCTTGACTCTTACCATCGTTACTTTTAGACAAGCTATTTTGATAACTATCTAGATTCGAATTAATAGCATTTATCAAAAGGGTAGATAAAGATTCGGACATATCTTTATTTTTTAACTCATCAAAAGAATTATAAACTTGGATTAAAGACATAACGTGTTGATAGGCAGAAGAAATCTCCTGTACTTTAGCTCCATATGCCGCTGCCGCTTTTTGTGCATCCTCTACATTCACCGGCGCACTTGCAACCTTAATACCATTCAGAGAAATATCAATTGAGCTGTCAACTGAAGTGGCTGCAGCATCACTAGCTACACTGAACTGCACATTAAAATTAGCGCCTTCAGCCAAATTAATTTCTTGCCCATTTGTTACTGTTTCGCCATTGTATGTAATAGTTTTAATTGTTACACCTGTTGGTGGAGTGACTGACAAAGTAGCCTTTCCAACCTGGCTATTAACCGGGCCGGCTGTAGAGCTAGCCGCTTTCTCTGCAGCTGCTGCCAAATTGTCTAACTCAGCACTTCCATTTCCTTGTGGTGTTCCAAATTGCGAAATGGTTGAATAGTCAAGAGCAGGAACAGGCAATCCAAATTTCACCTCTGTTGGTTGAGAAGCTGGCAAAGCTTTTACTGCTTCAGCTATTTGTGCCTTCAAAGAAGCATCGTAGCTTGTTATAGCATCTCCTAACACTGCGCTAAGAGTAATAGGCTTGCCTTCTTCAACACCATAGTAAGTTCTTAATTTATTATCAACAAAGTCCTTAATCTGCTGTTTATGGACATCTAATTGACCACGTTCAGTTTCCAAAGCAGTTTCCAAATCCTGTAATTGCTGACTGACATTATCAACATCCACATCTTTCACATCATCTGTTGAGCCAAGCTGTTTAGTGAAATCTTTTTGTGTTTCTTCTAACTTAGCGTAGAGTTTTTGAGTATCATCATGGACAACTTTTTCGTCCATTTCCATCAGTTGCTTCATAAATGCGGCATAGTTAACTTGGTCATCCGCTCGCTGTTTGAGAAGACTATCAAAATTCTTGCCATAAGTGGCCTGAGAGTTATCCAAGTCATCAAAAGCCTTAGCATAAGTTTCCAGAGTCGTCTTCAGAGAGTTATTGGCTTCAACAGATGAAGCAGACATACTGACTAATGTTGGGAAGATATTCTTAGAGCCAATGGCAGACTCCAACAAGTTGGTTCGATAATTGCCAATATTGGTAACTTGCACCTCTGAACTAGCCTGCACATTTTGCTGAGCTGTATATAGATTGCTCAAGATACTTGCCATATACATATCAACCAACTGGCTATTCAGATCTGCGATAATATCCTTAGCCAGACTATTGGCCTCATTTTCAATCTGCTGATTTCCTGCAGCGTTAACTTTATAAGTGACGATTGTCCGATCTGCACTGATAGCATTGACATCTAGCACTTTTTCCGAAAAGTCACTTGGAATCGTCACGACCAGTTGGTATTTCCCATTTTCCAGGCCAGCATCTGCAGCTCCACGCGTCACGATGTACCAGTTTTGAGAGTCATCCCGTTCTAGATTTTTGACATAGCTAGCTCCAAGATTATACTCTTTCTTGTCAACCTTAACAGCCCGATCTTCATTGACGACCGCGACATTCAGTTTAGTCTTTTGATCTGTTTTGATTTTGCTGTCTCTAGCGCTGCTTGTATTCTTCTGCACTGCGACATTCAGCGTCACTACTGCAGCCAGCAAGGCAATGACTAAAACAACGTTTCCTATATACTTAAGTAATTTTTTATTTCCCATGGATGTAAATTTCTTTTTCTTTTTAAATTTCTTTAGTTTATTGTTACATAAAAAAGCACACAGAAAGACACAAACAGCTCTAACAGTCTAATTCAGATATTGATTCAGATTGTCAGAGCTTGCCTTTACATTGCAGCGATTTTCTTATCAAACATGAAAGAAACTGCCATTTTTTCATTTTTAATCTTTACAAAAATAGGAAGGCTCTTGCCTTCCTAAAGCCGTTATAACAAAATTAGTGAATTTGTGCAGCGATATCTTGGTCAGTTTGCTCAACAATGTCAGCAACTTTAACCAATTGAGCATTAATATCTTGAAGCAAGGTTGCAAATTCTCTGATTTTTGGAGTCAATTCATTGAATTGTGCTTCAAAGCTATCAAATGCAGAACCATCCCAGTTATCTGAGATAATACCTTGTTCACGAGTCAATTCATTAAGAACTTGAGTTACATTTTCAGAACCTTGAGTGTATCTTTGCGCAGATGTGCGTAGATCTTCTGGAGTTAATTTAATTTGTGCCATAGTTGTTTCTCCTTTAGCAAATTTATATAACGGGTACATTATATCAATAATCACTTTATGTTTCAAGTTTTTAAAGATATTTTTTTAGAAAATATATTGACATGTTGTCAACTAAGTTCGTTCAAGCCTCTGATACTATAGCGTTTTTGACTGTCAAGTTCAAATCTTTAAAACCCCAATTTCTCAAAAATAAGCTGATAGTTTTCTTGGATTTGGTATAGGCTAACAGTAATCTCCTCACGATTATGATTGTTCTTAACAGTCACCTGACCGCTCTCCACTTCGCTTTCACCCAAGGTGATAAGAGTTTTAGCTTTAAAGATATCAGCCGACTTAAACTGGGCCTTGAGCTTGCGGTCTAGATAATCCCTTTCTGCCGCAAATCCTTGTGCGCGGAGAGCCTGCACTAACTCCAAAGCTCTGCCATTAGCACCAGCTCCTAAAACAGCTACATAAACATCCAGAGCGGTTTCAATCGGCAGCTCTACTCCTTGCTTGTCAAGTACGAGAAGTAGGCGTTCTAAGCCCATACCAAAGCCAACACCTGGAGTTTCAGGGCCACCAAAGTAGGCCACCAGCCCATCATAACGGCCGCCAGCACAAATAGTCAGCTGACTACCAGCCACCTCTGTCGTAAACTCGAAAATTGTGTGATTATAGTAGTCCAAGCCACGGACCATATTGGTATTGATGACATAAGGAATCTGTAAGGTCTCTAGCATGGAACGAACGGCCGCAAAGTAGGTACTGCTCTCCTCATCCAGATAGTCCAGAATAGACGGAGCACCTTGTACAGCCGCCTTGTCTTCAGGTTCCTTAGAATCCAGCACGCGCAGCGGATTCTCCTCCAAGCGCCGTTGGCTATCGGCTGAGAGGCTAGCCTTCAGTGGAGTCAGATAATCAATCAAGGCCTGACGGTAAGCAGCTCTGCTCTCAGGATTCCCCAGCGAGTTAAGCTCCAAGATGACATTGGTAATGCCAATATCCTTGAAAAATTGAGCCGCCATGGCAATCATTTCTACATCTGTAGCAGGATTACTGGATCCAAAACACTCTGCTCCAATCTGGTGAAATTCCCGCAGACGGCCAGCCTGAGGCCGCTCATAGCGGAACATAGAGCCCATATAGTAGACTTTGACAGGCTTTTGCACTTCAGGAGCAAAAAGCTTGTTCTCCACATAAGAACGCACCACAGGCGCTGTCCCCTCTGGACGCAGCGTGATATGGCGGTCGCCCTTGTCATAGAAGTCATACATTTCCTTAGTCACAATGTCTGTCGTATCCCCGACCGAGCGGCTAATGACTTCATAGTGCTCAAAAATTGGCGTGCGGATTTCGCCGTAATTGTATTTTCTAAATGTCTTGCGGGCAAAGTCTTCTACATACTGCCACTTGGCTGATTCTTGAGGAAGAATGTCCTGAGTTCCTTTAGGTTTTTGTAATTTCATCTTCTGACCTCCGCCTTCTTTAGTACTTATATTCTATCATAAGTCCGCCATTTTGAGGAGCCCGAAAGGGATTTTTCATTTGGAAGAACTAAATCCGTTTTCATGTTCCAAAATAGCTTGAAAAAAAGTCAGAATTGTGAGAAAATAAAAACAATTCAAATCAGATAGAAGGGAATAGCCATGAGAGACGATATCAAAATCAATGATCGAGCAGCTGCAATTCAGGATAAGTTGGTGGAGAAGCTCGAGCGTATTTACGATCCGGATGTAGAGCTGGATGTCTATAACTTAGGGCTGATTTATGAAATCAACTTAGACGAAAACGGCCACTGCAAGGTTGTCATGACCTTTACCGATACAGCCTGTGACTGTGCTGAGAGCCTGCCCATCGCCATTATGGACTCTCTTAAAAAAATAGATGAGATTGAAAGTGCCTCTGTCGAAGTTACTTGGTCTCCTGCTTGGAAAATCACCCGTATCAGCCGCTTCGGCCGCATTGCCTTGGGGATTAGTCCCAGATAAGAAGGTACTTAGTTTATCTACATTTAAAATAAAAATATCAAACCCGCTAGAAAAACCAGCGGGTTCTTTTATCATATATAAGCTATTTCTTGCCCGTTTCTTCTGGTTTCCAGAAATCAGTAACAGCACCTTTAGCTGCAGAGGATACCATGTGAGCATATTTACCAAGTACCCCGCGACTATAAAGCGGTGGAATGGTTGTTTCTGCCTTACGTTTCGCCAGCTCTTCGTCAGAGACTGCCATGGAAATTTCCTTGGTATCTTGGTCAACCGTGACCATATCACCTGTACGAAGATAGGCAATCGGACCACCATCCTGAGCTTCTGGAGCAATGTGTCCGACAACCAAGCCGTAAGTACCGCCTGAGAAGCGACCGTCGGTTAGAAGGGCCACCTTGTCCCCTTGGCCTTTCCCTACAATGATAGACGAAAGTGACAGCATTTCTGGCATACCAGGACCACCCTTTGGTCCAACGTAGCGAACTACAACCACATCGCCATCGACCACCTCATCGGCAAGTACCGCATCAATAGCAGCTTCTTCCGAGTCAAAGACCTTAGCCGGTCCGACGTGACGGCGTACTTTAACACCAGAAACCTTAGCAACAGCGCCGTCTGGAGCCAGATTACCATGCAAGATAATGAGTGGACCGTCTGCACGTTTTGGATTTTCAAGCGGCATAATGACCTTTTGACCTGGTGTCAGATCAGCAAATTCTGCCAGATTCTCCGCTACCGTCTTACCTGTACAAGTGATGCGATCACCGTGCAGGAAGCCGTTTGCCAAGAGATATTTCATCACAGCCGGCACCCCACCAACCTCATAAAGGTCTTGGAAAACATACTGACCAGATGGTTTCAAGTCAGCCAAATGCGGTACCTTCTCTTGAATGACATTAAAGTCATCAAGCGTCAATTCAACATTGGCTGCATGAGCCATGGCCAGCAAGTGCAGGGTAGCATTTGTAGAACCACCCAGAGCCATGGTCACCGTGATTGCATCTTCAAAGGCTTCACGTGTCAAGATGTCAGACGGCTTCAGCCCCATTTTCAGCATTTTTACAACAGCACGGCCAGCTGCTTCGATATCCTCTTGCTTGTCTTTCGACTCAGCAGGGTGAGAAGAGGAGCCTGGCAGACTCATGCCCAGAACTTCAATAGCCGTCGCCATAGTATTGGCTGTATACATACCACCACAGCCACCAGGGCCAGGGCAGGCATTACACTCAATGCGCCGTACTTCCTCAGCCGTCAAGTCACCATGGTTCCATTTCCCGATTCCTTCAAAGACAGAAACCAAGTCAATGTCCTTACCATCCAGATTCCCCGGCGCAATCGTTCCGCCGTAGGCAAAGATAGCAGGAATATCCATGTTAGCAATGGCAATCATGGAGCCTGGCATATTTTTATCACAGCCCCCGATAGCTACAAAGGCATCCACATTGTGCCCGCCCATGGCAGCTTCGATGGAGTCTGCGATGATGTCGCGTGAGGTCAGAGAGAAGCGCATGCCCGGTGTTCCCATGGCAATCCCGTCCGCAACGGTAATAGTCCCGTACTGAACAGGCCAAGCGCCCTCTGCTTTGATGCCTTCCTTGGCCAGCTTGCCCAAGTCATGCAAATGGATGTTACAAGGTGTATTTTCCGCCCAAGTGGAAATCACCCCAACAATAGGCGTTTCAAAATCTTTATCAGTCATCCCCGTCGCGCGAAGCATGGCACGGTTAGGAGATTTAACCATACTGTCATAAATCTTACTTCTGTGACGAATATCCTTATCTGTCATAGCTTTCCCTTTCATTGCAGTAATCTTTGTGCTTTATTATACCACACTTAGGCTGTATTTTACAGAGGAAAATTTTTAAATTTTCAGAAGATTAGGAAAATATAGAGACGAATTTGAAACTTTTTCCTCTCAAGCAGAAAGATGACAACTAGAAGCTCAGTTTTTTCTCAAAAAGAAGAAAAAATCTGTCAAGTAACTTTACTTTACAAAAAAGTTTTGTTATACTGTTAAAGTTGATGAAAATCATCAAATTGAATCGAATTCACAATCTAAAAGGAGAAACAAACAATGGCAGTACCTGCACGTCGCACTTCCAAAGCGAAGAAAAACAAACGCCGCACTCACTACAAAGTGACAGCTCCAACTGTAACTTTTGACGAAACTACTGGTGATTACTCACGCTCTCACCGTGTATCCCTTAAAGGATATTACAAGGGCCGTAAGATTGCCAAAGCTGCTGCAGCAGAATAATAGAAGGGAGCTACCATGCGCGTAAATATCACACTTGAACACAAAGAATCTGGTGAACGCTTGTACCTTACTTCTAAAAACAAACGCAACACACCAGACCGTCTTCAATTGAAGAAATATTCACCAAAACTTCGCAAGCACGTTGTGTTTACAGAGGTTAAGTAATTTATATAACAAAAATCCTTTGAAATCAACGTTTCAAAGGATTTTTCTTTTTGCTTCAAGCCCTAGCTGAACAACAAACTTAATAGCAAGTCTCGAAAAGAATTATGCCTCCTCTTTCTGTCTGAGTTCAAAGAGATCTTCTACTTTTAGATTGAAGACTTGAGCAATTTTGAGAGCCATTTCCAGCGAAGGGTTGTAGCGGTTATTTTCCAAGTGCAGAATTGTCTCGCGCCGCATGCCGATGCGGTCGGCTAGCTCCTGCTGAGTCATACCCATAGACTCACGAACGGATTTGAGATTGGTGATAATCTTGCTTTCTCTGGCCATGTTTATCCTCTCCGTTCTAAGATAAGATAGACAACCGCAAAGATGCAAATCAAGGCAGCTATGCTAATAAAGATCTGACCCATGTAAAGATTGAAAGAACCCACGTACCCAATGATAACTGCTAGGATCATCAGTGCGCCTAGTATAAAGACAAACATCAAGCTAGCTGCCTTAGCTAGATTAGCATAGAAGCGTTCGTCTGGAGTTTCCTTGACATTTTTCAAAGAGAAAAAACCAAATACAATCACTTCAATAACGAGGCCAACTCCCAAAATCCATTCTTTAATGCCGAATCTTTCGCTTGGGGTCGCAACCCAAATCCCTACTGTATAAAAAATGGTTGCTGCAAACAAAAGCATCGTGTACAGCTTAGCAGACAAGTCAAAAATAGTCCTTCCCTTACCTTTCTGACTCTTATGAGGCCATGGTTTCATGTGTAGCCAGCCCCAAATAGCTACAATCTGACCTAACACTGAAATACCAGCAATAACTAACTTGGGTCCCCAACTAAGACTAGAACCAAATAAAACAGTAAAATCAATAAAGAGAGCTGCGGCAATCATCGCAATGAGGCCACCCGTTTTTTGACTTTTTTTCATGATAGACTCCTTTCCTTGTGTTAGAAATATTTAACACTCTTTATGTTATAAATATATCACACTTCAATTTGGAAAGCAAGAATTTATGTGCCAAGGTGGCAATTATTTGAAAAAATTTTATAATAAAAGCCCTTGCCAGATAAATAACCAGCAAGGTCCTATGTTTTTATTGATTATTCAAGAATAGCAAAGTCCCTTATTCCATCTCTCTGAGATAGTTCAAAGCTTCGTTGAAGGTTTTGACAGGGACGATTTTCATTTTACTCTTGATTTTGATAGAAGCACGAAGTGCCTCATGGTAGTTAGAGCGCAACTTGGGATTGTACTGGGCAATATCGGCGTCAATAGTATCATCAGGAACAAAGAAAATCTCAGCGCCTGCCTTATCTGCAGCCATGACCTTCATCTCTATCCCGCCAATCCGGCCAACATTTCCCTTGTGGTCAATCGTTCCAGTACCAGCAATAGTTTTTCCTTTAGTAATGTCTTCAGACACGAGCTGATTGTAAAGCTCCAAACTGAACATGAGTCCACCAGAGGGACCTGCTACACCGTTGCTCTTAAACTCCGTCAGAGGATTCATGGCAACACTAGCTTTAGAACCCAATTCGATTCCCAAACCAGGCTTACCAGTTGTCTCATCCACAATCACAGGACCGCTAGCCAAACCGATTACACCATTACGACTGTACTCAATGGATACCACATCGCCAACTGGCCGCTGTTCCATCTGATCAACGATGTCGTATGGGCTAGTGTAAGTCTGATTGTCAATCTTTAAAATCACATCGCCTCGCTGCAACTCCTTTGACAGAGGCGTCTCGCTGCTGATACCACCTACGTAAATCTCTTTATGCCTAATCTCAACTGTACGACCAGCAGCCTGATAAGCCACCTGCAAGGCATTAAGATGGGAAGACCCCATTGTGCTGTTCTCTCGCTCTTCCCGTCCCTTCTCCTTATCGAAATAGTTTTCAGGAACAGAGACATACTCTGTTTCCAGCCTGTAATTAGGCAGCAGAGTCAAAAAGAGACTGAACACTCGGGCCTTGGAAACACCAACAGCCATGACATAGATTTTACCTTTTCCTTTATCAGTTCCTCCTTGAACTTGGACAAAGTCTTTGGCATTCAAAGCCGGCCTCACGGTCTCTAATTCATAAGGGAGAGGAATAAAGCCTATCCCAGTTAGCACCAAAGCTGTTATTAAGATTCTTGTTACTGATTTCATATCCTTCCTCTTGTTTCTATCAAGTATTGTCTGGTCTTGCTACTTCCTAAATTAATCACCAAAATCCACCACTTCTGCATCATTTTCCATCAGAGTATCAGCAAAAACTGTCCGAACAACCAGAACAAATACACAGTAAAAGCTACTGAAAACTAGGACAGGAATCATCTGAATCAGGCCAAGTAAATCATCCAGTTCCCCCAGCAAGGGACCAATATACTGCCTTATCAGATCCATCAGGAGATGAGTGCCCAGCCCAATCAGCCCACCAAAAGAAGCTAGAAAAAAGCTGAGCAGAACATAACGACCCCTGCGCTCCTTCATCAACAGGACTGACTTTCTCAAACAGCCATAAAAAGAAAGCGGCTTGGCCAGATTGTCCCTGGAGCTAGTATCCTGAATGATATAAGACAGCAAAAAGAAGTGCGAATCAACCAGATAAGTGAAGAGCAGGTAAAAAACCATGAACAAGAAAGGAAAAAGAAACTGGAAAATTACAATGGCCTCTGGACTTACTGCTCTCCGATAAAAGGCAAAGAGACTAGCCACCCCAAGATTGATGCCGATTGCCGACCAACCCATGTACAAAATCAGAACCTGGACTGCACTGACAATGAAGGAATAAAAGAGGCGAGTAAGCAAGCCATCTGAGATACTGTACCAAACCGCATAGCCAAAATAGAGCTTAACCATCTGCGGATTTCGTATCACTGTCAAGGCAAATTTATTGACGTAAGCAAAACCGAAGGCAATTATAAATGCCAAACAAGTCAAGACTAAAATGGACCGGTAAGACCAACTCGAAACCAGCGGAAAAAGAAACCAGCCCAGCACTGCAAGCGGGATTCCGACCAGCAAAAGGCCTTTCAGCCAGACAAAATAATATTCTGTAACAAAAATCCAAGCTTCTCTGAAAACCCTTGTTACTTTTACATCATTCATCGTTCATTATCCTAAATCCTAAAACCCTTTCTAATTTTTTCATAAATATTAATCTCCAAAATTAACTATTTCCCGATCATAAGACATCAGGATGTCAGCCATAACCGAGCGGGCTGCCAAGGTATAAATCAGCAAAAAGCCATTAATCATACTAACAATCATTCCCACAATATTAGACACACCAGCACTAAAAAGTAAACTCAGAACTTCTATCAGACCCAATACTACAGGAATAAGCTTTAAGACAAGCTCTACCAGTAAGTAACGCCCCCTCTGACCATTCATACAAGAAAAGGACTTGCCCAAGCTGCCAAAGGCTGACAGAGGACGCAAGAGGTTATCAGAGGAGTTGGTATCCTGAATAATATAGGGCAACAAGAAGAAGTGAGAGACTATAAAATAACTGTAAAACAAATGGAATACCAAGTTAAACATTGGTGCTATTAAAAAAAGCAGGAAGAGCATGCTAGCTATCTTCTCTTGGTTATTTGCAACCCAAATCATCCAAGTTCCCATATTCTCTCGAAAATTTGCATCTGGCATCAAGACATTATAGAAGTATACAAAAAGAAGTAACATAGCCAAGAAAAACATGAATACGTAAATAGACACAGAAAGTAAACGCCCAAAAAAGCCATCAGAAATACTGTAGCCAACAGCTCTCCAGAAGTTTCTTCGCACCATCTGCGGATTACGAACCATGGTCAAGGAAAACTTATGGATATAAGCAATCACAAAAGAACATAGAAATCCCAGCAGAATTATACTTGGAAGAAATGTAGAAGTCAATGGAGAAAAAAATAGAATTAACAGCCCCAGAATAAAAAATGGCAGTTGAATGATAGCAAGCCCTGCTGTCCATACAAAAAAGTAATCAACAGTCAGTCCCCAGGCTTCCTTTAAAACATCGCTTACATCAAACTTTCTTTTCATAAATCCCCTAATTAAGTCATTTTTCGCCATAAAAGACGATGTCGCAGAAGCAAGTTTTTATTTTTTAGTCCTGAGAGGATGATTAGGAATTTTTAGAGCCCCAGAGAACAAGAAAAACCCCGTCATCCACCTCACCAAAAGAAATTCTTTCTATAATAAAGCAAGCTGAGACATGATTGTCCCAGCCTCCTTAACCTTTTTTCAAAAAATTTCGAATACGAATCATAATCTTGCTTGACCAAGTTTTGTCAGATGCGTATCTTACATTGATAGCAGCCATGCTCTTACCATTGTAGAACTGACCGCCAGGCTTGAGATAGTGTTCGCTGAGATAGCGGGCAACGGTATCTATGCCATCGTCAAATGTTGCGAAATTTCCTGCACTGGAAAAAGGACTGGAGTCATAAGCCATGAAACCAAACAAGTTGTGCTTGGCCTGAGCAATCTGACTGCGGCCGTAATCCGATTCGTGAATAGCCAGCCCTACGAGAAAAATTGCATTAACTCCATGATCTTTCTCTGCTTTTTTGAAAGCTTTTCCCAATCCAGCCATCGGTGTGCCAGCCAGACGACTATCAATGAAATCAGCTGACACTGTGCTTGGCACTGTTACATCTTCTGAAAAGACGACTGCTCCTGTTTTCTTGGCCTGAAACTGATCTGACACCTGCACTAAAGACGGATCCAGACTTGCCTTTTCATTTGCCGCTAGGCGGCTGACAGGCAGTACACTGCCTGAAAGAACAGTAGCTGTCGCTAATGCTATGATAACTTTTTTCTTCCTAAACATTTTTTCTATCCATTTCTATGTCGCTTTTGGTTTCCTAGATTCCTCCCCAGAAATATAGGATGACCGCCATGATACTCATAGCAGGACCAAAAGGGACTTCTTCTTTCAACTTAAATTTGAATTTCTTAAAGATGGTTGCGATTAAGAGAATCGCTCCAGCTACAAAGAAAGAACCATATCCCAAAATCAGCGTATTCAAGGGGCTAAACCAACTGCTCAGGGCAGCTAAGTAGAGAATATCCCCCATCCCGAAAGCCTCTTTCTTGTAATAAGCCTTGGCCCCAAAATAAATGAGAGAGTAGAGACCAGCACCTACTAGCAGCGAAAGGAGCAGTTCCCAATTGAACTCATTGGTAAAAAACGTAACAGCCATGCGGCCCAGCCAGAAGACCAGCAGAACCGAGTCCGAGATGTACTGAGTATCAAAATCGATATAACCGATAATGAGGCAAAGCGACACCAAGAGACAGGCTGAAACAACCATCCATGGCCCCTGATCCTGAAAGATCAGATAAGAGGCTAGCCAGAGCAGACCTGTCAGGAGCTCCACAATGAGATAGCGCGGTGAAATCGGCTCCTTGCAGTGCTTGCATTTAAAGCCCTGCATGATAATCGACACAACCGGAATCAGCTCCACCGAAGTCAAGACATGGCCGCAGGACGGGCACATAGACCGACCTTTGGCAATGCTCTTTTCCAGTGGCACACGGTAGATGACGACATTGAAAAAGCTCCCAAATACGACACCTAATATAAATACTAAACTTGCAATCATAATTTTTCCCTTTTTATACTCTTTGAAAATCTCAGATGACGGTGTCAAACTTAGACTTCCCTTGAGTATCACTTAGATGCCAAAATAATGGATACTTGCCCCTCCTCCAAACTTAATGAAAATACCATATCTGTTTCTGTATTGTTTTGAATGGTCAATTCGGTCAAACCTTCAGCAGGCGTTCCGATGTTGAAATACTGTCCTCGATAGGAAATAACATTGGTCCGTGAAAAGGCGAGCTGCTGAATGGCATCTACAATCTGCTCAGCACCCTGACCGTAAACTTCTTTATTATCCTTGCCCTTGACTGGCAGATAGCCAGACTCTGCATTCAAAGCACCCAGCAACTCTGAGATAGACTTGGTCTCACCAGGAGCCAAGTAAACATTCTGCAGCTTGTAAAAGGCTGTCTTCATGTTTTGAGCTTGAGCAGCGTTAGTCGGCAGCGGTACTTCCTTACGCTCTATAAAGTGCGTATACTGGCTCAGAAGCTCACTCTGATCTTCTGCTTCGACAGACATACTCTCAACCTTGACATCATCAAATTTACCAGTCTTGGCAATCTCCTCAGATGCTTGGATAAAAGCAGCAGGGTCAATCTTATAGCCATTAGACTTGTCTCCCACCTTTACATTAGACTCGCCGTCCATGATCAGATGATTGGTCGTTGGAAGCTGACTGAGAACATCAGGATGGGCAGCTAAGACATCGTTTAAAGGTCTAAGCCAAAAGAGTCGATTGGGATAGATGGAAATCTGCAGGTTTTCCTTGGTATCGAAAAACGGTGTAAACTTATCCCAGACTGTCTTGGCTGAAATATTATCCAGCCGCTTGAGCTCTTCTTCTGTGAAATAGCTCAGTCCTAAAAAGCGCATATCTACAGAGAAGTGTTGCCCCGTAGACAGCTGAAATGTCGCCTTATAGGGCAGCTCCCTGTAAACTTCAATCTCAGCTTCGCTCCGAGAGCGTACCTTCATAGAGGGACGGCCATTGATACTCAGGTCAATCGTTGGATTAAAGACAAAAATGACATAAAATAAACTACCCAGCAGAAAGGCAGCAAGTGTCGCTGCTGGAAGTAGTTTTTGATATTTTGATGAAACCTTTCTTTTTCTTCTTGACATGAATCTCATCCCAACCTTATACTACGCATTCAGCTAAGCGGATAAGGAATTTACGGTCGATACGGCGAAGAAAATCAATGATGTCATCTGAAACAGTATCTCCGGCATTCAGGATAACTCCTCCATCTGCATTAACAAGATCTTTTTGCAGTGTTTTGCCTACTAGAAGACGTTTTTGCCGATCGATAAAGTCGTTAACAGCTTTCTTTGCTCCTGACTCTTCTTCAGCAACTGGCGCTGTGCTGATAGTTGTTTCTACTTCCTCAGCAGGAGCTGCCAATACTTCTTCCAAAGCAGCATCCAGACTCAGTGCTGCATCTGTTTCTTCAACTTCTTCTTCAGCTGGAGCTGCCATATCTACCAAGTCTTGAACTTCTGGTTCTTCTGCTGTCTCTACGACTGCTTCAGAAAACTCCAACTCAGGAGCAGCAGATCCCAGACCTACAGCAGCCAAGGCCTCTGTCAAATCTGTCGCAGCTTCTTCTTTCACATCTGCTTTTTCATCTACAACTGGCTCGAATACAGGTGCTTCAGCAACTATTTCTTCAATTTTTTCGGCAGGTTCTGCAGCTTCAGTTTCATGAAGCAGATCTGCTGCAGCCAGACGGCCCATTTCTACATCTGCTTCAAGATGAGGAGCTGTCTTTTTTTCATCATTGAGGATGATGTACTCTTTACCAATCATCAAGATGCGTGATTTAGGAATCTGAATTTCCTCGCTGGCATCTTCAGAATTAACCACCAAGTAGCCAATTTCATTCTTTTCGTCAATATGATAGTCAACAACAGTTCCCACCTTGTTTCCATCAATTGTGATGACAATTTCGTCAAAGACGCTACCCTGCTTGTCGTTCAAGACCTTCAGATCTGCCTCTTCCAGCTCTTGAAAGACTGTGCTGTTCTCTACCATGACCGCAAAGTCACCGATGCCTTGGATGTTCTTGCTAGACAGCAAGGCAAAAGGCTGTTCAGACTGCTTTGACTTAATGACAAAAGTCAGATTGACCCCCTCGTCAACAAAGACTTCATGGACTTCACCCAGTCCCATCCCTTTTTCAATCTCAATGACAACGGTCCCTGTGATTGTTTTACAACTTTTCATAATTTCCCCTAAAACCCTTCTAATTGATTACAATCAATTGTATGTTTATATAGTATTAATTTTTCACGATTTTGTCCAGCATGTTGAACGCTTCTTGACGAAGATTTTGATCTGAGCTGCCTTGGACAATTTCTTTCAGATAGCTCTCAGCTTCTTGAACTGCATTAGAAGCCAATAATTCCTGACTTTCCAGTAGGAGGAATTGGAAATAGACTTCTTTATCTCCCGCAGTTGCTGCAGCTGGTCTTGCTTCTGCCGCTTCCTCAGCCTTGAGGATGTCAGTGATTTTCTGAAGCAAATCTTCTTCTGTCTCATCTGTAGCCGGAACGACTGGAGCCGCTTTGACTTGTGCTTCCTCAGCTTTGAGGATGTCAGCAATTCCCTTGAGCAAGTCTTCTTCTGTTTCATCTGCAACTGCTTCTTGGATAGGCTCAGCCTGTGTCCAAAGAGCGTCTTCAGAAACTGATTGAACAACTGTTGGTTCAGCAGCTGCTTCAAACTCAAACGTTTCTGCAGCAGGTTCGAAGCTGCTTTCTTCCTCCCAAGTCTCTGCCACTTCAGCAGTCAAATCTTCCTCTTCAGCCCCAAGCAAATCATGCTGAATCTGGCTAAGAATATCTTGATAACCCTGAATATCAGCACGATCACGGCTAACCATAGACTCTTCAGAAGCAGAAAACTCTGGCTCTGCAGCAGCTTGGCTGAAGGCTGAATCCATCTTAGCTTGTGGCTCAGTGTCTGAATCAGCAAAGAAGAGAGATTCTAAGCTGTTTGTTGCTCTTGACTCTTCTGCTCTAACTGGCTTGATATCTCCCGTAGCAGCAAAAACATCTTCTAGGCTGTTGCCTACTTCTTCTGCCACTGGCTGCTGAGCTTGTTCTTGCTCAGTGAAGAATTCTTCCTCATCTTGAGAAACAACACCTGTCACCTCAACCGCCTGCGGTCTGAAGTTGCCATAGCTAGACTCCGTATAGGACATCGGTCTGATCTTAGACAGAACAGCAGTCTCAAAGGCTGGATCATCTATATCTGTATAGCCTTGATTGCCGGCTGCATTTGCTTCCGTAGGCTGAATCAGAGAGTTGGCCACCTTAATCTTAGTAGAACCCTTTCGGTGATGAAGCAGGGACTGCAAAAATTCATCATTGGCCTTTTGTGCGCTGTGGTCCATACCCACCATACCGACCTCAGCTGCCGCTAGCTGACTGTTTGGCTCATATTCTCCAAAGGCAGGAGCTGTAGCCAGATTATCAACCGGGTAGAGAGGTTTTACTTTCTCAAATCTTGTCATATCCTTTTTGATAGAACGGTCTGCTAGGGTACGACCAGAAGCAGATACTCTCTGCCTTGCCGGACTTTCCTCAGCCTGAACCCTTTCTTTACTTTCCTTTCTCATCCTACCGGTTGAAGCATTGGAAAAGTTCAAATCTCTAGCAGATGACAAGCCTGCGCTCGTCGCTTCCACTTTTTTGCGTGAGCTCTTAGCATGCTTCTGGCTTCTGCTTCGCGCAGAAGCAGTTGCTCTCTTCTTGACTGGAGCTAGCTCCTGTGAAAAGAGCAGCACCATATAGACAGCCAAAGCCAAGGCACAGAGCCCAACAAAGGCTATGCCAGGAACTTGTTGAAAGAGGAATGGAGCACCAATCGCAAATAGCATGACCCATACTACGAGAAAAAGGCGCTTTATTAATGAAATCCTAGAAACAAATAAAATGCTAATCGTATGCAGCGCTATAAGCCCTGCTCCAAAAGGTAAAAAATATGCCATTTGAATATTTTCGACACCCCCCACTTTCTAAATGATATTAAACTTTTTCAATGCAAAACCAGTCTTGATTTTGTTTTTCCATAAACTCCATTAAAACCCAGAATAGACTCGGACATCTATTCTGAGTTTGCTTGTATTATACTTCAAATATCTCTATGTTTTAGTTTACTATAAATGCACCGTGAATACTAGTCTAATAACTTGGTTTTTAGCATTTTTTTAAGAAAAAATTTAGCCATGCTCTTGAAATTTTAAACCATAGACTTATTTGGTATTTTTTCAAAGTATTTTAGCTAACTACCAAGTTATTCACAGATAGGTTATCCAGCTTCATAGTCGTTTCAGGGCTTTCTCCGCTCGGAGTTTCGAAGTAGTAACCCACAATAGTCATTGGATAGCTGAATCCTGGAATGTTTTCAGGATCGAAGCTAACTTCGCGCCAGCCAGTCCAGCTGTTGGGACGAATGACGTGAAGGTAAATCTTCTGCCCACTGGCATTCTTGACAATCAAGCCAATCTTGCCCTGCCATTGATTAGACAGAGATAGAGAGAAGCTGATAGCATCAGGCTTATTGTTCAAGGATACATACGGTGCTGCAAATTCCATTTCATACATAGTAGAAGACTTGGTTGCTGGAATCTTAACTACATTGGAACCTGAACCCTCAAGGAAGTCCGTATTGTCAACCGTCACATCATACTGATTGCTGCCGCCTGACTGAGTCAGCTTAAGAGGTGACTCGAAGCGGTAGATAGTTGATGAATTGTAATAAGCTGACAGACCATCGTTCCGACTAGACTGAGTGCTAAGCTGCTCCAGATAAGACGGAGCCAGATTGGTACTGCTGTTAGCATTCGCGCTGCTAGTTGTATTGGTTGTTGCAGCCCCCAAACTGCCCTTATTGCCAGTTGCATCTGTGCCGCCACCAGCTGTTGTTACAGATATAGAGCCTGCCTGCCAAGTCGGAATCGCAAATGGAGACTCCCAATTGGCAAATTGAATCGGTGTCTTATCGACATTACTCTCCAGAGTCACATAGCGCTCAACGTCTTTAACCTGATAGAAACGCAGCTTGATTTTACCACTGGTTAGATCAGGGTTTTTGTTTTCCTCTGTGCTAGATAGGCTTTTCTTTCCGCCCAATTCCAGCTCACTGGAAACGATTTTTTGTTGATTGCCATCAATCAATTCCAACAATTTCAGAACCTGTGTATAAGTTCCTTCGAACTCAATGTCCGCTGTCATCTGAGTGATGTTGGTATTATTGGTCGTTCCGTTCCCTGGTGTCGCTGTATTAGCTGCAGTTGTTGTTGCAGTATTCGCATCAGATGAAGAACTGCTGCTAGATGAAGATGAGGACGATGTACCAGACGAGCTAGAGGTCGTACTGGATGAAGAAGACGTCTCACTCGAGCTTGAACTGCTAGTCGTACCAGAAGAGTTGGAGTTTTGACCCTTAGACGAAGTCGCAGCCAATCCCTCCTGCTGGAGTTCCAACTCTGTGCTCTCAGTGTAGTTGACAGACTTGAATTTAATACCGCTTTCGTTGACCAACTTGTCAATCAAGAAGATGAACTCCCCTTGATTGGTCGTACCATAGTATTTCTTAGCCTGATCCAGAGTCTTAGCATTCAAAGTTTGGAGCTGTTTGGTAAGAGACTTTCTCTGACTAATCTTGGCATTCTTGCCTTCCAACTCTGTCGAGATAGTTGCATGCTCTTCAGCTAACTGCGCCATCCGTGTATAAGAATTTGTTACCAGATAACCACCACCAGCAAGTACCGCTACTCCTCCGACACAGGCCAACAATTTCTTGTCACGCTCATTTAAATTACTCAGGATTTTTTTCTTTTCTTTCTCATTTTTGCTCTTCATTGAAATCTACATCCTTCGTCAAAATTTTAATGTTAAACTTGTACACTGTATTATTATCCTTTTCCTCGCGAGTAATGTTATCCACAAAAATATGGTTAAACTTCTCAGACTTACGAAGCTCTTCCTCAAACTTAGCGATAGAAAGATGCTCTTGAGACGAACCATTGATTTCTACATTGTCGTTATTAATCTTGATATCGTCAAAGACCAGGTTCCGTGTCACGTTTTTATTAAGGAAGTCCATAAAGGCTTTGTTTACTCGGTGCAGGCGGCGGAAGTCGCCTTCCAGGCTGGTAAAGAGAAGTTCGTCATTCTTGACCGTAACAATCTTATCTTCAGTCTCAGAGACCGCCTTCAGCTCTTGAGCCATCTCTGGACTCTTGAGTGTCTGCTCCGCTCGGTCAATCTCGCCTTGGAGGTGCATAGCGCTAAACTGGAAGAAGCCAATCAGCACAATCATAATCGCTGCAATCCCAGCAAAAGCGGAAATAGCAGCAAGTTTTAGTGGACTGGTTTTAGCCGGTGCCACATGATATTTTGAAAAGTAGTTTAAATCTCTCCGCATTAGTTTGCTCTCCTAATCAACATGGCTGTAGCCGGAATGAACTCCGCATTAAACTCGGCCGAACCTTCCCACAGTACATTCTCATAATCTACGTTATCAATTGAGATGAATTCTCGATTCATGTTCTGCTTCAGAATAGCAGCCAACTGCCAGCAGATGTCTTGATCACCAAAGACATAGAAACTGTCAATGTTGAGACCAGTTGACCCGCTAAAGAAGTTTTCAGTATTGAGAATGTGGTTCTTAGCATCAGCCACCCACTCATCTAAGGCCCTCTTCAAGAGACCTGTATCCAGATCATCTGAAGCCACTGCCGGAAGCTTCTGTAGCAGGCTAGCGTCGTCTGCATAGCTCAGGATGTCCTTATAACCACGGTTGAGATAGTTGCTGGTCACAAACTTGCCTTCTGAGTAGAGATAAACACCAATGAAGCTCTTGCTCAGATGTACCATGCCGACATTTTCCTTGGTCAGCTTCTTAGCGCGATTGTTAACCGCCTGAACGCGTTCCAGCCATTTTTCAAAGGTATTAGACTGAAGATCAAAGACATAAGGTGTCAGCTTCAAATTCTCAGCCAAGCCCAGATATTGCTCTACCACGCCTTTTGGCACAGCATAGACCATGAGTGAGCGAGTATCTTCATCAAGCGGAAAAGCTGAATTAGACTCCTGCTCTTGGAATTGAATAACATAAGAAGTCGGATCAATATCCAGGTATTGCTGGAGCTCGTAAGATACCAAGCCCTCAATATCCTCATCATTCTGCACACTAGCTGCCACATCAACCGAACGGGCGATGATATTGGTATTGCCAAGTGCAAAGAATGCATACTTAGCAGTGATCGCATGCTGCTCCATCAGGTCACTGATAATATTTTTGAGAGTAATCGGGTCGATAATCTCACTATTCAGTACAACACCTTCTGGCAGATTGGCAGATGCCATCTTGATAATCTCCAGTTCATTGCGCTTCTGTCTAGCAACAACCAGATAGACTGATTCGTCAGTGAAGTCAATGGCCATCAGATTGCCCTTGATTGGTTTACCAAACATAGTGTAAGGTGCATGCATTCTAGTAACCGGTTGGCTCACCGCACCACTGCCTTTCTTAGCAAAGAGCGAACGATTACCAGACTTAGCAGGCATATCATCACTGCCACTATTCTTAGAAAAGAGCGGTTTGTTGAGCTTGGTTAAGAAGCTCCCTTTTGCTGTTGACTTTTCCTCGTCGTCAAAGTCTTCTTGACGATCTGACTTGATCTGAACTCCTTGAATAGATAAGTGTTCTTTATGTTTCCCTTTTGATGAGAAGAGCGGTTTATTTAATTTTCCTAAAAATGAGCCTTTTTTCTCATTATCTTCTTCGTCCAGAGCTCTTCTGCGCCCCTTGGACGAAAACATATTTTTTGCCATAATCTCCTAATCTCCCTTATTTTTCCTAAAAACTATTTCACTATTAGCTTGCCTTATACTTATCGCGGAAGTATTCAGCAAGTTTTTGTATATTGCTGTTATTCAGACTTTCAGTATAAACTGCAAACTCATTAATATAAGTATTGCCACCAAAGATAATCTGACCACTACTAATATTATGCGTCGTTCTGTTTCTGGTCAGCGAAACTGTTTTATTATAGACTGATTGTCCATTGATAAAAATTTCAATCCCTAAAGAGCCATTCTTCGCAGCACTGCGCACTTGTATAGAATTATCATTACTATAGTCTAACTTAACATTTTGTATATATTCCTGACCACCGTTATTAGCTGTAGTTGTATCTACTGTTTTAATAGCAATTCTACCATCGTTTTCCAGATTAATCCCCCAAGTTAGTGTATCATCTAGTTTATAGGTTAGAAGCGGTCCGGTCTGCTGACGATTCCCAATCAATACAGAAGTCGTATAGCCATTATTAAAATTATGATTACTAAACTGCATCGTACGGCCATCAAGTGCTATTAACTGTCGAGTCTGGTTAATTGCAGGCTCTTTATAATTCAGAACAGGGATAGTCGCGCCATAAACAACATCATTAAAATAATCTCTTACTTCTGTATTAGTATGTAACTGATTATCCGTTGGTATAAGCGAGGTAGTATTTCCATTCTTAAGCAGAGCCAAGTCGGCATCTGTATGAAGACGCACGTTCTGTGTAACTGGCAGACCCATAATCCAGATACGGTCTGCTTCCTGATAATTTCCTACCCGTCCATAAGAGTTAATGGCTCGAGCAGCAAAAGTCAGGTACTTCCCTCTCATATCATCTGTAATATGTATCCCGGTTTCTAACTTTGATAATTGTTTAAAATCTGTCGGCATTTCTGGAAAAAGCGTCTGAGATATAGTGCCGTCACCTTTTTGGCCTATCGTTCCCACTGGGACAATGCCAGACACCCCTTGTCCTATAGCACGATCACTTAGAAACCATCCAGATTCTGTGTAAATCCTAGTTTTACTCTTTTTCTTACTATCAGCTATATCTACTTTGCCGCCGGGAGTCGTTATCCCCATACCAGCATAATAATACCTTTTTCCACTAGGGATAGTAACCTTCATATCAGGAAGTCCCAGCGGGGTTTCGATTGCATTAGCAGCAAAAAGATGGATTTTTTTGATTCTATCATTATAAGACAGATTTGTACCTTTTACATCAATACTCTGCTTGGTTCCATTACCGATTTGGTAAGTAAAGGTTTCAATATCTGTTCCTGTACCTTCGTGTTTCTTGCTTTCAGCCAGTTGTTTCTCGAAAGACTCCTGAATATCAAAGTTGATAGCATTCTGACTTCGCTGACGGAGAATATTATTAAAACTCCCAGAAAAGAAGGTCAAGAACCCTGCCGCAATAACTCCAATCAGAATCAGAGAAACCAAGACTTCGACCAGTGTAATCCCTCTGTGTCTCTTTAATCTTTTCATCTCTGCTCCCTTCTACGGCCCTGATACAAACCACAAATCCTGTTGAATTTGCTTTTTAATGTCAGAAAAGGTCTTTTGCAAAGCTTCTTCATTCGTAGCTGATACATATTTAGTCTCCATACCACCCTCGCCAATCCTATCTGTCAAGCTTTGACCATAAGCGATTTCATGGTCCACACCAGAAAAACCAATCACATTGACCCGCTTAATACCAAGGCCAAATTTTTTAGACACTTCTCCAGCATAAGCAATAGAGTTTTCACGCGTTATCGAGTCTCTAGAATACAAATCATAGCCCAGACGACTGTACTCATACCCTAAAGTTGGGGACAGATCATAAATAGGATTGTTAAAAGTTACACGACCAGCTCCCTGGCTAAGATCTACTCTATTGCCAGCGTACAAGGCCCTTGAATCTACTAAATAAGCATTAGGTATGCCATCTGTCAATAGAACTATATATTTAAGCTGAGCTGGTTGAGACTGCAGACTAATCATCCCATAGCGAAGTCCATCCCCTGGATTTGTAACACCATCCGGGTTTAAATTTTCACGTTTAGTTATGGTGGCTATAATAGTATTTGTACCGTTATCTAAATTAGAAAAATTTTGTTGAATATATTTTGCTGAAGTAGAGAAGCCCACTAAGTTCACACTAATATTCCCAATTTCCGCAAGGTCCTTGATCATGATTACGGATTTCTTTCGTAGAATATCCATACGACTCTCATTACCAGTTTTTTTAACATTTCTTCCCTGCAAATCCCAATCCATGGAACCAGATGTATCAAAAACAAAAGAAACAGCAATATTCATCTGCCCTTGAATAGGGTCAGTTCGATAAGCAATAGCAATCCCTTTCTTGCCTTTAGCAACTTTAGAGAAGACCTGCTTAGTATTAAGAGCTGATATAGCTGTATCAATAGACAACTTATTGTTAGTATCTGGATATTTACCAGACAGGTTATAACTAATCAAGCGATTGTCTTGATAGGCACCTTCTGTCTTAAATTCCAAGTCCAACTTCATATTATAGAGAGATTTGGTTCCCAACTCGCTGACATCCCAGTCCTGTTTTTGCTTGTTCCAGACATAGTTCATGACCTTCTTGCCATCCGCAGATAGGCCGATATAGCTCCATTCTCTGCTTAGTCCTTGCTTAGAACCTTTGAACTTGCTATCATCCAAGATAAAGATTGAGGTTGCCTTACCAACGGTCCGATCCACGTACTGCATGGATGTTCGCATTTCCGCTTGGATACTCGCTTCACGCTCGATCAATTCTCGGCTGGAAAACATGGTGTTAAATATAACACCAATGATGAGTGCTATCATGCTCATCAACATGATAGCCATAATCATCTCGACCAGGGTAAAACCTTTTTGTATTTGTTTCATCATTCCTACCTAAATTATTTTTACTTCTGCGCCGATCTCAAATGTCCTTCTTCTGAGCGAATTCCTTTTGTGTCAAAGTTGAAGGTTACAATATGCTCGTAATAGTCATTGGAGCCAGCTAATTTTGACTTCGATTTGATCGTGATATTATAATTTTCAGGACCAGTCAGACCATCTACAAGCTGACCATTCATCTCGATCTCTGCTACACCGCCATCCTTAAAAGTATGGGTTGACTTAATCGGCACGCTTGAAGGATTCATGCTATGGGCCCGCTCGTAAAACTCTTCATAAACTGATGACGGATTGCCGTCAACAGGGTCCAAATAGGCACCCCAAGCCAACTGCGTACCGGAAGTCGCTGTGTACTTAGCTTTTAGGTAGCTAAACATCCGCTGAGTCTGACTTTGCCCAGTATCTACGATAGATGCTAAAATTCCAATCATAGCAACCAGTATTACAATAGTCACAATGACCATGGGCAAGGTTGATCCCTGTCTTTTTTTTCCTTTCATTTTATTACTCTCCTAATACTTCTACTTTTGATATTGCCAAAATAGTTGTCACAGTCTGACAACTACTTTGGTAATATCCGACTGCCCAAGCAGTCGGAGTAAAAATAATTTTTTCAAGTCTTATTTCAGCAGTCTATTAATTTTGATTAACTCCATTTGCTGACCAGTCGTAAGTCCATACTTTGTTGTCACCACCGCCTGAAGGTTTAAAGGTTGAAGTCAGGGTTGTACCATTAATAACATGTGCTGCCTCAGTACCATTTTTAGCCAAGGCATCCTCAATCTTTGTTGAATTCTTAGTCGCATTTTTAGAAATGTATGGCGCCAGTTTTTCAATGGTAATATTCTTAACATCTGATGGATCATCTTGTGCTCCGATATAAGACTGGATTGCTGATACCAACTCACGGTGTTCAGACTGGATACGACTCTTACGAGCGTTGTCTTGGAAGGAAGTGATAGCTGGGATTGCTACAGCTGCAATGATGGCGATAATGATAATTACCACGATCAACTCAACCAAGGTAAAACCTTTACCTTTTTTCTTCAAGTCCTGACGGAATTTTTGCAATTTGTTTAACATTTAAATATTCTCCTATTTCTTTTTATCTTTATTATTCGCTGAATACAGCTTAACTTTTAAACTACATTTAGCTAGTTGGTATGTGAACTACTATATCTCCAATCGTAAAGCCAAGTTTTGTCCTTGGTTTTACTAGCACCAGCTCCTGAAGGATGGAAGGTCGAAACCAAGGTTGTTCCATCAATTTTATGAGCCGGCTCCTTATCATTCTTAGCAAGGGCATCCATAATTTTAGTTGAATTTCCCTTGGAATTTTTAGAAATATAGGGTGCCAGTTGTTCCATTGTAATTGATGTTACAGTTTCCGGATCATCCTGCGATCCGATATAAGACTGAATAGCAGTTGCCAACTCACGGTGTTCAGATTGGATACGGCTCTTACGAGCGTTATCTTGGAAGGAAGTGAGAGCCGGAACCGCTACAGCTGTGATAATCGCGATAATGATGATGACCACAATCAACTCAACCAAGGTAAAACCTTTACTTTTTTTAAAATTATGACGAAATTTTTGCAATTTGTTTCGCACTAACTTCTCCTAATTCTTTTTCACAAGGGCTGCTGAGCAACCTTTTTAAATATCTCTCAAATGTAGGGTTTTAATTCATCATTTCTTAGATGATTTGATGATTTGCGTTAGTTCTTATTAACCCCGTTTGCTGACCAGTCATAAGTCCATACTTTGTTCTCACCACCGCCTGAGGGTTTAAAGGTTGAAGTCAGGGTTGTACCATTAATAACATGTGCTGCCTCATCACCATTCTTAGCCAAGGCATCCGCAATACTTGTTGAATTCTTAGTCGCATTTTTAGAAATGTATGGCGCCAGTTTTTCAATGGTAATATTCTTAACATCTGATGGATCATCTTGTGCTCCGATATAAGACTGGATAGCTGATACCAACTCACGGTGTTCAGATTGGATACGGCTCTTACGAGCGTTGTCTTGGAAAGAAGTGATAGCTGGAATCGCTACTGCTGCGATGATAGCGATAATGATAATTACCACGATCAACTCAACCAAGGTAAAACCTTTACCTTTTTTCTTCAAATCCTGACGGAATTTTTGCAATTTGTTTAACATTTTGAATAGATCTCCTATTTTTTCACAATTTTTACTATTTTCGCCCACAGGGGCATTTGTTTTGTTCCTAGCTGGGAGACCCTACAAACTCCCAGCATCAGAACGGTTTTCCTAACTTTTTGTGCAGAGCAGTTGCCCTGCTATCTCCTAAACTTTTCTGAAGCGCCTTCCTACTGGTCAGCTCCAGATCCTGCATCCACAGCGTGAGCAAGCTCAAACATTGGCAGCATGACAGAGGCGACGATACCTCCGATGATAACTCCCATGACGATAATCATGGCTGGCTCCAAGAGTGAGAGCAACTGCTTGATCGCTGTTTCAAGCTCTTCTTCATAATAATCTGATGTCTTGACCAGCATGGACTCCAGAGACCCAGACTCCTCACCAATCTTGACCATGGAGAGCATCATAGGCGGGAAGAGACCAGTTGCGGTAATCATCCCTGTCAGACGCTCCCCTTTTTGCAGACCTTCATTAGCGATCTTCATCTTTTCAATGACGACAGCGTTGTTGGTCGTTGCGGCAGCTGACTCGATAGCCTCGACCAGAGGGATACCCGCACTGGTCAGGATAGCCAAGGTGCTGGCAAAGCGAGCAGTGACAATCTTCTGCATTGGCCCCTTGATGACCGGCAGCCAAAGCTTAAGTCGGTCCAGCTGGTAGCGACCTACCTCTGTGCTGCGATAACGCAGGAAGAGGAAGACTAGAATCCCTGTCACACCGAAGAGGATATACCAGTAAGAGCGGACAAAGTTACTAGCTGCTAGGACGATACGCGTTGGCAACGGCATGGCCATCCCACTCTGCTCAAAGATTCCTGAAAAGCTTGGGATAACGACATAGAGCAAGGCCAGGACTGCCGCCACAGCTAGAAAGGCTAGGACTGCGGGATAGATCATAGCTCCACGAATCTGGCGGCTGGTCTTGAGCTCTTTATTATAGTGCTCAGACATCTTTTCCAGCACCTCGTCCAGCTTACCAGTCTTTTCACCAGCCTGTACCATACGGATCAGGAGATCGGGAAACATCCCTTCCTGATCTATCATGGCCTTGGACAGCTGGCTACCTTCTTTTAGGCTCTTGCTGACGATTTTAAGGCTAGATTTGAGGTTCTTTGAAGTAGCCTGTTGTTCTAGGATATCCACTGCATTATTGAGGGGAATCCCTGACTCCAGCATAACTGACATCTGCTTACAGAAGAGCGATATGTCCTTGAGCTTGATCTTCTTGCTTTGGAAAAGGACAATCTCCTTAGAGCCCATGACCTTTTCTTCGACACTGATTGGCTTCCCTTTGAGACGGATCCGATTGACGGCGTCAGTCCGGTTAGGCGCATCCACCTCTAGTGTGACGACCCCTTGCCTAGTGTCTAAGTATTTACAAACATATACTGTCATGCTCTAGTACCCCACTATTCCTAGGGATTTTTCAACTTGAGCGCGATCCACTGAGTAGGACAGCAGTGTTCTCTGATCAATGACATTGCGACGGTAGAGTCCCATGAGCGAAGTGTCCATGGTAATCATGCCTAGCTGAGCCCCTGTTTGGATTGGCGTCAGCAGCTGGTGGGTCTTTCCTTCGCGAATGAGGTTGCGAATAGCGGGTGTTCCCAGCATGATTTCAAAGGCGGCCACACGACCCTTGCCGGTCGCTGTACGCATGAGCTGCTGCGATACAACCCCTTCCATAACGGCTGAAAGCTGTACACGGATCTGCTCTTGCTGCTCGGCTGGAAATACGTCGATAATCCGGTCCATGGTGTTTACGGCACCGACCGTGTGGAGAGTTGACAGGACCAAGTGACCTGTTTCCGCCGCACGCAGAGCGATTTCAATTGTTTCCTTATCCCGCATCTCACCGACTAAGATGACATCCGGGTCCTGACGAAGGGCGCCGCGGAGGGCATTGCCGAAGCTTTGCGTATCCGCTCCCAGCTCACGCTGGTTGACCAAGCACTTATTATGCGTGTGCATGTACTCGATCGGATCTTCAATCGTGATGATGTGCTCGTCCCGCAAGCTATTCATGTAGTTGATCATGGTTGCCAGGGTCGTTGACTTTCCGCTTCCTGTTGGCCCGGTAACCAATATCAGCCCCCGGCGTTTCTCAGCCAGCTTTTTGATAACTGGTGGCAATCCCAGAGATTCCATAGATGGAATATCCTTGGGAATGACCCGCAAGGCAATTCCGCAGTTATTTTTCTGCTTAAAGATATTGACCCGCAAGCGATAGCCATTATCGACCTCGTAGGCACAGTCCACTTCACCGACTTCTAAAAGATGGGCAATCTGCTTATCATTTAAAATGTGCTTGGTGAAGCGAACCGTGTCTTCGTTGGTCAAAATTGTATTGTTGAGTTGTGTTAACCTCCCGTGCAGACGCATGGTTGGTTCAGCGCCAACCGTGAAGTGGATATCTGATGCACCCGCTTCAATCGCCTGCTTAATTAACTCATCCAAATTCATCCTAAACTTCCCCTTCTAGACTAAAGGCAATCTTCATTGCTTCTTCAATCGTTGTAGTCCCCTGTTTTGCGATATCAATGGCCTCCTCCGCCAAGTCTCGCATACCATTTTTCTTAGCTTCTGCTCGAAGCTGTGCTGTTGTTCCACCATCATTAATTAGTGACTTAATCTCCCGTGTCACTGCCATGATTTCGTGGATAGCGATACGTCCATAGTATCCCGTACCGCTGCAGTAGTTGCAGCCGCGTCCGCGATACAAGGTGTCTCCCTTGTGAATACCGATACCTGCATGTTCATTTGTTTCTACAGTGTACTCAGTCTTACACTTAGGACAGATGCGCTTAATCAAGCGCTGTGCGATAATACCGACAGTCGCCGTTGAGACCAGATAAGGCTTGATGCCCATATCGACCAAACGGTTGACTGTACTAGCTGTGTCATTGGTGTGGATAGTCGAGAGAACGACGTGACCAGTGATAGCGGCCCGAACCGCGATACTAGCTGTCTCTTCGTCCCGAATCTCCCCCAAAAGAACGATGTCCGGGTCCTGACGCAGGATACTTCTCAAACCACTCGCAAAGGTCAGTCCAGCTTTGTTATTTACCTGAACTTGGTTGACCCCTTCCAATCGGTACTCAACCGGATCTTCAACAGTGATGATATTTTTTCCTACATCATTGAGCTCACGGAGCGCTGTGTAGAGAGTGGTTGTCTTTCCGCTTCCTGTAGGACCAGTCAGCAAGATAATGCCTTCTGGCGCCTTAAGAATATCTTCAAAGAGCTTCTGATTGGTTGGCGAGAATCCCAGCTCCTCTTTACTGAGGAGAGTTGCATTCCGGCTCAAAATCCGAATAACGATTTTTTCACCGAATACAGTAGGCAAGACTGAAACCCGCATATCGACTTCTTTGCCGTCGATGGTTGTTTCAATCCGTCCATCCTGAGGAATCCGTCGCTCGGCGATGTCCAGACCACTCATGATCTTAATCCGTGTCGCAATGGCTGAGTGAGCATTGGCTTTCAACTGCATATTTTCCACCAAGGTCCCGTCAACCCGGAAACGAACACGAACAACTTTTTCAAAGGGCTCAATATGGATATCGCTGGTCCGCGTCTTGATTGCCTGACTGATAATCGAGTCAATCAAACGTACAACCGGAGCGTTTTTGATTTCGAGATCTTCTTCGACAATCTCTTCATCCACATTAAAACCTTCGATTTCGGTCGCTGCCTGTTGGGCTTCTTCTCCTTTAGAATAGTATTGATCGATATACTTCTCAATATCATCCCGAAAAGTTACATAAGGTTCTACCGCCATCTTAGAAACGATTTTAACGTCGTCTAGGGCGATATAGTTGCTTGGGTCTGCCATCGCAACTACTAACTTGGGTTCTTCTCCCTCTTCCCCATCTGTGAAAGAGATCGGAATCAATCCATGACGTTTAGCAACTTTTTCTGAAACCTTCTCGACAGCTTCCTTTTCTATCACAAACTGTGATAGATTGACATGAGGTACACGATAATAGTAACTCATGACTTTCAGCATATCTTCTTCTGTCACATAGCCCTTGCTGATTAGATATCTCTCTAACTGCATGTTTGATTGTGGCATATCTTGAAGAATTTCTTCTTTTTGAGCTGCCGTTATCAGATTGAATTGAACCAATATAGCGATTAGTGCCATTTGTTTCTCCTGTCTGTGATTTTTTTGTAAAAATCCTTCAATTCTTTCTATGCGTTAATAGATAACAGCTTTCTTAAAAAAATCTCCCTCGCTTAAAGCTTCCTTTAAGGTTTCTTTAAGCTTTTTAAGTTAGGCTAGTACATGGAAAATTTACCAATAGAACCAAACTTAATGTTTTAAGTTAGATGCTTTGAGCAGTATCTCCATTTGATAAACCTAGTAAACAATCCTTAAACCAATCCTAGGATTGATAAGGGCGTTTTAGTTTTGTCAAAAGGGGCGCAAAAAAGCAGATGCCAAAAACATTTGTTCTTGCGTTCTTAAATACTATACAAAGCAAGTTCTCTTGCAAAAATTTCTCATGCTTTTAGATGCAGGTTAAACCGTGTGTGTGTGAAGTTGGTTTAACCCGAATCATCAAGCAGCCAGTGCCATAAGATAAGAATTCTTGTCTTATGGTTTTTCTTTTTACCGATATGCATATTTTGGTAGGAAATGCTAGGAACAAAAGCTTTATTTGCTTTAAAAAACATTTACCTATCACAGTATATGACATAATTGACATCTTGTCAACAGGTTTGCTTCGAAAAAAATGATTACATTTAAAAAAATGTTTAATTTTGACAAAACCTTGTTATATCAAGCTTTTTGACACTTTTTTAAAGCGTTTTTTTACTTCGAGGATAAAAAAACAGCAAATTTTTTTGAGGAATTTTCCCCTTTACTGCTTCTTTTTCAACCTTCAGATGGACAGTGTGACAGCATCTGTCCTCTTCTGATCGGTAGTCGATATGCTTAGGAAAGGCGCTTCAGGACAAGGCTTAGCAAGCTTTGCCTGTTTCTTCCTACCCAATAGTATATGCTAAAGAAAAAGCATTGTCAATACATTTGCATTTTATTATATGTAAAACCTATCTAAAAATGCACATTGTGCGCGGCTTGTCTATTTTTTATAGAAAAACTACAAAATCAAAAAGGCTAGAATTTTCAAAAAGGGAAAAAGACATATTAAATAAGAAGAAAATTGTAAAAATAGAACCAGTTAAGTGATGAAAATTAGACTGCAAAACGAAAAACAGCCCGAAATATCGGACTGCAGAGATATAATTTACACTAGTACTATTAAGTATGAGGTTTTAAATCACTCTCCCCACCTAAACACCACTCTTCATGCTCTTCCAAGCTGCTATCCGTCTGGATAGTGATTTTGGTGATGCCATAGGCTTGCAGTTCTTGACGCAGAGTAGTCTGAGTCTCGGCCAGCAGCTCTGGATTTTCAAGACAGATATGGATCATGGCAAATTTTTCCAAACCATCTGTGGTCCAGACATTGAGCTGGGTAATAGCCTGAACGTTTTCAACCGCCAAAATTTCCTGATAAAGCTGACTCAAATCAATATCGCTAGGGATATGATCCAGAAAAATCTTGATGTTTTCCCAGAACTTAGGCAGGGCCTTGCTGAGGATGAAGCCCGCGATAAGCAGGGAGAGCAGCGGATCTAGAAAATACCAATCGGTAAAGCGCAGAACGATAGAGACCAGAATAACAGCCACCCAGCCCAAAATGTCCTCTAAGAAATGGAGACTGAGAATAGACTCATTATGACTGTGTCCATGACCATGGCCGACTACCTTGCTGGCTGCTAGATTGACTATAATGGCGAAAATACCCAGCACCAGCATCCCGTCATAATTAACCTTTTCAGGCGCAAAGACCTTGGGTACGTTTTCGATAATCACCAAGGTCGAGCCGACTAGCAAGATGACCGAGGTCAGCAGGGCTCCCAAAAGGCTGTAGCGCTTATAGCCCAGAGTGTATTTCTTGTCTTCTTTTTTATTAGAAATTTTTTCAAAAAGGGTGGAAAGTCCGATGGCCATCGCATCTCCCGTGTCATGCACGGCATCGGCTAATACAGCGCTGGAATTGAACATGAAACCAAAGATAAACTCAAGAATGGCAAAGGAAAAGTTTAACAGAAAGGCAATAGTCATATTTTTACTAGATTTCACGGCAGCCTCCTTTCAGTTTGGCTAAATTTATAGTATAATGTAATCAAAACGGAACACCTTGTTCAGTTTTCTTCATCTTTATTATCCCTTATTCTCAGAAAGGAAACAAGAAGCAATTGAGGGGCTTTGTCTGTTATTGAACAATCCTGCTCTTTTGTTCCGAAACGCTATGGACAGACGAGTCAAGAAATCACGCGCAGCTATTTACCAAGCTTTTATCAGCCTGCTGCATCAAAAAAGCTATGAAAGCATCACCGTGCAAGAAATCATCGACCTGGCAGACGTTGGCCGGTCGACTTTTTATGCCCATTTCGATACTAAGGAAGCTTTGCTAGAGGAGGTTTGCCAAGACCTCTTTCAGCATACCTTTCTTGAACGCGACGACGGCAAGGATCTCTTTGAAGCAACCACCCACATTTTCAAGCATTTCCAAAAGAATCAGGACAAGATTGCAACCTTGCTGCTTTCGAAAAATATCTATTTCACCAATCGCTTAAAGATTGAGCTGGAAAACTATCTCTTTCCGATGATTCAGGAGCAGCTCCTGCAGAAAAAATCTCAGCTGCCAGAGCCCTTTCTGAGAAATTATGTGACTTCTACCTTTGTGGAGACGGTCAGTTGGTGGCTCCAGCAAAAGAAAACATTACCAGAAACAGTTATCAGCCAATATTTTCTGGATTTGATGGACTGATTTTATTTTGATATTTATATAGGAGGAAACTTTACTTTATGAAAAAGAAACATTCGACATTTTTGCTTCCAGGTATTTTGATGGTGGGGGTTGTCCTACGGGCGCCTTTTGCAGTGCTGCCCGTTGTGCTGGGCGATATTGCCAAGGGGCTGCAAGTTCCTGTCAACTCTCTGGGACTGCTGACTAGCCTGCCCTTGATCATGTTTGCCCTCTGCTCAGCCTTTTCCCCACGCCTAGCTCAAAAGGTCGGTCTGGAAAAGCTCTTTACCCTAGCCATGATTGTGCTGACTCTGGGCTCTTTTATTCGTATCTTTAACCTGCCTCTACTCTATGCAGGTACAATCATGCTAGGGGCCGCCATCGCCGTCTTAAATGTGCTCCTGCCTAATGTTATTCAGGCCAATCAGCCAGAAAAAATTGGATTTTTAACCACGCTTTATATCACTTCTATGGGACTGGCCATCTCAGTCATGTCTCCCTTGGCTGCGCCTATTGTCCGCTTAGCTGGCTGGAAAGGACTGATTCTCGTCCTGACCTTTATCTGCTTACTGGCCTGCTTGGTGTGGATTCCCAACAGCCGGCACAATCACAAACTGACTGGTAAAAATCGCGAGCAGCAAATGGGCTCCCTGCTAAAAAATCCTAGAGTATGGGCTCTGATTGTTTTCGGTGGTCTGCAGTCCTTACTCTTTTATACGGCTATCACTTGGCTGCCGACTCTTGGTCAGTTGGCAGGACTTTCAGATGATGCTACTGGTTTCTTGGCCTCTGTCTTTTCCTTTATCAGTCTTCCTTTGGCCATGACGATACCTAGTCTGACAACGCGTCTATCCGCTAAAAAACGCTTGGGAATGATCGCTCTCTTTTCTGTAACTGGTATGGTTGGCCTAGGTATGCTGCTGGTCAGGACAGATTCCTTTGTCTACTGGCTCATCCTCAATCTGCTAATCGGTATGTCCGTCAGCGCCCTCTTCCCCTACCTCATGGTCACTTTCTCGCTGAAAACCACTACTCCTGAGCAAACCGCTCAGCTATCTGGCTTGGCCCAGACTGGTGGTTATATTCTGGCCGCCTTTGGACCTAGCCTCTTTGGATACAGCTTTGATTTATTCCATTCCTGGACTCCAGCCATCCTCATTCTCATTGGCTTGGCTGCCATCGTGACACTAACTCTCTTTTACATTGAGAAGTTTGACAAGATATAATAAAGACGAAAAACGCTTAGAAATCCTAAGCGTTTTTGCAATAGTTGAGGCACTCTTCCAGGTCCACATCCCGCTCTAAGTGTTCTGGTGTCCAAGGAATCAGGATATCCGGTTCAACTCCCTTGTCATTCATGCCCTTTCCTTGATCAATCCTAATGTCACGTGAAGTGGGAAACAGGAGCTCATAGTCACCAAAATCCTTCACGCAGCAATTGGAATAATCTAGAATGCCCATAGTCGGACGCCCTAGAACCGTAACCTTGGGCATCTTTTTCATAGTATCAACAAAATTGTCACCTGAAGACCCACAGGTAACATCTGCTAGCACAAAGACTTTTTCAGGTCGAGCTAGGCCTAGGACATCTGGCAGAAAGTTTTGATTGCTGTCTTCATCGCCATAGAGGACATAACCTTTCCCCCGATTTTCTTCTAGCTCTTTTAGAAATTCTTTGATAATTTGGTGAGTTTCTGCTGACAAGTTTGGATCTTTCAGGATATTTTGCATCAGTTGCTGACGCAAATCAACATTTCTATCGGTATAGAGAATCTCCATCCCATCATCGTTTGGCAAATCTAAGTCACTGAAGGCCTTCCCCTGAGGGAGAGTATATTTGAAAAGTGGATAATAAAGCGAGTCCGTCCCGCCATAATTGACTCGAACATCAATGATTAAATACTTGGCCTGCTCAATAGCTGCTTGGCTGTCTGCATATAGCTGAGTGATAGCAGCCTCATCCGTAAAATCTTCTAACTTAAGATAGACGATGTCCTCAGAAAGATTGTGCCATTCAAACTGCGGTGGCTTCTTTGTGTGAGCGGTCGGCTGAACATGCAGTTGCTCTTCCTTGCCATTGCGTACCACTGTAACTTCTCCGGCATGCCCCACAAAGTAAGCCCACTCCTTGTGCTGGCGCTCTGGTGTGGAACTGACAAAATAATCCTTGTGCTCTTGATACACCTGAGGCAAGGCTTTTCCATCTAAAGCTAGAATCTGGTCTCCACGTTTCAGCCCCGTATCGCTATTTGCCTGCAGAACATAGAGGCGATCTTGGTAGTATCTCAGTTTAAAACCGGGCGTTTGCGTTTCCTTAAGCCCAAACCAAACATGAGACAAAATCCCAAAACTGGCTATATAACAATGCATCTGGTAAAGAAAGTCCTCTTGGCTCATCTGGTCTGTGATACGCGCTCTATATTCCTCGGGATTTGCACCCGTGATGTCTTTCTTTGTAGAGGAATCCTCTCGCATAATTTCTACAACTTGCTCAAAAATCTCTGTTTTCTTCATCTTTTACTCCTTCTTCCAGGTGTCCTCATCATCCAGCAGGCCTCGCTTAGGAATTTTTGAGACATGACGATTGCCGGCCACATAAAAACCTAAAGGCTCCTCTCGCCAGGCATCTGTGCAGGTCACGCCAATCCGCGGACGACTGGCAATCTGATTGGGAGTCAGATCATGGGCTAATTGCAGACTGGAAGTCGCTAAACTCTGGCCATCAAAGCGCTTATCAATCCCAGCATACTTTGTTAGCTTGCCAGGGCCGTTAGCTAAAAGTCGGCCATCCGGAAGCTCCAAGGCTCGAATCAGTACGGCTTCGGCTACATTTTCAGCCTTGGTCACCAGATTCAGCATCTGATGACCATAAATCTGATAAACATACCAGTGACCTGCTGACAGATACATGGATTCATTCTTAGGAGAGCGGCGCCCTCTAGCCGAATGACAGGCACTATCCTGACTTCCTAGATAGGCTTCTGTTTCGACAATTCGGCCTAACTTCTGGCCATTTAGAATCAGCTGCATACCTAGCAAAGCTCGCGCTGCCGCAACTGTGTCCACCTCGATTAGTTTCTGAAAATCTCTTGATAACATAGGTTGATTATAGCATGATTTCTCCATTTAAAGAGGAAAAGAAATGTTGCAAAAATGTTATTTTTCTCCTTCTCACGGACAAGAATTTTGTTACAAAACAATTACACACTAAATAAGCGGAAAATCGTGGAAAAGCTTATAAAATCTATGTATTGTCTAATTAACTTGCATATATTTTGTAACATTTTTATTAACAGAGCATGTTATTTATGTATCAATCCAGTTTTTCATTGCTTCAAATGAAATATTTGTTTAATATTATACTAGAAGGAGGGGTAAGATGAAAAAATTATCTAAAATTTCTTTATTTTTATTACCACTAATTGCACTTTTCTTTTTAGCAGCTTGCGGAAATTCTGCGGATAAGAAGACTGAAGAAAGCTCAAGTTCCAGCTCAAGCGTATCTTCTTCATCTAAAGCTAAAACAAGCTCTAGCAGCACATCTGAAGAAAGCGGCAGTGCCAAAGTCAACGTAAACGGCGGTGATACTAGCGTTAATGTAAATGGCGATGACGAAAGCGGCGATGCTTCTGTTGAAACTAACGGAGACGGTGCTGCTAATGTACAAACTGATAACGCTGGTGTTAGCGTAAATGAAGATGGCGTTCATGTTCAAGGAGGCGGTGTTGATGTTAAGGTCGGCAGCGATGGATCTGTCAATATTCAAACACCTTAATTGAAAAATATCTTTTGATTATTATAAATCATAAAAACCGAGTTTTGCTCGGTTTTTTTGTCTTTCTCCTATGCATTTCAAAAAACTTGTAAAACATTAAAAATACTTGTAAAAACTTATCCGTCGTGTTATACTCTATTTAGAAAAGCAAGGAGGGACATGCATGTACCAAGAACAACGCTTAGCTGAAATCTTAGAGCTTTTGGCTGAGAAAAAACAGCTGTCAGCCAAGGATATGATTGAACATTTTCAGGTCTCTAAAGATACCATCCGGCGAGATTTTTCGATTTTGAGCGAGCGTAGACTTGTGCAGCGCACCCACGGAGGTATTATCCCGCTGGATACTAGACGGCAAATCCCCTCCTTTAACGACCGTATCAACCAACTAAGTCAAGAAAAAAAGGCTATTGCTCAGAAGGCTCATGACTTTCTCAAGCCGGAGCAGATTGCTTTCTTTGATGTCTCAACCATCGTTCTCCATCTGGCTCAGCGCATCAAGGAGCCTATGACAATCTATTCCCATTCTCTGGATAATGCAATCATGCTGAGCAGTCAGGACAAAGTGAACTTTCACCTCTTAGGCGGGAAATTTTATCCCAAAAACCGATTCTACTACGCGCTCAATGAAGCAGAGCTGTTGCAGCAAATTTCTTTTGACATTGCCTTTATCGGAGCAGCTAGTGTCTCTGACGGTCTAGTCAGCTTTGAAGACGAAGCTGATGCCCATCTGAAAAAACTGGCTTTGAAGCACGCCAAGACTAAGATTCTGCTGGCCGAACAAGACAAGTGGCAGAAAGAGTCTAAGTACATCCTGGGTCCTGTCAGCGACTTTGACTACTGGATTACGGACCAAGAGCCCAGCCCTGAAGTCCAAAAACTGCTCGGAGACAAGGTTAAAATAATTTATTAAATCGATCTTTTAGACACAAAGGAGGAAGAGCTATGACACAACCGATTCGTCTGATTATCAGCGATATTGACGGCACCATTTTGGATGACCAGCACCAAGTAGATTCTGAGCTCAAGGACATGATTCCCCCGCTAAGCCGAGAAAAAATCCCTTTCGTCCTCGCTTCTGCCCGATCTCCTCTAGGCATGGAGCCGATTGCCCGTGAGCTGGGGCTGGGAGATAATCCGCTGGCCTGCTACAATGGCGCTCTGGTCATCAAGGGTGAACCGCAAGCTTATGAAACTATTATCGAGCATCCTCTGGACAAGAAAGAAATCCGCACTTTTCTGGAACTTGTCAAGGCTGAATTTCCTAGTGTGTCCATCAATCTCTATTCTGGTAAGGATTGGATCGCTGACCGTCTGGATAAGTGGGTGCAGATAGAGGCAGCTATTACAGGTGAGCAGCCGATAATTCAGAATGTACTAATGCCGGTGCTGGATGTGCTAATGCCTGCTCACAAGTTACTCCTCATTGATGAAGCGCCTATCATCCAGAAACTCCATGACTACCTACAGACCTTGGACTTTGCCAAGACAGCCTTCTATCTCTCTAAGGACAACTACATGGAAGTCACGGCCAAGCATGTCTCCAAGGAGCAAGCCTTATACGAAATTGCCCAGCACTATCAAGTGCCACTAGAGCAGGTTATGACAATCGGAGACAACTTCAATGACCTTCCTATGCTCCGCCTGGCTGGACTTGGAGTCGCTATGGGCAATGCCCCCGAAGTAGTCAAAACCGAGGCAAAAGCCGTGACCAAAAGCAACAATGAGCACGGAGTTGCAGAAGCTGTAGAAAAGTATGTTTTGATATAACGCAAAAAATCTGCTCAAGGGCAGATTTTTTTATTGATGATAGTCATAAGCCAGGCGAGGACTGCCATCAGCCACATAAATAATGCCACACTCCCTAAAGCCGTAGTTCAGCACAGCTGCCTGCATAGGCTGATTGTCCGCATGGGTATCGATTCGCAAGTAGGGAAGCTGCTGGCAACAAAAATCAAAGACCTGACGGGACAGGCCTCTGACTTGGCCATTTGAAGCGATGCGGTGAATGGTGCCGTAAGGCTCCGCAAAATGCCAGGCTCCCTTTTCGATGACCCGATAGGTCGGGTCTTCTCCAATGATAAAGGCAAAAGTGCCGACCAGCTGCTCTTCTTCCTCGACAACAAAGGAATGGCCAGCCGCAATGTCATCCTCAATCAAGCTCGCGCTGGGATAGCCTCCATCCCACTGAGTCGGATTGCCTTGGTCTTTCATGAACTGACGAGCCACATCATAAATCGCCATAATGGCTGGGATATCTTCTATTTGGGACAAACGAATCTTCATCTTTCCTCCTTTATAAAAATAAGGCTGGAAAGTCCCAACCTTATTTGAATTCTTCTGGTTTGCCAGTATACTGAGACCATTCCTTAGTGAAGAAGCGGTCATTGATCTGGTAGTTTGGCGCCGGCTGTGGATTGGCTACAAAAGGATCAACCGCCTTGTCAAAGGCCAGCCAGCCATTCCAGCCCATGTGAATAGTGTCCTGCATGAAGTAAGGCTTGTCTCCGTCCTTAGAAAAGTCAGCAATATTGGTAAAACCCTGACTTTCCAGCTGGTAGCGAATCTTGGCAACCGTCCGCTGGTACATTTCAGGACTAAGTCCTGTATACTCCATCCACTTAGAATTAACCGGTGGAATGATAAAGATGACATTAGTCTTTGACTTGGCGAACTGGTCCAGAACCAGCTGCAAGTCGTTGTACTCAGGGGATTTTTCATAAGATTGCTTGGTTTGAAAACCTCTTAGCTTGGCAACCTTGCCGGCCAGACGGGTCTTGTAAAATTGATTGTCTATGCCGAATTGATTGTTATTGGTCTTCTTCTTGGCTTCTGCTGTAGCAATCTCTTCCAAAGCCTGATAGGAGAAGGTGTCTGGCAAATCAGCCATATAAGGCAAAATTCGCTGGTCATAATTTTCATTATTAAGGGCAGCAAAGTTGCTGAAAAAAGCATCTTGGCGCTCATTAAGATGAGCCATCATCTCAATATGACGCTCTTCAAAGCTACTCAGTTTTTTACCTTCAGACAGCTTCTGCACACTCTCTGCCATAGCGACATCTGGATAGAGCTGCAGGAGGCGCTGGGCTGCATATTGTGCCGCCGCATCTCCTTGCTGCTGAGACAGATAAGCCGTCAGCTGATCGCTGTTGAAGTACTGCTGAAAGGCCGAAGCATCATAGCCAGTCTTGGTAAACCACTGGGGCGACACTACATAGACCGCCGTTTGTCCCTCCAACTCAGAGGACATCTGCTGCATACCAAAGTACTGATTAAATGATGCTGCTCCGCGCTGGCCTAGAAAATAAGGTCGATAGGAGCGGTCGTACTTCTCAGCAAGGACCGCCGGATGCATGCTATCAAAGCGCAGCCATTCGCTAGAGCCAAAAAAGGGAACAAAGCGCATCTTCTTATCGGTCAAGGCTGTCACCTTCTTACTGCGGCTCTTGAAGTTTTCTGCTGTCAGGGTCACTGCCGAGCGCTTCTCTGCTTCTATATCATGCTTTTTTTCAAGCGGATAGAAGAAAAAGAGCAGGGCAACCATGGCCATGGCGCAGAAAACTGGCCCCAGAATCAGCCAGAGTCGTTTAAGCATTGCGAAGCTCCGTCACGCCTTCAACGATTTTATTGGCTGTGTTCCAGTCATCGCGGCCAAACTCTGACACTGGCACGCGAATGTCAAAACGGTTTTCCAGCTCAACAATCAGCTCGACCGTTCCCATACTGTCTAGGACACCAGCGTCAAACAAATCCTCGTCCATCATGTCTGACACATCTTCCATAAATAGTTCTTCAATAATTTCAATTACTTCTGCTTTTATATCCATTTTTCTTCCTCATTCATTTTTATTTTTTAAACCAAAGCTCATTTAAAAATCCCGAAAAGATCAAAAATGAGAACATGACTGCGTGAAAGGTCACCACAATCCCCAAAGCTTGAGTCCATTTATTGTCTGGCAGAGGCGGAAGCCCCTTAGCCTTGCGCTCTTTGTTTAGCGTTTTCTTCTTGCGCAGCCAGGCATCATTGACCACCAAGCCAGCTCCATGAAAGAGACCGTAGGCGATATAGTACCAGGTTACACCATGCCAGAAGCCCATAATCAGCATGTTGATCAGATAGGCCACACTAGAGGTCGTGTTGCGGTTTTTAAAGACCTTATTGCGCATCAGGACCATGACCAGCCGCATAAAGACAAAGTCACGGAACCAAAAGGACAGACTCATGTGCCAGCGATTCCAAAATTCTTTCAAATCGCGAGAGAGAAAAGGCTTATCAAAGTTGATAGGGCTCTTGATTCCCATGAGATTGGAAATAGCTAGCGCAAACATCGAATAACCGGCAAAGTCAAAGAAGAGATCCAGACCAAAGACATACATGACGCCCAGAGTCCCCAGATTAAAGAAACCGCCGGTATAGAGAGCGTAGGTCTTGACATGCCCCAGCAAGAGATGTCCAAAGATATGTGCCAGGATAAACTTATAAAGGAAGCCTAGCATGATATACTTGACAGACTGCTCTAGCATATCCAGCAGCTCATCGCGCTCGGGAATGTTCAAATAGTCTTCATTGAAACGCTTGAAACGATCAATGGGTCCGCTCGAAAAGGTCGGCATGAAGAGCAGGAAACGCAGGAACTCCGAGAGCGTGAATTCTGTCAGAACTCCATCGCGCATCTCAATCATCATCCCTACCGAACGAAAGGTCAGATAGGAAATCCCCAAAAAGCCAAAGAGAGACTGATGACCGCTGATTGCGGGCTCTACCTTGACAAGCACAAGTGGCAGAACCGCCAGCAAGGTATGCAGATAAAAGATCCACTTGCTGTCCCGCGACCGGCGATAGAACTTGTATGAATAAACCCAAACTATCTGCCAGATGACATAGCCTAACAAAGCACAAAGCTGCGCCAGACTAGGACCTGTCAGCATCAGGATGATAAAGACCAAGCTGACCAATGCTTCATAAAGGGGAAAGCGTTTCTTAAAGAAAAGTCCAACAAAAATTGGCAGAACTGCTAGAACGATATAGACAAAGTAAACTGGATTGCCGTAGGGTTCCAAGTGAGGCAGCTGTTTCAAGAAATCTATCATCGCTTATTGACCTCGCTAATCAGCCCCTTGATGTCAATCTTGCCATTCGGGGTCAAAGGCAGGGTCTCTCGATAAAGGAACTTGGACGGCATCATGTAGGACATCATGATATCCTGCAGATCTTCCTTGATTGCCTTGGTAATATCGATTTCTCGCTCAAACTGCTCAGCCACACCGTCTTTGAGAATGACATAGGCCAGCAGATTTTGGACCTTGTGATCCTTGTTGTAGCGGGGCACAGCCACCGCAGACTCAACGTATTTAGATTTGTTCAGGTTCTGAGACACATCCTCCAGCTCAATACGGAAACCATTAAACTTGATCTGGAAGTCCATCCGGCCTCCGTAGAGCAGCAGGCCTTCATCTGTCATTGAGCCGACATCTCCTGTATGATAAGCTGGCAGACCTTCAAATTCAAAGAAGGCCTCCGCTGTCTTCTCAGGATTATTCAGATAGCCCTTGGATACGGCTGGGCCGCAGACGATGATTTCTCCCTGTTGACCATTCGGCACTTTCCGTCCCTCTTCGTCAATGACAAAGGTCGGAGAGTCCGCCTTGGTATAGCCAATCGGCAGGCGCTTGCAATTTTGCAGCATCTCATCTGTCACTGCTACCGCAGACAGGGCCACTGTTGCCTCAGTCGGACCGTAAGCATTGATGATGCGTGCTTGAGGGAAGCGATCGCGCAGCTTCTGAGCTGTCTTGACTGTCAACTCCTCGCCGTCAAAGTAGAAATGTGTCAGCTGAGGCAGCTTCTGGCTATTAAAGTCATCCGACAGCAAGGCCATATCTGCGAAGGAAGGCGTCGAAGTCCATATAGCAATAGGCAGACTGAGAATCGTCTCAAACAGCTGCTTGAAATCCTGAGTCACAGCCGAAGGTAGGGCAAAAAGAGTCCCTCCCAAGGCCAAAGTCGGTGCCCAGTACATGACTGACAAGTCAAAAGAATATGGAGGCTGAGCCAACATTTGAGGACGCTCCGGAGTCGCAAACTCCTTATCCGTAATCATCCAATTCGTAAAGCTGAGCAAATTATTGTGGGAAATCTGCACTCCCTTAGGTTTGCCAGTCGTTCCCGATGTGAAAATGATGTAATAGTTGTCATCTCCCTGCACCGGATGGCTAAGCTCATAGGACGCTCCCTCTCTGAAGGCTGTCTGAACTTGCTCCGCACTGAAAATAGGAGCAGCTACATCTGCCAGCGGAAAATCATTGATGGCAATAATCAAGCTTGGCTCAGCAACTTCCACAATCGCTGCCACGCGCTCCAAGGCTGAATGGCTGTCGATAGGAATGTAGGCATGACCAGACTTAGTCAAGGCCACAAAGGTAGCCAGCATCTCGTATTCCTGGCCGCCAAAGACCACAACCGGAGACTTGTCAGGAAGTCCCAGACGGTCAATCTGAGCCGCCAACGAATCGGAATCCTTCTTTAAATCGCCATAAGTATGAACTTGACCTAAAATATCATAGACCGGAAAATCCGGCTGCACCTGAGCAAAATGCTCAATCGCTTCAATCATATCTTGTATAACTTTATTTGACATTGTTTCCTACTCTCTCACATTAAAATTCATTATAGATAAAGCCGCCCTGACCCTGACCCAGATAGCTAAAGAAATAAAGCAAGGCCAGAAAGATAACAAAATATAGTAGGGTTTGGCCCAAAAACTTATATAGGGTTTGATGTTTTTTCATTGATCTCTCTTATATTTTTAGTTAGACTTACACCATTTTACCATTTTATGGAAGATGTTTTCAACACAAAAGCTAAGGAAGATGTAAAGTTCTTGTAAGGAAGAAATGTACTTTGATGTGCCTTATAAACAGCCATTAAAAGACTTTTTCAAAAAATATATAAAAATTTTATATATTTTGCTTGACTTTTTTCCTAAGAGGTTGTAGACTATATATAGAAAGATTATATATAAATATTTTACACAAGGAGGTGGTCCTATGTCTTTCCCCACATCATCGGCTTTGATTGAGTTTCTCATCTTAGCCATCCTTGAAAAAGACGATTCCTACGGTTATGAAATCAGCCAGACAATCAAGCTGATTGCCAATATCAAAGAATCAACACTTTACCCCATTCTGAAGAAGCTGGAGCAAAATGACTGCCTCACGACTTATTCGCAGGAGTACCAAGGACGAAAACGAAAATACTATTCACTCACTGCCTACGGGCACGAACATCTACTCACTCTAAAAGAAGAGTGGCAAACTTATACCATGACCATCAGCGGTATCATAGAAGGGAGCATCCGTCATGACAAGAACCGAGTATCTAGCTGAGCTAGAAAAATATCTAAAAAAACTGCCACGCAAGGACTATGAAGAAACTATGGATTACTTCACTGAGTACTTCGACGAGGTAGGCCCAGAGGGCGAGGCAGCCGCTATTGCTGATTTAGGCAGCCCTAAGGAAGCGGCCCACGAGATTATGTTGAATCTTTTGGACAAAAAAGTCGAGGAAGATAATCAAGACAGCAGTTCCTCAAAAAACACTAAGAACATCGTCCAGATTGCTATCCTATCCATTTTGGCAGCACCCTTGGCTATTCCGCTCTTTATAGTAGCAGCTCTTTTGACTTTCGTTTTCTTCCTCTTAGTCTTTATCTTTGCTCTCGTCATGGCTATAGGTGCCTTTGCCTTCTTTATTTTTGGAATCAGCCTGATCTGGGACACTTTGACAGTGGGACTGACGACATCGATCCCGGCCTTCCTGTTCACTCTGGGGCTCAGTGTTCTAGCTCTGGGACTGTCCGGCATCTTCTACGCAGGCATTTCTCCTGTTACTCAGTTTGGCAAGGCTGGCTTTGTCAAACTAGCTCAACTTTTCGCAAAGAAAGGAGCACGTCATGGCTAACATCAAATTGAAAAAACCTCTTTTATCTGCAGCTATTTTAGCCTGCCTCTTTGGTGGAGCCTTGACAACTATCGGCTCCATGACAGGCGGTGTCAATGACTTGGTCAATTCTGCCAAAAGCAAGGTAAAACTCACGAAAAAAGAAGAAAGCTTCTCTGATCTTTCTTCCCTAAATATTAACTTAGCGGCTAGAAACCTCGTCATCAGCGAATCTCCTGATGACAAGGCTCACTTGACCTATTACCAAAGCGATGGTAACTATCAGATTGATGGAAGCTCGCTTGGAAAAATCACGACAAGTTCTGAAAACGGAAACTTAAACATCAAGGAAGACGGTGCAGGCTCCTTCCACATAAGCGCTGGTATCCGCTCCTTACTCAGCTTATTTGACCAAGAATCTCAAGGAAAGCGTACTGTGCAGCTTTCCCTGCCTAAGGGGACCAAGCTTGAGACATTCAGCGGCAGTTCGTCACTAGGAGATGTTACGCTGTCCAATCTATCAGCCCAAAATGCTGACTTCTCTCTATCCAATGGCTCGTTGACTGTGAATGATAGCCAATTCGCATCTGGTAAATTTAAGAACTCTCTGGGAGACATTACCCTTAATAACAGTCAGATTAACGCTGGAAAAATCAATGCTTCTTCGGGTACCATCACTCTGAGCAACAGCCAGTTCGCATCTGGCGAAATAGCAAGCTCTCTAGGAGAAGTAAACCTAAACACCAGCAAAATCTCCGACAGCACTCTGAAAATCTCAAGTGGCTCACTGAACTCTGAACAGTTGGAATTAGCTGGTACAATCTCTATCACTGACCAATTGGGCGATATTAATCTGCATCTGGTTTCTGGCAGTTTGTCGCAGCTATCCTTTGATCTGAAAACGGATCTAGGTGAAATTGACATCCCTAGTGGTATGAGTGTAGAGCACACCAAAGGCGATGAACTTGGCGGCTCTGCCATCCGTAAAGTCGAAAATCCGACAACTACACTTACTGCCAACGCTCAAAGCGGCAGCATTAAGCTCAGCGAATAAATCATAGAAAAGAATATATACAATCAGGGAGTCCTCAGCGGCTCCCTTTTTTAATAAAAATTCCCGTAATGCCCTAAGATTGCTTTACAGGCCTTGGCCTTTGTGCTATGATATTCTATAAAAATTTATCACAAGGAGGTCCCTATGAAAAAACTCACACCTGGTATGCACATTCGGGTCGTCAGCCCCTCGTTGTCAATCGAACACATCGGTGGCTTTGAGGCCAATCTAGCCGCCAAGGAGCGTTTGGAAAAGCTAGGATTTACCGTGTCTTTTTCGGAGCATTATCTGGAAAATGATATATTAGGCTCTGCCTCCATCGAAAGCCGGGTGGCAGACATTCATGCTGCCTTTTCGGATGACTCCGTTGATGCCATTCTGGCTACTATCGGCGGTTTCAACTGCAATGAGCTCCTGCCCTACCTGGACTTTGAATTAATTGCTAGAAATCCTAAGATTTTCTGCGGCTACTCAGACACGACAGCCTTGCTCAGCGCCATCTATAGCAAGACCGGCATGAAAACTTATATGGGACCGTCTTACTCTAGCTTTAAGATGGATGCTCTGCAGGACTACCAGACCGAGAGCTGGCTCAAGGCCGTCAGCCAGACTTCTTATGAATTGACTCCTAGTGAAAAATGGGGCGACAATGCCTGGTATCTGCCCGATGCGCCACTGACCTTCCATGAAACTGAGTGGAAAGTCTATCATCACGGACAAGCCCAAGCCACTGTTATCGGCGGTAATCTTTCCACCTTCTCACTCCTGCGTGGAACACCCTATGACCCAACAGATGAGAACTATGTCCTCTTTGTTGAAGAGGCGGAGGAAGATGATTATGTGGAGTTTGAACGCAATCTAGCTGCCCTCCTTCAGGCCTATCCTAACCCGCAGGCCCTTCTCATTGGCCGCTTCCCAAAAGAATGTCAGATGACAGAGGAGTTGCTCCTTTATATCTTGGACAAACATCCTATTCTAAAGACAATTCCTGTCCTCTATGACTTGGACTTTGCTCATACTCAGCCACTCTTTACCATTACCATCGGTGCTCAAGTGACCGTGGATACAGAAAAATTATCTATCAGAATTGATGAATAGCAAGAAATCCTCATTCCAGCCGGAATGAGGATTCTTCTTTTTCATTAGGCACTATTTCATTGTTATCTCATCGGCTTTTTTATCGTCCACCAAAACCGCCTTGGCCGCCTGGGGCACCGCCGCCACCAGAGCCAGGTCCGTCTGCTGTGATTTCTGTCCGGCTTTCACCATTGACCGTGATAGTACCGCCAGTGTAGGTAGCTGTTCCGTCAAAGTCAAAGGCAGATACCGTAGAAGTAATATCCAAGTTTCCTCCTGACATAATGACATCGCCGTTGGAGTCGATAGCGTCTGTATCACCTTCACCGACCTCGACCTTGATATCGCCACCGGTAATCTTGATAAAGATATCAGCGCCAGTTACATCACTAGCTGCATTGATCCCATCATCCGTCGCATAAAGATCCAGTTTACCGCCGTTAATGGTAACATTGGTTCCTTCCAGAGCTTCTACACTCTTAGAAACCGTAATCGTTCCACCATCAATCAAAGCGATATTGCTAGCGTGCAGACCATCATCACCAGCATTGATCGTGATGGTGCCGGACTGGATATAGAGATTCCCCAGAGAAGTGTCTTCATCATTGTCCGCGTGGATAGCATCTTCTGTCGCTGTGATATCAATAGTAGCGTCCTTGATATTAATGGCTGAAGCTGCAGACAGACCATTCTTAGCTGCCTCGAGTGTATAAGTTCCACCTGTTACCCGCAAGGTCTGCTCAGACTTGATCGCTGTTTCATACTTGCCGTCAACTTTCAGGCTTCCAGAGCCGTTGAGAGTCAGGTCAGAGTTACTGTAGATAGCTGCATCTGCATCTTTATTGCTGTGATTTGATGAGTCTGAGATTGTGTTTTGGCTGCCGTCAGCCAGAGTCAGGCTTGTTTTACCCGCATTTTCTACCAGAATAGCTGCGTCTGTCCCGCTCATGGTTACGCCATTTAGGACGATTTGAACCTTGTCGCTATCACCTGCTTTGACGACAATCTGCACATTTTCACTCGTTCCGGAAACAACATAGGTTCCAGCTTCTGAGATTGTCACAGTAGAGCCGGAGACGCTAGCGCCGTCACCAGAGGTCTTAGCACTAGAGCCGCTCAAACTGATAGTCGTCGCCTTTGACTCATCATAAGAAGCGTCTGAGTCTTCTGAAGCAAAGTAATCAGAAGTATTGGTCTTGATCTGACTGGTGCTTGTAGCATTAGCAGCTTGGGTGTTGCTTGAAGCTGTAGAGCTGCTGGCGTTTGCACTGTATGCTCCTAGCACTGCTGTCATCAAGACCAGTGGAATCATCAATTTAATTTCTTTAAGAGTTGATTTTGATTGTTTCATTTTTCTTTTCCCATCTATTTTATTTACTGCTGATACAGTTTGCCTTTTTATAGGCAAAGCCGTATTTGGAGAAAGAGCTCGGAGACAGCTGGTAGCGATCCATGATCTCACTGAGCCATAGCGGACAAACTTCTGGAATCTTAACTTCCATAATGACGTGATTGGCTGGCAGGAGATGATCCCCATGGCGACCAGCCAAGAGACTCAGATCATAAGGACGGTAGGTCAGGTCGTGATCAAAGGTAATCCGAATCCGTTCATCCTCAATCCCCTTCATAGAATAACGATTATAGCCGATATACATCATAGGCTGAATATGGCCAAAATGCTGGGTCAGCCAAGCCATTTCCTTATCTATCTGAAGGTCAGTCAGCTGACTGTAATCACCGTCCAAGTAGGCTTCCGCTGTCAGCAAATCTGCTGCAAGCCGGCGTTTGGTGACCAGATTCTCCGTCTTTTTCTTGATTTCCAAAAAGACTTGACTATCCTCGGTCGGATGCTCCTGATAGGTTCGCAAACGCACCTTCTCGTCAAAGTGAGGATTTTCCAAGGACTCACGAATAAGCTGATAGGACGGCGTATCGTAGTAGAGATTGTTAATGGTCGAATAAGCTCGCTCATCCTCCACCAGATAGCCTTCAAACTCTAGCAATAGATCCAGCAAGGTTTCCTTGGAAATGATGTATTTGGTTTCAAAGCGCTGAAAATGATTTTGAAAAAATTTTTCTGTCATGGGCTTCTCCCCTCTCTATCTTTCTTGAATGTAATGCAATTTTAAAGATGAAAACTTAAAAGAAAGATAAAGAAAACTTAAAGAAAACAAAACATCTCCCTTTTCAGGAGATGTTGGTTAGAGAAAAAGTAAACGAATTACAGATAGACTTTTCATCTACATTTTTACAGATTCATAAGAATAAGAACCCTAAGCTAACTGTTTTTTATCTGTTCGATAGACCAGAGTACCAAGTGCCATGAAAAGAACTAAAACAAAAGCAAGGAAGAGCACTTGACTACCAATTTGGCCGTTCATAGAAATCGTTTGGCGTAAGCCCGATACAGAATAGCTCATTGGCAGCCAAGGGTTGATAACTTGGAAAATCTTACTAGTCAGCTCCAATGGATAAGTTCCTGCACTAGAAGCCAGCTGTAAAAGCAAAAGAATCAGAGAAGCAAAGGCGCCGAGCTTGCTATCCCAAGTAACCAAAGCCGTCACAAGAGCCATAAAGGTCATGCTAGCTAGGACAATCAAACCGAGGGTTGCCCACTCATGGTTAGCAGATAAGCCTATCAAGTGCACAGCACCATAGACCAAAACACCCGCCACGACAGAAATGACTCCATTTACCTCTATACGGGCCTTCAGCCAATCTCGTTTCGTCTTAGGTTCTTCCCCTGATGGAAGTGTGCTAAAAATGATGTTGGTTGAAATAGCCGCCACAAATAAAGCTACTGAAATCATATATGGCGCCATCCCAATGCCGTTTTTTTCTACCTTATTCTCATCTGTCTTGCTCAGTGTCAGAGGATCTGCTAGAGTTTTTGCATTGTCTTCCCTAGTAGAAACAGTCGACAATTTATCGCCTGCATCCACAAGGCCATTGGACAAATCGCTCGTTCCCACAGTAAGTTTAGAGAGATTATCTGTTAAAGCACTGCTGCCATCAGCCAGCTTTTCTGTACCGCTCGCTAATTGATTGGTTCCATCTGCTAATTTCCCGAAACTAGAGGTCAATTCTGGAGATTTGTCTGTTAATTGGGCTGCCCCGTTTGCTAATTTTGTTGTATTTGCTAGCAAATCAGGATTCTTACTTGCCAAAGCTGATGTCCCCTCAGATAGCTGAACGACTGCATTGGTATAACTTGTCACCCCTTGTTCCAATTGTGTCGCGCCAGTCGTTAGTTTCTCATTTAGGGTGTCTACACCTGCGACTAGTTGATTGGCTCCTCCGCTTGCTGAACCGAGGCCAGTACTCACCGTTGATAAGCCATTATAAAGGCCATTAATCATGTTAGCTGCCTGTGGCAGAACTTGATTTGATGCACCTTCTAACTGACTAAGTTTTGTTTGACTAGCGCCTTTTATCGTTTCAAGAGAAGCCCTCATCGTATCGATTTCTGATAAAATCGTCTGAGCAGATTGATCACTTCCCGCTTGACTAGCACCAACTGCTGCATCAATCTCAGCCTTAGCCTCACTAGAAAGCCCTTGATAAGAGCTCGTAGCTTGAACACTTGCCAAAGCTGCGGCCTTGGCATCTTGATTATTATTGATAATGGCTTGAGCGGATGCTGCTATGCTAGTCAGTGAAGCCTCAATGCTGTCTGTCGAAACAGCTGAGTCACTTGCTGCAGCTTGAATACTAGCATTCAACTGTGTCAAACCATTTGCTAAATCACTCACATTTTGCTGGTTGTTAGCTAAGGTGGTATCTACCGATGACTTTAATGTAGCCAAGCCCGTATTCAGATTTGTCACACCTGTCGATAAGGCCTGAACTCCATCTCCTGACTGAGTGAGCTGTTGGACTCCACCCAATAAGTCTGCTGATCGACCCGACAGCTGATTTGCACCTGCGGCCACGGTACTTACACCATTAGCATAAGTGTTTATCCCATTTGACAAACTACCCAGTCCAGACGATACTTGTGCAACACTCCCAGTATAAGTCTGTAGTCCTGTGTTAAATTGAGCTGCACCGGATGATAATTTGCTCGTAGCTTGATTCAAAGTTCTTAAATTATTTGCAATTGTCTGACTGCCTGAGCCTAGTTGTTGGCTGCCAGATGCTAATTGCTGAGCACCATCAGATGCCTTAACCAAGCCAGTTTTTAGATCTCCCATATTCTTAAATATGGCGCTTGTATAAGTATCCGTCACATTTTGCGCCACCGTCTGCTTCAAAGAAGCCATGGCTGAATCACTCATCTTACCAGCAATAAAACTGTGGCCGCTAGACGTTTGATAGTCAATCTTCATTTGCTGAGGATTATCAGTCAAAATACTGGCTGCACGTTCAGATAAATCACTTGGAAGCGTCACAACCATGTAGTAATCACCCTTTTCCAGACCATTTTGAGCATCTTCTTTACTGACGAAGTGAAAATCCAGATTTTTATTTTCCTTGAGGCTGGAAACAACATCCTCGCCTATAGACAAGGTCTTACCACTAGCAGTTACAGCTTTATCCTGATTGACGACCGCCACTGGCAAGTCTGAAACCTTTCCATATGGATCCCACATGGAGCTTAAGAAAATAACGTTATACAAGGCTGGAATCATAGAGACTCCTAACATCACAATGATAAAAGCCGGCTTTTTTAAAATAGCTTTCCATTCTCTTAACATATCTTCCTCCTAAAATTATACACAGTGTCCAAATTTCAATAAAATTGATTATACACCAATCGAAGATTATTACAAGTTTATTCTTTAAAAATTGGACACCGTGTCTAATTTTGTTTAAAAAGATTGTAGGGAAGCGGAATAAGTTCGCCCTACTGTCTTTAATCTCTGAACAATCTGTAAATAAAAAGTATTTTCCCATAGGTAGGTACACAGAAAATCAGCATTATGTTAGAATGATAAGCGAGGTAAATGGAGTCAAGCATCGAGATCTTAACTTGACGGTACGGTTCCATGTGAAACACTGCTGCCAGCAGATGCCTCACATCACAATAGCTCAAGTCAGATTGAGCATAGTAAAGAAAGGTTTAAGACAATGAAAAAAAGAACACCATTTAGCTTATTTGCTCTAGTTGCAGCACTATTTCTGCTGTCAGCCTGCCGTTTCCTTGTACCATCTAACTCAGAATCAACCACTCGCTCTTCTAATTCAGATAAATCAGGAAAAAAAGTTAGTTTAAAGGATTCCTCAAGCTCATCAAAGCAATCTTCCAAAAGCAAAAGCAGCTCCTCTAGCAGCAGTAGTTCTTCCAGAAGTTCTAGTAAAGAAAATAGTAGTTCTAGTAAGGATATAGAAAAAACCACAGATGGTCTTCCAGAAGATGCCGATCATGCTAAGAAAGATAAGATTTATGCGACTGGCGATGCCAAGGTTTATTACCAATCCTATGAATCTGGCGGTTTTGAAGCTCAAATTCCTGAATTTAAAGGATATACCCAAGAAAAAGTTAAAAGTATTCTCGGCGAACCAGAAAAAATAAGCACCGATCTCGCTTCTGAATATGAAGCCTTCCAAAACAAAGAATTAGAAAATCTTAAAAGACTGATTCAGGAGCAAAAAATAAGTACCGAACAAGCGCGTGCTTTCTTAGCGGGTGTAGTTGACATTGCTCAAGCATCAAGATTACAAAATACCTACACAATTTACTCTTATAAAAATGAACAAATTTCTATTATCTTCTCACAGGAAGGCGAGCTACTTTATGTCACTCCTGACCCTGACTACCTCTACTTTAAATAATGTTCATAACAAAAGCCGAGACTTTACTTTAAGCCTCGGCTTTATTATTTTACCAGTCGACTAAGCCTAATCAGATAAAATTTTGACTATCTATGCTTAATTCCGGAATTTAACTCTTTTCCACTGGAAAAACATTTGATATAATAGTACACGGAGAAAAAGAAAAAGTAGTTTGCTATGACGGCTATTCGCTTGAAGAGCAGACTGAGGCTTAGCCTCAAAGGGAGATTTTATGTTAGAAAGCAATAAACGCCGAAAAACCAAGGCTATTATTGAAAGAGCCATGGTTTCACTACTGCATAAGCAGTCCTTCGACCATATCACAACTGTACAGCTAGCTCAAGCTGCTGGCATCAGCCGTAGTAGTTTTTATACTCACTACAAGGATAAGTACGATATGATTGAACGTTATCAGCAAAACCTCTTTCATCAGTTGGGATATATTTTTGAGAATAATCAAGAAGATGTTCAAACTGCGATTACAGAGGTCTTTCAGTTCCTCCAGCTAGAGCCACTCTTGGCTGCTCTTTTGACAGAAAACGGCACGAAAGAGATTCAGAATTTTCTGCGCCATAAGCTGCAGGTAATGTTGGCAGATAGTCTGCAGGACCGTTTTAGTAGACGTGTTTACAATCATTTTGAAAAAGAATACAGCAGAGTCTTTCTCGCCAATGCCTTCTTTGGTGTCTGCCAAATGTGGATTGCTAGAGGAAAAAAAGAAAGTCCTGAACAAATAGCAGAATTTCTTTTGAAAATGCTGTAAGAAGTTGCTGGAACCCAATGGGTTCCAGCTCTTTTCATATTTTGAAAAATTAAACAGGGTGTACAAAACCTCTTTTGGTTCTGTACACCCTATTTTTATTGTATTATAATTTCATAGCCAGCATATTAACTGTCATTCCAGCTGCTGTTCCCATCAGAGCGATGGTGTCCCCTTCCTTGACTAGATTACGCTCCAGAGCATAGCAGAGAGAAAAAGGCACTGCTACTGACACCATATTCCCATAGTCTTGCACAATATTAAGGTATTTATCATCAGGAATACCCAAGCTGCGCATGACCATTGGCAGGGCACGACTGGCCTGATGCGGAATGATATAATCCAAGTCAGACAGACTGAGGCCACTCTTTTCTTTAAATTCTTTAAACATTTCTGGAATTTTTCTGGCAGAGAGTAAGAGGATCTTCTTACCATTCATGTCAAACATGTAGTGAGTCTTGGTAGCATCTGAATACTCCTTAGGCTGAAACGATGTCAAACCACCGCGAATCTCTGTATCATGAGCTCCCTCAGACCAGGTCCGCTGCAGGCTGGAGATAACCCCTCTTTCCTCCTCCGTTGCTTCAAAAATCAAAGCTGCCGCCCCATCACTGAACAACTCAAAACTTTCCTTCTGATTGGGATTAAGCCCCAAACTTCCAACCTCACTGGACACGATGAGGATCCTATGATACTCACCAGCCTCCAACAAATGAGACATGAGACTCAAAGCCGAGATAAAACTAGTGCAAGTCGTATTGATATCCATAGCTGGAATGGACAAGCCCTTGGCTACCAACTCATGAATCAGAGCCGCAGTGCAGGGAATAGGCTGGACGCCCACTGCACTGGCCGACACGATGCAGTCAATGTCTTTGATAGTCAAGCCCGCTTGCTCCAGGGCTTTTTCAATCGCCATGACTGCCATGGAAAGCTGGGTTTCTTCATTTTCCACCACTCGATATCGAGTCTGATCCTTAAAAGTCACGGTATTTCTAGGTAGATGCGTACCGTAACCAACTATCTTTATATGATTCTTTACTGCAGTCATATTAAACTCCTTCTTGTCAGACTTGAGACTGCTTGACAGTTGGGTAAACTGCCAAAGCGCTTCAGCCTCTGATTCATATATTTTTCCACTGGGGGCATTCTTAAGCCCGATAGATGCGTTTCAACTTACGGCTTCTGTCCCGCTGATAATTTTCAAAAGAAATAGCCGGTATAAGAAAGTCTTTATCAGTCGCTAAGTTCTGAAATTGCTGGACAAGCTCGTCTTCTCGCTGCTGACTACGATGTTCGATAGCAATGGTCAGCGAATGATCCTGTTCCTGAGCTACCTGATATTCTCCAATCCCATCAACTAAGAGCAGACAACGGCGAATAAAGTCTGGAAAGACCTCCACCGACTGACCCGCAGCATTTTCAAAAATGAAAATATCATCTGAGCGTCCCTCAATCCTGTCAATCCGTGTAAAGACCGAACCGCAAGGGCAAGGTTCAGGATTTTCCACCAAGATATCATTCAGCTCATATTGAAAAATTGGCTGAGAAGTCCGCTTAAAATCCGTAATAATTGGGTAAAAGCGCCTATCATCCAGGTAGCGCTTATCTACATGGACAATGTCTTCGTTTAGATGAAGATTCCCATGGACACAAATGCAAGCTAGAAAGCCCTCGGTCGCCTGGTAGACCTGATCCACCTTTTTTAGACCAAATCCTGCTTGAATTCTCTGCCGATCCGGCTCTTCCAAAATTTCTGCCACTGATACGACTTTGCTAGGAACAATTTCCAAATTTCCTGCCTGGACTTGTTTTGCCAGCTCCAAGAGCATTGATGCTGGCGCTACCAAAATCGTTGGCTGGTAAGCATTCAAACGCTCTACATGCTCTTCGGCTCCCTGAAAAGTATCAAAGTACTCCAGAGAAATCAAGCCTGAATTGACAGTCTGATAGAGCTGGTTGTCTGCCCGAAGAAAGAAGGCGATTTTATGTCCAAAGAGTTTGCCTTTAGGCAGCATCTTGGCCAAGATGGCTGCCGCCCACATACTGCGCTCCTTTTCAGTGGTAACAAATAAACCTCGGTGACCAGATGTCCCAGAAGACAGGCCGACAGCAATTTCTCCTATCATGGGGCTGAAATCACGTGTCCGCTCGCTCTCCAGAGCCAAGGCTAACAACTCATCTCGATCCAGCCCCTGAGTATTGAGCTCATTGAAATGCTCCATCATAAAGGCCTTATTCATCTTAAAATCTGCTGGAATACCTGATTTAAAATAAGGTGATTCCTGCTGCAGAAATTCCCGATAGGCTGCTAAAGCCTTGATTTGATAGCGTTCCAAGGCCTGTCGATCCTTAAATCGATGCCCCCAGCGCATGACGCTAAAGGTTTTTAGAAATGTTCCTAGTTTCATACAAAATCTGCTCCGCTCTCTCAGCCGGATCATGACTGACCAGCACCTGATAGCCGACAGCAAGCAACTGCCGTAGCAAGGCCACACCGGCCATGTATTCTTCCTTACTATCTTGGATGAGTGACGGCAAGAGACGCATCTGCTCCGTATAAGGCAACAGATCCACGCCCCAGCACAAATCAGCTCCGATAAACAGATGATAATCTGGCAAAAAGAGACAAGCTTGACCAGCAGCATGCCCATCAACTGAGGCCAGATATATACTGCCATCGCCAAACAAGTCAACTGTCTTGCGATAGAGGAATGCTGCTTGGACCTGCTGAGGTTCCACCACTTCCAACCGACTCTCAAAATCCTGCGGAAGAAATTCCTTGAAAATCAAATCCTTCAGTTTGGCATGCTGATACGTTTTGAAAACGGTCTTGGTCAGAATGAAGCGGGCCTTGGGAAAGAAAGCGGCTCCGCCGATGTGATCTGGATGCAAGTGCGACAAGATGACATAAGAAATATCTTCTGGCGCAATTCCTTTTTGCTCAAGCAGACGATCTACACGCTCCTCTTCTGACATATCAACAGGCGTTCCCAGACCATAGAGCCAGTATTTGAAGTTGGGTTTCAGAATAGCTGGAGAATAGCCAGTGTCGTAGAGGATATAGCCTTTCTCACGATGCTTCAAGAGGAAAACGCCAGCTGGAAAAATTATTTTTTTCTTGGCAACTCCCTTAAACATCTGCTGCAAGTGACTGCTACAGCGCCCAGGCTGAAGATACTCAATTTTCTCGATAATGTTGGACATATTTTGCAATCCCTTCACTGATTGTCAACTTGGGTTGATAGCCCAAATCCCTTACTGCTGCTGATATATCCAGCGTTTGACTGTAACGCATTAAGTAATAAGTGTAAAGAGTCAAAGGTGGCTCTTTTTCAATGTGAAAGAAGCGATAAAAGCTTTCAAATCCCTGTGCCAGAATACCTAGAAAAGCAGCAGGCAACTTAACATAACGTTTACGGACCTGTAAACCATCCAAAGCTTCATCCAGCATATCCCTGAAACGACAGGATTCTCCGTTGGTAATGTTGTAAACTTTTCCTTGCGCTTCTGGCATTTCCAAAGCCAGACGAACAGCCAAGGCCACATTTTCCACACAGGTCATGTCCATCATTTGCTGACCATTTTTGATGAGTGGAATTCCTATTTTTTGGCTTAAGCGCAAAATTCTAGGAAAGATACTGGTATCTCCAATACCAAAAAGCCCTCTAGGGCGCAAGATAACCGATGGAACTTGAGGGTAGCTTCGGACAATCCGCTCAGCCATGAGCTTGCTTTTGATATAAAAATTCAGCTCATTCTCCTGAGGAGCAGCCTCTTCTTTGATAGCAAGTTGGTCACGCGGCGCAGCATAAACACTCGGAGAGGAAATATAGACCAGTCGTTGCACTCCAAAATGTCGGCAGGCTTCCATAACCAACTTGGTTCCTACTACATTGGTCTGATAAAACTGCTCCCATGGTCCCCAAATCGTTGAGAGAGCACCAGCGTGCACCACTGCATCCACTCCTTCGCAGGCTGCAAAAATTTCTTCTTCTCTGGTAAAATCTCCAGCAAAAAACTCTACTGAAGGACCTTCTAACTGCCGACCAGCCTTCAGATTACGGCCAAAAGCCCGCACCTGATAGCCTTGTTCAGCTAGCTCTTCTACAACATACTTTCCTAGAAAGCCAGTCGCACCTGTCACTAGAACCTTCATCGCTACTCCTTTCATACAATTTTCTGTTTGTGTCTTGTCCCCATTATACACCATTTCAGCAAATCTTCCGTAAAAAAGCTGGAAAAAATCTTTACAGAGTGTCTCACCTGATTGGATAGGAGCAGAAAAAAATCAGATAATTTCCCAAAACAGCTGTCTCAATCTATTGACTTTTTTTAGTTGGAAATAGCTCTAATTAATTCATTGAGAGTATAAAAAAGAAGCCGAGAAACCGACTTCTGAACAAATACAAATTAAAGCATTTTGTTGTAGAATTCAACGATAAGTGCTTCGTTGATTTCTGGGTTGATTTCGTCGCGCTCTGGAAGGCGAGTCAATGAACCTTCTAATTTTTCAGCATCGAATGATACGAATGCTGGACGTCCAAGAGTTGCTTCAACAGCTTCAAGGATTGCAGGCACTTTCAATGATTTCTCACGAACTGAGATCACTTGGCCTGGAGTTACGCGGTATGATGGGATATCAACGCGTTTGCCGTCAACAAGGATGTGACCGTGGTTTACGAATTGACGAGCTTGACGACGAGTAGTCGCAAGACCAAGACGGTAAACAACGTTATCCAAGCGACGCTCCAAGAGAAGCATGAAGTTGAAACCAAGGATTCCTTCTTTGATTTTTGAAGCTTGAACAAACAAGTTACGGAATTGTTTTTCACCTACACCGTAAGTGAAACGAAGTTTTTGCTTTTCAGCCAATTGCAAACCGTATTCTGACAATTTGCTGCGGTTGTTTGGTCCATGTTGACCAGGTACATAGTTACGGCGAGCCAATTCTTTACCTGTACCAGTAAGAGAAAGACCTAAACGACGAGCTTGTTTCCAAGATGGTCCTGTATAACGTGACATAAAAATGTCCTCCTGTAAAATATTTTTGAGGAAATAGTCACTTAAAAAGCCCTGATTCGTGCAGAACATTTTCGCCCAAACAGCTAAGGCTACTTTTATAGCTGATGTTCTGTTGACGAGCTCCATGCTTTCCTGCTGCTATTTCACACAAAGGCTATTGTACCATTAATAAAGTCAAAAGTAAAGGGCCTCAGACAAAAAATCAAGCCAAAAGGCTTGATTAAAGTTGTTTCTTTAAAGCAAAGGAATTCCAACAGTTGCTTCACACTCCCAAAATCCTCAAAATCTCCTGCTTATATCGCAGCTTCTGCAATTCCTTATCCTCACTGTCTGACCAAGTCAGTTGGAGATCTGTAACGACTTCTCCAGGCCGATTTTTCAGAATATAGATATGGTCGCTGAGAGCCAGAGCTTCCTCGATGCTATGAGTAATGAGAAGGGTCGTCAGACCCAGCCTGCGATGAATATCCAGATACCAAGCGTGCAGCTCCATCTTAGTCAGCTCATCCAAGGCACTAAAGGCCTCGTCTAGAAGAAATAGCTTGTGACCGAACATATAGGTCCGTAGCAGAGCCACGCGCTGCCGCATCCCCCCACTCAGCTCATGTGGATACTTGTCTGCTACATCAAAGAGCCCGAACTCTTTCAAAATCTGAGTTGCCTGCTCCGTCGCTTCCTTTTTTGATACTTTTCGGATTAGCAGGGGCAAGATGACATTGCCCAGCACTGTCTTGTGCTCCAGCAGCAAGTCCTTCTGCAGCATATAACTCACCCGGCCCTTGGGATTTTCCTGCCCGTCTAGGACAATCCTGCCCGATTGGACCTCCAAAATCCCAGCAATCAGATTAAAGAGGGTCGTTTTCCCGACTCCGCTAGGTCCCAAAATCGCTACGACCTGACCTGCTTCTACCTGTAGGCTGATATCTTTCAAAATCTGCTGCTCATCATAAGCATAGCTTACATTTTCAAGTTTAATTTCTGTCATTATTTTATATAGTTGTTGCTAAATCCCTTGTCACTCAAGTCATTGTCCACGATACCCTTATCCTTGGCCCATTTGTAAAAGGCATTCCAACGGCTAGCCTCAAACTGACCCCACTTGTCCTTATCTGATGCATATTGCTCGGACAAATATTTTTGAGAAGCCAAGACAAAGTCGCGCTTGTTTTTCAATTCCGGCGCATGCTTGATTAAAATATCCGCTGCTTCTTCAGGGTGCTCCATGGCATATTGATAGCCCTTCTTGATAGCCTGCAGGACCTTTTTCGCCTCGTCCGGATTCTTCTTGAGATAGTCATTATTGGCAATGATCACTGGAGAATAATAGTCAAACTCCTTGACATAGTCCTTCATGTAAAAGAAATTAGTGTCCATGCCTTGCGTCTCTGCCATGATGCCGTCCCAGCCATGATAAATCCAGGCAGCATCAAACAAACCATTTTCAATCGGCGTAATAGAGTTGGAATCGTTGTTAGGAACCTTTTCTACCTCATCAAACTGGCCGCCTTGGCTTTCAACCAAGGTTTTGAGCATGCCCAGCTCGACTGGATCATTCCAGGTACCGTATTTCTTGCCAGCTAGGTCCTTAGGTCCAGTAATCCCTGCAGACTTCTTAGAAATAATGCCCGAAGTATTATGCTCTACAATGGCAGCGACAGCTGTGATTTCTGCGCCCTTATCTAGTTTTTTAGCCATAGAATCCTGGAAGTAAATACCAAAAGGCGCCTTGCCGTTGATAATCAGATCCGAACTGCTATCTTCAGGCGGCAACTTGATATCCACATCCACGCCTGCTTCCTTGAAATATCCCTTTTCCTGAGCCACATAAAGACCAGTATGGTTGGTGTTAGGTGACCAGTCTAGGATAAAATCAATCTTTTTACCCTTGCTCTCAGACGTAGATTTCGACTGGCTGCAGGCCGCTAGGCCAATGATTGACACAGCAGCCAAACCTGCCAACAAGACTTTATAACTTTTTTTCATCATTATCCTCTTTTCTTTATTTGGAAAATAGCAGAGCTTAGCTCCTATTTCCACTTGATGACATATTTTTCACTGACAGCCACCAGCTTCATCCCCAGAAGACTGATAACCGAAACTAATATGATAATAGCAAACATGGTGTCGTACTGGAAAAGTTTCTTAGACTGAATCATATAAACACCCAGTCCTTCAAAACCGCCCAGCCATTCGGAAACCACGGTCGTGATAAAAGCATATGAAACACTGACTCGCAAGCCCGCATAGAAATAGGGCAGACTGGCTGGAATCTTAAAATGCCAGAGAATTTGCCAGCGATTGGCCTGCATAAGCTCAAAGAGAGTTAGAGTATCCCGGTCACAATGCCGAAAACCGTCCAGGATACTGACGATAATCGGAAAAGTCGTCGTCAGAATAATCAGCACAATCTTGGGCAAAATCCCATAACCCAGCCAGAGAACCAGGATTGGCGCCAAAGCAATGGTCGGAATCGTCTGCACCACGACCATCATGGGGTAGATTAGATCATTGAGCCAGCTCATGCTGTCCATGAGTATAGCTAGTATACAGGCCAAGATGACGCCCAAGACTAAACCCAGCAAGGCTACTTTTAAGGTCGCCCAGCTATGACTTGCTAGAAATCCAGCATCTCTGATAAAGGCCTGACCGATTTCCAGAGGCGTCGGCAGGATAAACTTGGGCAAGAGCTTGAGCCAGCCCATGACCTGCCAGATGACAAGTACACCCAGCATACCTAAGAGACCGATTTGCTGCCGCATCAGCCTTTGTAGTGCTTTCATTAGAACGATTTTCCTCCCTTCCTGCATTTTAGCGCTGCAATTCTTCAAGATATCACCATCGATAAAGATGATAAAAGAAAAGACCTTTTCCGTATATGGAAAAGGCGCACAAATACCACTATTTTCGGTATGATTCCTACGCTGGCATTACCCAGATCAGGTGCGGTCGAAGCTTACACTTCCTCTCAGACTGTACACAGACTCCCATATATAGGACTATGATAGCGCAATCATCAGCAAATGTCAAGGTTGGAGCTTGGACTCACTCCTTTTCAACGATAAGTGAAGCAAACGATCATCAATCAGTCAAACTTTCCTTTCGCAGCCAGCAAAGTCTCCATAGCCCTGATATTCTCTGTCTCGCTTGTGGATAAGATGGTTTCAAAGCCCAATTCAGCTGCCGTATCTAAGTTAGCCTGAATATCATCAATGAAGACGGATTCTACTGGATTCAGATTATATTTTTTCAACAGCTTTTGGTAAATCTCTGCTTCTGGCTTGACGACCCCGACCTCTGAGGAAAGGATATAGCCTGACAACAGTTGGTAAATGGGCAACAAACCAGCTTTTTCAATATGGTAAAAAATCTCACAAGTGGTTGACAAGATATAGATTCGATAGCCCTGGTCAGCCCACAACCGAATCCTTTCCTGTAAACCACTGTAAACATGCACAACCTCATACCAATGATAAAAGATATTCTTAACGACAGAATGATAGGAAGCATCTAGCTGAGTCTGGACTCCCTCACAGGCTTCTTTCAAACTCAGCTCTCCTTTGTCTGTCTTATGCCAGACACCTGACTCAAAAATGGCCTGTCTAAGGACCTGCCGCCGCTCTTTCTCAGGTTCAAAATATGTCAGGATTTTCTTAGAATTCCATTCAATCAGAACATTGCCCAAATCAAAAACTAAATTTTTAATCATGATGACCACCTGTTTTCTTTGCTTATCATCCTCTATATACATCGATTTGACTGAGGAATTGCTTCAAATATAAGTAAAAAGACCCACTGGGCCTTTCTATTCATCAAAATAACGGATGAGGTTCTTTTCTGTCAAAATGTCAGAATAAGTATAAGACTCCACATAGGTATTGGAGATTTCCCCTGGCTGACCGCCTTCATTGGAATATTCCACGATAAACAAAGACGGATAGACTTCAATCAGACGGCCTTGCTTGCTTTTTTGGCGCTTACGACCGTTTTCCAGCGTCATCTCGACGATTTGTCCTTCATGCGCCTTGATATCTTCTTTGATTTTTTTCATTTTTGCCACATCTGTAAATGCATCACTCATCTTTATTCGTCCTCTCTTTTGGAAATACTTGAGAATTTATTATACTCTTTCTGGAAAATTAACTCTACTGTACCACGCGCCCCACTCCGGTTTTTCTCGATAATAACTTCGACCTTGTTGTTGGGAATGCCTTCTTCCTCCTCACCGGCTCGATCATAATAATCATCCCGGTAAAGGAAGGCAACGATATCCGCATCCTGCTCAATGGAACCTGATTCCCGAATATCAGACAGCACTGGTCGCTTATCCTGCCGCTGCTCCACGCCACGCGAGAGCTGACTCAGCGCAATAACTGGCACCTTGAGCTCCTTAGCCAAGATTTTCAACTGCCGGGAAATTTCCGAAACTTCTTGCTGGCGGTTTTCACGACCAGTTCCTGTAATCAGCTGCAGATAGTCAATCAAGATCAGCCCTAAATTGCCCGTTTCCTGAGCCAGTTTTCGAGCCCGCGAGCGAATCTCTGTAATCCGAATCCCTGGTGTATCATCAATATAGATACTAGCGTTAGCCAGATTAGCTGTCGCAATGGTATATTTTTGCCACTCTTCATCTGTCAGTTGCCCCGTACGAATGGAATGAGAATTAATCACCCCTTCTGAAGCCAGCATCCGGTCCACCAAGCTCTCCGCCCCCATTTCCAGAGAGAAAATGGCTACAGTCTTATCCAGCTTGGTTCCGATATTTTGAGCGATATTAAGGGCAAATGCCGTCTTTCCGACCGCTGGCCGAGCCGCCAGAATGATTAATTCTTCCTCATGCAGACCAGTCGTCATCTTGTCCAGCTCACGATAGCCAGTCGCAATCCCAGTGATATCTGACGTCTGCAGAGATCGAGCCTCCAGATTGCCAAAGTTAAGGTTCAGCACATCACGGATATTTTTAAAACCGCTGCGGTTAGCTGTTTCACTGACATCAATCAGTGCTTTTTCAGCTCCGGCGATAATTTCCTCTGACAGCCGGTCGCCATCGTAGGCTTGATTGATAGACTCTGTCAGACGTGAAATCAGCCGCCTTAGAATGGCCTTCTCTGCAACGATTTTAGCATAGTATTCAGCATTGGCAGATGTTGGCACAGAATTGACCACTTCCACCAAGTAACTGAGACCGCCGATATTCTGCAAGTCACCCTGACTGTCCAAAATGTTACGAACCGTCGTTGCATCAATGGCATCCCCGCGGTCAGCCAAGTCAATCATAGCCTTGAAAATCAAGCGATTGGCATACTTAAAGAAGTCAGCAGGCTCGATATACTCACGAACAAAGACCAGTTTGCTCTCATCAATGAAAATGGCTCCTAAGACGGACTGCTCCGCTAAAATATCCTGAGGCTGAGCTCGGAGTTCATCAATCTCTGCCATCGGTAAATCCTTCCTTCAAATCACTATTATCCTTCTTTAACCCGCAAACGAATCACCCCAGTTATATCCTGATAAATTTTCGCTGGAACATCTATCAGACCAATGGAGCGAATCGGTGAGTCCACTTTAATGTGACGTTTGTCAATTTTGATGCCAAACTGCTTCTGCAGCTCTTCTGCTATTTTCTTACTGGTAATAGAGCCAAAGGTGCGGCCGTCCGGACCAACTTTTTCAGTAAATTCAACAAGAGTAGCTTCTTCTGCTAACTTAGCTTTAATAGCTTGAGCTTCTGCCACTAGTTCTGCGTGAGCTTTTTCTTCGGACTTTTGCTTGCCGCGCAGTTCTCCGATAGCTTGCGCTGTTGCTTCCTTGGCTAAATTTTTCTTAATCAGAAAATTTTGAGCATAGCCAGTCGGCATTTCCTTGATTTCGCCTTTTTTGCCCTTGCCTTTTACATCTGCTAAAAAAATTACTTTCATCCTTTTTTCTCCTCGTCTATTATTACTTCCTCTTTAATGACTTGGTCCATAATTTCTTGATTCAGCGACTGAAGGACCTCAGAAACTGTTTTGCCTTCAATTTGAGCTGCCGCCAGATTGAAATGACCGCCACCGCCCAGCTTTTCCATAATTCGCTGAACATTGATCTTGCTGCGACTGCGAGCCGAAATAGACACATAACCTTTGGTATTCTTGCTCACAACAAAAGTGGCTTCAATTCCTGACATGGAGAGCATGGTATCAGCTGCCTTACTGATGACAACTGTATCGTAAGTGTTCTCCTCTGGACCAGCTGCTACAATGACATTAGGCAGAATCTTCTTGCCATTTAAAATCAGCTCATTAATCGCACGATATTCCTCAAAATTCGTAGCAGAAATATCCTGAATCACAACACTGTCACTGCCCCGAGTTCGTAGATAGCTGGCCACATCAAAAGTCCGACTAGTGACTCGAGATGAAAATCCTTTGGTGTCAAGCATGATACCTGCCATGAGAATGCTGGCTTGCATCTTGCTGAGACGGTTCTTTTTAGAATTCTGGAACTGAATCAGCTCCGTTACCAACTCACTAGCACTGCTAGCCCCACTTTCGATATAGGCAATCACAGCATTTTCCGGAAAATCTTCATCACGACGATGGTGGTCGACTACGATAATCTGACTGAATTGATCAAAGAAATCCTTAGACAGCGTCAGAGATATCTTGGAGTGGTCAACCATAATCAAGAGCGAACGATTGGTCACCATATTTACTGCTTCAGAAAGCGGAACCAGATAGTCAGCCCCTTCCTGCTTGAGCTTTGTAATGGACCGCTCAATGTCAGAAGCCATTTGAGACGGATCATAGACCACATAAGCTTTCTCAATGATATTACTAGCAAAGAGCTGCATACCAAGAGAAGACCCCAAGGCATCCATATCCAGATTTTTATGTCCGACTATAAAGACCTGATCCACACTCTTAATCTTATCAGAGATCGCAGTCATCATAGCCCGAGTACGGGTGCGCGTGCGCTTAACAGCTGACGCCGTTCCTCCACCAAAGAAGATTGGATTCATGTTGTCATTATTTTCTTTGACGACAGCTTGATCCCCACCCCGAACTTCAGCTAAGTTGAGGTTAAGCAGGGCGACCCGACCGATTTCATCATGATTGCCATCGCCATAAGAAAAGCCCATACTGAGTGTCAGCGACAGCTCTCGATTTTTAGCTTCCGTCCGGAATTGATCAATGATAGAAAATTTATTTTCCATCAGCTGTTCCAGCACTGTGTAATCCGTAAAAAGATAGAACCGATCCATGCCAACCCGACGGTAAAACATGTGAAACTGCTCAGAAAATTCTGCTACGAAGTTGGCCACAAAGCTATTGATATGACTGATATCTGTGTCTGAAACGACATCTTCCAAATCATCATAATTATCCACAGAGATAATCCCGATCACCGGGCGCGTTGTTACCAGACCAACGGTGGCTTCGTATTCATTGGATGCATCAAAAAAATAAAACACACTGGATGCACGGTCCAAGTAAACCGAATATTTCTTGTCTCCAACAGTAGCATAATGACCAGAGTCTGAATAAGCAGCCTTCATGATATTCTTGAGCATATCAGCATCAAAATCACCATCTTCAGTTGTAAAAATCAGTTCTGCATATGGATTAAACCACTCTACATCACCATTATCTTCACTGATTTTAATGACACCAACTGGCATCTTATCCAGCAAGGAAGCAAGGCTTCCTTCTGCTTGATGATTGACATAATGAATCTGCTCAATCTCATCTAGCTCGGATACTCTCTGTTGCTGGATAAAAAGCACAATCAAAAGAGCCAGCACAAGCATGAGAGCAGCTAGCATGGCCAAACTATCACCAAAAAGCCTCAGACAGATGGCTAAGATTATAAAGGAAATTAGACCCGCCATCGCCAAGTGAATTGGGGCAAAACGAAATTTTTTCATCATAGACCTCTTATTCCGCCATTTTACCATAAATCCTAGAAAAAAGCGAATTTCTCCCAATAATCAAAGCATTTAACAATGGTAAAGGAAGCGAAAAATAGTCTTTCAAAGTTTACAACATTGTAAACCTATTGTAAACTTACATAAAAAGGCTGCTTCCCAAAGGAAACTCAGCCTTTTACAAGAGTTACTTCGCTTGATTTTTAGAAATACTTCTAGATTTGCCTTCTAGGTAAACCATCAAAATAGAAATATCTGCTGGATTGACACCAGAAATACGACTAGCCTGACCAATTGTTTCTGGATTGATTTTCTTAAACTTCTGTCGCGCTTCTGTCGCAATCGAGTCAATATCATCCCAATCAATGTTAGCTGGAATCCGCTTCTCTTCCATACGCTTCATCTTTTCAACCTGATCGAGAGCTTTGGAAATATATCCTTCGTACTTAATCTCTGTCTCAATCAGCTCGATAATCTTTTCATCAAGCTCCTCTGCCGCCGGACCAATGAACTGAACTACATCTTGGTAAGATACTTCCGGACGCCGCATAAATTCTTTGGCAGTCACTGCATCCGTCAGAGGCTTAAAGCCAAGCGCTTCTACCTTAGCGTTTGTTTCCTTAACAGGCTTTAGTTTGATAGATTCTAAACGCTTCATCTCGTTGTCAAATTGATTCTTTTTAATCTCGAAACGAGCCCAGCGCTCATCATCTACCAGACCAATTTCTCGTCCCATCTCTGTCAAACGCATATCGGCATTGTCATGACGGAGAATCAAACGGTATTCAGCTCGGCTGGTCAAAAGTCGATAGGGTTCTACGGTCCCCTTGGTCACCAAATCATCAATCATGACTCCAATGTAACCATCACTGCGCTTCAAGATCAACTCCGGCTTACCTTGGATTTTCAAGGCCGCATTAATCCCAGCGATAATCCCTTGACCTGCAGCTTCTTCATAACCAGATGTTCCATTGGTCTGCCCTGCTGTAAAGAGTCCTGAAATTTTCTTGGTTTCTAAGGTTGCCCGCAACTGGTGGGGCATAATCATATCGTACTCAATGGCATAGCCTGTCCGCATCATCTCAGCATTTTCTAGACCTTTGATAGAGTGAACCAAGTCCTTCTGTACATCTTCTGGCAAACTGGTTGACAACCCCTGTACATAAACTTCTTCCGTATCACGTCCCTCAGGCTCTAAGAAAAGCTGGTGGCGTTCCTTGTCTGCAAAACGGACGATCTTATCCTCAATAGACGGGCAATAGCGAGGGCCCACACCCTTAACGATACCTGAAAACATAGGAGCACGATGCAGGTTATTTTGGATAATTTCATGACTTTCTGCATTGGTATAAGTCAACCAGCAAGGCACTTGATCTTTCACATAGTCTTCATCACGAGAAGTGTAAGAGAAATGATTGGCTTTTTCGTCTCCTGGCTGAATTTCAGTCACATCATAATTGATAGATGATGCCTTGACACGCGGTGGCGTTCCTGTCTTAAAACGACCAATTTCAAAACCTAGATCCCGCAGGTTATCAGCCAAAGGAATTGCTGCTAGACTATGGTTAGGACCAGATGAATACTTGAGATCACCAATGATAATTTCTCCCCGCAAGGCTGTTCCAGTCGTAACAATGACAGCTTTAGCTGCATATTCCTGTTGCGTCGCTGTCTTAACCCCAATGACCTTACCATCTTCTACCAAGATTTCATTAATCATGGTTTGCCGCAGAGTCAGATTTTCTTGATTTTCGACAGTCTTCCGCATTTCTTTGGAGTAGACTTCCTTATCCGCCTGCGCCCGAAGAGCCCGAACAGCGGGTCCTTTACCAGTATTGAGCATTTTCATCTGGATATAGCTCTTGTCAATATTCTTGGCCATCTCTCCGCCCAAAGCATCTACTTCACGAACGACAATGCCTTTTGCAGACCCTCCGATAGATGGATTGCAGGGCATAAAAGCCAGCATCTCAATATTGATGGTTGCCAAAAGAACCTTACAACCCATTCGACTAGCAGCAAGCGATGCCTCAACCCCAGCATGCCCTGCTCCAATCACGATAATATCATAACTTTCAGTAAAATTGTGTGACATTTCTTTTTCCTTCATTTTTTCACCAAAAAAGGCCAAATCTCTAGAAGTGCAGGACAAAAAAGCCTGCAACATCCATGAGCTTTGACCATCATAGGTATTGCTTATCTTATTTTAGCAGATTGAGCTGAATTGTCAATCTAAATGTATTGCAAGACTTGACCATTCTTATAAGCTCTGTCAATCAAGCCTCCACCCAGGCACTCATCTCCATCATAGAAGACGACTGCTTGACCTGGAGTAATAGCCCTTTGTGGTTTATCAAAGTTGACAACTGCCTTGTCACCCTTTACAGTAACTGTCACCTTGGAATCCGGCTGACGATAACGGAACTTAGCTGTACATTCCATAGTAAATTCTTCTGGCATTTCTTTTGTGAAATGAACCTGACTAGCGTCAAGACTGGTTGACATCAAATTGTCATGATAAAAGCCCTGACCTACGTAAAGAATATTTTGGCTTAGATCTTTTCCAACCACAAACCAAGGCTCATTATCTCCCCCGTGCTGACCACCAATTCCAAGACCACCTCGCTGGCCAATAGTATAATACATCAAGCCAGCATGCTGGCCCATATCTCGGCCTTCCAAGGTCATCATGCGACCCGGCTGGGCTGGTAAATATTGACTCAGAAATTCTTTAAAATTCTTCTCACCAATGAAGCAAATACCTGTCGAGTCTTTTTTCTTAGCTGTAGCTAAACCAGCTCTTTCAGCAATTGCTCGAACTTCTGGCTTTTCTAAATGACCCAGAGGAAACATAGTCTTTTGCAGTTGTTCCTGTGATAGTTGGCTTAGGAAGTAAGTCTGATCCTTATTGTTGTCCTTGCCACGCAGCATGTGAACCAAGCCATCTTTGTCTCTCTTCACCTGAGCATAGTGACCCGTTGCAACGTAATCTGCACCCAGTGTCAAGGCATAATCAAGGAAGGCTTTAAACTTGATTTCCTTGTTACACATAACATCTGGATTTGGAGTCCTACCAGCTCGGTATTCCGCCAAGAAGTATTCAAAAACACGTTCCCAGTACTCTTTCTCAAAGTTGACAGAGTAGTAAGGAATGCCAATCTGGTCTGCAACAGCTGCTACATCCTTGTAGTCCTCTGTGGCTGTGCAGACACCAAATTCATCTGTGTCGTCCCAGTTTTTCATGAAGATGCCAATTACATCGTAACCTTGCTCTTTCAAGAGCAAGGCAGTTACTGATGAATCAACACCTCCGCTCATACCAACAACGACACGAATCTTAGAGTTATCACTCATTGTGTTCTCCCATCTTTTCGTTATTTCACGATTGAAGGTCGTGCTGTGCTTTCAACGATTGAAGGTCGCTTGAGCAAGGCCTATTATAGCATGAAAGGCCTAGGAAAACAAATCAGAAATTCAACTAGAATTATCAACTGTAAAGAATATTTACAAAGTTGTAAATTCATTGATTTTCTCGTTTACTTTCCTCTCTAATGAAATTTTATAATATCCACTTTTAATTCATTTAAAAAATCAGCAGAAAGCCCTTAACTTTGTTATAATGAAAATAATAAATAAGCTGCAAGGAGAAATCATGACTTCACTAAGATTTCAATCTGTTTTTGATATTATCGGACCTGTGATGATAGGTCCATCAAGCAGCCATACGGCAGGTGCCGTCCGTATTGGAAAAATTGTCTCCTCTATTTTTAACGATGAGCCTACGGAAGTAGAGTTCCAGCTCTTTAACTCTTTTGCCAAAACTTACCGAGGTCACGGAACTGACTTGGCTCTTGTAGCAGGGATTTTAGGTATGGATACAGATGATCCAGAGATTCCTAACAGCCTTGAAATCGCCCATAAACGAGGCATCAAGATTGTCTGGACCATTCAAAAGGATAGCAATGCACCTCACCCAAATACGACAAAGATTACAATTAAAAATGACCATAAAACAATCAGTGTGACTGGAGTCTCTATAGGTGGCGGCAACATTCAAGTAACAGAGCTGAATGGCTTTTCAGTATCTCTGAGCATGAATACTCCGACCATCATTATTGTCCACCAGGATGTCCCTGGTATGATTGCCCATGTCACCGAAGCTCTGTCACGCTACAATATCAATATAGCTCAGATGAATGTTACACGTGAGAAGGCTGGAGAAAAAGCGATTATGATTATTGAAGTTGACAGCCGCAGCTGTGAGGAAGCCATTGATGAAATCCGTAATATTCCTCATCTGCACAATGTGAATTTCTTTAAATAGGAGAAAATATGTTTTATTCCATCAAAGAATTGGTAGAGCAAGCTGATTTAGATTACCAAGGAAATGTTGCTGAATTGATGATTGCTACCGAGTATGAATTGACTGGTCGTGAAAGAGATGAAGTCCTGCGGTTGATGCATCGCAATCTGGAAGTCATGAAAGCCTCTGTCCTTCTTGGACTTGATGAGAGCAAGTCTCGCAGCGGATTGACTGGAGGAGACGCAGCAAAACTTGACCGCTATATCCAGTCAGGAAAGGCTTTATCAGACCACACTGTGCTGACTGCTGCAAAAAATGCTATTGCTGTAAATGAACACAATGCTAAAATGGGCTTGGTTTGTGCTACACCAACGGCAGGCAGCGCTGGCTGTCTGCCTGCTGTCATTACATCAGCCATTGAAAAATTAGGCCTCTCAGAAGAAGAACAGCTAAACTTTCTATTAGCTGCAGGCGCTTTTGGCCTAGTTATTGCCAATAACGCCTCAATTTCGGGTGCTGAAGGTGGCTGTCAAGCTGAGGTTGGCTCTGCTTCTGCTATGAGTGCAGCTGCTTTAGTCCTGGCTGCTGGAGGTTCACCTTTTCAAGCCAGCCAAGCTATTTGTTTTGTCATCAAAAACATGCTAGGCTTGATTTGTGATCCAGTAGCTGGTCTGGTGGAAGTGCCTTGTGTCAAGCGAAATGCTATGGGAGCCAGTTACGCCTTTATTGCAGCTGATATGGCTCTTGCGGGAATCGAGTCTAAAATTCCTGTTGATGAAGTCATTGACGCTATGTATCAAGTCGGGTCAAGTCTGCCTACTGCTTTCAGAGAAACAGCTGAAGGTGGTCTAGCTACAACACCGACAGGTCGCAGACTTTCAAAAGAAATCTTTGGAGAATAACCTTGACAGATTTGTCAAGTAGATTTACTAGATAGTAAACAAGGAGACAAGATGAGTCATTTGAAACATATCTTCTTTGATTTGGATGGAACCTTAGTTGACAGTTCAAAAGGCATCCAAGAATCCTTTGAATACAGCTTCAAACAACTTGGAAAAGAGTGCCCTGAAGAAAGTATTATAAAAAGTTTTATGGGTCCTCCTCTGGAAGTAAGCTTCGCCTCTGTTCTTGAAGAAAGCCAAGTTCCAGAAGCGATTAACTATTATCGCAGCTTCTATAAGGAAAAAGGCATCTGGGGCGTCCGTCTCTATGAGGGGATACCAGAATTGCTGACACAGTTAAAAGAAGCTGGCTATCAGATTTATGTAACAACGAGTAAAAATCAACCCACAGCACAAGATTTATTAGCAAATCTAGCTATCTCTGACCAATTTGATGATATTTTTGGCTCACTTCCAGATTCATTCCACAAAGCAGATGTTCTGCGTCGAGCTCTGCGAACACTAGATGCAAATCCAGAAGAAACCATAATTATAGGTGATACAAAGTTTGATATAATTGGCGGTAAAGAAGTAGGAATCTCAACTCTAGGAGTTCTTTGGGACTTTGGCAGCCAAAGAGAGTTACTAGAAAATGGAGCAGATTTGCTGGCTAATTCTCCCAAGCATATTTTAAAAATATTGAACGAACACTTTTTATAACTTTACACATTTGTCAATTTAGATAAGATTGTTACCTTTAAATCTTTATCTACACTATCATTTTCTGCTTATAAATTGTCAACTTTATGTAAACTAAAAAACCACAGAAATCTGTGGTTTTTTAGTTTCTATCTTAATAGCCCCAAGCTGAAAGCCCTTGAGCACTGTAGGCACTATATGCTGATTGGATTTGATCATCAACAGTAGCAGTTGAGCCCCAACCTGGCATTGTTTGGAAAAGACCACTAGCACCTGAAGGGTTGTAAGCATCTACTTGACCATTTGATTCACGGGCAATGATAGCTTCCCAAGTTGATGCAGGAACACCTGTCATTTCTGCCATACGTGATGCTGCATAAGAACCAGTTGCACCAGCGGTATTACCATTGCTAAGTACAAGGCCTCCTGATGTTGCTGCTGAATTAGCTGTTGCTGCAGGTGCTGCATAATTATTTACGGGAGTTGCAGTTGCTGCTACGCTTGTTTCAGACGTTTTGGCACTATTTCCAAGTTCCAAGATTTGACCAACACGGATGTGATTTGGATCTGCAATCTTGTTTAACTCTACTAATTTCTCAAGAGTTGTATTTTTTTCGTTAGCAATAGCTGATAAAGTATCACCGGCTTCAACTGTATAGGTCTCAGCATTCGCAATACCTGAAACCAAGAAAGCCGCTGCAGCGACTGCACCTGTTAAAGTCCATTTTGCTGTTTTTTTGTTCATTAAAATGTAATTCTCCTTTCGGTGATAATACTATCTTACACATAAAATATTACCAAAAAGTTACATTACCAAGTCAAACGTTACAAGAACATTTAGTTTAGACGTTAAAAACAGACTTTTACAGCTTTTTTGCCAAATATTTTCTTTGACCAAGCAAAAAATAGACAAGTTTAACTTATACTATTCTCTAAAAACACTTTAAACAGCAGATCAGTTTTTCAATATATAAAGTAGAATACCTAATATAAGTAAGCTAATAATAGCCAAGCTGTCATTTCTTTTCCATGCTAATTGGCGAAAACGTGTCCGACCTTCACCTCCATTATAGCCACGTGCTTCCATGGCAATAGCTAGAGCATCTGCCCTTTTAAAACTAGAAGCAAACAAAGGGATTAGAATGGGAATAATAGATTTAACCTTTTGAACAAGCTTTCCTTCACCAAAGTCAACACCACGCGCTCTCTGGGCGTTCATAATCCGAGTAGTATCATCCATCAACGTTGGAACGAAGCGCAGGCTCATAGAGAGCATCAGGCCAATCTCATGTGCTGGCACCTTGAAAACCTTCAGAGGTTTCAGCAAAGACTCAACCGCATCGGACAAGCTTAAGGGCGTCGTTGTCAGAGTCAGAAGAGTAGAAAAGAAAATAATCAGAATAAAGCGGCTAAAAATAATACCAGCCTGTGACAGTCCTGCTTCTGTAATTCTGATAAAAGCAAACTGAAAAATTGTAGCGCCTCCTGAAGTCAAAAACAGCTGGAACAAGGTGGTAAAAGCTATGATAAAAACCATGGACTGGATACCCTTTAAAAAGAACTTCAAAGGAACCTTGGACAGCAAGACCAAACTAAAAACGAAAACAAACAGCAGCAGATTGGTCACAAGATTATTAGCCCAGAAAATTAATAGAATAAAAAGAAACATCGCTAGCAACTTGCTCCGCGGATCCAAACGATGAATAATTGAATTTCCGGGAATATAGCGACCTAAAATCAACTTATCCATGCAAGATCTCCTTGAATTCTTCAATTGTAATAGGATAATGCGAGAAATTCATCCCTTTCTCCGCCAATTCGTGAGCAAATTTTGTAATCTTAGGAACACCCAATTGAATACTCTCCATAAAATCCAAATCCTGAAAGACCTGAGCAGGCTGACCGCTCTTGACGACTCTGCCCTTATCTAAAACATAGACTGTATCAGCAAAGTTGGCTACATCATCCATTAGGTGTGTTACCAAAACAATGGTCATACCGGCACGATGCAGCTCTTCAAAGAGCCTCATCAGTTCTTTTCGACCAGATGGATCAAGTCCTGCTGTCGGCTCGTCCAAAACCAAGATATCAGGCTCCATAGCCAGTATACCTGCTATGGCCACCCTACGCATCTGGCCACCAGAAAGTTCGAAAGGACTGCGATTGAACAAATCCTCAGAAATTCCGACTAAGTGCAGCTTTTCACGCGCCAAAGCTTCCGCTTCTTCCTTAGAAACACCAAAATTCTGAGGACCAAAAGCCACATCTTTCAAAACTGTTTCATCAAAAACTTGACTTTCTGGAAATTGAAAGACCAGACCGACCTTCTTGCGTACCTGTTTAATGTCTTTATTGACGGAATCAGCTGTGATGACTGTACTGCCTACTTCAACACTGCCCTGATTGGGAACCAGCAAGCCATTTAAAAGCTGGAGAATGGTTGACTTACCGCTGCCTGTATGACCGATAAAAGCGGTATAGCTGCCGGATTTTATCTCCAAATCCACCCCAAAAAGCGCTGGTCCCTCAAAAGGGGTGCCAGCTTGATAAGTATAACTTACATTTTTGAGAGTAATGCCCATAGTTGATCCTGCAATTCTTTTTCTGTTAAGTAAGAGTCTGGCAGAGGAATCCCTGACTGACGCAAAGCCGTCTTTACCTGATTAACAAATGGCTGATCCAATCCTAGCTCTTCTAAATCTTCTCGAGAAAAAAGTTCTCTCGGGGTAGCAGTAGATTCAACCTGACCCTCTTTCATGACCAAAACACGGTCGCTTAAGGCTATTTCATCCAGGTCATGAGTGATAGAAATGACGGTCAGTTGATTACTATCTTTAATTTTTTTCACGGTCTGGATAAGATCCAAACGTCCCTCTGGATCTAGCATGCTAGTTGCTTCATCCAAAATAATAATATCCGGTCTCAGAGCTACCACACCTGCAACAGCTACCCGCTGTTTTTGCCCTCCGGAAAGACGAGCTGGTTCACGCTCCTTAAAATCCTGCATGCCGACAAGCTCTAATGCCTGCTGGACTCGCTCTACCATCAGATCGTAGTCCAGTCCTTGATTTTCCAAACCAAAAGCTACATCGTCTTCTACAGTTGCTCCAACAAACTGATTATCTGGATTTTGGAATACCATGCCAATCTGTCTGCGTTTTTCCCAGACATTTTCAGCTGTCAGTTTATCGCCTGAGATAATAATATCTCCGCTTTCCGCTTCTAAAAGACCGTCAATCAAACGAACTGTGGTTGATTTTCCACTCCCATTATGACCGACAATAGACAGCCATTCCCCTTTTTTTACTTGAAAGGAGACATCATTTAAAGTGTAATTCTCAGACTCACTATCGTATTTGTACTTAAGATTTCTTACTTCGATGATATTTTCCATATTATTTAAAGGTATCTTTAAAGAGATAGGCACTTCCCTTGAAGTAGTCATATCCAGAATAAATCGTAAAGATTAAAGCGATATACAGAAGGATTTGCCCTAAGAGAGTCCAATGAATCAGTAGAAAAATAATAGCAAACATCTGCGTGAAGGTCTTGATTTTACCAGGCATAGCAGCCGCCAAGACTGTACCGCCTGTTTCCACTAAAAGCAAGCGTAGACCTGTTACTGCCAATTCCCGGCAAATAATAATAGCCACAACCCAGGCAGGAGCCATTTTCATCTCAATCAACATGATAAAGGCAGACATCACTAAAAGCTTATCAGCCATGGGATCAGCAAATTTACCAAAATTTGTTACCACTTCCCACTTTCGAGCCAAATAACCATCTAGATAATCAGTTATACTAGCAAAAGCAAAGATAAAAGCTGCCAAAATATGCATGATGGAAGAATGACCGAATGTTAAAATCACAACAAATACAGGGATTAAAGCAATCCTGACAAGAGTTAAGGCGTTTGGAATATTTTCTTTTTTCATGGGATTCCCTTCGTTTCTATCCTTTCGTAATGTTCAAACTAATGGTTCCACTATCACTAGTCAAAGCCGAAGTATCTAGTTTTTGTCCCTCTATCGTTACAGTTGCCCCTTTAACAGGTGCTAACGTAATAAGATACTTATTGCCTGGCTCAAGAGCAACCGTCTGGCTTGATTTTTCAGGAGATAAGGTGATACCTTCGGCTAGTTCTGAATCGCTTATGCTTACCAAATTGGTCGTTTGCTCCACAGAAACGGTCACTTTGACAGGCTGACTTGCTCCGCTATACTCAGCAATCAAATTATCTCCGCTTCCACCAACTGTCAACTTGCTAGCCGAGGAAGAAACTGACTTAGAATCAGCCGAAGAAAAGGAACCCATCTGACTATTAGTACTTGTAGAAGACACCAGACTATAATTGCTGTTAGATGCTTTGAAACTTACCGAATTAGTGTGAGCATAGCTCCAGATATAGTATGCCACGAAAGCAGCAATAGCTGAAGCCAACAAGAGAAAATAGAACAAGGGCAGAAAAGAGCTTTTATTTTTATTTTTTCTGCTCCTGAATTCCTCATCTGCTGCCAGTGCCACTTCATCAAAAACTATCATCTCACCAGCTTCGTAAGCCTCCAAAATAATGGATTCATCCAAATCTACAGCCCAAGCATATTTCCGCAAGAAGCTACGTGCATAGAAAGGACTAGGAAGCAAATCATAGTCATTTCGTTCCAGCGCTTCCAGCAAATCCTGCTGGATATCTGTCTTTTTTGACAATTCCTCTAAGCTCAACCCTTGATTGGTCCGGGCAAGCTTCAACACTTCTCCTATCGTTTTTTTTCTCATACGTACTTTTCCCTTATTTCTATTCTTCACTATTTTAACAAAATTTTAAAAACGATTCTGGAATTATTTTGGAAAAATAGTAAAATCTGTCATATCACACTGATCGATAAATCGATGACCTAGTTTTATCACATCATTCAAGCTGATGTCCTGTAAAATTTTCGGCAAATCAAACAGATTCTCACCCGTCAAATGCGGTTCATATTGGGTTGCAATATACTCAAGCGAGTTTAAACCATGCAGAAAATCACCAAACATCTCACTTTTAATCGTATCCAAATGCTCTTCTGTCACATCTGGATCCTTGTCAAAATTCTTGATGGCTGAACGAAATTGATGAGAAAGTCCCACCGGTTCCTGAGTATCCATCGTCAGCATGACAAAGTGAAAATCTTTTTCTACTTCCACTTCCAGCGTTAAAGAATTATCCATTTTCCCACTTTCATAGAGGGATTGGAAACGCTTGGAAGTCCAGCCAAACATCATGGCAAATAAAAGTTTCAAAGTGATTTTATAGCGATACAACTCCGATTTATCAACAAAATCTGTACCTCGAATCCCAACTGCCAGTTTTGGACTAGCCACCTCCATTCGGTAGGTATCCGTTGATACCACTGGGTGAAGGCTAACAGGAATTTTTTCAATAGGTTCCGAACTCCCAGCAAAAACTAATTTTGCCTGCTGTTCTGCAATCTCTGCAGCTATCTGTTCCAAATCAAAATTACCAATCACAAACAAAGTCATATTAGAAGGATGATAAAAGTTCTTGAAATTTTCCTTCAAATTTTCGACGGTTATCTCAGAGATAGATTCCTTCGTTCCTGCAATGTCTTCTGCCAAAGGTGTTTGAGGATAGAGATTGGCCAAGGCTCCAAAAAAGAGACGATAATCTGGATTATCCTGATACATTTCAATTTCTTGGCCAATAATATCCTGTTCTCGCAAAATGGATTCTTTTGTGAAATCAGCCTGATGCACAAGTTCTTGCAAAAGCTGTAGGTTTTCTGAAATGTTATCCGTTGCAGAAAACAGATAACTGGTCCGAGTAAAGCTTGTAAAGGCATTGCTCTCAGCCCCTAGCTTAGTAAATTCCAGCAGCAAATCCTTTCCTTGCAGGCCTTCAAAAAGCTTATGTTCCAAAAAATGAGCTATTCCAGCCGGATATTGAGTGACCCGCTTGGTTTCACGTGAAACAATCCCAGTATCCACTGAACCAAAATTAGTTGAGATAATCCCATAAGTTTCATTAAAATCATTTTTAGGCAGAAGAAAAACACGCAAACCGTTTGCTAATACTGTCTGATAGACAGTTTCTCCTACTGCTGAATAATTGATTTTTTCTAGCACTTCTCCCTGCATTATTTTCCTTCCATAAAGTAAATAGCTTGTAATTTCAACTGACCAGCTGCCTTGATAATATCATCCTTACGAACCTGTTCCAAAGCTTCCAGCCAAGCTTCAAGAGATAAGAATTTTTTCCCTAAAACAGAAGCCATATAAGCTCTCTCTAAGATTGTATTCTGTCGATCCTGAGCTAACAATACTGAATTTCTCAGCATTTTCTTGGTTTGATTCAGTTCTTCCAGACTAAAATTCCCACGCTTCAAATCAGCAATCTGTCGGTTGATTAAAGCAACTGTTCTGGTCCGATTGCTACGATCAATACCAGCGTAAATCCGCATCATTCCTGAAAAAATATCAAAATTGCTAGAAATTGTATAAGCCAGCCCTTCCTTTTCACGAAGATTGACAAATAATTTCGAATGGGCAAAGCCACCTAGCAAAGCATTTAAAACGACCAAGGGCAGGTGCTCACTCTCTCCGTACTGAATAGGGAAGTGATAGCCTAACTCAATAATTGACTGATGAACATCTTTCTGCTCCAGTCCTTCTCGCAAAACATTGGAATATTCTTGCTGATAAACTAACTGAAGTTCTTGCTGGCGAGGCGCAAAATTGAAAGATTGAATTTTCTCCCGAACAGCCACTTCATTAAAGTCCCCAATAAAGAAAAAGTCAATCTGATTTTCCTGAAGCATCTGCTGAAAAGCAGCAAAACTGCTTGCAGCTGTCTCTTTCTGGATTAATTCAATCGTCCCAACACGAGGCATCTGCATTTCCTCTTCTTCATAAAAGAGTTTGTCTAATTCTCGATGAGCATGATAAAAATGATTCTCAATTTCTGCTTCCAAATCATTCAAGATATTTTTCTTCTCAATTTCAAAAGCAGATTCATCAAAAGCGTCCTGACTTACCAATGGAGAAAACAAGCTGGCTTTCAAAAAATCAAGCATGGCATCTGTCAGGACATTTTTGCGACTCAAAAATTTATCCCGCACAAAAGAAAGATTGATATCTAAATAATGGACCAATCCTCTCCTTGAAAGACTCGTTGAATAATCAGCACCATACAAATTGGCCAAACGTTCTCTGAAGGCCTGCGAAGTAGGATAAACAGCATTGACAGTCTCCAGCATACTGGCTGTTAAAACCCGACCAGCTACTGTTTCTTTGGACATAGGCGCTGAAAAACGAACCTTAATTTTGTTTGTTTTAAATTTTTCTGATTGAATAAAATGGAGACGAACTCCTTTAGTGATTTCCATGACGCCCCTCATACTGAATAATATAGACTACTATTATATCATGAAATGCCTCTGATTTGTTTGTTCTACCAAGCTTTTTGCTGATTAAAACGTTTTCTGATAACAGGAGAAAATTTCCACTTTTATCCAAAGCACCTCAGCACTTTTTACTAACAAATATGGTATAATGACAGGGTTGAGGTGAAATATGGAATATAAATTATTTGATGACTACATCACGCTACAAGCCCTTTTAAAAGAAACAGGAATTATCCAAAGCGGCGGAGCAATTAAAACATTTCTAAGTGAGTATCCAGTCCTTTTTAACGGTGAGCCAGAAAACCGCCGGGGGAAAAAACTCCGTGTCAATGATAGGATTTCCCTTCCTGAGCAAGGAATTGAAATTAATCTGACAGCTCCTAGTCAAGAAGAAATTCTGCAACACCAGAAAGAAATCGCAGAAAAAAAACGAGTTGCTGAACTTGTCAAAGCCATGAATAAGGATTTAAAAAAATCTCAGACTTCTAAAAAAGAAAAGCGTAAGAATACAGGGATACCTAAAAAGCAGAAAACTACTAAAAGCCCTGTTCGCTTCCCTGGTATCTAATCATGTGGCTGCAATCATTAAAAATCAAGCATTTCCGAAATTATCAGGAAGCTGATATTGACTTCCATCCTGGCTTAAATGTCTTTCTAGGCCAGAACGCACAAGGTAAAACCAATATTTTAGAAGCTATTTATTTCCTAGCCTTGACAAGAAGCCACCGTACACGCTCAGATAAGGATCTGATTCATTTTACAGAAAATGACCTCCTTGTTTCTGGTATCTTAGAAAAAAAGACTGGTAAAGTTCCCCTTGACATTAACTTGACACCAAAAGGTCGCATCACAAAAGTCAACCACTTGAAACAAAGTAAATTATCAGACTACATTGGAACTATGAATGTTGTCCTGTTTGCTCCTGAAGATTTACAGCTGATTAAAGGTTCTCCCAGTCTACGCCGTAAATTTATAGACATTGAACTCGGACAAATCAAGCCAGTCTATCTATCAGATTTATCCAATTACAACCATGTCCTCAAACAACGCAATGCCTATCTGAAAGCTAATGATAAAGTTGATGAAACCTTCTTGACTGTCCTTGATGAGCAACTGGTTGACTACGGCTGTCGTGTAATCAGGCATCGGTTAGATTTTTTGCAAAAATTAGAAAGCTTTGCTCAGGACAAGCACTGGGACATTTCTCAGAATCTGGAAAAGTTGACTGTCAAGTATCTGTCATCTATTCCTTTACAAAAAATTGACAATTTAGAAGAAACTTACCGCTCTTCCTTAATAAGCAGCCGTAAACGTGATCTATTCAAAAAAAATACAGGTGTTGGTCCTCATCGTGACGATATTGCTTTTTTTATCAACCAGATGGATGCCAACTTTGGTAGCCAAGGTCAGCATCGCAGTCTTGTTTTATCACTGAAACTAGCCGAAATCAAGTTAATAGAAAGCATTACAAAGGAAACACCTATTTTGTTGCTTGACGATGTAATGAGCGAACTTGACAATAACCGTCAACTAAAATTATTAGAAACTATCTCTCAGGATATTCAAACTTTCATCACTACAACAACTTTAGAACATTTAAAAAATCTTCCACAAGATATAAAAATTTTCACCATCCAGCAAGGACAAATTGTATCTCAATCCTAGCATTACACAAACTTTACGTTTTTGTAAATTTTATTTACAAAATATTGCTTATAGTGTAAACGAATTATATCGAATTGTTGTTAGAACAACTTTTATAGCCTTTTGATTTGTAAATATATATCAATTTAAATCGTAAATTTAAAACGAGGTTAGGAAAAATTCCCGACCTCGTTTTTTTTTATTGAACTGAATAGTTAGGAGCTTCATTTGTGATTTGTACATCATGAGGGTGGCTTTCCTTCAATCCAGCGCCACTCATCTCAATAAACTGAGCATTATCGTGAAGTTCTTGCAGATTTGCAGCACCAACGTAGCCCATTCCAGAGCGGATACCACCCAGCATCTGGAAGACAATATCTGCAGCAGCTCCCTTGTACGCCACACGGCCTTCAATTCCTTCTGGAACTAGTTTATTAGCTTCATTAACAGACCCTTGGAAGTAACGGTCACTAGAGCCCTTCTTCATAGCGGCGATGGATCCCATACCACGGTAAGTCTTAAATTTCCGACCTTGGAAGATTTCCGTCTCGCCTGGCGCTTCGTCTGTTCCTGCAAACATTGAACCTAACATAACAGCATTTCCGCCTGCAGCCAAAGCCTTGACAATATCTCCAGAATACTTAATTCCACCATCAGCAATGATGGTTTTTCCATATTCACGTGCCACAGCAGCTGCATCATAAATAGCAGTTACTTGAGGAACACCAACACCAGCAATGACACGGGTTGTACAGATAGAACCAGGACCAATTCCAACCTTAACAACATCCACACCTGCATCAAAAAGTGCACGCGCACCCTCAGCAGTTGCAATATTTCCAGCAATCAAGGTGCGATCAGGGAAATGAGCACGAATCTCAGCAATCTTGCGTAAAACTCCAGCTGAGTGGCCATGAGCAGTATCAATAACAATCGCATCTGCACCCGCTTCAAAGAGAGCTTCTGCACGTTCGAAAGTATCTGAAGTAACACCGACAGCACCAGCGACCAAAAGACGGCCAAACTCATCTTTAGCAGCATTTGGAAACTCAATAACCTTTTCAATATCTTTAATGGTAATCAAACCCGAAAGACAGCCCTTATCATCAACCAAAGGCAACTTTTCAATCCGGTGTTCTTGCAAAATACGCTCTGCAGTTCCCAAATCTGTTCCAACAGGCGCCGTTACAAGATTCTCACTGGTCATATGGCGAGAAATAGGTTGGTCATAGTCAGAAATAAAACGCAAATCACGATTAGTTAGAATCCCTACTAACTTACGATTTTCAAGAGTTTCTACAACAGGAACACCACTGATGCGGTAACGTCCCATTAGCTCATCTGCTTCAGCAATCGTATGCTCTGGCGTTAGGAAAAAAGGATCAATAATAACGCCATTCTCAGAACGTTTAACCTTTCGAACTTCATCGGCCTGTTGCTCAATAGACATATTTTTGTGGATAACTCCAAGACCGCCAGCACGGGCAATAGCGATAGCCATCTGACTCTCTGTAACAGTGTCCATAGCGGCAGTAATGATTGGGATATTCAAGGTCAAATTCTCAGCAAGCTTGGTACTCAAATCAGCATCATTGGGCAGTACATGGCTTTCAGCTGGAATCAGAAGCACATCATCAAAGGTAAAACCTTTTTTCAAAAATTTAGTGTCCCAGTTAGACATCCACAGTTTCCTCTTTTCCTTCTTATTTGAACTAATACCCAAAGAAAATTGAAGTTCAGTTTTCTTTGAATAAGAGCTGGTTTTTTTGTTGTTAATATCATACCATTCTATAGGAAATTGTCAATCATTATTATACAAAAAATAAAAACCATCATTTTTAAAACTAAAAACGATAGTTTTTGTGATTTATAATCAATAATGTTCGTTATTTAAAGTAATTAATCCCCATCGCAGACTTCACTTCTGAAAGAGTCTGAGAGGCAGTTTGACGAGCCTTATCACATCCTTCTTGCAGCATCTGATAGACCTGCCCCATGTCTTTAGCAAACTCCACACGACGCTCACGAATCGGACCTAACTCTCGCTCTAAAATTTCTAACAGATAGCGTTTGGTTTTGACATCTCCCAGACCACCTCTTTGATAATGCTCTTTCATTGCAGCAATATCAGCAGCATCTTCTGGGCGGCCAAAAACATCCAGATAGTGAAAGACCATATTTCCCTCAACTTTTCCAGGATCTTCCACTCTGATATGATTAGGATCTGTATACATGCTCATAACTTTCTTTTGCAGAATATCCATATCATCTGCCAGATAAATACCGTTATTGAGAGACTTAGACATCTTAGCATTGCCATCCAAACCAGGCAAACGTCCAGCTGCTTCATTTTCAGGATAAATCCCTTCCGGTTCTACCAAAACATCTGTCTGATAAGCATTGTTAAAGGATCGAACAATCTCCCGAGTCTGCTCAATCATAGGCTTTTGATCATGTCCTACTGGTACAAAATTAGCTTTAAAAGCAGTAATATCCGCTGCTTGAGAAATTGGATAAACTAAAAATCCAGTCGGTAAACTTTCCCCAAATCCTTTTTGCGCAATTTCTGTCTTGACAGTAGGATTGCGTTCAAGACGAGCCAATGACACCAAATTCATATAATACATTGACAACTCTGCCAACTCAGGAATCTGACTTTGAATAAAAATAGTTACTTTTTTAGGATCCAATCCAGCTGCTAGATAATCTAAAGCTACATTACCAATAGACTCAACAATTTTCTGAGGATCCTTTGCATGATCTGTCAAAGCTTGCTGATCAGCCAAAAATACGAACATCTCATATTTACCCTGATCCTGCAAAAGCACGCGGTTCCGTAAACTTCCTACATAATGACCAATATGCAATTTTCCTGTCGGACGATCTCCTGTTAAAATAATTGGTTTAGTCATTTATTACTCCTCAATTTATAATGAGTTCATTATATCATTTTCAATGAAAATGAGAAAGAAGTTTCTAGAAAAAAGCGAAAAATCCAGTTTTTACAGTTTGATTGACATCTCTTTACAGAATTTGTAAACTTAATTGACAAACTATTCTGGCTGTAAAACATAAAATTCTTAGTTCATTCTATTCTCCTTTTTTCTTTTTGCTCAGGTTTTTAGTTTTTATCTCAGAATTATTTGAAAAAAGTTCTGTTTTCTAGTAAAATGAAGAAGATTATATATATAGGAGAAAGACATTGCTTACAGTATCAGATGTATCACTGCGTTTCAGTGACCGAAAATTGTTTGATGAAGTCAACATCAAATTTACAGAAGGAAATACTTATGGATTGATTGGAGCTAACGGCGCTGGAAAATCAACCTTTTTAAAAATTTTAGCTGGCGATATCGAGCCAACAACAGGCCACATTTCTCTAGGACCAAATGAACGTCTTTCAGTCCTTCGCCAGAACCACTTTGACTATGAAGAAGAACGGGCTATTGATGTTGTAATCATGGGAAATGAGCATCTCTACAACATCATGAAAGAAAAAGATGCTATTTATATGAAGCCTGATTTTTCTGATGAAGATGGTGTACGTGCGGCCGAGCTTGAGGGTGAGTTTGCTGAACTAGGTGGCTGGGAAGCTGAAAGTGAAGCCTCTCAATTATTGCAAAACCTCAATATTCCGGAAGATCTTCACTACCAAAATATGAGCGAGCTCTCTAACGGAGACAAGGTCAAAGTACTCTTAGCCAAAGCCCTTTTTGGTAAACCTGATGTCTTACTTCTGGACGAGCCAACTAACGGTTTGGATATTCAGTCTATTACTTGGCTGGAAGACTTTCTTATCGATTTTGACAATACAGTTATTGTTGTATCCCACGATCGTCACTTTTTGAATAAAGTCTGCACTCATATGGCCGACCTTGACTTTGGAAAAATCAAGCTCTATGTCGGAAACTATGATTTCTGGAAAGAATCAAGTGAACTAGCGGCTAAGCTGCTCGCTGACCGAAATGCCAAAGCAGAAGAAAAAATCAAGCAACTTCAAGAATTTGTTGCTCGCTTTTCTGCCAATGCTTCAAAATCAAAACAAGCAACTTCTCGTAAAAAGATGCTTGACAAGATTGAGTTAGAAGAAATTGTTCCATCTAGCCGTAAATACCCATTTATCAGCTTTAAAGCAGAACGTGAAATCGGTAATGATCTCTTGACAGTGGAAAACCTTTCTGTCAAGATAGATGGAGAAACTATTCTTGATAATATTAACTTCATTTTACGTCCTGGCGATAAAACAGCTTTAATTGGCCAAAACGATATCCAAACAACAGCTTTGATTCGTGCCTTGATGGGTGATATTGAGTATGAAGGAACTGTCAAGTGGGGTGTCACAACCAGTCAATCTTACCTACCAAAAGATAATTCTCGTGACTTTGCTAGTGGCGAATCAATCCTTGACTGGCTGCGTCAATTTGCTAGCAAAGAAGAGGATGACAACACCTTCCTTCGAGGATTCCTTGGGCGCATGCTTTTCTCTGGAGATGAGGTTAACAAGTCTGTCAATGTCTTGTCAGGAGGAGAAAAAGTTCGGGTCATGCTATCTAAGTTGATGTTGCTTAAATCCAACGTTTTAGTCTTAGACGATCCAACCAATCACTTAGATTTGGAATCAATCTCCAGCTTAAATGATGGATTGAAAAACTTCAAAGGATCCATTATTTTTGCCAGTCACGACCATGAATTTATTCAAACCTTGGCCAACCATATCATTGTCTTGTCTAAAAACGGTGTGATTGACCGCATTGACGAAACCTATGATGAATTCTTGGAAAATCAAGAAGTTCAGGCAAAAGTCAAAGAACTTTGGAAAGATTAATTCCTTGTCAATTTACGTTTACAAAGCTTTACAGAGGCATGAAACAACGTTTCTGCCTCTTTCTATATAAGAAATATGAATCACATTAAAGAATATTTTAAAAAAAATTGGCCTTATTTTTGTGCCTTCTTTCTTCCATTTTTCATCATGTTCTTTGTCTACTTGATGTACGGAATTTACTGGAATAGCGAAACGTCTCCCTTGCTTGGTGATGGTTTTCATCAGTATGTCATTTTTGATACTAACCTAAGAAATATCCTCCATGGCACAGATAGTATTTTCTATACTTTCTCTAGTGGACTTGGTCAGAATTTCTATGCTTTATCCAGTTATTATTTAGGTAGCTTCTTATCTCCCTTGGTTTATTTCTTTGATTTGAAATCAATGCCAGATGCCGTCTATCTATTTACCTTAATCAAGTTTGGATTAATTGGACTTTCTACCTTTATCAGTATCAAAGGAATATTTAAAAAGATTCCAACTTTACTCATCATCACTCTTTCAACTTCATTTTCTTTAATGAGTTTTTCAGTCAGTCAATTGGAAATTAAAACCTGGCTAGATGTGTTTATCCTTGCACCTTTGATTGTGTTAGGTTTACACAGGTTGATAACTGGAAAAGGCAGAGTGCTATACTTTACAACACTGTCAATTCTCTTCATCCAAAATTATTATTTTGGATATATGATGGCAATCTTTTTGGTCTTTTGGTACCTTCTTCAATTATCTTGGGATTTCAAAAATAGAATTAAAAGTTTACTTGACTTTACAATCGTATCTGCTTTAGCAGGTCTGACTAGCCTAATCATGATTTTGCCAACTTACCTAGACATAAGTACTCATGGTGAAACCTTGACAAAAGTTTCTTCTTTGCTGACAGAAAAAAGTTGGTTCTTAGATGTGTTTGCTAAAAATTTTATTGGCAGTTTTGATACAACCAAGTATGGTTCTATCCCTATGATTTATGTCGGCACCTTCCCCTTGATTCTGGCTATCTTATTTTTCACCTTAAAATCTGTTAAGTTTCACGTGAAACTTTGCTACTTTTTACTCATTGCAGTTTTCATAGCTAGTTTTTATCTTCAATATTTAGACTTACTTTGGCAGGGAATGCATGCTCCGAACATGTTTCTTCACCGTTATTCTTGGTTATTTTCTCTGCTAGTTATCTATATGGCTGCTGAGACTTTAAATCGTTGGAAAGATGTGAAAGTAATGAATGTTGCCATTAGTTTCACTTTGCTCAGCCTTGGATTTATTATTACTTTTATTCAGAGAAAACATTATGACTTTTTGGGTCCTGAGAATTATATTCTAACATTAGAATTTCTGCTGGCTTATCTCTTGATTAGTTTTGTCTTAGCAAAATCTTCGATTCAACCAAAAATCATTCTCCCTGTCTTGCTTTTCTTTGTTACTTTTGAATTGTCGCTTAATTCCTATTATCAAGTTGGAGGAATTGCTAAAGAATGGGTATTTGCCACTCGTTCATCTTATGCTAGCCACCTTGACGAGATTGACAAGCTTGTCAATTATTCCAAAAAGGAAAATATTGACTTTTTTAGAACTGAAAGATTGAATCCACAAACGGGAAATGACAGTATGAAATTCAACTACAATGGAATTTCCCAGTTCTCATCTGTTCGAAACACTCAGGCAAGTTCTACTTTAGATAAACTTGGTTTTAAATCAGCAGGAACAAATCTGAATCTCCGTTATCAAAACAACAGTATTTTAATGGACAGTATTTTTGGTGTTCGCTACAATCTATCTGAAACAGATCCTCAAAAATTTGGTTTTCTTCCTGAGAAAACTGAAAAAGAAATGTCTCTCTACCAAAATGATGCTGCACTTGGTTTAGCTTTTCTGACCAATGATGTTTACCAGGATGTCAAGTTTACAAATTTGACTTTAGATAATCAGACAGAATTTTTGAATCAATTAACTGGCTTTGATTTTAAATATTATGATAAAGTAGATGCTATAACTACTAATGAAAATGTCAAGCAAATTGGTAACAGAGTGACAGTGGATATTGACAGAGAAAACAATACAAGCTTTGCTAGTGTAGTCTATACTGTCAATGTACCTGCTAACAGTCAACTATATGTCAATGTCGCTGGGATTGATTTTAGTAATGATGATCAGACAGATGTTGACATTACTGTAAATAACTTTACAGAACGTTATACAACTAATAATGTTTTTCCTTTCTTTAATGCTGGCTATTTCAGTCAAAGTCAAACAGTATCTATTCGCTTTACATTCCCAGATAATTCGACAGTTTCTTTTGATACGCCAGAATTTTTTGCCGTTAATACTGAGCAATATCAAAATGTCATTCAAAAATTAAAAGAGCAGCCCGTTTCCACAACTACTGATTTAAACACAGTAAAAACAAACTATAGAGCGGAAAAGGATACTTCATTATTCTTTACCATTCCTTATGATAAGGGATGGTCAGCCACTCTTAATGGGAAGCCTGTCACACTAAAACGAGCTCAAAACGGCTTTATGAAATTAGATGTGAAAAAAGGAGAAGGAAAAGTTGTCCTCACTTTCATTCCTAATGGACTGAAAGAAGGTGGCATTGCCTTCATATCTGGCATAATCTTATTTGTTTGCTATAATTTTCTACGTAGAAAACGGCAGAGAATGTAAATATATCAAAAAAAACAGCTCCTTACCAATATAAAAAATAAGGCTCTTCATTAAAATGCTAGTGAAGGCCTTTTTTTGAACAATAAAAAAAACACCCACTAGGAGTGTCTCTAGCTCCGGCAGTAGGACTCGAACCTACGACATCATGATTAACAGTCATGCGCTACTACCAACTGAGCTATGCCGGATAATATAGTCCGTACGGGATTCGAACCCGTGTTACCGCCGTGAAAAGGCGGTGTCTTAACCCCTTGACCAACGGACCATATGGTATGCTCTCTTTCAGAACATATTCCATTATATCAGGTTTTTAAGCTTTGTCAACTCTTTTCCCTTTATTTTCGAAAATATCTTTCAGATATTTCACTCTTAAACGAGTGACCGGACAGCGATGATTTTCGTAAAAAATAATTTCTCGATTTTTCTTGTCATAATCAACAATGTTGTCAATATTCACCAGATAAGATTTATGTGGTGAAAAAAATCGTTTAGATTGCTGATCTTTTTCTTGAATATCTGTTATCGTTCCATAAAACTCCTTGAGAAAATTTTTACCGACAATCCGAAGTTTATGAGAGCTCCCTGTCGTTTCGATATACAAAATATCGTTATAAGGCATTCGAACATCATTGCCACGATAACTATATTCGAAATAATCTACCATATTGGTATTTTCAATTAGTGTACTCTTAGTGTAAAGAATACTGTCTTTGATTCTATTTTTAAAAGCATCATTGTTGATATCTTTATCGATAAAATCAAGTGCTGATACTTTATATTTAAAAGTCATAATAGCAAATTCAGATTTTGAGGTTACAAAAACTATAATGGCATAAGGATTATGATGACGGATAAATTGAGCTACTTCCAGCCCTTTTGTTTCCTCCCCCTTAATGTCAATATCCAAAAAATAAAGCTGGTTAACGTCTCCATTTTCAATATATTTTTTGAATTCTTTGATTTTTCCTGTAACCTGAACCTGGATGTCAATTCCAAGTTCCTCAGCAATTTCTGCTAATGTCGTTTCCATCCTGACTTGATGAGATACGGTATCCTCTAAAACTAACACTTTCATAAATTCTATCTCCTAATTGTTAAAATCTGTGTAAAATTGCTTGGCTCAATTTGTGTATCAAGAGTGATAAATTCATACCTATCTAAAATTTCCTTGATGTTATTTAATCCGTAGCCTCTATTTTCTCCTTTAGTTGAAAACTCGGGCTGATAGAGTTCTTCCAAATCCAATTTTCCTTCTTTACGAGAATTTTGAACAACAAAAATGGTTCTATCATCCAGTTGAACCAGAGAAACATGGACAATTTTTTCCAGGCTGTCAATGGCACTCTCAATAGCATTATTTAATAAAATACTAGCAATTCTCACAAGATCTAACAGCTTGATTGGAAGGCGTTCCACTTTATCCTTAACTTCAAAAGTCAGCTGAATCTGATGTTCACGCGCTTGAAAGATTGTCTCAGTCATAACACTTCTTAAAGCTGAATCTCCTACATTATTCAAATCAAAAACTGTATATTTATCTGAACGCAGGTTCAAATTTGCATCAGCCAAGACCTCTTGATAAATGTGCTCAATTTCCTTGATATCTCCAGTTTGAATAGCCACTTGCATACTCGTCAACATGCTAGCATAATCATGACGAAATCCTTTGATTTCATAGTACAATCTCACAATTTCATCAGTATATTCCTGAAGTCGAAGCTGTTCAGATTCTTTTTGACGCAAACGCTCTTCTTTCTCGTATTTCTCACGGCTGTCCTTGAACGTCACCAAGGTAGAAAGAAAGGCCAAGAAACAAATAGTAGCAATCATACTGCTAAAACTGTTGAAATGCTTTATATTACTAATCCAGTGAGAGAGATTTAAAATCAGCCAATTCATTGCATATAAACTACTAATCATCAGAATCTGAGATTTAAAGAAACTTCTTTTAAGATAATCTATTCTGAAATCAAAAATATCAATAACCTTTACCATAAAGAACAAGGATATTAAGTTGATACATGTCAGAAACAAGCCCATGTACTGAGCTACAAAATCATCTCCTAAAACAGATGAAATAATAACTGAAAAGAAAGTAGTAGAGCTATCAATTGACAAACATAAAAAGAAGGAAAGTAAGAAAGATTGGTATCTTTTAATCTTTTCAACTCTACAAAAATACCAAACTATAAATAGAGGGAGAAAAAATGACAGCGCATATGATGGAAATGAGATTTCAAATGAAAACACATGCCCTAAAAAAGCAATTATAAACGGAATTATAATCTCAAGACCAAAGCAAACAGCTACAAAAAAGCGAGTATGCTTAATTTTAGTGATTTTTGATAAAATCACTAAAAATGCAGCTACATTAATAAAAGGATGAACAATTAATCCTATTATTTCAAGTGACATAAATTTCTCCCCCTAAACTTTAAAATTCTTATCTTCCAAAAATCCAATCCCATGGATTTGGAATACCTCTTATATCCCAAAAGGTTTGAACAAGTGAATTGCTATTTAAAGCAATTTGAAAAGAATAGATTTTCATAACTATCTCCTATCTTTTTATCTTGTAAGTCACCTTACATTTATCATTATAGAAAAATAGAAAGAGTTAGTGACAATTTTCCCTGAAATGTCATTTTTTATCCCCAAAATGACATTATACCAAAAAAATAGAAGAAAAAAACACGAAATATTGTAAAATATTTCGCATTTTTTGCCTTTCTGATCTCAGCAGGATTCGAACCTGCGACCGTTCGCTTAGAAGGCGAATGCTCTATCCAGCTGAGCTATGAGACCAATACCATCTCATTCTATCAGAAAATAGGGTTGCCGTCAAGATTACTTATGATAAGGACTCCCCTGCTGAATCATAAAAGCTCGATAGATTTGCTCTATTAAAACAAGGCGCATCAGTTGATGAGGCAGCGTTAATTTGCCAAAACTCATTAGAAGATTTGCCCGTTTTTTTACTGCAGGATATAAACCTAAACTTCCCCCAATAACAAAAGTGATATCAGAAAAGCCATGCACTGTAGTATCCATCATGAGCTGACTAAACTTTTCTGACGGAAATTGTTTTCCTTCAATTGCCAAAGCAATAACGAATTCACGCTCATTGATTTTAGCCAGAATTTTATTTCCTTCTTTTTCAAGAATCTGCTGATTTTCTAAATCACTAGCTTTATCAGGTGTTTTTTCATCCGCTAGCTCAATCATTTCCACCTTGCAGAATCGATTGAGACGCTTCATGTATTCAGCAATTCCATCCTTTAAATATTTTTCTTTCAGTTTTCCAACTGTTACAAGTTTTATTTTCATAAGTTTATTCTATCATATTCATCTATACTTCACACTTTATTAACAAGTAAAATTTATCTGGGAATCGGTTAATCTGTGTATTTTCTAATGCCTATCAACAGTTTTTCTAAGTTTTCCACAAGGTGTGGAAAACTTAGAGGATTTAAGTTATAATTAAGTTTAGCTAACTATAATTTCATCAATTGTAATTCAAGGAGGAAAACATGAAAAACTCTTCAAATGCCATCAAAAAGGCTTTATTGCTTTTTGCAGTGTTAATTGTAGGTTTTATCGGCGGAAGTTTAGGGAATTATGTTACTACATTAGTAACTTCACGTGTAAAAATGAATGGAAATTCAACAACTAGTGTAGCTACTTCATATAAAAACTCTACAGACATTTCAGAAGCTGTGAAAAAGGTTCAAAATGCGGTTGTTTCAGTAATTACTTATGCTGAATCTTCTAGTAGCGTTATTAATGATGAATCTTCCAACGATGAATCACAAATCTCCAGTGAAGGTTCTGGCGTAATTTATAAAAAAGATGGAAAATCAGCCTATCTGGTAACCAACACCCACGTTCTGAACGGATCAACTAATGTAGATATCTTGCTAGCTGATGGAAACAAGGTTCCAGGTGAAGTAGTTGGATCAGATGTTTATTCAGATATCTCTGTCGTTAAAATTAGCTCTGAAAAAGTAACTGATGTCGCTGAATTTGGAGATTCTGGTTCTCTGACAGTTGGTGAGACAGCTATCGCTATCGGAAGTCCTCTTGGAACAGAATATGCTAACTCTGTAACACAAGGAATCATTTCTAGCCTAGGCAGAAACGTTACGTTACAATCTGAAAATGGTGAAAATATTTCAACAACTGCACTGCAAACAGATGCTGCAATCAATCCTGGTAACTCTGGCGGCCCATTGATTAACATCCAAGGACAAGTTATTGGGATTACTTCAAGTAAAATTTCAACAAATGGCCAAACCTCTGTTGAAGGGATGGGATTTGCCATTCCATCTAATGATGTCGTAAATATTATCAATCAACTTGAGAAAAATGGAACAGTCACACGTCCTGCTTTAGGGATTCAAATGATGGATTTATCTAATCTGACAACTTCTGATTTTTCTAAATTAAATCTTCCTTCTTCAGTGAAATCAGGTATTCTTGTTCGCTCTGTTCAGCAAGGGATGCCTGCTGATGGCAAACTTCAAAAAAATGATGTCATTACAAAAGTAGATAACACAGATGTGGAATCCACTAGTGACCTTCAGTCTGCTCTCTACAAACATAGCATTGGAGATGAGGTAGAGATTACTTATTATCGAGATGGTAAATCTCAAACAGTCAAAATCAAACTCACTAAATCAACAAAAGAGTTAAGCTCAAATTAACCTATTTACAAGATTGTCAACACACCTTTACACAATCGTAAAGGTGTGTTATTCTATATACAAATGGAAAACTTTCAATATATTTCACTTAAAGATATTCGAACCAACCCTTATCAGCCTCGTAAAGAGTTCTCACAAAAAAAGATTGAAGAATTAGCGGCATCAATCAAAGAAAATGGTCTCATTCAGCCAATCATTCTTCGGAAATCTTCACTTTTTGGTTATGAAATTTTAGCAGGAGAACGGAGATTTAGAGCTGCCTCTTTTCTTGGCCTAGAAACAATCCCAGCTGTCGTCAAAGAATTATCTGATGATGAAATGCTGAAACAGGCTATTATCGAAAATCTTCAAAGAGAAGACTTGAATCCTATAGAAGAGGCTGAGTCTTATCAAAATTTGATTGACAAAGGCTTGACACATGATGAAATTGCTAAAATCATGGGAAAATCTAGACCCTATATCAGCAATATTGTCAGACTTTTACAGCTGGCTAAAGAAGTTCGCCAAGCTATCAAGAAAGAAGAGATATCTCAAGGACATGCTCGCCTGCTGGTCCCCTTAAAAGAAGAAGAACAGTTACTATGGCTGAACAAGATCTGTCGAGAAGATTTATCGGTTCGAGCAGTTGAAAAGCTTCTCCAGCAAAAAAAGAGTCTCAAAAAGAAACCTAATAAAGAACTGTTTGCTAAATCTGAAGAGGAAAAAATTAAAAAAATTCTCGGTCTGGAAGTTTCTATTCAGTTAAAAAGCCAGAGTAAAGGAAAGCTGATTATTCCTTTTGAAAGCGAAGAAGAATATCAAAGAATTATAAACAGTTTTAAATAAAACTGTTATTTTCTTTTTTTAAAATAACAAAATTATCCACTGTTAAATCAATTAGGAAGCCTATTAAAATAAGAAATTTTAGCTTTATTCACATTCTGTGGATAACTTTACCTAACAATGTGAATTCTTTTCCAGTTCTTGTGGAAAACTTTGAACCTTTATGATAAAATAAGATGCGTATGAATCAGAAAATTATAGAAAAGGAGGGAAGTTATGACCAAAGAACAGGACTTTTGGAATCGTATTTTAGAATTGGCTCATGCTCAGCTAAAACAGACAACTTATGATTTCTTTGTTGCTGAAGCCAAGCTTGTCAAAGTTGAAAAAAAGCAAGCTGTTATTTTCTTGGATAGTCCGGTGAAACAACTATTTTGGGAGCAAAACTTAGTAGGGGTTATTCTTACTGCAGGATTTGAGATTTTTAATGATCAGATTGCTGGAAAATATATTTTTGAAGAAGAAACTAACACTGAAACTCCGAAATCTGCAGTAACCAGTCCTCAAATCAGCACTGTTCAGCCAAGCTTGCCACCTATTGATACTGGCTTAAAGTCAAAATATACCTTTGATAATTTTGTTCAGGGAGACGGAAATATCTGGGCTAAAGCTGCTGCCTTAGCGGTATCTGAGAATCTAGCCACAACCTATAATCCTCTTTTTATCTACGGAGGACCTGGCCTGGGCAAAACTCATTTGTTAAATGCTATTGGCAATCAGATTTTAGAAAATATTCCAGATGCGCGTGTCAAGTATATACCGGCTGAAACCTTTATTAACGACTTCCTCGAACATTTAAGATTGGGAGAGATGGATAGCTTTAAAAAAATCTATCGTAGTCTGGATCTTCTGCTAATTGATGATATTCAATCTTTGGGCGGAAAAAAGGTTTCAACTCAGGAAGAATTTTTCAACACTTTCAATGCTCTTCATGGTGAAAATAAACAGATTGTTTTAACCAGCGACCGGAGTCCTGATCATCTGGACAATTTGGAAGAACGCTTAGTGACACGTTTTAAATGGGGCTTAACTCAGAATATTACACCGCCAGATTTTGAAACACGAATTGCAATTCTGCGAAATAAAATAGAAGATTTGGATTATATTTTCCCGAATGATACCTTGGAATATCTTGCAGGACAATTCGACTCCAATGTCCGCGACTTAGAAGGTGCTTTGAATGATATCAGTCTCATCGCTAGAGTTCGACATCTAAAAGAAATCACTATTGATATCGCAGCAGAGGCTATTCGAGCACGCAAGCAGGATTCAAGCCAGGTAACAGTTATCCCGATTGATAAGATTCAGTCTGAAGTTGGGAAATTCTATGGTGTTAGTGTCAAAGAGATGAAAGGTAGCCGCCGAGTACAAAATATCGTTTTAGCTAGGCAGGTAGCTATGTATCTGACTCGTGAGCTGACTGACAACAGTCTGCCTAAAATTGGTCGTGAATTTGGCGGGAAAGATCATACGACTGTTATCCATGCACATGGAAAAATCAAAACCATGATTGAATCAGACGACAATTTGCGTTTAGAAATTGAAAGCATCAAGAATAAAATAAAATAGCGTGTGGAAAACTACAGAATTTTTTCAAAACTTATCCACACTTTGTGAACAAGTCTCAAAACTTGTTAGAATAAGGACGAAGCTATTTTTCCACATAATTCACACAAACTACTATTACTATTAATCTTATAATCATAAATAAATAAAAAGGAGATCCCATGATTCATTTTTCTATTAATAAAAATCTCTTCTTACAAGCTTTAAATACCACTAAAAGGGCTATCAGTCATAAAAATGCAATTCCTATTCTTTCTACTGTGAAAATCGATGTTACCAAAGAAGGAATCACCTTAATCGGTTCAAATGGTCAAGTGTCAATTGAAAACTTTATTTCTACTCAAAATGAAAATGCAGGCTTGCTTGTCAACTCAACAGGCTCAATTTTATTAGAAGCGACTTTCTTTATTAATGTTGTTTCTAGCCTGCCAGATATTATTTTGGATTTTAAAGAAATTGAACAAAAACAAATCGTCTTGACTAGCGGCAAATCAGAGATTACCCTGAAAGGAAAAGACGCTGATCAGTATCCACGAATCCAGGAAATTTCTGCCAGCAATCCCTTGGTTCTTGAAACAAAAATTCTCAAAGATGTCATTAACGAAACAGCTTTTGCAGCCAGTGTTCAGGAAAGCCGTCCAATTTTGACTGGTGTTCACTTTGTTTTGACAGATAACCGTTCTTTGAAAACAGTTGCGACAGACTCCCACAGAATGAGTCAAAAGAAAATTACTCTGGAAAAAAACGGAGATAATTTTGACGTAGTCATTCCAAGTCGCTCTTTACGGGAATTTACGGCTGTTTTTACCGATGAAATTGAAACGGTAGAGGTTTTCTTTGCTAACAATCAAATTCTTTTCAGAAGCGAAAATACCAGCTTCTACACCCGCCTCTTGGAAGGAAATTATCCAGATACAGATCGTTTGATTCCGACTGAATTTACAAGTGTCCTTACTTTCAATACTTCTGATTTACGTGCAGCTATGGAACGCGCTCGTCTCTTGTCTAATGCCACACAGAATGGAACAGTTAAACTGGAGATTGCAGGCGGTGTTGTCAGTGCCCATGTAAATTCACCAGAAGTCGGCCGTGTTAACGAAGAAATTGATACAGAAAGTGTAACTGGCGAAGATTTGACCATTAGCTTTAATCCAACTTATTTGATTGATGCTTTGAAGGCTATTGACAGTGAAAAAGTAACGATTAGTTTTATCTCATCCGTTCGTCCTTTCACCTTGGTACCGAGTGAAGACACAGAAAACTTTATTCAACTGATTACACCTGTTAGAACTAATTAAGATGAAAAGCAGTGGGCCAAGTTAAAGATTTTTAATTCTTGGTTCTAAGCTCTTTTCATTTACAAAGTATGATAGATGCTTAAGTTTTCTTCCTGGACTATGCTAGTTCCTTGAAAGGAGAAAGAAAATGTATGAAATTGGTCATTTTATAGAGATGAAAAAGCCCCATGCCTGCACCATTAAAGCGACTGGGAAAAAGGCGAATCGCTGGGAAATCACAAGGGTTGGTGCAGATATCAAAATCCGTTGTACTAATTGTGAACATCTTGTGATGATGAGTCGTCACGATTTTGAAAGAAAAATGAAGAAAATAATTGATTGAACTAAAAATCATCATAAATGCTATTGTGGAAAACTAAGTTGCATTGCTGAAGATCAGATTTAGATTTTTTTCTTATTTTTCAATCAAAAAGGGATAGGACTAAAAAAGTCCTATCCCTTTTGCTTTTTATTTAAGATTTTCAAATTTACCGTCTTTGACTTCTTTATAACCTGCTTTTTCGAGTAATTTAGCAGTTTCTTTATAGCTGATATAATCTGCTTTTTGATTACCAGATGTTTGAAGAAGCTGTTTACTTTGTAGTTCTTCAATATCAGCTTTGCTGAAATCGATTGTCAGTTTTTCAGTTAAATAATCATCTTTGTACTCGATTTTATGAGTTAATCCTTTGATACCCTCAATAGATTTAGCATAGGCTTCTGTCTGCTCTTTAGCAGTGTCTTTTGTCAAGCCAACTGGTTTATAGTAGAAAGTGTTGTTTGTTTCGTTTATAAGAAGCTCATCACCTTTATATTCAACAGTGATGCGGCTATCTTGTTTAGTATTTTGGTCAATCAGCTGGAAATAAGCTTTTTTAGGACTGCTGCAGGCAGCTAAAACAAACAAAGCGGAAACCGCAAGGAAGGAAAGAAAAAGTGTTTTGAAAGTATTCTTTTTCATTAGGGACTCCTTTAATAAGAATATTAACTATATTATACCATTTTTTTCTTCAATTTATTTTACATTTTTGTAAAGAAAGCTAGAAAAAATAACTTAAATCCGCTGTTTAGGATAAGGAATTATGGTATAATGGTTTGGATTGAAAAGATGAATGGAGAAGATAAAAATGGCTTTGACAGCAGGAATCGTTGGTTTACCCAATGTCGGTAAGTCAACTTTATTTAATGCAATTACAAAAGCAGGTGCAGAAGCAGCTAATTACCCTTTTGCGACAATTGATCCAAATGTCGGGCGGGTAGAAGTTCCGGATGCTCGTTTAGATAAATTAACAGAACTCATCAAACCACAGAAGAAAGTCCCAACAACCTTCGAATTTACTGATATTGCTGGAATTGTGAAAGGTGCTTCAAAAGGAGAAGGACTAGGGAATAAATTCTTAGCCAATATCCGCGAAGTAGATGCTATCGTCCACGTAGTACGTGCCTTTGATGATGAAAATGTCATGCGGGAACAAGGCCGTGAGTCTGAATTTGTAGATCCAATGGCTGATATTGAGACCATTAATCTAGAATTGATTTTAGCAGACCTAGAAAGTATTAACAAACGTTATGCGCGTGTAGAGAAGATGGCTCGTACTCAAAAAGATAAGGATTCAGTGGCAGAATTTAATGTTTTACAGAAAATTAAGCCTGTCCTAGAAGATGGTCTGTCAGCTCGCACAATTGAATTCACGGAAGAAGAGCAAAAAATCGTCAAAGGGCTCTTTCTCTTAACGACTAAGCCAGTTCTCTATGTGGCTAATGTCAGTGAGGATGAGGTAGCTGATCCAGATAATATTGACTATGTGAAACAGATTCGTGAATTTGCAGCTACAGAAAATGCTGAAGTTGTTGTCATTTCAGCGCGTGCAGAGGAAGAAATTTCTGAATTGGACGATGAGGATAAGTCAGAATTTCTGGAAGCTATCGGCTTGACAGAATCAGGTGTGGATAAACTGACCAGAGCAGCTTATCATCTGTTGGGACTTGGAACCTACTTTACAGCTGGTGAAAAGGAAGTGCGTGCTTGGACCTTTAAGCGTGGAATGAAAGCTCCGCAAGCAGCTGGCATTATTCACTCAGACTTTGAAAAAGGCTTTATTCGAGCAGTCACTATGTCTTATGATGACCTAGTGCACTATGGTAGCGAAAAAGCAGTTAAAGAAGCTGGACGTTTGCGCGAAGAAGGAAAAGAATATATCGTTCAAGATGGCGATATTATGGAATTTAGATTTAATGTGTAAAGTATTTGTAAAGTTTAAAAATTCTAGGTTGGAAAATTTTTTCCAGCCCTTTTGGCTTTTATAAAGGAGAAAAATGGTAAAGTTAATAGTCGGTCTGGGAAATCCAGGAGAAAAATATATCGAAACCAAGCATAATGTTGGTTTTATGCTAGTTGACAAGATTTGTAAAGATCTTGATTTAAAGTTTACAGCTGATAAAATCTTTCAAGCAGATATTGCTTCTACTTTTCTAAATGGTGAAAAAGTCTATTTTGTAAAACCAACTACATTTATGAATGAGAGCGGAAAGGCTGTTCAAGCTTTACTGGTATACTATGGTTTAGATATAGAGGATTTATTGGTCATCTATGATGATTTGGATATGGAAGTTGGTAAGATTCGTTTGCGCAGCAAGGGTTCAGCTGGTGGCCATAATGGTATTAAATCTATTATCAAACACATTGGAAGTCAAGAGTTTAAACGGATAAAGATAGGTATTGGCCGTCCAAAAGAAGGCGTGACAGTGGTTCACCATGTTCTAGGAAAATTCGATAAAGATGATTATATAACGATTCTGAATACTCTTGATAAGGTTGACAACGCTGTGAATTATTATTTACAGTCAGGCAATTTTGAACAAACAATGCAGAAATACAATGGATAATAAAATGAACCTGATTGACTTATTTTGTCAAAACCAGCAAATTTCAGATTGGAAGAAAAATCTCCACAAAAGCAGCAGACAGTTGATAATGGGATTGTCTGCATCAACAAAAGCGATTACTATAGCTGCTGGATTAGAAGAAGCAGAGAAAATCCTTGTGCTGACTTCTAGTCAAAATGAAGCAGATCGTTTGGCTAGTGATTTGATTTCTTTGTTGGGAGAAGACAGGGTATATACTTTCTTAGCAGATGATACTCCTATAGCAGAATTTGTTTTTGCTTCACAGGAAAAAATATTTTCTAGATTAGATGCTCTAAACTTTTTAATAGACCATCAAAAGTCTGGAATTCTAGTTACTAATGTCGCAGCCAGCAAATTACTCTTGCCTGATTCTATTGATTTTAAAAATACCAATATAAATTTGATAGTTGGACAAGAATATGACCTAAATAATCTTGTAAAGATGTTGTCAAGATCAGGATACAAGAAGGTGTCTCAAGTTTTAAGTCAGGGAGAATATAGTCTAAGAGGAGACATCTTAGACATTTTTGAGCGCTCAGCAGAGGCACCTTATCGCCTGGAGTTTTTTGGCGATGAAATTGATGGTATTCGGATTTTCAATCCAGAAAATCAAACTTCAATTGATAACATAGAAAGTATTTTGATTAAACCTGCTTCTGATATCCTGCTTTCTGAGAAAGATTATGCTCGAGGACGGGAAAATCTGGAAGCTATTTTAGAAAAAGCTGTTGATCCTGCTTTGAAATCTTACTTAGAAGAGCTACTAATAAGTGCCAAAGAGGAGTTCCATCATGCAGATATTCGTAAATTCCTTTCTTATTTTTATCAGAAAGAATGGACTATTTTAGACTATTTGCCTGTTCATAGTCCTGTATTTTTTGATGATTTTCAAAAAATTGTGGATCGGCATGCTCAATTTGAATTGGAAACAGCTGGCTTATTGACAGATGATTTACAAAAGTGTAAAGCTTTGTCAAGCCAAAAATATTTTGCAGATAAGTACCAAGATTATCGTCAATATAAACCAGCAACCTTCTTTTCAAGCTTTCAAAAAGGTTTGGGAAATCTGAAATTTGATGCTTTGTATCAATTCAATCAGTACCCAATGCAAGAATTTTTCAGTCAGTTTCCCTTGCTCAAGGAAGAAATTAATCGTTATAAAAAATCTGGCTATACAACAATCTTACAAGCAAATTCTTCGTCAGGTTTACAAAGTTTACATAAAAATTTACAGGAATATGGTATTCATTTAGACTATATAAAAGAGGCTGAGATTCACAAAAATGCAGTTCAGCTTATAGAAGGAAATATTGTTCAAGGCTTTAATTTCGTAGATGAGAAAATTGTTCTTATTACAGAGTACGAAATTATTCACAAGAAAATAAAACGAAAAATCCGGCGTCAGAATATCTCAAATGCTGAACGACTGAAAGATTATAATGAGTTAGAAAAAGGGGACTATGTTGTCCATAATATTCATGGGATAGGACGTTATCTGGGAATAGAAACGATTGAAATCTCTGGTGTCCACCGTGATTATCTGACGATTCAATATCAAAATTCTGATCGTATTTCGATTCCAGTTGACCAGATTGATCTCCTATCAAAGTATGTTGCCAGCGATGGAAAAACACCTAATGTAAATAAGCTTAATGACGGTCGTTTCCAGAAGAGTAAGCAAAAAGTTCAGCATCAGGTTCAGGATATTGCGGATGATTTGATTAAACTATATGCTGAACGCAGCCAGCTAAAAGGTTTTGCTTTCTCAGCGGATGATTCTAATCAAGAGGAATTTGACAATGATTTTCCCTATGTTGAAACAGAGGACCAGCTAAGAAGTATTCAGGAAGTGAAGAAGGATATGGAAAGCAGTCGTCCGATGGACCGCCTCTTAGTTGGTGATGTAGGCTTTGGGAAAACAGAAGTAGCTATGCGGGCTGCTTTTAAGGCTGTCAATGATCATAAACAAGTAGCTGTATTAGTGCCAACAACGGTTTTAGCTCAGCAGCACTATACTAACTTTAAAGAACGCTTTAATGATTTTGCGGTCAATGTTGAGGTACTCAGCCGTTTCAGGAGTAAGGCAGAACAAAAACAGACTTTGGATAAGCTGCAGAGGGGACAAGTTGACATTATCATTGGAACCCACCGACTCTTATCCAAAGATGTAGAATTTGCGGATTTAGGTTTAATCATCATTGATGAGGAGCAGCGTTTTGGAGTTAAGCACAAGGAAACATTAAAAGAATTGAAAAAGAAAGTTGATGTCTTAACTTTGACAGCAACTCCTATTCCTCGAACTCTTCATATGTCTATGCTGGGGATTCGCGATTTGTCAGTCATTGAGACCCCACCTACCAATCGTTATCCTGTTCAGACTTATGTTTTAGAAAGCAATCCTACAGTGATTCGAGAAGCTGTCTTACGTGAAATAGACCGAGGTGGACAGGTTTACTATCTTTACAACAAGGTTGACACAATTGAACAGAAAGTTTCAGAGTTAAGAGAGTTAATCCCAGAAGCTTCTATAGGCTATGTTCATGGCCAAATGAGTGAGATTCGTTTAGAAAATACTTTACTGGACTTCATCAATGGAGAATACGATATTTTGGTGACTACAACCATTATTGAAACTGGAGTTGATATCCCCAATGCCAATACTTTGTTTGTAGAAAATGCTGACCACATGGGGCTGTCAACCTTGTATCAACTTCGTGGACGGGTTGGCCGCAGCAATCGGATTGCCTACGCTTATCTGATGTACAGACCAGATAAGATCCTAACAGAAGTTTCTGAAAAGCGTCTAGAGGCTATTAAGGGATTTACAGAGTTAGGTTCTGGATTTAAGATTGCCATGCGAGATTTGTCTATTCGAGGGGCTGGCAATATTTTAGGAAGTATGCAATCTGGCTTTATTGATTCTGTTGGTTTTGAAATGTATTCACAGCTTCTAGAAGAAGCCATTGCTAAAAAGCAGGGTAGAGAAAACAAGCGTCAAAAGAGCAATGCAGAGATTAATCTGCAGATTGATGCCTATCTGCCTAGTGACTATATTTCTGATGAAAGACAGAAAATTGAAATTTACAAGAGAATTCGTGAGATTGACAGTCGTGTAAACTATGAAAATCTACAGAATGAATTGATTGATCGCTTTGGAGAATATCCTGATGTTGTAGCTTACTTACTGGAGATTGGACTTGCTAAGTCTTATTTAGATCAGGCTTTTGTAAAGTCAGTGGAACGCCAGCAGAATGCAGTAATTATTCATTTTGAGAAAATTTCGCAGCAACTTTATCTGACGCAGGACTATTTTGAAGCACTTTCGATGACGAATTTAAAGGCTCGAATTGGCGAAAAAAATGGCTTGATTGAAGTAATTTTTGATGTGAGGAACAAAAAAGATTATGAGATTTTAGAAGGTCTGGTTAATTTTGGAGAAAAGATGCTGGAAATTAAACAGCGCAAGGCAGAATAAAGGTTACAATTCAGTGAAGTTTGGCTTTTTAAGTTCTATTTTTCTCAAAAAATGGTAGAATAATAAATTAAGAGAAAATGAGGTAATAGGATGAGATTAGATAAATATTTGAAAGTGTCACGGATTATCAAGCGACGTCCAGTGGCTAAAGAAGTAGCTGACAAGGGTCGGATAAAGGTGAACGGTATCTTGGCCAAGAGCTCAACAGATTTGAAAGTGGATGACTTGATTGAAGTACGCTTTGGAAATAAACTCTTGACTGTAAAGGTTTTGGAGATGAAAGACAGTACCAAAAAAGAAGATGCAGCTAAAATGTACGAAATCGTCAGTGAAACAAGGATAGAAGAAGATGCCTAAAAATATCGTCCAACTCAATAATCGTTTTATTCAAGATGAAAATCAACGCCGCAGATATGTGGATCAGGAACGGCGAAAACGCAACCGTTTTATGGGCTGGGTTCTGATTTTGGTGATTCTATTATTTATTCTACCTACCTATAATTTGTACCAGAGCTATCAAACCTTGCTGCAGCGTCGTGAACAGTATTCTAAACTGAAGGAGAAATATCAGACGCTCAGCGAAGAAAAGGTCTATCAATCTGATATAGCAACAAAGTTAAAAGATGACAGTTATGCTGCTAAGTATGCACGCGCTAAATACTCTTTTTCAAAAGAGGGTGAGTACATTTATACTATCCCAGATTTATTACCACAGTAGTTATGGAAGATTTATTAAAAACAATTGAGCAGTTCTTGGAATTTTCTGATGAAAAACTAGAAGAACTGTCTGAAAAAAATCAAGCTTTGAAACTTCAAGAAAATCAAGAGGAAAGGGGAAAACATGCGTAAGTTTTTGTTACTGATATTTTTGCTGCCGGCTTTATTTAGCAGTATCACAGTTATTAGTACCGAAAAAGATTTCGTATTAGACGAGGAAGAAAAATATCATTTTACAAGCACTACGTATGGACGCTATTATGATAGCATCCCGACAAATCCTAATGTTTATGAAGAAACTCCTACATTTACAGATTCTACTCTGAGTAAGACTGCTGGAAAGCTAGTTCCAGACCAGCCAATCCAGATAACAGGATTTTATGTAAATGAAGAAGAAGTCCCGATTTTCAAACTGAAAAATGGGCAGTTTGTGATAGCGGACAAAAACACAATTTACGAAGATACTGTCCAGTCAATCGAAGATATCCATCAAGAAATGTGGTTGAAACCTGGTTTCATTCTCTATGATAAAGCCAATATCAACGGAGCTAAAAAAATCAATGCAACAGTAGCCCCATATACAAAAGTAAACATTGTCCAAATTGTCCAGACAGTCAAAGGAACTTATGCTCAGGTTGAAGGACAGGGCTGGGTTTCTATGGAATTTCTGGATGAAACTGATAATCGAATGTACAAAGTTCAAGAAATTTTGAGCAGTAAGTACAACAAGGCGGACTACTCTATCTATGTGAAACAGCTGGACACAGGCAAAGAAGCAGGTATCAATCAAGATCAAGAGATGTATTCGGCCAGCGTTACCAAACTGCCTTATCTCTACTATGTGCAGGAACAGCTGGATCAGAAAAAACTTTCGTTAGATCAGAAGTTCAAGTATATTGGAGCAGTCAATGATTTTACAGGTGCTTATGAACCAGAAGGAAGTGGCAGCATTGCTAAGTCAGCTGATGACAAGGAATATTCAGTTCAGGATTTGATTAATAGAGTGGCCAAAGAATCAGATAATGTCGCCCACAATATTTTAGGCTATTATGCGACCAATCAATCTGATAAAAATTTTCAGCAGACGATCAACAAAATAGCTGGAAAGAAATGGGATGTGGAAGAAAGAAAAGCTTCTTCACGTATGGCTGGAAATGTTTTGGAAGCGATCTATGAGCAAAATGGCATGATTATCGATGCCTTGTCTCAGACAAATTATGATAATCAGCGGATTTCTAAAAATGTTGATGTTAAAGTAGCTCATAAAATTGGTGACGCCTATGATTTTAAGCACGATGCTGCGATTGTCTATGCAGATTCTCCTTTTATCATTGTCATTTTTACTAATAATTCAACCTACGATAATATTTCCCAGATAGCAGACGATGTCTATGGAGTCCTGAAATGATTAAGCAAGAATTTCTTAAAAAAATGCAGGAGAAAAAGTATTTCCAAGACCATCGAAAAGTTTTAGTTGCTGTATCAGGTGGACTGGATTCTATGACACTGCTGCAGCTGTTGATTGTTTCTCAAAAAGAACTGGCTATCGAGCTTGCGATTGCTCATGTCAATCACAAACAGCGGCCAGAGTCAGATCAAGAAGAAAAGGCATTGGTAAAGATTGCGGAACAGCTTGGTGTAAAGATTTTTACATCAAGTTTTTCTGGTAATTTTTCAGAAAATGCTGCTCGGCAGTTTCGTTATGATTTTTTCAGGAAAGTGATGCAGGAGGGGCACTATACAGCTCTGGTAACTGCCCACCACGCAGATGATCAAGCTGAGACTGTTTTTATGCGGCTGCTGCGTGGAGCTAGACTTCGTCATCTGTCCGGCATGAAAGCTGTCCAGCCTTTTGCTTGTGGGGAGCTGATTCGTCCTTTGCTTACTTTTCATAAGTCAGACTTTCCGGATATTCAGCATTTTGAAGATAGCAGTAATTTTCAAAATGACTATCTCAGAAATCGAATTCGCAATCTTTATCTGCCGGATCTAGAAAAAGAAAATCCACAATTTAAGGATTCTTTGCGGTATCTGGGCAAGGAAATTGAAGATTGGCAGACCGCTTTGTCTCACTTGACCAGAGATTTAGATATAGAAAATATCCAAGTCTTTCATCAGCAAATCCCCCAGGTTCAACGTTTTCTATTGCAGAACTATCTCGAAAACTTTCCTGGTCTGAATCTGAGCAAGCAGCAGTTTGAGGAGGTTTTAAACATCCTGCGGACTAAGACCAATTATCAGCACACTTTGAAAAAAGACTATGAGCTTATTAAAGATTACCAGCGTTTTGAAATTAGAAAAATCAGTCGTAAGCCCGATTTAAAAATGGATTCAATTTTGTTAGAATTTGAGAACCTGATTGAGTTTGGGCATTATCGATTTTCATTCGGGATTCCTTTGAGTGGTGAAAATATCCAGAAAATTTTTGTTTCGCGTGAAACTTCGCTGACACTCCGCTTCCGAAAAGAGGGAGATAGTATTTTGTTGAATGGTCATCACAAGAAGCTTCGTCGTCTTTTTATTGATAAGAAAGTTTCCTTTGAAGAACGGAATTCATCTGTAATAGTGGAACAAAATCATCAAATTTTAGCAATCTTAGATATTGCTATCAGTGATTTGAGTAAGGCATTAAAAAGTGATATAATGAGTACTGTACTTTATATTCAGAAAATAGATGGGTAAAATTATGCTAGAACAAGATATCAAAAAAATATTGATTTCCCATGATGAAATCGTGGATGCTGCAAAAAAGCTTGGTCAGCAATTAACCAAAGACTACCAAGGTAAAAATCCAATTTTTGTTGGAATTTTAAAAGGTTCCGTGCCTTTTATGGCTGAGCTAATCAAGCATATTGACACACATATTGAGCTTGATTTTATGTTGGTCTCCAGCTACCATGGTGGTACTGCTAGTTCAGGTGTCATTAATGTTATTAAGGACATTGATCAAGACATCACAGGACGTGATATCCTATTTGTTGAGGATATTATTGATACTGGTCAGACTTTGAAAAATCTGTGCAATTTGTTTAAGGAAAGAAATGCTGCATCAGTAAAAATTGCTACACTTTTGGATAAGCCAGAAGGCCGTGTTGTTGAGATTGATGCAGATTATACATGTTTCACAATTCCAAATGAATTTGTTGTTGGATATGGATTAGATTACAATGAGAACTATCGTAATATTCCATATATTGGTATTTTGAAAGAAGAAGTTTATACAAAATAAAGGTTTACTATTAATAGATGAAAAATAAGCAAAACAATGGTTTTATAAAAAATCCATTTCTCTATATTCTGATTATTGTTGTCCTAGTGACAGGGTTTCAGTATTTCTTCTCAGGAGATACTGGCGGTCGCAGTCAGCAAATCAATTACACAGAATTAGTGAAGGAAATTAAGGAAAATAATGTCACAGAGATGAGCTACCAGCCAAATGGTAGCGTCGTTGAGATTTCAGGTACTTACAAAACACCTCAGGAATCGAAAGAAGATACAGGGATTTTATTTTTCACTCCAAACATTTCTAAAGTAGAAAAATTCACAAGTATTATTTTACCGTCAGATATTACAATTTCTGATTTACAAAAACTAGCCTCTGAGCATAACACTGAAATCAGCATAAAGCGCGAAAGTTCAAGCGGAATGTGGATTACAATCCTCACTTCCATCGTTCCTTTTGTGATTGTCATCTTCTTCTTTATGTCCATGATGAATCAAGGTGGAGGCGGTGGTGCTCGCGGTGCCATGAATTTTGGTCGCAATAAGGCGCGTGCTGCTAACAAAGAAGATATAAAGGTTCGTTTCTCGGATGTAGCTGGTGCCGAGGAAGAGAAACAAGAACTTGTAGAAGTCGTTGAGTTTTTGAAAGATCGGAAACGCTACACCAAGTTAGGTGCTCGTATTCCTGCCGGTGTCCTTCTAGAAGGCCCTCCAGGAACTGGTAAAACCTTGCTTGCTAAGGCAGTTGCTGGAGAAGCAGGTGTTCCTTTCTTCAGTATCTCAGGTTCCGACTTTGTAGAAATGTTTGTTGGGGTCGGAGCAAGCCGGGTTCGTTCTTTGTTCGAAGATGCGAAAAAAGCAGCTCCTGCCATTATCTTCATCGATGAAATCGATGCAGTTGGTCGTCAGCGTGGTGTTGGCCTTGGCGGTGGTAACGATGAGCGGGAGCAAACCCTCAATCAGCTCTTGATTGAAATGGATGGTTTTGAAGGCAATGAAGGAATCATTATCATTGCGGCTACTAACCGTTCGGATGTATTGGATCCAGCCTTGCTGCGTGCTGGCCGTTTTGACAGAAAAGTGTTGGTCGGCCGTCCTGATGTTAAAGGTCGGGAAGCTATTCTCCGTGTTCATGCTAAGAATAAGCCGCTGGCTAAAAATGTTGATTTGAAACTAGTTGCTCAGCAGACACCAGGTTTTGTGGGTGCTGATTTGGAAAATGTTTTGAATGAAGCTGCTTTGGTTGCTGCTCGTCGTAACAAGAAAGTCATTGATGCAGATGATATTGATGAAGCGGAAGACCGGGTAATTGCAGGACCTTCTAAGAAAGATAAGATGGTTTCTGAACGCGATCGTCAAATGGTTGCTTATCATGAAGCTGGACATACTATTGTTGGTTTGGTATTATCAAATGCGCGTGTCGTACATAAAGTAACCATCGTCCCTCGTGGACGCGCTGGCGGATATATGATTGCCCTGCCTAAGGAAGACCAAATGCTTCTATCTAAAGAAGATATGAAAGAGCAATTAGCTGGTCTTATGGGTGGTCGTGTGGCTGAAGAGATTATCTTTAATGTTCAAACAACAGGTGCTTCTAATGACTTTGAACAGGCAACTCAGATGGCCCGCAGTATGGTAACAGAATATGGAATGAGCGAAAAACTTGGTCCGGTTCAATACGAAGGAAACCATGCTATGTTTGGTGCAGCCAGTCCTCAAAAATCAATTTCAGAACAGACTGCATATGAGATTGACGAAGAAGTAAGAGAACTTCTTAATGAAGCTCGTAACAAAGCTGCAGAGATTATCCAGTCCCATCGCGAAACTCATAAATTGATTGCTGAAGCGCTTCTTAAATATGAAACTTTGGATAGCAATCAGATTAAATCATTGTATGAAACTGGCAAAATGCCAGAAGAGTCTGAACTTGAATTAGACAAAGAAGCTCATGCACTTTCTTATGATGAAATTAAAACGAAAATGGAAGAAAAAAGTTCTGAGTAGAAGAAGTTGGAGAAATTCCAACTTTTTTCTCTTTTTCTGAAATAATTATTGACAAAGGAAGAAAAGCTGATATAATGGAATATGTTCTGCAGAAGGGCAAGAAATGGTCCGTTGGTCAAGGGGTTAAGACACCGCCTTTTCACGGCGGTAACACGGGTTCGAATCCCGTACGGACTATATAATCCGCCATAGCTCAGTTGGTAGTAGCGCATGACTGTTAATCATGATGTCGTAGGTTCGAGTCCTACTGGCGGAGCTAGGTTTAAAAAATCAAATGTGTAAGCATTTGATTTTTTTCTTGCTTTCATGCTTCGCACAATCCTCCCAAATGACTAAATATGTGCCTGAAATGACTTAAAAGCAATTATTCAAGTCAGAAGAGTTCCTAAACGATGCTTTTTAGAAGAAAAAGCCCACCTTGCTTTCTATTTACAGTAGAATTAAGCCAAGTAAATTTTAAGGAGGAACTATGGATTTTAAAGCTACTTATGAGAAGGTGAAATGGATAGTTTGGAAGTGTAAGAAAGATTACTATATACACTTGTGGGAACATAGCGATTGGGAGCAAGAAGGGATGTTAGTTTTATACGAACTTCTGCTTAAAGAAAAAGGAATTGAAAATGATGAGGAAAAACTCTATCGTTATTTCAAAACAAAATTCAGGAATCATATACATGATAAAATTCGTAAACAAGAAAGCCAAAAGCGCAAATTGGATCGCCAGCCTTATGAAGAAGTGAGTGAGATTGGTCATCGACTAAAATCAAAAGAACTGTTTCTAGATGAGTTAGTTGCCTTCAGAGAAGCGATTGACAATTATAAAAGAACTCTTGATGATGTTGGATTGGATAACTACCAGCGATTGATGAGCAACGAGCGCTTTAAAGGAAGAAGAGCTATGCTCAAAGATTTGAAAAATCACTTAAAAGATTTTCAAGATAATACAATTTTATAATGATCAAACTTGATGACTCTATATCTGTTTTACTAGAACAGGTTCGAGCATCAAGTTTTTTATTAAATAAAAAAACAAAAAAATTGGAAAAAGGTATTGACAGGTAGTAGGTATAGGTGATATACTAATATAGTTGTCGCGAAAGACAAAGCCCTT
>NZ_VIBR01000004.1:0-304751 GCF_008329445.1 Streptococcus sanguinis | reverse complement strand
TCGCTTCAGATTTGTCATCTGATTTAGAAGTTTGAACTGTTTGACTAGAGCTACTACTTTGAGATAGCTTCTTGTCCTGCTGTTTACTGCAAGCACCAAGCAAGATAATAGAAGAAGCGAGCGCAGTCGCAAGAAACATTAATTTTGCATTTTTCATAAAAGGACCTCCTTTAGGTTTGCCTAATTATAACACGAAAGATTTTGCCAAAACAGGACATAAATGTCCTGTTAGCCTTGATGATAGAGCCGAAGTTCTTTATTCCACTCCTCAGACATTTTTTTAGATAGAAAAGTATGACCTAACAATCTTGCCAGCGTCAGTCCCTCTTCGTAGTATTGTTGAGCCTTTTCCTCGTCCTTGTGTACAAAAAGCTCATATTCTCCCTCTAACATTCTTATCAGCGGTTTCTTTTGATAATCCTCTGTCAATTCCATGATTATATTAAGTTTATTGAGTGTATCTTTTGTATAAATGAACTCTTTTCGCTCGCACTCAATACCTGGAATTGTCAGTAGAGCATCTCGCATGAGAAAGAGATATTCATTTGGAATGTAGTCAACTGACTGCAGTAATCGCCGAGCAATTCTTGTATATAATTCCTTATCAAACTTAGCTGACCGAATCTCCTCTTCATCTCCCACATAGATCTGATAGAGCTGGATGTAGAGTAAATCATTCACGTCATAATGCTTTTTACTCTGCAAATCATCCAAATGCTGGGCAAAGAGAGTCATTCCATACTTATGGAAATTCTCAGAAGTATAGGTATAAATCTTTGATTGCAAGATATCCATTACATTCTGCTCAGCTTCTGGCAAATCATCATAATAAACTTCAAAAATCTCATCTATGATATGCTCCAATTCGGACAAGACTTTGGTATTGCCATAAGTGGTCGTCCGAATCAGCTTATACTTCAAGCGCTCGTAATCAGCAGGTAGAGCGGCATCTTCTTTTTTACTTCCTGTCAAGGTTGCCAAATCAACCTCTAGACAGGAAGCAAGATATTCTAAAGTAGAGAGAGTCGGCTGGGAAATGCCGGACTCCAAACGCGTTAACTGCCGTATAGAAAGCTTTGACTCATCACCACACAGTTGCTCCTTGGTCCAGCCCCTATTTAATCGAAGCTGTTTCAAATGCTGTCCAAATTCTTTTCCTTGCATCGTCAATTCCCCTCCCAAATAAATCAGGAAACTTTTGCTTATGTTATCATGTTATTCTAGATTTATTATAGCATAATTAGAAAGATTTTACTAATAAAATTCTAAAAAGATTACTTCCTTTTCTCAGTGATGAAATCTACCTAACTGTTGCAACAGTTAGGTAGAGCGGAGCTATTGAGACCTTAGGCTCAATAGCTAGTCATGGAACTCTGCAGGAGGTCGCTGACGTCCGCCATCACTTGAGAAAAGTATGTAAATCTAAAAATTAGTATATTACAAGTATTAAAGGACCCCAAACTTAAAAGTTTAGAGTCCTTCTACCGTATTCTTTTTTGAGTCTAAACACAAAAAGACTAGCAATACACATTCAAGTGAGATGGCAAGACACGAATCGTTACTGGCAGTTGGTCGCCCTCATCTCCGTCAACGTTGACGCTGAGCTCTGCCTTATCATCAGCCAACTCAACTGTGATTTCCTTAAAGGTCAGATACTCGATATTATCACTTTCTTCTCCATTGCCCGAAATCAAATCCGGCACAGAAACCAAGGTGTCCAAGAGATTTTTATCCTTAAGATACAAGAGATGGAGCAAGCCGTCATTAACAGTGGCTTCAGGGAGAATACTCTCGAAACCTCCGATTGAGTTGGTAGAGCCAATCAAGAGTGTGCTGCTCTTTATCGTGCGCTCTTCTCCATCAATCTTCAAGTGAAATTCGTAAAAACTAGTATCCATCAATTGCTTAAAACCAGAGATAAAGTAGGCAAACTTGCCCCACTTGGTCTTGTCTTCTGAATCCACATTGTTAATCGACTCAGGAATAGTTCCAATGGCAACCACATTCATAAAGTACTGGTCATTAATCTTACCGATATCAAGCGGCTTGACTTTGTTGATATCCAGATTTTGGATGGCTTCTTCAGCGTCTAGGGGAATGCCGAGAGCACGCGCCAAGTCATTGACCGTACCAAGTGGAAAGAAACCAAAGGTCGGACGATAGTCTAGTTCAGCCAGACCGCTGATTCCTTCATTGACTGTTCCATCGCCACCCATGACAAAGACGCTGTCATAATGGTCTTCTGCGGCTTGCTTAGCAAAATCTGCTGCGTCTCCGCCTTTTTCAGTATGCTTAACCACTACCTCATCGAAACATTCTGCCAGCTTTTCTCTTGCCAAGTCTTCATAGGACTTGGCTTTTTCGCCTCCTGAGCTAGGGTTGACAATTAATAGGACTTTAGACATAAGGAAACCTCTTTTCGTTTGATAGCTTATTATACCATCTGGAAAACACTTTCACAAGAATTTGAAACTGCTGGCTTTCGAAAGACCAGAAAAGCAGTTTGGTATTTAAACTCCATTCCAAAGAAAAAAACTTCTGCCGTTAGACTTTACTGCCTAACTTTAGAAGTGCTGTCTTATATGTAGTTTTTCTATTAAAAGAAGACAATGAGAACAAAGGCAATTAGATTATTGGCCAAATGTAGGCCCATTGAGTAACGTAGGTCCTTCTTAGCTAGATAGCCTAGGCCAAAGATTGCCCCCAAGATGAAGTAAACGAGAAACTGGACTAGATTGCCCGGCATGTGCAGAAGAGAGAAAAAGCTGGCAGATACAGTTAAATAGAGCAGGATTTTCGCCAAGCTATTTTGGTCAGGAAAGAGAAACTTAGCCAAAAATCCTCGTGTCAGCAACTCCTCGAGAATAGGAGCAAAGATTACCATGTATAGAAAGGCAAAAGCTGGCTGCTGCTGAATCAACTCTACAGCAGTATTCTGATTTGCAGAAGATTCAATAGGAACGAGCTGCTGGAAGATGATAAAAGCAAGCAGGAGGACGCTGGGAAGCCAGATAGAACTGGTTAGCTTGGTATTTTTGATTTCCAGTTTCAAATCTTTCTGGTACCATTTCCACATGGCAAAAGAATAGAGACTTGCAAGTATGACAAAAATCGGCAAAATCAATAGTTGAGAAGTTCCTCCTGTCAGAGAGCCTATGGTGAAGAGAACTATAGCGGAAAATATATAGAAATAGGCCAAGAGGACAAGTATATAAAGGCCAAAATTAGTAAAGAACGTTTTTAATTTCATAGTGATTCCTTATAGATTGATTTACTTAAACATAGCTAGCAGCAGTATTATAGCCATAGGGAGATTGTTCAGGATATGAACCAACATGGAATCTTTTATATTCCCCCGACGAGCATAGGATAAATATAAAACCAGTCCAAGTGCAAAATAAATTGGAAACTCTGTCAATTGGGTGATATGAGGCAGGGTAAAGACCACAGAAGTCACAATAGCAGGCAAAACTTTTTGATTATTCTTGAAAAAGAAGGCAGTACCAAAACCGCGGAAAATTAATTCTTCCATGATAGGAGCGATAAAAGCAATCGTTGCAACAAAGAGCAAGGCAAAGAAGATATGCTGCGAAGACATCATTCCCCCTAGCCCTTGTATGGCGCTGTCATTACTGGTCTGGGAATTGCCGCTCAGGATGAGATTGAGATAAACACCGACAATAGCAGCCACTCTGGCAAGGAAAAAGAATAGAAAAGCAAAACCGATGTCCTTGCCAGACTGTTTGAATTTTTTCTTTTCTTCAGGCACATGCTTCTGATAACGCCGCCACAAGCTACGAAAAATCAGGAAAACTAAAATCAGATACAAGGCTACCAATAAGATTTCTGCATAAATAGGTAAATTCTTCCCGAGCCTTAAGAATAGCATTGGAGCAGCATTTATAAGGAGGCTAAGAGCAATTAAGCCTATCCATTTTACAAGTCCTAAAGCAGTTGATTTGAAGTTGTTCATTTTGTATTCTCCTTTTGATAAATATTGATACCGACTTCCGTATCCTCAACAGCAATATCTCCCTTCTGCTGGAGAATAGTGGCAGCGAGGAAAAAATCTCCTGCACAGCCAGCTGCATGGAAGCTAGCAAGGACGATATAAGAAGCCGCAGTTAAAATATGCAAGCCATAGATCAAGGTCAGGGCTAGGCTAATCAAAACGAAAGGTGCCAGGATAATGACGAGCATCCTTTTCCGACTGTAACGACTGCCTGGGCTGGTCGCATAGGCCATGCCACTCTTAAAACCAAACTTGACCTTGGTATTTTCATCTCCCAAGACCTTGAAGAAAAAGCCGTGGATTAGTTCATGGATGACCATTAGAACAAGGAGGTAGAGTAAGTCAAAGAAATGAAAAACTTCGCTGCCCTTGCCATACATCAGAATAGCAATCCAAGTAAAGAGGGCTAGAAAAGGGAAGATCAGCAATACAGCCGTTATATTCAGAGTCAGATTGACCTTTTTATTATGGATAAAATCAAGTTCTTTCAGTAGTTTCATAATTTCCGCCTTTCATCGGGAAATAAGCTTATTTGAAATATTTTCTTACCATTGGATAATACATAAGATTGATATAGATATGGATCACCACTAGGACGACAAAACCGGAAACGACATTGAGGGGGGTGAAAGTTCCCACTATCCCTAAAACAATATAGAGGATTGGCAGAAGTCTCTGATTTACATTGAAGAGAATAAGATAGCACTGTTCATAATTGGCTTGCAGCTCTGACTCATCATAAGAGAGGGCAAATTCTTTTATTTCCTTAGCAGTCGGAAAGGCTGATAGCTTATAGTGCCGCACCTTCTGAACTGTCTTTAAAAAGACAACTTGCAAAATAATATAAAGAAATGCAATCGCATAATCTATAAGACTCCACTGAAGCGGGCTCTTATGATTAGTGATATTCCCGATATAAACAACTCCAACTAAAATCGTAAAAAGAACGATAGCACTGCTGATATTAAAGACAATGCCCGCATATTCCAGATTTTTAAAGGTTAAGCGGTACCATTCATAATTCTTATCCTCATCTGCTTCTTTTTCATAGGCTTCATTGTATTTACGAGTCCGATAAATCAAGAAAAAGACCAATGGATAGAGGATGATAAGACTAGCCCGACCTAACTGGCGCAGCAGTTGAACAGTAAAAATAGTCGACCAACTGATGTTTTTTAGCAGACCAGTTTCAGAAAACAAAATAGACAGACCACCTATAAAAGCTCCAGCTAGCAATATAAGGACATTATATAAAACTCTTTTCTGTTTAGATATACGTTTTTGCTCTTTCACGACTTCTTCTCCTTTATTTTTTTACAATAGATGATACAAGAATGCTGAGGCTGAAGGACTGTTTTAGCTCCTGTTGAAATGAATCTTAATTGGTTCTTCATTCTGCTTCCTCCACCAGCCGAAAGACATTCTCAACGTTTTCATTGAAAATATGGGCAATCTTAAGGGCAATCACAATCGATGGGGTATATTCGCCTCTCTCTATAAGGCTGATTGTCTGCCTGGAAACACCGGCCAGCTTAGCCAGTTCTGTCTGGTTGAGACCGTCACGCGCCCTCAACTCCTTGAGTCGATTTCTAAGCTGCATCATAAACTCCTTATTTATTATTCTCCCTTGGATAAAATCATTGTAACAGATTCTTTTCTTTTTGACAAGTATCTTTGTCAAAAAAATAATAATCATTGTCAAAAATGCCTTTATCATAGACAAAAAAGAATCCAGCTCAAACTGAATCCTTTTCCTTTATTCATCTACTTCTGAAAATACTTCTTTCAAAATAGCAATCCCCTGCTGGATTTCCTCCCTGCTGATAGTCAAAGGCGGCAGGAGACGGATAACATTTTCTCCGGCTGTCAGGATAATCAAGCCTTTCTGACGAGCGGCTTCAACAATCCTTGACAGACTGGCACTTGTTTCAATCCCAATCATCATGCCCAGGCCTCGAACAGCAGAAATCTTTGGCTGGTCCTGAAAAGAAAACTGCAGCTGCTCCAGTAAGATGGCACTCTTAGACCTGACTTCTTCCATAAAGCCCGCCTCTTTCATTATATGCAAGGTCTCCAAGGCGGCTGCCATGGCTAATTTATTGCCACCAAAGGTAGAACCATGACTGCCAGGTCCAAAAGCAGGAGCCAAGCTTGATTTTCCTAATAGAGCACCTGCGGGTAGGCCATTGGCCAGACCCTTAGCCAGTGTCACAATATCCGGTATAATCCCATAGTGCTCAAAGGAATAAAGCTGACCCGTGCGCCCCATACCTGTCTGGACCTCATCAACAATCAGCAAAATCTCCTCTCGTCGGCACAAATCAGCCAAGTCTTTGACAAAAGCTGCTTCTGCTGGACGAACTCCTGATTCTCCTTGGACCAATTCCAACATGACAGCTGCCGTATCCTGATTGACCAACTTTTCTACGCTGGCAAGATCATTGTAAACCGCATAGCTGAAATGGGGCACCCCATCACCAAATCCTTCCTTAATCTTATCCTGTCCTGTTGCGGCCATAGCGCCAAAGGTCCGACCGTGAAAGGATTGCTGAAAAGTGATAATGCCTTGCTTGCCAGTAGCTTTGCGGGCTAGCTTAATAGCAGCTTCATTGGCTTCTGCTCCGCTATTGCAGAAAAAAGCTAAATAATCATAAGAACCTGCCAGTTCCTGAGCCACCTGCTCTTGCAGAGAGCTAAGATAGAGATTGGGACTGTGCCAGATGCGCCCTGCTTGCTGGATCAAAGCCTGCTGGACCTGCGGGTGAAAGCCGAGATTGGTTACACCAATCCCCGATGAAAAGTCCAAATAAGTCTTTCCCTCACTGTCAATCAGATAGGAACCCTCTGCTTTAACAAACTCAATAGGTGCCCTCTTGTAGTTTTCAAATAAATAAGTCATCGTTATCCCTCTGCTATCAAGGTGCCTGTCAAAAGATTGTCACCAATCAGAACCTGTCCGACACCGGAAAGCACAGTCTGAACAGCACTCTCAATCTTAGGAATCATGCCGCCCTTGATGACACCTTTCTGAATCTTCTTGGAAACCTGACTGGTCAGAAGCTGGGGCAGGACCTTTTTGTCCTCCAGAACCCCTTCTATATCTGTCATCAAGATCAGCTTCTCTGCCTGCAAGCAACTGGCAACTGCCGCAGCTAGATAGTCTGCATTGATATTTAAGAGCTCACCAGCTGCATTTTCTCCTAACGAAGCCAGCACTGGGACGATGTCCGCAACCAGCAGCTGCTCTAGATAAGCAGTTTGAATCGCCGTCACATCACCGACATAGCCATAGAGCTCTTTATCGATAAAATCTGCCGAAACTGTCTTTCCCAAATGAGAAGCCAACTGAACGCTTTCAATATCTGAGTCGTTCAGTTCTTGAGTCAGCGTCCGGCCGACTTGACCTAGCAGGGCCTGCTCAATGATGGGCAAGTCAGACTTAGCTGTCACCCGCAACCCCTTAACCTTGCGAGTAGGCAGCTGGCGCTCTTTCATGAGTTGGTTAATGACCAGACCGCCCCCATGAACGATCACGATTTTCTTACCAGCTGCTATCCATGCTTGCATTTGCTTGATAAACTTATCAGACAGCTTTTGCGCAGCAACACCGCCAATTTTTATAACAATCACATCTTTCATTGCATTTCTCCTTAGGTTCTATAGAGGGCATTGATTTTCACATAATCATAGGACAAATCGCAGCCCCAGGCCTGAGCTTCAGCGGCCCCATCGTGTAGGTCAATGGTCAAGGTCAGCAGCTCCCCAGCCATGACATCACTAGTCTCCTCGGGGTCAAAAGCCACAGGGCTAGAAGCCTGCATAACTGGAATCCCCTCAATCCAAATATCAATATTGTCTACTGAGACATCTGCTCCCGCATAGCCGATAGCTGCTAAGATCCGGCCCCAATTGGGATCTTGACCAAAAATAGCTGTTTTGACCAAGCTAGAGCCAACGACACTCTTAGCAATCATACGGCCGCTCTGTTCATCCTTTGCGTGCCGAACATTGACTTCAATCAGCTTGGTCGCTCCCTCGCCATCCTTGGCAATTTTCTTAGCCAAGTCAGCCATAAGATAGCGGAGCATCTTAGAAAACTTTTCAAATTCTTCCGTATCTGGCAGGATTTCTTCGTTTTGTCGGCAGCCGTTCGCCATGACTAATACCATGTCATTGGTCGATGTATCTCCATCCACCGTGATTTGGTTGAAAGTCGTCTCCACATGCTGACTGAGAGCCGCTTGCAAGGTAGCACTAGAAATATTAGCGTCACAGGTGATAAAGGCCAGCATAGTCGCCATATTCGGATGAATCATGCCCGAGCCCTTGGCCACCCCCGCCATAGTCACCAGGTCTGAGCCAAACTCTTCTGTGACTACACAGGTCTTGGTACAAGTATCCGTCGTTAAGATAGCCTCAGCAAAATCTTCTGCCTTGCCACTCACTAGAATCTGTGACAGACCATTTTTCAGAGCATCCATTGGAAGCTGCTCGCCGATGACTCCTGTAGAAGCCAGACCTACTAAGTCAGGCTCAATCTTCAGCTTTTGAGCAGTCAATCGCTGCATCTCATAGGCAGCGTCCAGTCCCTGCTGGCCTGTACAGGAATTAGCAACACCAGAATTAACCACTATTGCCTGCAATTTCTGGCTCTTTTGGATTGATGCTTTGGTCACTAGAAGTGGAGCAGCAATGACCTTATTGGTCGTATAGACTCCTGCCACACTGGCCGGCACTTCTGATACAATCCAGCCAAAATCCAACTTCTTTTTCTTAAAGCCAGCGTGTAAACCGTCAGCCGAAAAGCCTAGCGGACTGGCAATCGTTCCATCAATAGTTTTCATATCTAACCCTTTCTCATCTAGACATAGGACGGTTGACTGAGCAGGCCATCTGTTTCAGGAAAGCCCAACATCAGATTCATATTTTGAACCGCCTGACCAGCAGCCCCCTTGATCAGGTTATCCAGCACAGCCACTACAGTTAAAATGTTTGTTACAGGATTATAGTCAAAACCAATATCTGTATAATTAGTACCGACAACCTGATGCAGATTCGGCAGAGTAGCTTGGATACGGACAAAAGGCTTATCCTGATAGCATTCCTGGTAAATAGCAGCCAACTCTTCTCGAGTCAAAGGTTCTTTTAACTTGCAATAAACTGTCGCCACGATACCACGATTGAGCGGGATGAGGGAAGTTGAAAACTGAATCTGTTGCAATCCCTCATTAAAACGCTGCAACTGCTGCACAATCTCTGGAATATGCTGATGCTGATTCAGCTTGTAAGTCACATAGTTGTCATGCACATGGACAAAATGGCTGGATGCAGCTGGATTTTTCCCCGCCCCTGTCAAACCGCTCTTGGCATCGACAATAATAGAGTCCAGCTCAATAGCCTGAGCCTGCAGCAAGGGAATCAAGGCCAACTCTGTAGCCGTCGCATAGCAGCCGGGATTAGCAATAAATCGCTTCCCTCTGACATCTGTAAACTCAGACAGTCCATAAATAAACGCTTTTTGAAGATAGCCTTCAGCTGGCTCTTTCTGATACCATTTTTTATAAATATTCCCTGGCAAACGATGATCACCAGATAGGTCAATGACTGGAAATCCTGCTTCTACAAAGTCTTTTGACAAATCTTTAGCCACTCCGCTTGACGTTGCAAAGAAAACAAGATCTGCTCGTCGCATTATTTCCTGACTGTCGAAAGCTTCTATTCTCAGGTCGCAAATCCCCTTCAAATGAGGATAAAGCTCTGACACAGGAGCCTCCATATCTTGGCTGGCATGAAGGGAAACGACTTCTGCCTGCGGATGCTGCAGCAAAATACGGAGGAGTTCCATTCCTGAGTAACCAGTAATTCCTACAATCGAAATTCGCATATTTTTAAAACACCTCCGTATAAATATGCGTTTTATTTTACTCGTATATTTTCCCTTTGTCAAGTATTTTCTGTATTTTTATGCAATATTTTTGAAAATATCATTATTTATTCTAAAACAATTCATAATTTCTTGCCGAAAAGCGGCTTATTACCTTCACATATAGAAAAGTAAGAGAGCTAAGAGTACAAAAAAAGATCTGCCCAAAGAGCAGACCTTTTCATCTATCTGTTATCTAATATTACAACTTCTCAGCAACTGCTGCTAGCAGGTCTGGAATAGCTGATTGCTTGCTGCCGCCGGCCATAGCCATGTCTGGCTTACCGCCGCCTCGACCATCTACAATCGGTGCCAATTCCTTAATCAGATTACCAGCATGGATGTCCTTGGTCTTGCTGGCTGCAAGGACATTAACCTTGTCTCCAATTGCTGCGACCAGTATAAGAACATCTGAATAGTCCTTCTGCTTCCAAGTGTCCGCAAAGGTACGCAGGGCACCTGCATCAGAAACAGAGACCTGACTAGCAATAAAGCTATGTCCATTTGCTTCTTGAACATTCTTGAAGACTTCACCAGAGGCCGCTGCTGCTGCCTTTTCCTTGAGCTCTGCATTCTCTTTTTGCAGTTGACGCAGCTGCTCTTGCAGCGCTTCTACCTTGTGAGGTACTTCCTTGATTTGCGGTGCCTTGAGAGTCGCAGCGATAGCCTTGAGCGCCTCTTCTTCCTCACGGTAGGCTTCAAAAGCTTCCTTGCTGGTGACCGCCAAGATACGGCGAGTTCCAGATCCGATACCCTCTTCTTTGACAATCTTGAAAATACCGATTTCAGAAGTATTGCCTACGTGGGTTCCTCCGCAAAGCTCGACAGAGTAGTCACCGATGGTTACGACGCGAACTTCTTTACCATATTTTTCGCCAAAGAGCGCCATGGCACCCATTTCCTTAGCTTTGTCAATATCTGTCTCTACTGTCTCGATAGCAAGGGCTTCCCAGATTTTCTCATTGACTTCTTGCTCAATAGCGCGCAGCTCTTCTGCTGTCACCGCTTGGAAATGCGTAAAGTCAAAGCGCAGGAATTCTACTTCGTTCAGAGAGCCTGCTTGGGTTGCATGGTTACCAAGAACATTATGCAGGGCTGCATGTAAAAGGTGAGTTGCCGTATGATTTTTCATCACACGATGGCGACGGCTGTGGTCAATTTCCAGTTTATAGCTTTGACCGAGAGCCAGAGGAGCCAAAACTTCTACAGTATGCAAAGGCTGACCATTTGGTGCTTTTTGCACATCCGTAACTTGCGCTACCAGATTGCCTGCTCCATCAAAGATTTGACCGTGGTCGGCTACCTGACCACCCATTTCTGCGTAGAATGGTGTTTCTGCAAAGATGAGGGCAGCTGTTCCTGTCTCAACGGACTCTACTGCTGCATCATCCGCCACGATAGCAAGGAGTTCAGCTATCAGCTCTTCTTTTTCGTAATTAAAGGCACTTTCTACGGTGATGGCCTGCAAGGTTTCATTTTGCATGCCCATTGAGCCACCCTTGACAACAGAAGCACGCGCCCGATCCTGCTGCTCTTTCATAGCTACTTCAAAACCAGCCCGGTCCACAGTCATGCCTGCTTCTTCAGCGATTTCTTCGGTCAACTCCAGCGGAAAACCGTAAGTATCGTAGAGTTTGAAGGCATCTTGACCAGCAATAACAGTTTGTCCCTTAGCTTTCAAATCTGCCACAATTGTTTCTGCAAAGTGTTGACCAGAGTGCAGAGTACGAGCAAAAGATTCTTCCTCACTCTTGATAATCTTTTCGATAAAGTCTTGCTTTTCAAGAACTTCTGGGTAGTAGCTTTCCATAATCTTGCCCACAGTTGGAACCAGTTTGTAAAGGAAAGGCTCATTGATACCCAATTTTTGACCATGCATTGAAGCACGACGAAGCAGACGACGAAGGACATAACCACGGCCTTCATTTCCAGGAAGAGCCCCATCACCAATGGCAAAGGAAAGCGAGCGGATATGGTCTGCGATAACCTTGAAACTCATATTGTCGCCATCTTGGTCATAGACCTTGCCAGACAGTTTCTCTACTTCACGAATGATTGGCATAAAGAGGTCGGTCTCGAAGTTGGTCTTAGCCCCTTGGATAACTGCGACCAAACGCTCTAAACCTGCGCCCGTATCAATGTTCTTATGTGGCAATTCCTTGTACTCGCTACGTGGTACAGCAGGGTCAGCATTGAATTGTGACAAGACGATATTCCAGATTTCGATATAGCGATCGTTTTCAATATCTTCTTCTAAGAGACGGACTCCGATATTTTCTGGATCAAAAGCCTCACCCCGGTCAAAGAAAATCTCTGTATCTGGTCCAGAAGGTCCCGCACCGATTTCCCAGAAATTATCCTCAATCGGAATCAAATGACTAGGCTCAACGCCCATAGCAATCCAGCGGTTGTAAGAATCCTTGTCGTCTGGATAGTAGGTCATGTAGAGCTTGTCTTTGGGGAAATCAAACCATTCAGGGCTAGTCAAAAGCTCGTAAGCCCACTCGATTGCTTCATCACGGAAATAATCGCCGATAGAGAAGTTGCCCAGCATTTCAAACATAGTATGGTGGCGGGCAGTCTTTCCGACATTTTCAATATCGTTGGTTCGAATGGCCTTTTGAGCATTGGTAATCCGAGGATTCTCTGGAATAATAGTTCCATCGAAGTATTTCTTGAGAGTCGCTACACCAGAGTTAATCCAGAGCAAGGTTGGATCATTGACTGGCACCAAGCTGACAGATGGTTCTACTGCGTGACCTTTAGTTGCCCAAAAATCCAGCCACATTTGACGAACCTGAGCACTTGACATTTGTTTCATTTCTTTTTCTCCTTAATTTTTTTCTAAAAATAATTGCATTATGACGACGAACTTTCCAGCATTTCGACATAATCAATAGCGACACAAAGGGAAATCACCAAATCTGAATAAATCTCATCATAGACACTCACCTGATAAGTAGAGGTTAGATGAAAGAGCACCTTGGTAATCTCTGCAACGACTTGATTGCAGTCATCAAGCAGACGAAAGTTTAAATCCCAGATATTCCCTTCAACTCGTAGACCCAAATTATCAAATTTATACTTATCCCGCAAAAAAGAGAATTTCTTACGGATATAAAAGCTATGCCCGCTGCTGAGTTTGATTTCAAACTGGGGCAGGAGGGTTATAAGGGTCTTGGTAATCTGACTGACGATTTGTCCTTGACTATCATAGATAGTAAAGGTCTTAGGAATCTGGAAGAAAGAGCCTTCCACTTGATAATCCACATTTCCTCGATCGTCCTTGATATCAAAGCGTTCGCCGCCTAAGCGAAATTTCTGTTTGACAAGATAGGTTTTCATTACGTTACCTCCACAGTCAACATAAAAGACAAGTTCCTTGTCCGAAGGGCGAAAAACCGCGGTACCACCTTCATTCAATGAACTTGTCATTCTCATTTCGTATTCTATTTTTCAAGATGAGTAGCATGATTCTCCGTCTTAGATGGCTCGCAGCACCGCCAATTCTCTGAACTAAGAACTTGAAAAATCAATTCTCACCAGTCTTATTATACTTGCTTATTCTCTTTTCGTCAACCTTATTCTGCGGCTGATGATGAAGCTTCTGCTGAACTGCTTTCAGCTGCTGAGCTAGACTCAGATGTCTTTGAGCTGCTGGCAGCACTTGATGAAGAAGTGGAAGAACCTGTGGTTTCGATATACTGAGCAAAGACAGATTGGAAAGCACTGTCCTTAACCTTGATGTTGGCATCTTTCAACTCTTTCGCCACAACGCTTTGGATGAAGCTAGTATCTTTTTCTTTTTGCGCAATGATAATCTTTTTCAGCTTGTCTTTGTAGTCTTTCCAGTTAGAAGATTTCTCTGACTTCTTGACCAGCTTAACAATATAGTAGCTTGCTGAGTACTGTGAATCTGGCACAGTCACAAGGTCTGAAACGCCATTTTCTTCCAAAGCAAAGGCAGCTTTTTTGACAGCATCTGGAACATCAGTAGATCCAGAGTCAAACTTGATTTCTCCGCCTTTTTCCTTAGTGGCAGCATCGGTAGAGTTTTCCTTAGCGATTTGGCTGAAGTCTGCTCCTTCTGCTTTAGCTTTTTCGAGAACTTCCTTACCTTTGTCTTCGCTGTCAACCTTAATGATTTGAGCTGTTACTTCTGGCGTGTAGTTTTCAAAGGCAGCCTTGTAGTTTTCATCAGTCAGCTCTTTTTCAGCAGCCTTCTTAACAGCATGCTCTACCAGCATATTGGTGCGGATTTGCTCCTTGTAGGCATCTTCGGTCAAGCCGTTTTGAGCCAAGACTTGGGCAAAAGCTGTACCGTAAGCAGTTTTAGACTTTTCGAAAGCATCCTTAACGTCCTTGTCTTTGACATCTTTGCCGTATTTTTCTTCAAAGATGTCTTTGATAGCCATCTGCAGCAAGACCTGCTGAGCTGCACCATTGTTTTTCACTTGATCGTAGAACTCATTGACAGTAATCGTGTTTCCTTTCATGGTCACGATGTCCTTGCCTTCTGAGTTAGAACATGCTGCTAATACAGCGACTGACAAGAGTGTCACAGCTCCTGCAAATATTTTTTTCTTCATTTTATATTGACTCCTTATTCTTAAAAGTTCACGTTTTCTATTGTAGCACAAATTTGAATTGATATCTTAAATTTTACTAAAAATTTTTGGAAATTAGGAAAAAATCAGAGATGTCATTTTTTTCTAATCATAAGCAGCCCATCTCCTAAGGGAAGCAGACTCGCAGTCAAATCTGAACTGTCCAAAGTTGCGTCAAAAAGACTGTGCAGTCCTCGGTAAATAGCTCGTTGACCACGCTTAATTTCTTCAAAAGGCTTGGCAACATCTCCTCCTTGAAAGACATCATCAATGAGGACTAGGCCACCAGGATTAAGGCGCTTGAGGACTTGGGGCAGAAAGACTACATACTTGGACTTGGCAGAGTCCATAAAGACAAGGTCGTAGGAATCCTCCAGTGTCTCAAGCAGATCCACCGCATCGCCTTCCAGCAGCGTGATTTGCTGACGGCTGTCATATTTAGCAAAATTAGCCTTGGCTAGCTCAATCATCTCTGGATTGCGATCAATTGTCGTAATCTGGGCCTGAGGAGCATGTTCTGCCATCAAAAGGGCCGAAAAACCAATAGCCGTCCCAATTTCTAAAATCTTCTCTGGCTGGAGACTTTCGACTAGCAGACGGAAGTAAGCTACTGTCTCATGGGGAATCACGGGCACATTTTCAGCTCTGGCGAAATCCTCCAGCTCCTTGAGTCCACCAGTGACCGGCTGGAGACGCTGTCTCATAAAGTCTACGACTACTTCTTTGACCACTGGCCGGCGCATATTGGGATTAGAGTTTTGATTATAAGTCTCGACCATCTTATGCCAGTCCCAACTTTTCTACCAAGGCTTCGAATTCATCCAAGCGACGCTCAAAGACAGCAAAAGCAGCATTTAGGTAGTTTTCCTTTTCCATGTCCACACCTGCTTTTTTGATGACATTGAGGGGATAGTCAGAATTCCCAGCTTTGAGATAGTCCAGATACTTGTCCTTGTCTTCCTGACTGCCATGGACAATCTTTTCAGCCAAGGCAGAAGCCGCTGAAAATCCTGTCGAATATTGAAAAACATAGTAATCGTAGTAGAAATGCGGAATCCGAGCCCACTCGTACTGAATCTGTGGATTATCTTCTTTTTTCAGTCCATAGTATTTCTCGTTCAAATCAGCGTAGAGTTCATTGAGAAACTCGCTGGTCAAAACTTGACCTTCTTGGTCAGCCTTGTGGATAGCATGCTCAAACTCAGCAAACTGGGTTTGACGGAAGACGGTTCCTCGGAAGCCATCTAAGAAGTGATTGAGAATAGCAAAGCGGGTAGCATCGTCCTCTACTTCTTCCAAAAGCTTTTCTGTCAGGATATTTTCATTGGTCGTTGAAGCAATCTCAGCTAGGAAGATAGAATAGTCTCCATAGACATAAGGCTGGGTCTCACGAGTATAACTGGAGTGCATACTGTGGCCAGTCTCGTGCACCAAGGTAAATAGATTATCCAGCGTGTCCTGCCAGTTGAGCAACATAAAGGCATTGGTATCATAAGAACCGCCTGAGTATGCTCCTGAGCGCTTGCCTTGATTTTCATGAACATCAATCCAGCGCTCTGAAAAAGCTGTCTTCACTCGGCTCAGATAATCCTCACCCAGAATAGCCAAAACTTCCTCAGACTTAGCCAAGGCTTCCTCATAAGTGAACTTGTAGTCTGTCTCTGACAAAGGTGTGTACATATCATACATCTTCAAGTCAGAAATGCCTAAAATCTTCGCTCGTAAAGCGATATAACGCTGCAAAAGAGGCAAATGCTTATTGACAGCTGAAACTAGGCTGTCATAAACACTTTCTGGAATAAAGTCAGCTGACAAAGCTGCTTCACGGGCAGATGAAAACTTGCGGACTTTCGCATTGTAGTTGTGAACCTTGACATTGGTCTGCAAAGTCTTAGCGTAGGTATGCTGATACTGCTCGTATACGCTGTAGAGAGCCTCATAAGCTTCCTTACGGACTTCTCGGTTCTTAGACTCAACTAGGGTAATATAGTTACCGTGGCTGAGCTGAACTTCATTTCCATCATCGTCATGCACCATCGGAAAGACGATATCTGCATTATCCAAAACAGAAAAGGTTTCGCCCGCTGCCCCAAAAATTTCACCAGCACCGGCTAGTAGTTCCTCTTCACGCTGTGTCAGGATGTGAGCTTTCTTTTTCAAAAGCTTGTCAAAATAATGCTGATACTGCTGCAAGGCTGGCTGCTCAGCCAAGAAAGCTTGGTACTGCTCTTCTGTAATCGCCATAAATTCGGGCTCATAGAAAGCAAAGCTTTGACCAAAGTCGCTGTATAGAGTCATACCTTTAGCCTGATACTCTTGGTACTTAGCCACACGTGTATCCTGGTCATTCTTCATATGAGCATAAGAATAAAGCTTTTCAATACGACGCATCAAGTCCAGCTGGATTTCAGTCGTTGTTAAGAGACTATCCGCTGAATCCAGCAAATGCCCAGCCAGACCAGCTGCTTTCTTCACTTCTTCTGAAACCTGCGCCAACTCCGCTTCAAAGGCTTCATCTGTTGGGAAAATGGTACTCAAATCCCAAGTATATTTTTCTTCAATTTCATTTCTTTGTTTTGCCATAAAAAAATCCTCCGACTCCCCTATTCTATCACAAAATTCTACTTTTTATAAAACTCAAGTACCAAAATCACATAGTAGCTAGGCAGACAGACTTAATTAATAAAAAAAACTCTTTGAACCTAATTCCTGACCAAAGAAAAATTAGATTCCAAAGAGTTCATTGCTAAATTTCTTCAAATTTCGTACCGCTGTTGTCTATAACGCTTACAACTTTTTTAGAAAATTGCCCTTTCATCGAGCTATCTATCTGATCTGCAGCTACTTTCACGCTCTCTTGAACAGTCTTTGCGACATTGGTAAAAAGAGTATCATAATTGCTTTGAAGGCTGCTTTTTTGAGCTAACAAAAGAGGAGCTAGAACATTCGTTATAATTTGCTTTTCTATTGCTTTTCTAATTTCTGCCAAATCAGATGTTTTAGATGGTGAAAAGTAACTTTTTACTGGTGTTGAAGCTATTTCTGATATAAACATAGACTTTTTCCTTTCCTCTACTCTAAACAGCAGATTTATTTAGAATCACGAAGATGAGAATAGCTATCTTCAATTTCCCATTCTAAACGGCGTCTCTGCTTAGAGAATGTTTCCAAAACTTTCTCATCTTTTAGATCAAGATTTTTCAGTTCCTCGCTGCTAGCCTCTTCCGCCAACATATCATAGGATTCTATATACTGATTTAGAGCTTGCCATTCGATACTAGTGTCCCTTTCTTGTTTCCGTAAAATAGCAGTCGCCATTTCATACTCTTCTTGTAGCATGACGGAAAAAGCTTTTTTCTTAGATAGGATGACATCTCGTTCTTTATCAATCTTCAAGCGTTCCCGCTGAAGTTCTGAGTAAAGCTCCTCCAACTCTTTTTCTTTTTTAGCTATATCCTGCTTCATCGATTGATTTGGTTCCATTGCTCAAAATCTCCTGCTAATGTCTGATCTTTAGCCAGCAGCTGCTCAATTCCAGCTTCAATCTGACCTTGCAAAACTTCAAAGATAGTTAGAAGCATCTGAAATTTAGACAATCGACTTTCAAAGTGCTCTTGTAAAGATCCGACCAATGATTGATAATCTGCACCTCCAGCCTGATAGGCTGCAGTCACCTCATCTGGACTAAGACTGAAGCCCTGAGGAACCTTTCCCAACTGCTCTGCTAGCTTTTCCGCTTCGCTAACAACCTGATCTCTAGCCTGCTGCAACGTGTCATAGCCTAGTTTGGTTACATTTACTAAATTTTGAACAGTTGCCTGGGCTTGAACACTGTCCAGATAAATCTTTTCATTACTGCTAAATCCACCCTTAGACAGATACTTCTTCATATTCTGGTAAGGAATCATATTGGCTTTGATGGTATCCTTGATAGTCGTCTTTCCTGTCCCATCCATAAGCACAAAATTTTTATTTTTATCGTAGATATAGCCCTCCATCATATGCTGAGCACCTATTTCCTTTTCGACAGTCGCAATATGATGTACAATACCAGCAGCATTTTCACTGCCAGATAAGCTGTAGCCTAAGCTGACGATATCCTTATGGTCGATATGATTAAAGATCTTATACTTAGCGCTATCCAGTCGTGCCTGCTGTTCCTTGGGCAAGAGAGGATAGATATTAGGGCCATTGTAGATATGGACTGTGCCAATATGGCGCATCTCCTCCTCTGTCAGGGTGGATAGAGCATACTGGATATCCATAGAACCCAAAGAGTGTCCGTAAAGATCAATCTTGGCATTAGGGTACTTACGAATGGTTTCCTTAAGATGCTTAGCCGCATCCTTAAACTGAGCCGGAGGAAACTCTTGTGTCTTTTTGAGATAACTAGCAGCTACCAAAATATTCGGTGCAGCAATTCCTGTCGTGAAAGTTCCGCCAGAAACACCTGCAAGATTTGATATAACATTCTTCCTCAGCTCATTAAAGGGATTTTTATTGAGAGAATTAAGGCTCTGCTTCACAGCTTGACCAGCATCTTTATTAAAGATTCCGACTACATTTCCTATCTTATTACTTACGTCTCGATCTGCCTTATCTAGTTCTTCTCGGCTTTTTTGAGTAATAATATTTTTTGAATGACGATAAACAAAAGGGGTAGCATATTCTACTGCACCTACAGGTCCCAGACGGTGAGATGCCGTCACAAAGTCTGTAGGCAGCCAATCCGTAACAGTATCGTGGATTAACTTAGGAGTGTGCGTCTTGGTCTGAGAGCCCTGCATCATGACTGTCACATCCTGCACCTGAGCACGCTCAGCATCCGAAGCGGAGTAAGGGACCGGAGATTGCTCAGGTCCTTTACCATTATTTGTAAATACAAAAACTTGCTCTTCATGGCCATTTACATTGTCGTATACCTGAGAAAGATTACCAATATATCCATTCTTACCAGCTATTGAATAATTTTTCCCAAATTCTAATTCACGATACTCTACCAAAGCTGCTGCAACATTCTGCTTATCATTGTACTCTGCATTATTAGCCATGTTAATTCTCTCCTAATAACTCACTCAATTCTTGTGGAATACCATATGATACAACTTCATATTCTCCAGTATCTTCTTCTTGAACAGTCATATCAATATTCAAAACTTCATTCCCATTAATAATTATATAAACATTTAGTCCACCCATAGGATTATAATCTAACTTATCCTTTTGAATTTCATAGGATTTAATCTTTCCTTCTGGTGTCAAAGCTTTAGGATCTAAACCTTTGAGAAAATTTTCCAAGGCTTTCTTCATCTTTTTACTTTCTGAAATCTGAAGAATTTCTTCTTTTTCTGACCGACTGTTTAGCATACTGCAACCTCCTAAAAACATAGCTGAACTGATCGTGATGATACTCAGAAAAATAATAACTATTTTCTTCATGATAGCTCCTTTCACTTCTCATATTTTCTAAAGCTAGCTGAATTAGCACGATTTAGAATTTTTAACTATCTAACTTATTACTTTATTATATTATACAGGATTCTTAAATATTCTAAAACTGAAAGGATAGCTAAAAGTTTATGGCTTCATCAATGGGAAACTAACGATACTTAGCATTTTTCTCTTATCATCTCATAAAAAGCCGGTGAATAAACAATTTGCAGATTTTTTTGCTGGAGATTGGCGTAATAATTCTCAAACTGCTGGTAATAGTCAGTCAGGTCAGTAGTTATCTGACAGAAGGAGGTAGCTTGTATTGGCCGAACCTGCGGATAAAAATCCTCTGCAGTCTTAGTCAATAAATTATCGCCATTCTGGTAGAGCTGGGCCTGCAGCCTCATCCATCTAGGCTGCTGGTAATAAAGCTGACGACGGATATAATTGCAGATGTGCGGATCTTGCTGGGCCAGAAAGCTGTTCATCTCCTGCTTTTGAAAGGGTAAACGCAAAATATCCAAAAGCTGACCGTGACCAAAAGGAAAGTTCTTGGTCTTATGCTGTACCTTTCCATGCAGATCTTCATGAATCAGGTATTGGAGACGCAGAACTTGCTTTTCTTGATCCAGCTCCCAAAGATGAAAGCCCATATTTTTACTAAAATAGAGAAAATCCTTCTGCAGGCGAGTTAGGGAATCCTTGAGCCAAAGTTTTCGCCCCAAAAGCCAGAGAACCTGATAACCATGCTGGCGGTAAGAAAGCGTCCGTTCCTGCAACCGTTCTATACTTAGGAGACTGCACTGGACTTCAAGCGCCAGTTTTTCATCAACCAGTAGATCAGCAATCTGCTGCAGAGCAGGCAAAAAAGCCTCCACCTCAACTTCTTCTGTCTGGACAGCCCAGCGAAAAAGCTCCGCCTTAAGGTTCAGGTGCTCAGCGCTCTCATTTTCCCTGTAAAAACGACACTCTTCTAGCGAAACATGCGCAAAATGCGGCTGCATAACCTTCCCTTTTTTAAAACGGACTGCCCCTGAACAAGCCGGGCAGACGAAATCAGCCCCCTTCTCAATCTTCTCCTCCAGAGCATTACACAAAAGCCCCTTATGATTTCTCGCCACAAACATATCCCAGTCCCCTCTAAAATTTATCTCATTTACTAAAATATTCGCAAAAGAAAAGAGAAAAGATCTACACCATCAAAAAAACGAGTCAAGAGAGCATCTCTCCGACTCGTTTTCTATTATCCAAATAATTGATTTCCTTTTCGTTCTGGCAATTTTAGAAAGAGGGCCAGCAGGCAGACTAGGCAGATAACAGCTGCTAGAAAGAGGTTCATTCCTTCGTAACCCCAATTGTCCAGAAAGTGGCCGGCCAGATTTTGAATGAGAATGGTTCCTAGACTGCGGGATGTCTGGACTAGAGCAATGGCTGTTACCAGGAATTTTTCATCGACTAAACTGGCTACGATTTTCAAGGTCACCATTATCAAAACCATGCCAGTCACGTGCTTGGAAAGGAGAGTCATCCCGATTTTCGAAATCAAACCTAGGTCTAAAGCATAGACGCTGTACTGGAGAAAGATGATTCCCAGACAGATATAAAGCAGCTTTTTCATCGAAATCTTGTCCATAAAAAGATAGGAATAAAAGATAAAAGGCGCTTCAACCAGAACTGATAAGGCAACTACTGTCGAAGCCATATCCACCTCTAAGCCACTGTGCTGTAGCATGGCAGGGATATAGGTATGACCAGTATTCCCCACTCCAGAGTAAAGGGCGACCAAAAGCAGGTAAAAGAGGTAGGTTTTGTTGGTCAAGAGCTTCCCCAGACCTGTCTGCTTGCGGGTATTCCTGCTTTCTAGGGCTGCTCGGTCGTGCTTGGGCTGGATTCCCAAAAGTCCTAGACTGCTGATAAGCATCATGCCAATAAAGACTGGGAAAATAGCCTGCGGTGCGACTCTTTGATAGATTAGTCCTGCTAGCTGAGAGCCTAAGGCATAGCCAATGGTTCCCCAAATCCGAATCTTACCATAAGTATAAGGACTTTGAGCCGCAAGAACATCCATGACTGGATTGACCCCGTTAACCAGCATGAGGACCAGACTATACCAGACCAGTAACTGCCAAAGCTGAGTCGCTTTCATGAAAAATACAGCCCCAACCATCATAACTAGAAAGCTAAAAAGGAAGATCTTTTTAATGCCCAAAACATCGCTGAGAATCCCAAACAGCGGCTGAGCCAACATGGAAGCAAAGAAGGAAGCTGACACTACCATCGATACTTGAGCATTTGAGTATCCTAAGTCCTGCATATAGACTGATATCAGAGTCGAAAAAAGAGAGTAGGCTAAGAAGAAAAAATTAAAGAGTAAAAAATGAGCCAGATAGCTGTTATGAAACTTTTTTTGCATCGAAATCTCCTTAAGACAGAAAGAAAACTCAGCAAAAGAACTGAGTTTTAGCTTGGAAAGTCATTCCGTTCGTATGTGACAGAGGACATTCCCTTTATTCAACATCTGTATTTCTACGACGTTCCTGCTTTGCAGCCTTACGCTTTTGACGACTGCGGTATTCAAAGTACAGAATGATTAGCAGGATGCCAACAGGCAGCATAATTAACATCTTATCGCTGAAGAACACACCATACCAAGGCTTGCTTTCCGACTTGCTGCCAGTCACATTTTCAATGGCTTGAGCAACTGGATTCTCAACTTTCTCGACTTTCATTTCATCAGAGATCTTGCTAGACAAGGTCTTCAAGCCATTTTCAACCTTGAGAACATTATTTTCAACCTTGACTTTAGGCTCGGTTCCCTTTTTAACAGTAGCGTAGAAATCCTCAGGCAGCTTATACTTCTGTCCATCAATCTCCTGCTCACCCTTGGATAAGAGTTTTTTGTACTCATAGTCCGCATAAGCCTTCTCAATCAAAGCATTACCAAAAGGATGGCGGTAATACTCACCGTCTTGGTCAGACCAGTCACCGACTCCCATAATCACAGCAATCATGCGCTGATCTCCACGCTTAATGGTCGCGATATAGTTGAAAGCACCGTTAGGACTAGAGCCCGTCTTCATGCCATCTACGCCCTTGAGAGCGTATTTAGCACCTGGCAGGGAGTAATTATAGGTTTCAAAGGTTTCCTCGTAAGGAGTTCCGGCTTTAACCGTAACCTTGGCTTTATTAGTATAGTTTAGAATCTCAGGATGATGATTGACAAAGTTATAGGCCAGAATCGCCAAATCACGGGCTGTTGTCTGATTGCTGGCATAATTATCGTAGTTTTGAGGGTTATAATAGCCCTTAAAAGAAACCGCCGCTGCACCGCTGGCATTGAACCACTTGGTATTCGTCATGCCCAGCTCTTGAGCCTTGGCATTCATCCGATCCAAGAAAGCATCTGGATCATTGTCCGATAGATAATTGGCCAGCATAACGGTTGTCGCATTGGATGAAGGCACGATTGTCATGGTAATCAGCTCAGATACGGTATAATCCACACCAGCGACAATTTTATTATTAGAAATTTCATAAATATTAGCGGTAGCCTGATCCTGAGGTGTAGCTGTGATGACCGTCTTTTCGCTGATTTTTCCTTCCTTAATCGCTTCAAAGACCAAGTAAAGCGTCATGAGCTTACTCATACTAGCGGGATCACGCACCTCATCGACATTATCTTCCCAGACAACATCACCTGTACTGCCGTCAATAACGAGAGAAGACTTGGGACGATTAATCGCCTGAACATTATCATGCGGATACATCTTTTTAGCCATATCCACCAATTCATCAGCCCTAGCAGCTAGTGGCGCTAACGAGGTCAGGAACGCAATTCCCAATAACAAAAGCTTTTTCTTCACAGGATCCTCCAAAGAACAATTATACCTATCTAGTATATCATATTTTACGCAAAGTCAACCATAAATCTAAAAATCCTACCTAAAAAATAGATAGGAAATTAAGAGACTTTTATCTGGCAAAGCCAGTTTTATAGCATCAATGTCAAAATCTTAGTGTTTTAACAAGCTAAGCGCTTCCTTATCAGCGATAATTACAACATCCGGATGCTTCTGGAGAGCACTGCCTGGCAGCTCCTCTGTCACTTCCCCCTCAACAGTTCCTGCTATAGCCTTGGCCTTAGCAGAACCATAAGCAAAGAGAATGATGGACTTAGCATTGAGAATGTTGCCAATCCCCATGGAAATAGCCTGAGTCGGAACATCTTCCATCTTGTCGAAGAATCGAGCATTGGACTGAATGGTGGACGGTGTCAAATCCACTAAGTGAGTCTGGCTGTCAAAACTAGTCCCCGGCTCATTAAAGCCGATATGGCCATTCGTACCGATTCCCAAAATCTGTAAATCAGCCGGATGCTCTGTGAGAAGCTGATTGTAGCGCGTCACTTCTGCTTCTAAATCTTTCGCTGCGCCATTGGGCAGGAAGCTTTCCTTAAAAGGCTTTTGGTTAAAGAGGTGCTGATTCATGAAATAGCGATAAGACTGAGGATCGTCCTCCTGCAAACCAACATATTCATCCAGATTAACACTGAACATCTCTGAGAAATCAAGATCGCTCTCAACGATCTGCTTGTAAAATCCTTCTGGGCTGCTGCCTGTAGCCAATCCCAACGTTTTTGCTCCCTGATCTAGTTTTTCCTTGAGCAATTCGAGAGCCACTTTGCCACCTTCTACTTGGTTTTCCACTTGAATAATTTTCATTTTCTACCTCCACTTCTGTTCTTAATTTTATTATATGGTATAGACCAATTTTTGTCAAGAAAAAGTCTGCAAAATAGACATACTTTTTAGTCATGCTCGCTTCCTTTTGCAGCAAATCGTGTTATAATAGAGACATGTTTTTACTGATTGTTTTATTGATTTTATTTTTAGTCGGAGTCTTACTCTGCAGCCTGAGTTTCCTCATGAAAAAACAACCAGGCTGGCAGATGCTAAGTTTGATTTTGGGCGGCTTACTTACAGCCAGTCCCTTTCTACTCGCTGCCTATCTACTCTGGCTGATGAAAACAATATAAGGAGATACGATGAATACCGCTGATTTTGATTTTGACTTACCCGAAGAGCTGATTGCTCAGACACCTTTGGAGAAAAGGGATGCTTCCCGCTTGCTAGTGGTTGATAAAGAAACGGGAGCCTTCTCCGACCAGCACTTTGACCAGATTATTGATCAGCTCCAGCCCGGCGATGCCCTAGTGATGAATAATACGCGTGTCCTGCCTGCCCGCCTTTATGGTATCAAACCTGAGACAGGGGGCCATGTCGAGCTACTGCTACTCAAAAATACCCAGGGCGATGATTGGGAGGTGCTAGCCAAGCCAGCCAAGCGCCTCAGAGTAGGTGCTCAAATTTCCTTTGGCGATGGCCGCTTAACTGCTACTGTGGTAGAGGAGCTTGACCATGGTGGTCGAATCGTACGCTTTGGCTATGAAGGGATTTTCCTAGAAGTCTTGGAAAGTTTGGGAGAAATGCCGCTTCCGCCTTATATTCACGAGAAACTAGCAGACCGCGAACGCTACCAGACTGTCTATGCTAAAGAAAACGGCTCTGCTGCTGCGCCAACTGCTGGACTTCATTTCACAGAAGAGCTATTGGAGCAGATTGCTGCCAAGGGAGTCAAGCTGGTCTATCTCACCCTTCATGTCGGACTGGGAACTTTCCGACCGGTTTCTGTAGACAGCTTAGATGATCACGAGATGCACTCCGAATTTTACAGTCTGTCCGAGGAAGCTGCCCAGACACTCCGTCAGGTCAAGGCAAATGGCGGACGTGTCATTGCAGTCGGCACAACATCTATCCGCACCTTGGAGACAATTGGCAGTAAATTTCAGGGTCAGATTCAGGCTGACTCTGGCTGGACCAATATTTTTATCAAGCCGGGATACGATTGGAAGGTCGTTGATGCTTTTTCAACCAACTTCCACCTGCCCAAGTCAACTCTGGTCATGTTAGTCTCTGCCTTTGCCGGACGTTCCTTAACACTTAAAGCTTATGAGCACGCTATTGCTGAGCGCTATCGCTTCTTCAGCTTTGGTGATGCTATGTTTATCAAATAACTATAGGTGAAAATATATGAATAAAATTGAAAGCAGACACCGTCTTATTCGCTCCTTAATCATGGAAAAGAAAATCCATACCCAGCAAGAACTTCAGGAGCATTTGGAAGCAAACGGCGTCATTGTAACCCAGTCCACTCTTTCACGAGATATGAAAGCACTCAATCTGGTCAAGGTCAGTGAAAACGATACTTCCTACTATATCATCAACAGCATTGCACCATCCCGTTGGGAAAAACGCCTTCGTTTCTATATGGAGGATGCTTTGGTCATGCTGCGGCCAGTTCAAAATCAAGTCGTCATGAAAACCCTGCCTGGATTGGCCCAGTCTTTCGGTGCAATCTTAGACGCTCTAGAGCTGCCTCAGATTGTAGCTACTGTCTGTGGAGATGACGTCTGTCTGATTATCTGCGAAGATGACCAAGGGGCTCTGGACTGCTTTGAGAAACTCAAAGAATTCACCCCACCATTCTTCTTTAGTAAATAAAAGCTGAGACAACATTGCCTCAGTTTTTTCTATTTACGATTTTTCCCTCAAATGAAACCCATTAGTAAATCAGCAAGCCATACTTGACTAGGGTAAAGAAGTACCAATAAGAATTGAAGATGGTTTTAAAAAGTCAGCATTTAAGGTGTTGTAGCCAAACGATAAATAGCTTCCGCGTAAATATCCATGGCCCGATACAGATCATCTAAGAGCAATCGTTCATTGACCTGATGCTCTGTCTGATCAGCTCCCGGAAAGAGAGCGCCGAAAGCAACACAGTTAGGCATCGTACGAGCAAAGGTCGCTCCGCCAGAAGACATAGCTGGACTGTTGTCTCCTGTTTTCTCCTGATAAATTGCCATCAGGGTGCTGACCAACTCACTGTCCAATGGTACATAGAGCGGAGCCAAGTAATCAAACTCCTGATAGGTCAGCTCGTATTGACTGGCTATTTCTGCCAGCTTTTCAACCAACTTGTCCTTGTCTGCCAAGACCGGAATCCGCATGTCAATCCGAATCTCAGAGCGGTCAGAGGTTAAAGTCAGACCGGCAACATTAAAGGAAAGAAAGCCCGACTGTTCGTCAGACACAGCCCCAAAGAGATGGTTGCCTGTCGCATCTTCACCAACCGCCTGAGCCAGAAAGACAAGAGCCGGATGCGAATCCAAGGGCTGCAAGACCTTAGCTAGGCGAATAATGGCGTTAATTCCTCGGGCAGCATCCTTGGCGTGCTTAGGCAAGCCGATAACCGTTACTTCTTCTGCCGTTCGCTCATATTCATAGCCTAAATCTTCCAGTCCTGCAACGACGGACTCCAGTAAGTCACCCGAATAGGGAGCCTTGGCAGGAACAACATTAAAAGCTTGACCAGCTTCGAGCTCTATAGTGTCAGAGCCAGGCCCTTCCAGCTTAAGCTGCAGAAGCCCCTTCTCAGCATAGTTCAAAGGGAAGGAAGAGTCTGGTGCAAAGCCAAGTGTAGCCTGCTCTTCTAGCTGGTTGTATCTATCCATACAACGCCAAAGTGTCTCCTCATCTGTACCAAAGATAAAGCGAACCCGCTTTTTAAATTCCACTCCACTGTCCAGCAATGCTTTTACAGCATAAAGAGCGGCCATGGAAGGTCCCTTGTCGTCCTGAACCCCACGACCAAAAATCCAGCCATCTTTGACAGTGGCTTCAAAAGGCGGCGTCTGCCAGTCCGACTCATCACCTGATGGAACAACATCCAAATGACAGAGAACGGCCAGGAGCTGAGCTCCATGACCGATTTCTGCATATCCGTAATAACCTTTAGGGTCGAGGTAGGTTGTAAAGCCTAGCCCCCGACAGATTTCTAAAGTTTTTTCTAGGACATCTTGGATAGCTTGTCCAAAAGGTGTTCCATTTTGACCTTCATTCAGTACTGAAGGATAGGAAACGATTGTTTTCAAAGATTCAAGAAAATCTTCTTTAACTTCTTCCGTTATAAAATTTTTCATGGAATCACCTCAGCTTCTAGCTTATAGGAACGGTAAGAAAGTTCCTAGGAGTAAGAGACCAATACTGATCGCAATGATAGCTACAATCAGCTTACCGATAAATTTCCACCAAGTACCAATATTGATATGTCCAAGTGCCAAAGCCCCCATAACAATACCAGAAGTTGGAGCAACCAGGTTCAGCACACCTGAAGCAGACTGGTAAGCTGTGATGATCAAGCTTGCCTTGACATTGACAAATTCTCCCAAAGGAGCCATGATTCCCATAGTTGCACTGGCCAGACCAGATGATGATGGGATAAGGAAGGACATTGGCAGGTAGAAAATGTAGGTCAAGACGATAAATACTTGTGATGACAGACCGCTGAGTCCTTGTTTGCCCCAGTTGAGGATAGTGTCTGTAATCATACCGTCATTCATGATAACTTGGATACCACGGGCAATTGCTACGATTAGGGCTACGCTAAGCAGGTCAGCTGCACCGTTCATAAAGGCTGAGATAATCTTATCTTCCTTGAGACCGTAAACAGCACCAATCAAGATTCCCATGAAAGCAAAGAGCATAGCTCCTTCTGGGAAGTACCAAGTACCCAGTGCGGAAGTAGATGAACCAACAATCTTACCAACAACTGGAAGACCAGTCAGCCAGGCATTGATGTCCTTAAAGATAGTAATACCGAGACCTGTCCAAGGAATGAAACTTAATACCATAAGGACAAATGTCAAAATGAACAATACTAAGACAATTCTTTGCTTTTTGCTCAGTGTTGACTCAACAGATGAAGAAGTTTCAACGTTGAAGTGTTTCAAATCTTCTTCGCGAGTGCTGTAAACCAGTGACTTGGTCGGATCCTTTTGAATTTTATCTGCATAGCGATAAACAAACCAAGTACTGAGAGCTGTCATGACAAACAAGAAGATGAGACGGAGAGCAATCCCTTCACCGGTACTAACACCAGCAGTCGCTGAAGCGATACCTGTTGCAAATGGATTTAGTGTGGAAGCCAAACATCCGATTTGCGAACCCAGCAGGATAATAGCCACCCCGGTCAGACTGTCAAAACCAACCGCCATCATCACCGGCACCAAAAGCGGATAGAAGGCCATGGTTTCCTCACCCATACCATAGGTAGTACCACCGAGGGCAAAGAGAGGCATCAAGACAACAATCAGCATCTTTTCGCGACCCTTGTACTTCTTAACGATAGAGGCAATTCCCACATCCAAAGCGCCAGTTTCATTGACAACACCAAGGAAACCACCGACCATGAGGATGAAGAAGGCAACATCTATCGCTGCAGTAGTTTCCTTGATCAAGGATCCTTCCTCTGGATGCGTACCCAGCATTGCACGAATCGGTGCCATCAGGACATCCCAAATCCCTTGTGGATTTTGTGGCTGAGGCTGATAAACACCTTTTACAAAAGCCCCTGCTGGGATAATCCAAGTCAGAACTGCCATAATGGCAATGATTATCAACAATACGGTGTAAGATGAAGGCATCTTAAACCCTTTTTTTGTTTTTTCACTCATTTGTATTCCCTCCTAAAAATTTTTTAACGAGGTTACGAACCTGCATTCCCCTGTATGAGCAAACAAGAAAACGCTTACTTTGTTTTTATTTTACCATATTAACATTGAAAAAGCCAGTGTTTTTGAAAATAATCAAAGATTTTCAGGAAAAAACTTGCAGCAGCGACAGATTTCAGCTGCTATCGACTTTCAATCAGTTCTATGCCTAGCCTTTTTCAATAATCGTGCCGCTCTCAGACTCAATCAGAGCGCCAAGATTTTCCAGAGATGTGATAACTGCTTTGCCTTCTGGACGGCCATTGACAAAGGCGATAGCTGCTTCTACTTTTGGAAGCATGCTGCCTGGTGCAAATTGTTCTTGCTTGATGTATTCTTCCAACTGAGCAACATTCACATGTTCCAGCTTAGCTTGGTCTGGTTTGTTGTAGTTAACAAAGACATAGTCCACACCCGTCAAGACGATGAAGAGGTCAGCATCAACCAACTCCGCCAAACGCTGAGAAGCAAAGTCCTTGTCAATAACGGCTTCAACACCAGTAAGATGGCCATTGTCTTCCTTGATGACAGGAATCCCGCCGCCACCCGCAGCCACTACTACTTGACCTTGATTCAAAAGCGTACGGATTGTTTCAATTTCCTTGATATCCACTGGTTTTGGTGAAGCAACGACCTTACGCCAACCACGTCCAGCATCCTCTTTGAAAGTCGCTCCGCTCTTTTCAGCTTCTGCTTTTGCTTCTTCTTCTGAATAGAAAGGCCCGATTGGTTTGCTGAGGTTGACAAAGGCTAGATCGTTCTTATCAACTACTACTTGCGTCACAACAGAAGCAACATTCTTTTCGATACCTTCATCCAAGAGAGCATTTTGCAAAGCATTCTGCAGCCAGAAGCCGATACTGCCTTCTGTCATAGCCACAAGAGAGTCTAGTGGGAAGGCAGGATTCTTTTCAGAGTCTGCTGCCAAGTGTTGCAGCAGCAAATTCCCTACCTGTGGACCATTTCCATGGGTAATGATAAGATCATCCCCGTTTTTTATCAATTTTACCAAATGTTTAGCAGTTTCCGCCAAGGCTTCCTGCTGTGCTTTCGCTGATGGGTCAGATGAAAGGATGGCATTTCCTCCCAAGGCTACAACGATTTTACGATTTCCCATTAAATTCTCCTTAATTGCGCTTCGATGAATGCGCTTCCAATTTATTTTAGTAGATTTTTTAATTTTCAATAAGAAAATGAGCTTTTCTTATCATATAAAAGAGGGCCGGACTAAAGCTATTAGTCGCAGCCCTCATAGCTGTTGGTAGACGGTTTCTTAGGTAAGATTATACTTTTGGAATGTAGAGGTTTCCAAGAGTTGCAGCCATAACCGCTTTAATTGTGTGCATACGGTTTTCTGCTTGGTCGAAATGACGAGCATATTTGCTGCGGAAGACTTCGTCTGTTACTTCCATTTCCTCTACGCCGAATTTTTCAGCGACATCTTTACCGTAAACAGTATTTGTATCATGGAATGCTGGTAAGCAGTGCAAGAAAATCAAGTTTTCGTTATCAGCTTTCTTCACCAAATCCATGTTAACTTGGTAAGGTTTGAGGAGGGCAACGCGTTCTGCAAACTTGTCTTCTTCACCCATAGATACCCAAACGTCTGTGTAAAGAACATCAGCACCTTTAACTGCTTCGTCAGCATCTTCAGTGATGAGGATATGTGCGCCGCTTTCTTTCGCAAAGCCTTCTGCCAATTCAACAATTTCTTTTTCTGGGAAGAGTTCTTTTGGTGAGAAGATGTGAACATTGACGCCAAGGATAGCTCCTGTTACCAGCAAGCTGTTGGCAACGTTGTTACGTCCATCACCACAGTATACCAATGTCAAGCCTTCCAGACGGCCAAAGTTTTCTTGAACAGTCAAGTAGTCAGCCAACATTTGAGTTGGATGCCATTCGTCAGTCAGACCATTCCATACTGGAACACCTGAGAATTCTGCCAATTCTTCTACCATACGTTGGCTGAAGCCGCGGAATTCAATCCCGTCAAACATACGGCCCAAAACTTTGGCTGTATCTTCTGTAGATTCTTTCTTACCAAGCTGGATATCGTTAGCACCAAGATATTCTGGATGTGCCCCTAGGTCAATAGCTGCTGTTGTAAACGCTGCACGAGTACGAGTAGATGTTTTTTCAAACAAGAGAGCGATATTCTTACCAGCAAGATAGTGGTGTTGAATATTGCGTTTTTTCAAATCTTTCAAGTGAGCTGAAAGACCGATAAGGTATTCTAACTCAGCACGGCTAAAGTCTTTTTCTGCTAAGAAGCTACGTCCTTGGAATACTGAATGTGTCATTCTATTATTTCCTCTTTCTATTCTTTATGTATTTGCTAGTACTTGTATACTTAGATTTCTTCACGTTCAAATGGCATAGACATACAGCGTGGTCCACCACGACCTCGAACCAATTCACTTCCGCGGATCTTAATCAAACGCAAGCCGTATTCTTCCAAAATCTTGTTAGTAACGGTATTGCGGTCATACACTACTACCACACCAGGTGCGATGGTCAAGGTGTTAGAACCATCATTCCACTGCTCACGTGCAGCAGCTACGATATTGCCACCACCACAGCGAATCAGGTGAACTTTTTCCACACCAAGGTTTTCAGCTAAGATTTCTGCTAAATCACCTTTTTCTTCAACAATCTTAAGTTTGTCATCAACATAAGTTACAGAGTAAACGCGAAGATCGCCTTCGATTTCTGGGTGAATCGTGAACTTGTCATAGTCAACCATAGTGAAGACAGTATCCAAGTGCATGAACTTACGGTTGTTGGCAAATTCAAAGGCCAAAACTTTCTTGAAGCCAACATTTTTCTTGAAGATATTGACCAAGAGTTTTTCGATAGAAGCTGCGTCTGTACGTTGTGAGATACCAACTGCCAGCACATCTTTTGAAAGAACCAGTTCGTCCCCACCTTCGATACGTGTATCTTCTTCACGATTGTATACCAAATCCACTTTTCCACCATATACTGGGTGGTATTTGAAGATGTATTTACCGTAGAGAGTTTCACGATTACGAGTGTCTGCATACATGTGGTTAAGCGATACAGCATTACCAATTGTAGCAAATGGGTCACGTGTGAAGTAAAGGTTTGGCATTGGATCAATAGCGAATGGATAATCAGATTCTACCAAGTCCGTCAATCCTTTTGCCTCTTCAGGAATTTCTGGCAATTCAACTTTTTGAACCCCTGCCATCGTTTTTTCAACCAACTCTCGGTTATCTTTGATACCACGGAGCAGCTCACGAATAGCCTTCTTGGTTTCACGTCCGCGAATATTGGCTTCTTCCAGATATTCTTCGATGAATTGCTCGCGGATTTCTGGAGAAGTCAGTGACTCAGCAGCCAGCTGCTCAAGATAGAGCACCTCAACTCCTTCATTGCGAAGCGCTTGAGCAAAGTTATCATGTTCTTTTTGTGCATCTTCTAAGAAAGGAATATCGTCAAAAAGAAGACGTTCTAAGTAGTCCGGCTGCAAGTTTTCTAACTCCTTGCCAGGACGGTGCAGCATAACTTTTTTCAGTTTTCCAATTTCTGAGAAAACACGAATTGGATGTGTAGACATCTACTATCCTCCTTTTTCTTTGCGGTTTAGGTTTTTCTAAGCCCGTTTACATGTACTATTCTAGCATTTAATGCTACCGCTTTCAAGAAAAAGCCTACATTGCAAATGCCAAATCCTTTGCTTTTTTCTATTTTTATTTTTATAATATTCTTCTTTAAAGCGTTTTCTTTGAATATTTTATGCATTTTATTATTTTTGTGAATATTTATTTTTTAAAATAAAATTAGTACACGGTTAATATTAGAATATTTTGAATTCATAAGCAAAAAAAGAAGCTAATCAGAACCGATTAGCTTCCAGCAAGGTATTTCATAAAATACTCTTTCTCTTTAAAAGTTAATTTTTTATGTTCGTATTCAATCCGACCTTCATCTAAGAGCTTTTTCAGAACTTGATTGACCGTTTCCCGAGTTGTGGCTCCTAGCTTAGCCAGTTCTTTCATGCTGATAGGAAAGGGCAGGCTATCCCCTTCCTTGCACAAATCCATGCAGAGCAGCGACAGAGACTGGATAATACGCTCGCTTGCACTAGCTGCTACGACATTGCGCAAACGAAGTTCCTGAAATTCCAGGATTTGCGATAGGCGCTTGGTAATGAACAACAGCTGGTCCACACTCTTCTTTGAATAATCTTCAAACAAATCGATAGGAATGGACAAATATTCGACATTGGTGACAGCGCTGGCTGTGTAATGATAGCGCTCATCAAAAAACATACCTCCATAGGGGAAAACACTGTTTTTCTTGACATAATCCATATAAGAAAATGTATCTGTTGAATCATACTGCTCAATCCGCACATAGCCTTGAGACAAGAGGAAAAGACGCTCACGCCGGTCTCCTGCAAAAAAGATAATTTGCCCTTTTGGAATCTTGCGATACTGAATCTCCACTGCTAATTTATCGAAAAGCTCCACTGGCAGATTGACAAAGGCAGGGTGCTGCCGGATAAATTGATAATGCTCCTTGGTAATCATGATAACCCTTTTATTTGATACTTGATACCATTATAGCATAAATCCGCTTACAAATAGAAAATGCTGACTATAAAAGTAAAAAATCCTAACAAAACAAAGAGGTGTGCCCATTTTCTATTCATGGAATTTCTGTCAGCTTGTACTTTTTTGGGCAAGTAATTGCCTACAATTATGAAAACCAAAGCAACTAGCATAGTTACCATTTTACGCATATCAAAATCCGCATGTAAGCCCCGATAAATGGTAGCTAGATACAGCGAAACAAAGGTACAAGGAAATAGCCAGCGAATAAGGTGCTTAAAGGTTCTATTCACGATATCTTTGGCAATGGTTGTCCAATAGATCATAACTTCTAGCAGCATCATGACAATTGGAAAAGCAGATACTATTAGAAACTTAGGTAAAAAAGCATTTCCTTTTCCAGATAAGTCAAAGTGAATAGCCAAGTTTTCTGGTAATTTTTGATAGACCCAGATGGCATATAAAACTGGCAAGAGCATGACGCCAAGTGCCCAGCCTAATTCTTGAAAACTATTTTTTTTCATTTTTGTTTCCTCCTCCAAGAGATTGAAACCAAACAAGAATTTCTTCAAAAACCGTCACATCTAAGCTGTAATAAATAAAGTTCTTCTGCTTTTCTTCTATGAGCAGACCGGCTTTCTTTAGCTGAGAGAGGTGGTAGGATACCGTCGCAGGCGTCAGCTCAAAAGCTTGGGCAATTTCCCCTGCAGACTTCGGACCATGCTTGAGCATTTCCAGAATCCCCCTTCGAACTGGGTCAGCTAGAGCTTTAAGCGTTTGACTGATCCCCATGATTAGACCTTTCTTTCAGGTAAACTTTCAAAATTTTCTTGGTCAGAAAGACTAGTGCCACTACTTCTACTAAGAGCAGAGCCTCAACAGCCAGTGGCGGAAGAAAGCCTACCTGAGCCAGAGCAGGCGCTAAGTCAATCAGGGCGTGAAGTCCCAGAGCGGCTAAAAAATACACTGGAGCCTTCTCCTTGACCGCTTTCCAAACCCAGAAGGTCAGAAGGATTTGAATGAGAATAGCCAAGATCCGTTCAAAAGCCAAAAGATAGATGCTGCCAGCGCTCATGGAACGGACTTGGTCAATAATTGCTTGAGGAATTTGAGCCAGCGTCTGGGCATTCCCCTGAGTCACTACTTGAGCTATAACCCAAAAGTTTAAGAGACTGACAATACCAACAAACAAAGCCTCAATACCACCATGACCCAAGCCATAGGCCACACCATCCCTAAAGGTCAGTGGGCGCTTCTTTTGCAGCCAGTAAAAGATGACCCAGCGGGCTGTTTCTTCAAAGATAGCTGCCGCAGCAATACCATAAAGGACATATAGCCAAGGATTTTCCGTCTGCAAAGCGATAGTTCCATCAGCCTGAGGCTGTAAAACGATACGATGCAAAATATTTTCCAGAACTTGACTAGACAGATAAAAGCCAACTCCCCCTAAAAGGAAAACTAGCAGAGAAATGTGCTTGGTCTTTTTAAAATAAACCAAAGGAACAAGGACTGACCCTAAAATCAGCAGCATGGCAATCAAGATATGAATGGAAATCATCGTTTTTTCTCCTAAACTGTTTTGGTTTTTTTCTAAATAGATTATACATCTTTCCTTTCTTTCTGTCAAATCTATTTCGAATTTTTTCTAAATAAATTCAATCTAAAAATCATCAAGCTCTACTGCAATAAAAAACGGCTCTATAATTTCTGTAGTGGGTAAAACCACTGTAGGAATGATGGAGCCTATTTGTTGTAGAAAAAAAGTCCCATAAGACCTATAATGAAAAGCGACAAAACCATCATTAGAAAGACTCTTATGGAACAGTTCAATTTTATCACAAACTTACTGGGAATAAAAGACCCTAACATCATAATCTTGGATGTTCTAGATGCTGGAACTCATAAAGAAATCATCGCTTTGAACATCAAAAAGGAGAGGACTGATTTAGTCCTCTCCAGATTATAACTTCTCATCAACCCACTACAGTTGACAAAGAGTCAGAATGAGACTAAACAAAAGCGCACAATCTGTGCACTTTGTTTTCACTTAATTTACAAAAGAAAGAGTCCCACTAGTACGGCTGTCAATCCGACCAGGATAAAGAGGTAGGCTAGCCAACGCGGCGCTGGTTTTTCTTCCACCACCATTTTCTTAGGCATATAATTTCCAGAAATTAGAAACATTACCCCCGAAAAAATCGCTGCAATTTTATTAATGTTGAAGTGGGAATCAAGAGCATAGAACAGAATGGAAAGATAGACAGCAATATGGGTCAAAGGAACAATCCAAAGGACGAAGCGGGCAAAAGCGGGCTTGGTGATTTCTCGGTAAGCCGTTGCCCCATAAACAATCAGCTGTATCAAAGTCATAAAGATTGGCAGACCCCAGATAAAGAGAAATTTGGGTGCATACTCAAATGTCGGGCTAATCAGCGACACGAAATTGATCCTAATATTCTCTGGCAAACTAGGATAAATCCATAAGGCATAAGCAAGTGGCAGCCAAATAACCAAGAAAGTCAGCAGCAATTCCCTAAGGTTATTTCTCAGTTTCGTTTTCATTATTTTTCCCTCCTAGCGCGGCAATCCAGACCAAAATTTCCTCAAAAACCGTGGCATCTAAATGGTAGTAAATGTAATTTTTCTGCCGTTCTTCATAGATGAGCCCCGCTTTTTTCAACTGGGACAAATGGTAGGATACCGTCGCTCCCGTCAAATCGAAGACTTGAGCGATTTCACCAGCCGACTTAGGACCTTTTTTTAATATTTCTAATATTTCCCGCCGAACTGGATCAGCTAGGGCTTTCATGGTTTCACTAATTCCCAATTTTGATACCTCTTAAAATTGATTTCTAGCTAAGGACAAACAAAGCAACTAGCTCTAGATAAGTCATGGCTCCTACAAATGTAAGCAAGGCGCTACTCAAACGGACAAGATTTTCTGCCAGCAATCCTCCTAAAACTATTTAGAGAACTTTCAAATTCTTTTCTCCATTATACTGTTTTTGAGGATAAAAGACAAGGAGGGCTTAGCTAAACACTTGCTTTTTCTTGGCTAGATAGGCGGTGAGAAGAGCAGCCAGCGCCATAACGATGACTGCTATCAGCCCGCCTGATAGAGGTTCGCTTGGCGTTCCTGCTAAGAAACTGTTGGCTTGACTGGTCAAAGTCGTCTGTAAGAAACTACCGTGCTGGAGATTGTTGCCCGTCCCAATCACTCCAAAGACACCTAGATAAATCATGTTATTAGCCGCATGCAGCGCTATGACCAGCCAGAGATTGTCCGTCAGTGCAAAAAGGAGGGAAAGGAAAATCCCGGTCAGAAAGACATTGAGGATATAAAGGACGGGCGTTCCACCTTTAAAAATGTGGATAACCGCAAAGAGCAGGGAGTTGAGCAGGACAGCCGGTAGCAAGTCCAGCTTGGTGCGGAGTTTGTTCATGACAAAGCCGCGGTAAATCATCTCTTCAGCCAGCGCCTGAAAGAAGAAATTGACCAGGAAAAAGAGCCAAATTCCTAGATTGAACTGCTTTTCGACTTGAATGTGGAGCTGTCCGCCGAGCAGATTGAAGCCCACAGCCAGAAGGACTAAGAAGAAACCCAGTGCTGTACCAAGCAGCAGATTGAACCCTAATTTTTCCTTCCAAAGTCCAAAACTGGCAAGGCTGCGCCGCTCCCAAAATTTAGCGACGAAGAGAATGATGAGTAAACTGCTACCTAAAAAGACGGATAAAGAAACGATGCCTATCAGTAAGCGATTGGCGTCCGTCATGCTCGGCAGCAAGAGCCATTGGGACAAAGCTCCGCTGATGAGGCTTCCCGCAGCAATCGCAAGAAAAGCCAGCGGCAGGCTCAGCCACCAATTTTTTGCCCCTGCTTCTTCTTGCAAGATTTCCAGACTAGAGCGATGGGCTGTCTTTTGATAAGTATGTGTCATGTGTGACCTCCTTAAGGTGTATTTTCCCCTACACCCTTATCCTAACAAAAGGGCAGCGCCAAATCTACCCTTTTTCGGTAAGTGGTTAGATTGCGCTAGTAAGTGGTAGAAAAATCACCTAAAAAAGATTAAGAAATCCCCTGCTGACTTTCTCTCTCTTCGCGCTTGGTCAGCCAAACGGCAATGACAAGAGCAATGAGAGCGCTAAAAAGTCCAGTTGGAGCAGGACCAAGGAATTTAAACGTTTCTACCCCACTAACAGTGAAAACGGTAGTTATCATGGCAACGGCATCAATGACCCCATGTCCAAAGGCTGGCAGCCAAATGGTTTTGCTACGTACATAGTAAATATCAAGGATAATCCCAAAAGAAATAGCCATGATATAATAGGGAATTAAATTTAAGAAACGCTCACCCAGCGTCCCTGCTCCAATCATATTGACAGGAAAATGCCAAATAGCCCAGATGAGACCACCAATGATGCGTCCCTTAGTCCGTCCGTAGCGCTCTTTCAAATAAGGATAGAGAATACCCCGCCAGCCAACTTCCTCGCCCAAGCCAGAAAGACTGATGGCTAGAGTTAAGACCGTAAGAATCATTAAAATTTGAAGGGCGACTTGTGGGTTCAGGGCAAAAACCAAATGCTGCGGAAAGACAGCAAAATAGACAAGTGCGCCGCCAAGTACAATGCTACAAATGGCTAACCAGCAGGCTAGGTAATCGCGCCATTTACTGGCGAGCTTCAATTTCCAGCCGATAGACTTTACAGGAGCTTTAGCCAAAAAAGCAGCCACCATAGGGGCGAACATTACCACACTTGCGGATAAAATGTTACCGACAAGTTTCTGATTGATCGCATAAAAGTAAGCTATGACTAGCATACCTGGCCAAGCGAGCCCAAACGCCCATACTAGAAACCTTTTAATGGTTGAAGTTGAAATTGTGTTTTGCATATAAAATGCTCCTTTCTGTCATTTGTAAAATTATAAAGTCCACCATTGGTATAGCGACCAATAGAAAATATTAAAAGCGATGATAAAAGCGACGGAGCTAGTTGCTAGCGTAAGGTACTTATTCCCTTGCTTCAACCTCGCTTTGAAGAAGGGCAGATAGGGAAGAAAAGCACTAATCAGCAAGACCACAGCAAGCAAGGCAAACAGTTGGAAATGCCCCGTCAAACCAGCGAGATCGAAAGAATTTTTCGCGAGAATAATTGAGAAAAATGAGAACAAATTACGAAAAGCCCAAAGAATAAGGAAGCCAGTCAGATAATGCCAACTAGACCAGACAACCGAACCTGTTCCCTTGTTTTTCCTAGTGAGCAAACGATACAATTTTGCCAAAATACCGCTGAGATAGCAAAGGGCGACATACAGTGCGGCAAGCCCAGCGAGTAATAAACTACCATAATCTTTGATAACATCCAACAAGGGCAGCTTTGTCCTATCTGAAATAGGCAGGTTCAGAATATAGTGCCCTCCTCTTTCTCCTGCCGTCCAAAAACCAAAATAGTCTTTGATAGCCGTATTTTCAGAAGGGTTAGTTAGATAGCTAGTCGACTTGAAAACCCTAAATATAGATAGGGGACCTCCACTATAAATACGCGCTTCGCGGTAAAAACCAGCTTGAAAGTCCTTTTGAGCTGCCTTTGAGGCTTCTTTTTTCTTACCGTAAATGAGGTCAGGCATGCTAAGAGCGAAATGAAACTCATTTCTTTGATTGACTGTAACGACTGAGCCAATCCCTGACTTCAAATCAAGCAAGAGGCTGGTCGTAAAGCCTGGTGAGTTTCCCCCGTGCCCAAAAGTTCTGGTGTTTTCAAACTCCGTCACCCAAAGTCCGTGAGCATTGACGGGAATATCTGTACCCGGATAAGTATGGCTAGCGCTGTAAAAATTCTCCCAAGTCTCTGCCCTTTTAAAGAGCTTCTCCTTTTGCAGGAGGGCTTGGGCAAATTTCTTGATGTCGGCAAATGTTCCTGTTGCCCGCCCCGCTGGATATTCTCCAAGAACAAAGGGTTGGTCGCCTTTTAGTAAGTCTCCATTTGTATCATAAGTTTTCTCCTTCTCCCGCTGTTTTTGTACAAATACATTATCTGATAAATCAGGTTTGAGTGCGGTGTGTTTCATACCCAAGGGCTTTAAAATATGCTCGTGGACATAGTCGGCAAAGGATTGCCCGCTAATGCGCTCCACGATATAGCCCGCCAGCGCTGTTCCATAGTTTGAATAGGATGTCACCGTCCCCGGCTCATAAATCTGAGACGGAGTTTTTTTCATCAATGCTCCTAAATCCTTGTCGGAGCCTATATACAAAGGGTAATCTTCAAAGCCCGCTTGGTGGTTCATGAGGTCCAGCATGGTAATGGGCTTGTCGTATTTGAGATTTTTTAGGAGATTTTGGGGCAGATACTCCCTGATGTCCGTTTTCAGGTCAATCTTGCCCTCCTCCCAAAGCTGCATGACGCTGACCCAGACGGTGATTTTGGTGGTTGAACCCCACTCGAAGACCGACTTGTCATCCACCGCTAGCTTCTTTTCCTTGTCCGTATAGCCGAAGTTCTTTTGATAGAGAGTATTGCCGTCTTTGTCAAAGACCGTTGTTGCCAGTCCTGCGCTAGTTTTTTCGTGTTCTTGGTAGTAATTTTCAATCTTCTGACCGATTTGGTCGTAAGACGTGCCTGACGGCAATTTTTGCTGGTCGGCGTAAGCGTGGGCTGCTCCAAAAGCTAGCAAGCCACACGTTACCAGCGCCACAGTGCTTTTCAAAAATGATGATTTCATGATGATCTCCAATCATTATTTTCTATATTTCCTTCACTTAAAAAGGAAAAAGAAAGAGTAAACTGAGTAGACCGAGAAGGAGCCAGATCCAGCCAAAGATAAAGAATAAAAGCATTTTAACAAAAGTAAAAATATGAAACATGATTTTCTCCTTTCCTATCAGATTGCTATTTTAAAAGAGGAAGAGGCTGACCAGAAACAGGATTGAGCCAACTCCTCCGAAGATATAAGCTAAAACGCGTGGAGCCGGCTCTTGGTCTGCCACTATTTTTCTCGTGAGGAAGTAGCTGACAGCATTAAGGATGATTGCAGACATAATCCCATTGACCTTAAATACCGGAAAAGCCGGATTGAGCCCATAAAGAAGAACGCTGATATAAACTACGGCATTGATAAAGGGAACCAGCCAGTAAAGGAAATGGACAAATTGCTTGTCGATAATCTCTTTAATAATCGTCGTGTAGCAAACAATCAGTTGAATTACACTCAAGAGAACTGGCAGAAACCAGATAAAGACTTGCTTGGGCATGCCTAGACCGCTATAGGGCAAATGCCCTCTGATTAGCTGAGGTAGGTCTGCATAGATTGACAAAGCGTAGATAAGCGGTAGCCAAATAACGATTAGGCTTGCCACTAATTCTTTCCTCCTTTTATAATTCCAGACAGTCATCAAAGCGGTCTAAGAGTGCCCTGCCTTGATTATGAGTAATAACGATAACAATGCGGTCCTTGATGGACAAGATATAGTCCATGACTTCCGCCGCCAAGCTCGGGTCAAGATTACTGGTCGGCTCATCAAAAATCAGCACATCATAATCCTTAACCAAGAAACGCGCCAAATCAATCCGCTGCTTTTCACCATAGGAAACTTCCTGCCGCTCCAAATCCAGCTTCTTGCTCAAGAAAGCCTCATTAAAATGCAGACTTTGGTACAAGAAAGTTTGGTCAGGTGCATTTATATATCTGTATAGCGCGATATTGTCCGCCACACTTCCCTCGATAAAAAAGTCATTCTTTTGGATAAAGGCGATTTTCTGATAGAGACTGTCGCTTGCTAGCTGGCTGACCGCTTGACCATTGACCATGATTTGACCAGCGTAGTCCTTGCTATCAAAATAATTGAGCAAGAGCTTCATCAAGGTCGACTTGCCCCGACCAGACTCGCCGATAATAGCATAGTGCTTGTCCTTGGCAAACTGATAAGAAAAATCCTGAAAGAGAGCCTTGTCGCCCAACTCCAGACCGAGATGTTCAAAATCAATCCGATCAATCGTTTCGGTCAGATTTTGAGCGGGCTCCGCTTCTTTCTTAGCCAACTTAGCATCAAAATCATTCTCAATATCCTTGACCGTGCTCATGAGATTTTTGTTATTGATAAAAAGCTGCAAAGGAGTGAAGACAAAGTTCAAAAGCTGAACACTGGCAATCAAAGCCCCAATGGTCAGAGACCCTTGGCTGACAAACCAAATCCCCAGAGACATACAAAATATCTGAGACAGAAAGCTAAAGAACATCATCAGAGTCACAGCGCTCTCCTTAGCCGCATTATAGCTTTTTCTGGCTTGCTCAAAGTCGCTGTTGCTGCTAGACAGGTGCTCAACCACCCTTTTTTGGATTTGCAAAAGTTTGATTTGCTCAAAGCCTTCCAAAAAATTGGTGACTTGCTTCAAAAAGTAATTGCTTTTCTGAGTGAAATTCGCTGTCGCCTTGCGCATCAATATCCCTGGAATTTGTGACGCAGCCATGGTCAAAAAAGAAATGAGAATAAAGCCCAGAGCCATGCGCCATTCAATCCAAAAAATAGCCAGTGTACTGATAAAAACTGAAGAAAAGGCAGCCACAATATCACAGCGCGGGGTCAAGTAATTCTCTTGGTAAATATCCATATTCTTGGTCGTTGTGTTGAGATAGCTATTTTCCTGCTCGGAAGCCTTGTCATGCAAATTCTTGTCATAAAAAGAATGGAAAAGCCTCGTTTTGACTTCTTCCAAGACTTGCTTATTATGATTGTTCTTGAACCAAATAGCCAGCAAGCTGCAAAGAGACCAAGCACAAGTGCAAAAAAGGCAGATAAAGAATTGTCCAAGCAAGTTAGAATGAGCCTTCTGCGCACTGTCCACAACAACTCCCAGCTGCAAAGAAAACAAAGTGATAAAAATCGTTGCTCCAATGCTAAAGATAGTCGCACCCAGATAAGAAGCGCGGTATTTCCGTAAAATTTCTTTCAACATTTAATTTTTCCTTCCAATTTTCGTCTATTTTTGAAAACGATCCAAGACGGGATTGCCCAGCAGACGGATAAAACCGTGAGCAAGCCTATAAGCAATAAAAGTAATCCTCTTTTCATCTTTTCTCCTTTATCTATCTATTTAGAAAATTTTCTAAATAAAGAGTACGAAACGAAGCAATCTAATCCTTCTTAGGTATTTCGATTTGTTTCTAAATACTCTGGATTAAAAAATCTAGTCTAGAAAAACTAGATTGCCTATTTTGTATTTAAAAATGTTTTTGATTGGATATTTTTTGCAGGTCGTCCTTATTTTTATAGAGCACCCAGGAAAAAACAGCCAGCCAAATGGATAGACCCGTCACTAGACCTACTACGGTTAGTAGGATTGAGTTTCTTGCTTTCTTCATTTTTCCTCCTTTTTGAGTAGAGAAATTTAGAATTTTTTCTAAATAGCTTTTATAAAAAATTGCTCAGTGACTAATTAAACAGAGCAGAATGAAGTAATTAGAACATCTTCTAAATAGATTGTAACACTTCTCTTTCAAAAAAGCAAGAGGTATTTTGGTTTTTTTCTAAATAGCTATCAAAAAATCTAGCCTGTCTAGACTAGATTGCTCTTAGTTCATATTAACCCGATGCCATTCATTGATGACGTAGGCTAACTGACCAACTTGCTCAATTCCGACACCACTGATCTCATCACTGGCCTCGGTGCTACCACCTAAATAAGCCGTATAGAGAGCTATAATATAGGGCTTCTCTTCCATAACTAATGCATCCACATTGAGCGCCTCACGAACATATCCAGGCTTTTGATAGATGGTAATGTCACGCAGATAGCGCTTATAGTATTCACCTGGGAAGGATTCGCCTATATAATAAAGGATATCCTTGTACTTTTCCTGATTTTTAGACAAATACTCAAGGACCTGAATATAGTAGTCCGTCGTGGTCTTATTATTCTCACGGCTGATCGTCTTAATATCAGCCTTGGACTGACCGTAGCGACTAAACATATCATAGGCCTTTTCCATGCCGCCTAGACGCTCTGCTAAAGCGTAGGCTGGAGTATTTTCAGAATAAACCAAGGAATATTCCTGCATGTCTGATATTCTCATAGCACCGTTGAAAGCACCAACATAGTTATCATGCTCGCCCCTATATTCATAGTTTGTATTGGTAATATCAAACCGCTCGTCCATAGAAAGTTTGCCGGCAGCAACCTCATCTACTACCAGCATATTGAGAGGGAGCTTGTAGGTCGATCCCGCAGTCATAGGCTGGGTATCATTCATTGCAAAGGTCTTGCCAGTCGTCAAATCCTTATATGAAAATGCAACCTGGGAGGGTTCAATTCCCATTTCAGTCATATAAGCCTGAATGACCTGAGTCAAATCCAAATTTGCATAGTCAAATCGAAGTCCTAAAGCATCCATAGTAGGGCCGTCCGCCTCCATGACCTTCTGCTTCTCCTCTGGACTTTTTTCAACAGGCTTTGGCTTTTCTTCAACTGGTTTGGAATCAGGCTTGACTTTCTCCTCCTCCTGTTCTTGCTCGCCAGACTTTGCAAGTTGGGCAGCCTCTTGTGCTTTCTTTTCAATGGCCTTATTTCGTTGGGTTATAAACAGGAAGATGAAGCCCAGCAGACAAAGACAAGAAAGGACAGCTACGATAATCGTTACAATTTTTTTACTCAAAACATTTCTCCTAGCATTTGTATTATAAAAAATTATGAGGAAAATAACAAGTGAAACCCAGAAAAAAGGCATTTTAAGCATCAAAAAAGGCAAATCATTAATCGATTCGCCTTTTTATCTATTGAAACTGCCTGTTTATTTAGCAGCCGCGTAAAGTTCGTCAACCTTTTTCCAGTTAATAACTGAGAAGAAAGCTTGGATGTAGTTCGGACGAAGATTGCGGTATTTCACATAGTAAGCATGTTCCCAAACATCCAGTCCCAAGATTGGAGTTTTACCTTCTGAAATAGGAGTATCCTGATTTGCTGTTGAAGTTACTTCCAACTTGCCTTCTTTGTTGACAACCAACCAAGCCCAGCCAGAACCAAAACGAGTTGTAGCCGCTGCAGTGAAAGCTGCTTTAAAGTCTTCAAATGATCCAAAAGTAGCTTCGATATCCGCTGCCAACTCTGCAGATGGTGATGTTTCTGCTGGTGTCATCAATTCCCAGAAAAGAGCGTGGTTAAGATGACCACCACCGTTGTTGATGACTGCCTGACGGATATCAGCTGGGATAGACTCCACATCAGCCAATAATTTTTCCAAGTCTTCACCAATTTCAGGATGTTTTTCAAGCGCAGCATTAACATTCGTTACATAGGTATTGTGGTGCTTGTCATGATGCAAGTGCATTGTTTCTTCATCAATGTAAGGCTCTAACGCATCGTAAGCGTAAGGAAGATCAGGTAAGATAATTGCCATTTGATAGACCTCTTTTTCTATATGATTATAAAAATGATAACGCAATCATTAGAATTTTTCAACTATTTTGCTTGTAAGTCACCCGTCGCAATCTTGAGCAGAGCCAAATCAAACAAGTAATCTTTATCATACAGCCCTGACTTAATCTGGTAATCTGTTTCAATCAGACAGGCCATGGTCTTTTTAAGAAAGGATAAACTCAGTGAGCGAGCATCCTTTAAAGCAAACTTGACTTGATAAGGATTGACCTTGCGGCCTAGATAGTCGGACAAATCAGACACAATCTGACTCTCAGCTCTGCCATTTTCTGCTAAAATCTTGACCTGAGTAAAGATACGAAACTGCCCCAGCATAATAGCAATAAGCTTGATTTCATCCTCACCTTGAAGAGTCAAATCTCGCACCAAGCTTCTAGCTTCATCAATCTTCTGTCGCAAAATCAGCTGGGTCAGGTCAAAAATATTGTCCTGAAGAGTCTTGGGAATGGCCTCGGCAATATCTTCTAAACCAATCTGACCAGACTCTTTATATCCTTTCAGAAAGGCTAAATTTTTACTGATTTCACTGAACTGAAAACCTGATTTCAGCAGCAACTGATCGAAAGCTGCCGGAGCAAATTGTAATCCTTCTGCCTGCGCTTCCTTGCTGAAATAAGCCCGCAGATCTGCTTCCTTGAGTTCTGCAGCCTCAAAAATTTTCCCGTCCCGTTTCAGCAGTTTGACCAGACGGCGCTTGCTATCCAACTTACCTTCTGCGAAGATAACCAGACGAGTTGTATCCGCTGGATTTTCCAGATAATTTTCAAAAGATTTGAGTTCTTCATCAGTCAGATAGCGCTTCTTAGCTGTTGTCAAATCAGCAAAATGGTCCAAAATTACGATTTTTTCATCCGCAAAAAAAGGCAGACTGACCAAGTCCAACTCCACATCCTGGTAGTTTGCTTCTTTCATATCAAAAATAGCAGTGTTCAAATCGCCCGGTTGAAACTGAATCTGGCGGAGAAACTGCTCCTTCAACAACTCAAATTGACCCAAGTCATCTCCAGCAAAAATGGTCAAAGCAGGAAGGTTGCTTGGCGTGATTTTTTTAATTTCCTCAATAGCTAACACCGAAAGTCTCCCCTACTTTATATTTCTTGTCAATTTTTTTCATGTATTGATTGTAACAAAAAAGAGTCGGAAAGTCTGTTATTTTCTTTGCAAACAAAATCTAATTTTTGAATAGATCCGCTATACAAATAGAAACTGTTAGCGGCTTCATTTTTCTTTGTTCTAAAAAACTATCCATGTCCAGTTCTGTTAAAACTTTTCTGCGAACGACAGAGCAAAAAGAGCTGGAAAAATTCCAACTCTTCTTTGTTTATTCTTGGTTTTCAGTTGCATCCTCTACACTGTTTTCAGCTGGTGTAGAAGCTTGCTCCTCTTGAATTGGTGAAACAAAAGGATTATCCTCAACAGGTGCCTGAGTTCCAAAATCCTGAGGTGTTGACTGCTCAGGTGTTTCAGCAGTAAATGGATTTTGAACTGGTTCTGCTTGCTCCACTGCCTGGCTTTGTTCAGAAACAGATTGTTGTGGTTGTTGACCAAACTGTTGGCCTTGGAAACCACCTTGCTGTGGCTGTTGGCTAAATGGTTGGCTTTGGACAGGTTGCTGTGGTTGTTGACCAAACTGTTGGCCTTGGAAATCACCTTGTTGTGGTTGTTGGCCAAATGGTTGATTTTGAACAGGTTGCTGTGGTTGTTGACCAAATGGTTGGTTTTGGACAGGTTGCTGTGGTTGTTGACCAAATTGTTGTCCTTGGAAACCGCCTTGCTGTGGCTGTTGGCCAAACTGTTGATTTTGAACAGGTTGTTGTGACTGACCAAACTGTTGTCCTTGGAAACCGCCTTGTTGTGATTGCTGACCAAATTGTTGTCCTTGGAAACCACCTTGTTGTGGTTGTTTTTCATAGTTTAAACCTTGATTGTATGGCTGTTGACCAAACTGTTGACCTTGGAAGTTTTGCTGGCCATATTGCTGACCATATGAATTTCCAACCATTTCAGGCTTAGAGCCTTGACAAAGCAAAACAATCAAAGCAATAAAACATGGAAGAACTACTATTCCTGCAATAATATTTAGAACCGGAACAAATAACAGTACAAGAGGACCGACATACAGGAAAAGAAAAGCCCAATGATAACCAGCGTCACGCAAGCGGCGAACAATAATAGCCATCTCCGGAATAAAGGTAGCTAAATTATAAATCAGTAGGATAAACCAAAAAATGACAGCAAATCCTGCACCAGCCAAGATTGCAGATGGATCCGGTTCATACCCATAAGTTGCGTCCTGAACTGCTGATGAAAAAAAACTTCCTAATGCAGAAACCCAAATAATGATAAACAATGGTACGACGATAATTATTTTGCACAAAAATGCCCACCAAAAATCTGACCGACTTGAACGACCCGAAAAATCAGCATAGTGTGTCCAGAATTTTTTATATGCAGCAAACATAAAATTCTCCTCTATAATTTTTTATACCCATTATCTTATCACAAATGCATAAATAAATCAATATGACTTCCTGACTGAAGCTAAATGGACATGAGAAAAAAGTATCAGTTGGCATCTTCAATCTAGATATCAGCGAACCGTTTCAATTCTCCAGGAATTCCAACCAGTAAACCGAATGGCCCCCTGCTGGTCAGTTCGATAGATGGCTGTATTAAACTTCTCAAATCTTTGCAAAGTTTCCTGATGCGGATGTAGATAACGATTATTCTGACCGGCTGATATCAAGGCCAGTTTCGGCTGAATTTGCTCTAAAAACTCTGGACTGGAAGAGCCTTTGGAGCCATGGTGACCTGCTTTTAAGACATCTGCTTTCAGCTGAGGGAATCGCTGCAGCAGTTCAGTCTCTCCTTGTCTTTCCAAATCACCTGTAAACAAAAATTTTGTCTGAAAGAACTCTCCGTAGAGTACAATTGAATCATCATTTCCACCGTCGCCTGTTCCAATAGGATAGAGAACCTGCAAAGCTGAGTCAAATACCGGAATTTCATCTCCCACTTCTACGACATGGACAGAAGTTTCTATCTGCTCCAGTTTTTGAACAAAATCAGGCTGAGTCAGACTTCCTTTGGAAACATAGATTTCCTTGATGGAAAAATGCTTAGCTACCTCCAGCATATCTCCCATGTGATCGGTATCGGTATGAGTCAGGACCAATACATCCAGACTAGCAACGCCACGACTTTTGAGATAGGGAATTAAGGTCTTTTCTGCATTGGATGAAGTCTGTCGCTCCTGCCAAGCCTCCTTTTTTCCTATCTCAACTCGTCCTCCTACGTCAATCAAAACCGTCCTGCCCTGCCAGTCCCTGAGAAAAATGCTATCCCCCTGACCAATATCCACCACTGTAATCTCATTTTGCAGCGGATGCTTTGTTAGGAAAAATAAGAGAAGAGCTAGCAAACTAAAAGACAAAAACCAGCTTTTCTTTCTCCGAAAGTCATAGATTAAAGCTAAAACCAAAAGCAGAGCGGCCAGTAACCAGAGGTTGGGTTTCCCAAAAATCAAAGGGCGCGGAGTAAAGTCAGCTACCCAATGAATCACACCTTCGAGTAACTCAAAGAAAAAATTGACCTGAGAGATTTTTATAAGTGGTGACAAAATAAAAATGAGGGTTAACCCTGGCAGCATCAGCAAGTCAAAGAGTAATGAAAATAGAAAAGTCAGAAGTACGGACCAAGGCTGAAATTCTGCAAAGTAGTAGATTAGTATAGGCAAAATCCCCAATGAAATAGTCAGACTTTCTGCTAAAAGCTTCCGAATCGGCGGCAACTTTTCAAAATCCATCATAGAAATCAAAAAGGCATAGGCGCAGGACAAGACACCGCCTGCTGTCAGAAGAAAATTGGGCATGATGATAAAGAGAACCATCAGTGTCAGAGCAAAGTTATCTAATCTGGTCAGTCCTTGCTGGGCCAACAAATTCTGAACTAAGCTTCTGACGACAGAAACAGAAAAGCCCGTCAGTCCAGCATAGATAAATGAAAAAGGCAGCTGCAAGGCGTTTACTGTCTCCCTCTTCATCCCCAAACGTAGAAGAATTCTGCGAAAACCATCCAAAAAGAAACCTACCTGCATACCAGACAAGGCAAACAAATGGATGATACCCAAGCTAGAATACAGGTCACTCATTTCTGCAAACTCCGTATCTAAGTCACCAAACAAGAGTCCAGTCATGTAATGACTCATTGGACTAGGAAAATTATTTCTAATGTAAACCAGCGCTTTTCTGCGCCAGACAGACAGCCAATCCATTGGATTCAGGCTGGAAATTGGCCTTAGTGACTGAATTTTATTGATTTTTAAGGTACGGTAAATCCCCTGAGTCTTTAAATAAGCCTGATAGTCAAAGCCCAAAAAATTTCGTTGCTGCTGGGCCTTTTCAAACTCTCCTTCAATATCAAGGACGACCAAATCTGTCAGTTGCTGAAAAGCTTCCTTTTCACTGGCTGATTGAATCCTGTAGAAGACCTGATAAAGCCGACCGTTCGTTCGCCCTCGAAAGGATAGGGAATCTCCATTGACTTTGATCGTATCTGGCAAGACCTGAACCGAGCTAGCTGAAGGAGGTTCCTGCCTAAAGGCCTGCTCTGCCATTTCCCGACGAAGCAAGAAAAAGAGGACAAAAAGGGACAGGAATGCCAAAGCAGCTAGACTTTTTTTGAGAGGATAGCTGAAAAAGAGACGAAGCAGAAGGACACCTAGCCCAAAATAAGCCAAGGAACTGCCAGAATAGACTGCAAAATAGGCCCATACAAGGATGAAAGCTAGATAGATAGGGGTGAGGGGTAACTTTTTAATCCACTGTGACATATTCTTTCAGCTTTTCTAAGGTCTTATCTCCAATACCTGACACCTTTTTCAGATCATCTACTGACTTAAAGCGGCCATTGCTTTCGCGGTAGGCGATGATGTCAGAAGCCCGCTTCTGTCCGATGCCTGAAATAGTCTGCAGTTCAGCCTCTGTCGCCGTATTTAGATTGACCTTGTCCGACTTTCCACCACCGGCACCAGCAGAATCAGAAGATCCTGCTTGATGCTGGCCAGTCTGTGTGACATCAGCTCCTTCTTCACCAATCTTTGCCACATAGATTACTGCTTCATCCGTTAATTTTTGTGCCTGATTAATGGACTTAGCCTCGGCGTCTGCTGTCAATCCGCCAGCTTTTTGGATGGCTTCATGGACTCTCGCTCCTGCTCTCAGCTCATAGACACCAGGATTCTTAACTGCGCCTTTAATATCCACAGTGACTTGCTCGCTCTCCTCTTCGTCCGACTTAGCCTTAGAAACAATCCTTTCGCTTTCTTCATCAGCTGAGCTGGATGAGGAAGTCAGCTCTTGGCTCAAGGCGGTTACTTGATTTTGCGGTTGATGATTTCCTTTGATAAGGAAAAAACTACCTAGCACAGCGCCAACTACTGCCAGACCGACAAAGAGCTTGTATTCTTTCAGCTTTTCAATGATTTCTTCAAGCATATTTTTCTCCTTTGTCTTTTTATTCGTAAAAAATTCAAAAAAATAAAACAAGCCGAAAGAATTTTCAGCTTGTCATATTTTAAAATCTTTATTTTGCAAGTAGTCGTATAGATAGAAGGGTCATTGATGAAAATAGGAGCTGTAATATCAATCTGCTTTGCTTATCCTGTATATCCAAGCTTCTAACTTTTGAGCTCTGCTATGTAAAAAAGCTAGATTTGCCAAAAGAAAAGCCATGACTAGCACGCTTAGAATCAGAAGCAGCGGCCAAGAAACTGACTGCTGACATAGATAAAGGATGAAGACTAAGATAAGTATAGGAAAAGTCGTCAAAGCTGTGAAGCCGCCCGGTACCCAGCGACGAAAGCGAAACACTTGCATGATATGGCCCAGCAGATGAAGAGTATGACAGAAGCCAATGGCCAGAGCTAGCTCGGGAATACGAAATAGAATCGCAAGCAGCAAGAGAATAAAAGCTAGCAAAAATTCCTCCGCAATCATCAGAGCTATACTTTCAGCAGAAAGATAACTTCCTCTCCTAGCAATGAACATCTCCTTTTGATAGTCTTGACGGTCTTGATTCTGAGAAATCCAAGGCCGAATCAGGATAATCTCATCAAACTCGTGCAGCATAAATAGTGATAAGGTTACAAAAGATAAAAATGCAAGAGACATGGCATCCTCCTTATAAAACATACCAACATTATAACTCACTTGCATACAAAAATCAGCTCCCAAGCAAAATTGCTCAGCAAGCTGATTAGTATCTTATTTTCTGTGCTTATCTGGATCCCAGACAAAGCTGGCAAAAAAGCTGAAAATGATGGTCAAAATCCCAATCAAAATAGCAGGAATAAAGACAAAGGCACGTAAAATCCGTAAGAAAATATTGCCTTTCTTTTGCGTCTGGTAAGGGGCTACTTCAGCATCCAGACGGTCAAACTCAGCATGAACACGGCGAGCCACTTCCTCAACTCCCTCATCATTCATCTTCCTAATATCTGAAATATCAATCGGATTACCAAAATTCATGTCCACTCGCTCTCCAGCTGCCAAGCCTTTGAGGGTCATGGGACCAGCATAGACTACTGGCATGATACGGACCTTAGCCATCTTAGCAATCACTGCTACTCCTCCCTTGACATCCGTAGAATGGCGGCTGCCGCTTGGGAACATAATCAGAGAACGATTGCTCTTTTTCAGCATATTGACAGGGTATTTGATAGCTGACGGGCCAGGATTTTCCCGGTCAATGGGAAAGGCACCACACATGCGAATCCACCAGCCGAACACCCGATTTTCAAAGAGCTGTTTCTTGGCCATGAAAATGAACTGCTTGGGCTTGGTCGCAAAAGCCATGTAAACTGGATCCCACCATGTCCGGTGAGGGGCAACTAAGATATAATTTTCATCTTTTGAAGGAATCTTTTCTTTATTGTGGTAATGCGCATTTCCGTTCAAGGTCCACAGGATAAAAATCACTAAACCTCGCAAATAAGTATAAAACATAAACTCTCCTTATTTCAAACTGTGATTGTACTTGAAATTTATTACATCCTTTCCCATTATACCCTATACCCTTATAGTCTGCAATATTTTTCCAAACTTTGGCTGTAACAGCTGATTCTGATAGCCATTTCCATAAAAAAATGGTATCATTAATCTCATGAATAAGAAAGAATTAATTGGTTTAAACCAAACCCAAGTAGATGAAAAGATTTCGCAGGGCTTAACCAACGATTTTACAAGTGACACCAGCACCAGTAACTGGCAAATCGTTAAGCGGAATGTTTTCACCCTTTTTAATGCCCTTAACTTTGTTATTGCTCTAGCCTTGGTCTCTGTCCAAGCCTGGAGCAATCTGGTCTTCTTCGCTGTTATCAGCTTTAATGCTGTCACTGGTATTATTACAGAACTGCGAGCCAAACACATGATTGACAAGCTCAATCTGGTCAGCCGAGAGCTGGTCACAGTCATCCGCGCCGGCCAGGAAGTCAAGATTCAGCCAGAAGAAATTGTACTGGGCGACCTGATCAAGCTGTCAGCCGGCGAGCAAATTCCCAGTGATGCCCGTGTAGTAGAGGGCGTTACCGAGGCCAATGAAGCCATGCTGACAGGGGAGAGTGACTTGGTTCTCAAGGAAGAAGGCGCCGAGCTACTGTCTGGTAGCTTTCTGGCCAGTGGGCAGATCTATGCTGAGGTACACCATGTCGGCGCAGACAACTATGCCAACAAGCTCATGACTGAAGCTAAAACTCTCAAGCCTATCAACTCGCGCATTCTATACAATCTTGCGAAAATTTCCCGCTTTACTGGAAAAATCATCATTCCTTTCGGATTGGCTCTTTTCTTTGAAGCCCTGATGATAAAGGGATTGCCTGTCAAAAACTCTGTCATTACCAGCTCGACAGCTCTTTTGGGTATGCTACCTAAGGGAATCGCTCTGCTGACAGTCACGTCACTCCTGACAGCTGTCATCAAGCTAGGTATGCGCAAGGTTCTTGTTCAGGAAATGTATTCTGTTGAAACTCTGGCCCGGGTGGATACTCTCTGTCTAGATAAGACCGGGACAATTACCCAAGGTAAAATGACTGTTGAAGCCTTGCATAGTCTGTCAGATAAGTTTTCTGATGAGACAGTCGGTCAAATCTTAGCAGCCTACATCCAAACCAGCGAGGATAATAACCCAACTGCTCAGGCTATCCGCAAGGGATACGGCCATTTAGAACACACCTATACTAGCGACAATGTCATCCCATTTTCTAGTGACCGAAAATGGGGCGCTATGCATTTATCCAGTGTCGGAACTATCTTTCTGGGGGCTCCCGAAATGCTGCTGAACAGCAATCCTGCAGCGGTTGGAGAGGCTCAAAAACGCGGATCACGGGTTTTGGTGCTGGCTCACAGCGAGCAAGTGCTAGACAAACACAGCATCCAACTGCCTGAAGATATGACTGCTCTGGCTGTTCTGGAAATCACTGATCCTATTCGGGAGGGAGCGGCCGAGACACTAGACTACCTGCGTTCTCAGGATGTTGATCTGAAAATCATCTCTGGTGACAATCCTGTGACTGTTTCCCATATCGCGAGCCAAGCTGGATTTGCCAACTACGACAGCTACATCGACTGCTCTAAAATCAGCGATCAAGAACTGGTTGAGCAAGCTGAAGAAACAGCTATCTTCGGCCGTGTTTCTCCCCATCAGAAGAAGCTGCTCATCCAGACTCTTAAAGCCGCTGGTCGGACAACAGCTATGACGGGAGATGGGGTTAATGATATCTTGGCCTTACGTGAAGCTGACTGCTCCATCGTTATGGCGGAGGGCGACCCCGCAACTCGGCAAATTGCCAACTTGGTCCTTCTTAACTCCGACTTTAACGATGTCCCTGAGATTCTTTTTGAAGGCCGCCGAGTTGTTAACAACATCGGCCGGATTGCTCCGATTTTCTTCATCAAGACCATCTATTCCTTTATCCTAGCTATTATCTGTATCGCTAGTATCCTGCTCGGAAAAACTGAATACCTCTTGATTTTCCCATTCATCCCGATTCAGATTACCTTGATTGACCAGTTTGTCGAAGGTTTCCCACCCTTTGTCCTCACCTTTGAGCGCAATATTAAGCCGGTTGAAAAGCACTTCCTCAAACGCTCTCTGCAGCTTGCTCTGCCAAGCTCCCTCATGATTATCTTCAGCGTGCTATTTGTTCGCATCTGGGGCAGCAGCCATGGCTGGAGTGACATAGAAATGTCCACCCTGACCTACTACTTACTAGGCAGCATCAGCTTCCTGTCCGTCATTAGGGCCTGTCTGCCACTCAACCTCTGGCGCAGCCTGCTCATTATCTTTTCTGTCTTTGGCTTCTATCTATCAGCCTTTGTCCTGCAGCACCTTTTGGAAATTGCAACGCTGACAGCCGCAACTTTGCCAGTCTATCTGATTCTCATGGTCATTTTTGGACTTGTCTTTGTTGCCTGCACCATCAAGCAGAAATACAGATTTGATTAAGGACTAGCTAAAATAGAATCAGCATTTAAGCTCATGGAAACATGCGAGAATCCTCGCATGTTTTTTGATTGTGCAAAAACTTCCCATATCCCTTTGGAATCCTTGCTAAATCATGCTATAATTGACTTATGAACGAAGCAAAACTAAAAGACGGAGAACGCGTCAACCAGCTCTTTTCGACGGATGTCAAGATTATTCAAAATAGTGAGGTCTTCAGCTATTCGGTAGACAGCGTGCTGCTTTCCCGCTTTCCCAAGCTGCCCCAGCGGGGTCTAATCGTTGATCTCTGTGCTGGAAATGGCGCCGTTGGACTTTTTGCCAGCACTCGCACCAAGGCTCAGATTTTGGCCGTCGAGATCCAGGAACGCCTGGCAGACATGGCCGAGCGCTCCATTGAGCTCAATGATTTGACTCAGCAAATGCAGGTCATTCAGGACGATTTGAAAAACCTAGGCCAATATATCACTGGCAGCAAGGTTGATATGATTCTCTGCAATCCGCCATATTTCAAGGTTGACAAGAAATCCAATCTCAATGAAAGCCAGCACTACCTTTTAGCCCGCCACGAAATCTCAACCAATCTGGGAGAGATTTGCAAAATTGCCCAGCGAGTCCTCAAATCCAATGGTCGGTTGGCTATGGTTCATCGACCAGAACGCTTTTTAGATATTTTAGATACCATGCAAGCCCACAACCTGGCTCCCAAGCGCATCCAGTTTGTCTATCCAAAGTTGGGTAAAGAGGCCAATATGCTACTTATCGAAGCTATTAAAGATGGTTCCCGCGACGGTCTAAAAATCCTGCCTCCTCTCTTTATTCACAATCAGGACGGCAGCTACACTCCGGAGATTCACGAGATTTACTATGGAAAATAAAGCATATATGTACGTGCTTGAATGCGGGGACGGCTCCCTCTATACTGGCTACACAACGAATGTCCAAGCCCGACTCAAAAAACATCAAGCTGGCAAAGGTGCCAAGTACACCCGCGCTCGGCTGCCAGTTACCTTACTTTACCAAGAAGAACACCCTAGCAAGCCGGCTGCCATGTCGGCTGAAGCACTTTTTAAAAAGAAAACTAGACAAGCCAAACTGGCTTACATCAAAGAAAGGACTCAACATGCCTGAAATCCAGTTTAAAGGCGACTTTCATCATATCGAAATTTCCCCAGATAGTCATCTTGATATCGGTCAAGATGTCATCTTCCAATCTTTTACCAGCCTCAATGTAGCCAGCGGCGCACAACTCAAGCTAGGAGCCCGGGTTTTCTTTAACGATCACTGCACTGTCCGCTGTCAGCACTCTATCGAAATCGGCAAGGACACCATGTTTGGTGATGGCGTCCGTATTTTTGACCACAATCATCAGTATTCTAATTACCATATCGAGAAGATTGATTATAGTGTTGCGCCAGTCAAGATTGGAGCTAACTGCTGGATTGGGGCCAATACTGTGATTCTCAAAGGTGTGACCATTGGTGATAATGTCATCATTGGAGCCAACAGCTTGATTTTCCAAGATATTCCCAGCAACTCTATCGCTATGAGCAAGGAAGAGCTTATCATCAAGGAGCGTCCACAGGGCAATTTCCATGCCTTTACGCTGACGGCTTCTGATACTTTGGAACAACTGGCCTATTTAGCAGAAAATCTGCCAGAATTAGAATTTCACATAGCTGCTAAGACCAATATTTCTCCTTACTTAGCCAGCTTTAATGACTATCCCAATATCAACCTCTACACCAATATTCACCAGGATGACTTTATTGAAGACTTGCTCGATAGGGCGGATATTTACTTGGATATCAATCACTGGGGAGAAGTCGACCAGATTGTTCAAAGAGCTATCAGCAAGGGGAAGCCAGTTTTAGCTTTCAGCCAAACTGCCCACCAGCCTGAAGCAAATTCTTTACTTTTCGAAGCGGACCAACCCCAGCAAATGGCTGATGAAATACGAAAATTAATGCAAGAAAAGGCTAGGACATAAACATCCTAGCCTTTCTTTTGCAGTCGATATGCATTTTATTAACTTTATTCACCAGCAATGCCATTTGGAATGATAACTTCCTTGAGTAACTGCTCTTCTTCCTTGATACGAACGTAAAGGGTGATACAGTAAATCGGGAAGAGGATGAAAAGAGCAAAGTAGGCATGACTGAGCAGGGCCAAGCCCACCAATTCTGGTACAACATTCAGGAAATAATTAGGGTGTTTGACATTGCGAAAGAGCCAGTGGTCAACAAACTTATGATCCTTAACCAGCATAAGCTTGATGGTCCAAACTGGTCCCAAGAGCTTGGCAACAAGGTAGAGCATAAACATAGAAAAGAGTAACAAGACAGCTCCCAGTAGGCTCACAAAGTCAAAAGCTGGCTTCTTCAGCAGCAATTCCAGAAAGCAAACCGCATAAAAAAGCATGTGCAGGTACTTCATGATATTTGAGTTTTTCACCCCGTACTCCATGCCTCCCTTGGCCAGAATATCCTGCTCATTCTGAGAGGATTTCCTCAAAAACACCAAACGAAAAAGCGACACAGCCACAAAAATCACTATATTGATTGTCATAAGACCTCCTAAAATTTAATAATACATTTTATTATATAAGGAATTCTGCAGCAAAGTCAAGACTGTTGTTTACAAAATGAGATAAAGATATAAAAAAGCTGCGACTAGAATTTCTAGACAAAATCCCAGTCACAACCTCTATAAAATATTTATTTGAAGCAAGTTTCTCTCACCGGTCAGACATCACAAAATTTCAATATAGGTGCTGTATTTTTCCTTGACTTTCGGAGCGATATTGTCGTCCGTCACAACTGCACTGAGGTTGTCCAGCCGGTAAAAAGAATAGAAAGAATAGCTGTCAAACTTGCTGTTATCGGCTACAATGTATTTGCTGATGGCATTGTTAAGGATAATCGCGTCGCCGTTGCCTTCCTCTTCATTGCTGGTCGTAACATTATGACCGTCAATACCATTCGCCCCAATAAAGGCCTTAGAAACCTTGATTTCTTTCAAAAGATTATTGGCAAACTGACCGACAAAGGTTTGAGTCTTAGCCCGATAGCGTCCGCCAATCAGAATTAAATCTAAATTGGCTCTTTCTTTTAACTTTTCAAAAATTGGTAGCGAATTGGTGACGATGCTGATATTTTTGCCATCCAAATAGTCTCCTATAAAATCCGTTGTGGTGCCTGACCCAATAAAGACCGTATCCCCGTCAACAATCAAATCCGCACATTTACGGGCAATCTGCTTCTTCTCCTCAACATTCAGCATTTGCTTTTCTGAGTGAGAAATCTCGTTGAGAGCATTCTTGACCTTCTTATGGGCTCCACCATGAACACGGGTCAGCATGCCCTGCTTCTCCAAATCAATCAAATCCCGACGGATGGTCATATCCGTGACACCCAGCATTTCCTTGAGGTTTTTAACAGCAACCACACCTGTTTGATCCAGTTCTTGCAGAATGATTCTATGTCTACTTTCTTTCATTTTACATTCTCCTTTTGCTCCTGAATTTCTTACAGACTCACCTTCACCTTATTATACAACAGTTTCAGCATATAAACAAAGATTTGTGAATTTTTTTATTTTAAATAGCTGATATGTTGAATTTAATTATGTAAATTAGTGCTATTTAATCTGTTCTATAACAAGAAAACTAGACTTTATCTATATCAGCCTAGTTTTCTTCGCTTTACTATTTGTTTTTATGGCTTACTTTATACCTCATTCTAGCAACAAGCTTTTATTTTTCCTTTGAAGCGTAGGCTTCGTTACGTTTGATCATTTGTTTTCTGTACCAAGCAAAGATTCCTACATAAGCTCCCAAGAAGATAACTGCGCCGATGATTGCTTTGATATCACCAGTTGTAGTATTACCGATAGTCCAGCCCAGTAGCTTCTCAATCGGTCCTTCTAGCGTAGAGTGAGTGATTAATTGCGATTTGCTGACTCCTTCAGGGAAGGCACCAACACCTTTAGCAAGTTCTGTTGCGAATGGTGCAATCAGAGTCCCTGACAACAGGAAGAGCGGAAGCAAAAGACTTCCAAACACAATCATACGTAAAAGTTTGCCACGTGTAACTACCAAGAGCGCTGGAGTTACACCCATTGCAATGATCCCAGCCAGCGGTAGGATACCATTCCCTACTTTAGAAAGAAGAACTGCTTCAATCAGCATAATTGGTGCAAGTACGTTGGCACAAGCCCAGATTTCAGCACGACCTGCAATAAAAGGCCAGTCCAAACCGATATTGAATTTACGTCCTTGCAAACGTTTTGTAGCAACGTTTGTAATACCTTGTGAAAGTGGTTCTACAGCTGCAATGAACCATGAACCAATCAATGAGAATAATTCCAAGCAGACACCAGCAGTCAAACCTAGAGTCAGCCAACCTTTAATGACTAATTGCCAAGTATTTGCATCTTCTGCACCTGCTACAGGGTGTGGAGTTCCCATAAAACCAATGACCACCCCGAGAAGGAAACCGATAAAGAACTTAGAGCCCCAGAAACCAATCTTTTTATTTAGTGCCGCAGCATCAAAGTCATACTTATCTAGCCAAGGGAAAAACTTATCAAAAATCTTATCCAAAACCATGATGACAGGATTCATCATATAGTTCATGTGAGTAGATGTCATCGGAGATGAACTTGGCGCATTCAAAAGATCATCAAATGTTGGCTTCATCAAGTCTGAGTTGATGATTTTCAAAACACCAACTAGGACAACTGCTGCAGTCGCAATCAGTAGTGATAAAGCCGGACTCACATGATTGTTATCCGCATACCACTTAATTAGTAGTCCAGTGATGGATAAGTGCCAAATATCAAAGATGTCAACATCCAGTGTATCGGTCTTTTTCATAACCAGCATAACGACATTGACAATCAGCATGATAAGCAAGAAGTACAAGGTCCATGGAGAACCCCAAGTAATCGTTGCTAAAGGAGCCCAGCCGACATCTGTGATGTTAAGCTGAATGCCTGTATTTTCAACGAATTTTGCAAGTGAAGCTGAGAACGCTCCATTCAGCATACCGATGATGGCCCCGATACCCGTCAAAGCGATGGCTAGCTTAATACCACCCTCCAAAGCTTTGGAAAATTTTACACCAAACAACAGAGCCAAGACAGTCAAGATAATCAGCATGACTATCGGGCCGCCCATTTTTATAATGGGATCAAAGAACTTATTCGCTATATCAATAATAGCATTCATAACAAAACCTCCTGGTTTAACCTTTTATAACCTAACTTAGACCATGCTCTTTAATGGCCGCTTCAATATTGTCATACACCGGAGCACTCATAGCTGGGATACGGAAGAGAATCGGTCCTGCTTCAATAACAGGAATTTCTGGTGTGAAGCCCAAATCTGTTGCTGCAATCGGTGTAAAGATATCGTATCCTTGAATTAAATCTTCATTGACATCCTTGACCATTACTGCATCACAATGAACATCATAACCACGGTTTGACAATTCTTCCTCAAGGGCACTTTTGATTTGGTGACTGGAATTCACACCAGCTCCACAGGCTGCTAAAATTTTAATCATGGTAAAATCCTCCATTTAATTTATTTGATGACTGTTGAAATATAGTGAAACAAATCTTCATCAGTGTTGCACTTAGCTAACTCAGCTAAATTGCCTTGGCTAGTGAAGAAGTCCATAAGCTTCGCCAAAATGTTAGTTTGACTTGAGCTAGAATGGTTAATAATAAAGAATAAAAGAGAGACTGAAACTGTCTGTGCAGGTGCAATCATATTGTGGAAAGTCACAGGCTGTTCCAACTTAACCACAACCACATTCTCTGTTAAGTTGTGCTCAATGTCTGTATGGGGAATGGCTACATTTGGCAAGTCTTTGCCTAAAAACTCCATATCCAATCCAGTTGGAAAAGATTGCTCTCTTTTTATCAGAGCCTCTTTATAAGAAGGCTTGACAATTTTTCTCTCTTCCAGTAAGTCAGCTACCTGATAAAATAACTCTTCTTGACTTTTTGCAGTTAGACAAAAAACTAACTCTTTATCAAACAATTGAGAAAGCTCCATTATTACCTCACCTTGTTTCTTTTTGTTTGTAAATTCATTATATCATTATGATATAATATAGTCAATAACTTATTATATCTTTTTTATAAATTGTTTGTTTACAATAATTAATAAATCGTGTACTATTTTGTTTGATTTGATAACCAAGTAGCTAAATTACACTTTATGTACTTTTTGCTTATAAGATTTCTCACAAAAAAAGCCACAAGATTGTAGCGCCTTTTATCATAAAATACTTAAATGTTCCAATCAAATTTTTTATAAAAGACGAGTATAATAGCATTAACATCTCATCAAAAGAAAAAACTCCGATACATATTTGATGTATCAGAGTTCTAACTTTTTATTTATCACCCTTGTTACGGATAACAAAGCCGGTTTTCTTCTCGCTAGAAGTATTGCGAGGTTTCTTGTGATCCTTGCGGTAGCGATTTTCTTTGTCAAAACGCTCGTCTTTGCGACCTTTCTTAAATTGATCGCGACGGCCACCTCGGTCACGGCGATTGTCATTGCTGCGACGGTTGCTATTTCCGCCACGACTGCCTTTGCCTTTTCCGCCAAAGCCACCGCCAGACGGTTTAAATGGCAATGGTTTTTCACGGGCAATTTCTACTTCAGGAAGGGCATCTGGATCTTGCACCGTCAAGCTGAGGATATACATAGCCAGCTCTTCTGGGCTGAATTCTGCTGCCAGCTTGCGGGCATCCTTGCCAAATTTCTCAAAGTTAGAACGGATGCTTTCATCCGCAAAATCGCGTTCAATCTTCTTAAGAGCAACTTTTTTCTTGGCTTGGAAAGCTTCTTCTGCAGTCGCAGGCTTAAGGCCCTTCATACGCTTCTTGGTCAGATTTTCGATGATCTGCAGATAGCCCATTTCATTTGGCGCTACGAAAGTGATAGACTGACCTGACTTACCAGCACGACCAGTCCGCCCAATCCGGTGAACATAGCTTTCTGGATCCTGCGGAATATCGTAGTTGTAGACGTGGGTCACACCAGAAATGTCCAATCCACGCGCAGCCACATCTGTCGCCACCAAGACATCCAAATTGCCATTTTTAAAGTCGCGCAGGACACGGAGGCGCTTGCCTTGGTCCAAATCACCATGGATACCCTCTGCTCGGAAACCGCGGATTTTCAGACCGCGAGTCAGCTCATCCACCCGGCGCTTGGTCCGGCCAAAGACGATAGACAGCTCTGGCTGCTCCACGTCCATCAGGCGGGTCATGGTATCAAATTTTTCATTTTCCTTGACACGGATATAATACTGGTCTACCAGCTCCGTCGTCAGCTCTTTAGCAGCAATCTTGACATGTTCAGGCTCCTTCATGAACTTAACACCAATACGCTTGATAGCATCCGGCATGGTCGCTGAAAAGAGCAAGGTCTGACGCTCTTCTGGCACACGTGAAATGATAGACTCAATATCTTCCAAAAAGCCCATGTTAAGCATTTCATCCGCTTCGTCCAAGATTAAGGTTTCAATCTGATTCAGCTTAAGCGCCTTGCGTTTGATCAAATCCAAGAGACGGCCAGGTGTTCCTACGACGATATGAGCACCAGATTTGAGGGCCTTGATTTGCTTTTCGATGCTGGAGCCACCGTAGACAGAGCGTACCTTGACACCCTTGCTGCGGCCAAAACGGAAAAGCTCTTCCTGACTCTGCACGGCCAATTCACGGGTTGGAGCGATAATCAAAGCCTGCACAGCAGGATTATCTGTATCAATCTTCTCCAAAGTCGGAAAGCCAAAGGCTGCCGTCTTTCCTGTCCCTGTCTGGGCCTGACCAATGACATCCTTACCTGCCATAGCAAGCGGAATTGTCTGCTCTTGAATAGGGCTTGCTTCTACAAAGCCAGCTTTTTCAATCTCTGCTAGTAATTCAGCAGATAAATGTAATTCATTAAATTTCAATGTTCTTCTTCTTTCTAAAGGCGGTGCGAAGCCACCTTATAAGGCTTTTGATACTCAACTATCGAAACATACCAAGTGCTTTTCTCTTGCTAAATCTCGATTTTCTGAGAGTATTCGCTCTTCTCTTCATAAATATGGTCTCTCAAGTCCGGGCACTAAAAAAGCGCCGACTCGGTCGCTAGTTCCCACTGAATAGAAAAACTGTATTTCTGCAACTAATCTAGTATACCACAAAAGCACCTAAAAAGATAGAACTTGGCTGTAAAATATTTTATTAGAGATTCTTTTGTAAAAAAATGAAAACTTGAAAATCATTTTCAAAAACATTATAATCTACAAAGAAGAAAGGAGACAGGGATGAATAAATTTTTACGAGTGATTTTCATTTTACTAATCTTAGCTATGCTGGGCGCGGCTATGATCCAGATTTTCCAGCCCCAGCTCTTGGGCAATGAGTCCATCTACGGCCTAGCCCCCTACTGGCAGCGGGAAATTGGTTTCTGGAATCTGGCTATTCTGCCTTTAGTCATTGCCGCCAACATAAAGTATGATTGGTTTTATCTACGGATGACCCTGCTAGCACTGATTCTGGGTGGGCTGGGCTTTGGCACCAACCATCTGCTAGGCTATCTGGAAAAGGCGAATCAAGCCAATCTACTGGGCTGGATTGAAAATTATCTGCTAGTCGTTTGCTGGATCATCGGTTGGGGACTGGAATATCGAAAAAGACAAAAAGTGATGAAGAGACTGTCTAGATAGGCAGATCCTTCATCGCTTTTTTCTTCATTATGGACACTTCTCTATATTAGCCAGCAGCTCCTCAGCAAATTGACCAGTGGTCAAGGCTGCTACTCCTTCCAGCTGACTGGCAAAATCTCCTGTCACTTTTTGCTCAAAGAGAGCCTTCTCAACAGCCTTAGTCAGGAGATGAGAGACCTCCGACCAACCAATGTAATCAAAGAGCATGGCCCCCGATAAGAGAAGAGAACAAGGATTAGCCCTGTTTTGACCTGCTATATCTGGCGCCGTCCCATGAGTAGCTTCAAAAATAGCATGACCAGTCTCGTAATTGATATTGGCCCCTGGCGCGATACCAATCCCGCCCACCTGAGCAGCCAAGGCATCGCTGGCATAATCACCGTTGAGATTGGTCAAGGCAACAACATCAAATTTCTCGGGATAGAGCAGAATCTGCTGCAGAAAATTATCTGCAATGACATCCTGGATAATTAGTTTTCCAGAAGCCAGCTCATCCGCATACTCTCTTTGAGCCAGTTCATAGCCCCATTTTCGAAAACCACCTTCTGTAAATTTCTGGATATTGCCCTTGTGAACCAGAGTGACACGCCTTAGTCCTTTGTCTAGCGCATAGTCAATAGCTGCCCGTATCAGCCGCTCACTGCCCTGCTTAGAAATAGGCTTGATTCCAATAGCAGAGCTTTCTGGGAAGCGAATCTTGTCAACCTGCATATCCTTCTGCAGGAAATCGATAACTTTTTTGACTGCAGCCGTTCCACTCTCCCACTCGATCCCTGCATAGATGTCTTCTGTATTTTCCCGAAAAATCGTGATATCAGTCTTCTCAGGGTGCTTGAGCGGACTGGGAACTCCCTTGAAATAACGAACCGGCCGCAGGCAGGCATAGAGATCCAATTCCTGCCTCAGGGCCACATTCAGCGAACGAATTCCTTCTCCGACTGGGGTTTCTAGCGGGCCCTTAACAGCCACTAGACAATCCTTAATCGTTGCCAGCGTTTCATCCGGTAGCCAGTCACCCGTCAGGTCTGCTGCTTTTTCCCCAGCCAGAACTTCCTTCCAAACAACCTTTCTCTGCCCGCCATAAGCCTTTTCCACTGCCTTATCAAAGACCAGCTGGGCATTTTTCCAGATATCAACCCCAATCCCGTCACCTTGGATGTAAGGAATAATAGGGGAATCCGGCACCTGCAAGCGCCCATTCTCAAACAAAATCTTATCTGCCATTTTATCTCCTTCCAATGGGAAGATACTCCAAACCTTGAGCACCGATATAGTTAGAACGTGGTCGAATCAGCTTATTGTTCTTGCGCTGTTCCTGAATATGGGCAATCCAGCCAGCCACCCGACTCATAGCAAAAATCAGGGTGTAGATACTGCTGTCAATGCCCAGTACATGGTAAACCGTAGCCGAATAAAAATCGACATTCGGTATCAGGTGCTTGGTATGCTTCATATAGGCTTCAATTTCCTCTGAAAGCTGGTACCAGACCTCGTCCTTAGTTCCCTGCGTCAGGTCTTTGGCCATTTGTCGCAGGTATTTTTCACGCGGATCTTGAGTCTTGTAAACTCGATGACCAAAGCCCATAATCTTCTCGTGAGAGGCCAGCTTGCGGTCTAGGTAGGCCTGACAATCCCCTTCCTCTCTGATCTCTTTCAGCATATCAAAGACACATTCATTAGCACCGCCATGAAGCGAGCCCTTGAGCGCTCCAACGGCTGCTGTCACGCAGGAATAAATATCAGTCAAGGTTGAGGCGCAGACTCGAGCCGCAAAGGTTGAAGCATTGAGCTCATGGTCGGCGTGGAGCACCAAGGCACAGTTAAAGGCTTTGACTTCAAGCTCACTAGCTTCTTCTCCCTTGAGCATATAAAGGAAATTAGCCGCAAAACCTAAATCCTCCCGCGGCTCTATCGGAGTCTGACCCGACCTCAGCCTGGCAAAAGCCGCAATAATAGTCGGCATCTTTGCCATAAGCTGGATGCTCTGCTCATAGGTCGCTTCCAAAGAAGCTTCCTCTGCGTGGACATTATAAACACCCAAAAGACTGACCGTTGAGCGCAAGACACTCATGGGATGAAGATGCTTGCGGGACTGGATAAGGATGCACTGCTCCACCGCATCGCTAATAGCATAATTAGCTCGCAGATCTTCCTCAAAATGCTTAAGCTCAATCTGAGTCGGTAAATGCAAATGCCACAGCAGATAAATCACCTCTTCAAAACTGGCATGGTGCTCTACCAATTCAGAAATATTGTAGCCTGCATAAGACAAAGAATCATCCACAATCTGGCTAATCCTGGTATCACAGGCAATGGTATCTTTCAAACCGTCCGTCTGACTCATGCTCACACCTCCTCTAATTTCTTTCTAACGACCATGGGCAAAATTCCTCCGTTTTCATAGTAACGGATATCTGCCTCTGCATCAAAACGCAGCCGAGCTTGAAAAGATATTTCTTCAGCACCCTTCCGAGCTACCACGTCAACTAACTGGCCAACTCGCGGGTTCTGTGGCAGATTGATGTCGAAAGTTTCCTTGCCTGTTAAGCCCAGACTAGCCGCATTTTCACCCTCTAGATACTGCAGAGGAAGAATCCCCATCATGACCAGATTTGACCGATGGATACGCTCAAAACTCTCTGCCAACACCACCTTGACACCCAAAAGATTAGCCCCCTTGGCTGCCCAATCACGGCTGGAACCCATACCGTAGTCTTTACCAGCTAGGACAATGGTGTCAATTTGCTCTTCCTTGTAGCGCATGGCCGCCTCATAAATAGACAGCAACTCTCCTTTATAATCTGTGTAACCACCAATTTTCCCATTCGCCAATTCATTTTTAATCCGAATATTGGCAAAAGTCCCCCGCATCATGACCTCATGATTACCCCGACGGCTCCCATAGGAATTAAAGTCTTGGTAATCCACTCCGTGCTCCAGTAAATAGGAAGCAGCTGGACTGTTTCTGGCAATATTTCCTGCTGGGGAGATATGGTCTGTCGTCACCGTATCCCCAAATTTTGCCAGCACTGCAAGATTTTTCAGCGGCTGAATGGCTAAATCATCAGCTAAGCCATCAAAGTAAGGTGGATTTTGAATATAGGTAGAAGCCTGATTCCACTGATAATTTTGAGAAGAGGCTGTCGGAATCTGATTCCATTTTTCATTGTCGTCAAACACATGGGCATATTCTTTTTCAAAAAGCTGTCGCGTCACATATTTTTGAACATAATCAGCAACCAAGTCATGCTCCGGCATCAAATCCATTAAATAGACTGGCTGCCCTTTTTGATCATAACCCAACGGCTCACTAGTCAGATCGATATTGGTATTTCCAGCCAGAGCATAGGCAACTACCAAGGGCGGACTAGCTAGGAAATTGGCCTTGACCAATGGATTGATCCGTCCTTCAAAATTCCGATTTCCTGAAAGAACAGCACTAGCCAGCAAGTCAGTATCCATAATCACTTGAGCCACTTCCGGTCGGAGATTTCCTGAATTTCCAATACAAGTAGTGCAGCCATAGCCGACAACATTGAAACCAAGCTGATCCAGATAAGTTTGCAGACCACTCTTCTTGAGATAACCTGTGACCACCTTGCTGCCCGGAGCTAATGAAGTCTTGACAGTCTTTGAAACCCGTAAGCCTTTTTCTACTGCTTTCTTGGCCAAAAGCCCTGCCGCTATCAAGACATAGGGATTAGATGTATTGGTACAGCTAGTAATGGCAGCGATAGCCACATGGCCTGTCTTAATCGTCTCCTCATGATCAGAAAATTGAACTACTGCAGACTTTTCCAGCTCGCTCTCATCTAGACCAAAGCCTCGGACTCCCGCTTCTCTGACTAGACTAGCTTGAAACTCCTCTTTAGCAGCTGTTAATTCAATCAAATCTTGGGGCCGCTTGGGGCCTGAAATACTAGGAACAATGCTGGACAAATCAATTTCGACTACCTTGGTATAGTTCGGCTCAACCTTTTCATCATAGAAGAGGTGATTTTTTTGAGCATAGAGACGGGTCAGCTCGATATGATCTTCTGACCGATTGGTCAGACGCATGTAATTAAGCGTTTCCTCATCTATCGGAAAATAACCACAGGTAGCTCCGTATTCCGGCGCCATATTAGCCACTGTTGCCCGATCAGCTAGGCTTAGATTAGACAAGCCAGGTCCAAAGAACTCGACAAATTTGCCAACAACATTTTCCTGCCGCAAGATTTGCGTGACCTTTAAAGCCAAATCTGTCGCTGTCGCAATCTTAGGTAGCTTTCCCAAAAGACGAACACCAATCACCCCAGGAACTGGGAAATAAGAAGCCTCACCTAACATAGCGGCCTCGGCCTCAATCCCACCGACTCCCCAGCCCAGAACACCGATACCATTAATCATAGTCGTATGACTGTCCGTCCCAAACATGCTGTCCGGATAGAGTTGGCCATCCTTTTCAATGATGACATCACTGAGAAACTCGATATTGACCTGATGGATAATCCCAGTAGCAGGGGGAACCGCACGGTAATTATCAAATGATTTTTCTGCCCACTTGAGAAATTCGTAGCGCTCATTGTTGCGGATAAACTCTTGGGTCATATTGGCCTCTAGAGCTGTATCACAGCCATAAAAATCCACTTGAACACTGTGGTCAATAACTAAATCAACCGGAATCTCTGGATTAATCTGATCGGCCTGACCTCCCTGCCCGACAATAGCATCGCGCATACTAGCCAAATCCACCACAACAGGAACACCCGTAAAATCCTGGAGAATAACTCGGCTAGGCTTAAAAGGAACTTCTCCGCTTGGTGATTTAGCTTGATAATGAATCAAAGAGCTAATGTTATCTTTTGTTACGTCAACCCCATCTTCCTTACGAAGACCACTTTCTAATAATATTCGTATAGAATAAGGAAGTTTTTCTATATCCCCTCCTAGTAGAGCCGAGGCTTTCCCAAGGTCTATGTATTGGTATATTTTACATTTGTAATTTAAATCGTTTAGGTATTCTGCCATATTTCTACCCCTCACTTATTTTAAATTGTTTTATATTATACTTTATTATGAAAATTTATGCAATAAAAATTATAATTTTTATGTTATGTTTTATAACATAAAATAACAGTTTATAAAATATAGACAAACTGTACTAATCATTTTCTTTCCAAAGCAAGAAAAAACAAGTACCATTCTCGGTGCTTGTTATAGGGAAAATAATTTCAAATGTTTACTTCTTATTGGCCAACCATTTAAGAAGCTTGGTCAGAAGTCCCCAGATAATAAGACTAATGACAACAATATAGATCCAGGCATTTTTATCATTAGACAAGGGCAGAGGAACATTCATACCAAAGAAACCAGTGATAACTGCAAGTACTGCTAGAAGAACAGAAATAATGGTCAATACCGTCAAATTGTCATTCAGATTGTTGTTCAGGATATTATTGTAGGAGCCAGAGAGCTGGCTGAGAACTTGAGCAATCAGATCAGTCATCGAAACGAGCTGACGAGCCTCAATCATAGCATCCTCAAACTGCTCGGTTTCTAATTCATCAAAACGGCGATAAATGCCATGACTCTTGATATGCTCTAAGAGCATGCGATTCTGCTTAGCTGCAGCAACTAGATAGACCATAGAAGTTTCCAAGTCAGACAGGGCAAAAAGATGCTTTTTGGTAGTTGTCTGACGCAGGAGAGCATTAATCTCATCCTTGCGCTTGTCCATCCGCTCAACAACCGGATAGTAAGAATTGGAGATCAACTCTAGACTAGCAAAGAGAAACTTATAGACCGATACTGGCTCATGACGCTCAGTATAAGACTTCATCATATCGACAACATAGGCATTATCCTGGTTGCTGATCGTAATGAGCCGTCTCTGTTGCACCACAAAGGTCATAGGAATCGTCTCATAATGTTCCTTATCTGTCGCTAGATCAAGGACATTGTAGATAAAGACAACAGTTCCATTCTCACGATTGTAGTCCATGTGAGCCCGCTCGTTCTTATCGAGCGCATACTCGATGGTCTCTTTGTCAATTTCATAATCCTGATAAATCCGGGCATTCTTTTTGAAACTATCTGAGTCAATGTTGATCCAGACAGACTGATCTTTTAGTTTTCTTTCCAGAAACATGGAGCTCCTTTCTACGAGATAGAATGATTCTCTAATAAACTAGCGCCCAACTTCCTAAACTGTTCTTGCAATCAAATATGTTATGCTAAAACACAAAACCAAGCAAATCAACTGCCTCGCCTGATGAGATTAGTCAAGCGGCTAGCAAGGGGCCAACTGAACTCGGCCTTAGTAACTTTAGTTTGTTATACAATCATAACAATCCTATTCACTACGACACGGAGTTTAGCAAATCGATTTTATTTGCCAAACGCAGTTAGTAAGGTACTTAGCCATGCTCCCATAGGACATGGCGTAGATTGCTTAGACTACTATGTAGCCAAGCAATCTTAGTACGTTACATCTTCTCTTCCAATTTAACATCTGGATATTTGTCCGCGAACCAGCGCAGGGCAAAGTCGTTTTCAAAGAGGAAGACTGGCTGATCAAAACGGTCTTTAGCTAGGATGTTACGGCTAGAAGACATGCGCTCGTCTAAGTCATCTGGCGAAATCCAACGGACAGTCTTTTTGCCCATAGGATTCATGACCACTTCAGCATTGTATTCATTTTCCATGCGGTGCTTGAAGACCTCAAACTGGAGCTGACCGACAGCGCCCAGCATGTACTCGCCCGTCTGATAGTTGGTATAAAGCTGGATGGCTCCTTCTTGCACCAGCTGCTCAATCCCCTTATGGAAGGATTTTTGCTTCATGACATTCTTGGCTGAAACCTTCATAAAGATCTCTGGAGTAAAGGTTGGCAGAGGCTCAAATTCAAACTTATTCTTGCCTACAGTCAAGGTATCACCGACCTGATAAGTCCCTGTATCATAAACCCCAATAATATCACCAGCTACAGCATTGGTCACATTTTCCCGACTCTCAGCCATAAACTGGGTAACATTGGATAGCTTGGCAGACTTGCCAGTACGTGGCAGATTGACACTCATACCGCGCTCAAACTCGCCAGAAACGATACGAACAAAGGCGATACGGTCGCGGTGGCGCGGGTCCATATTGGCCTGAATTTTAAAGACAAAGCCTGAGAAGTCTGGGCTGAGTGGCTCGACTACCTCGCCATCTGTCTTCTTATGACCATGCGGTTCCGGAGCAAACTTGAGGAAGGTTTCCAGGAAAGTCTGGACGCCAAAGTTGGTCAGGGCTGAGCCAAAGAAAACAGGTGTCAGCTTACCTGCCAAAATCGCTGCTTCTGAGAATTCATTTCCAGCTTCGCTCAAGAGCTCAATGTCTTCCTTAACTTGCTCATAGAAAGGGTTAGAAGCAAACAGTTGATCGCCTTCTGCCAGAGTTGCAAAGCGCTCCTCGCCCTTATAAAGTTCCAGGCGCTCATTGTAGAGGTCATAAAGACCTTCAAAGCTCTTGCCCATGCCAATCGGCCAATTCATCGGGTAGCTGGCAATGCCCAAAATATCTTCTAGTTCTTCTAACAAATCCAAGGGCTCGCGACCATCACGATCCAGCTTATTCATAAAAGTGAAGACTGGAATACCACGATGCTTAACAACCTCAAAGAGCTTCTTGGTCTGGGCCTCAATACCCTTAGCCGAGTCAATAACCATGACCGCAGCATCCACCGCCATCAAGGTCCGATAAGTATCTTCTGAGAAGTCCTCATGCCCCGGCGTATCCAGGATATTGACCCGCTTGCCATCGTAGTCAAACTGCATGACAGAGGAAGTCACTGAAATCCCCCGCTGTTTCTCGATATCCATCCAGTCAGACTTGGCAAAATTACCCGTCTTTTTCCCCTTGACTGTCCCAGCTTCACGAATCTCGCCCCCAAAATAGAGCAACTGCTCCGTGATGGTCGTTTTCCCCGCGTCCGGGTGGGAGATAATGGCAAAGGTCCGGCGTTTCTTAATTTCTTTTTGTAAAGTCATCTTCTTCTCTTTCTTTCATTTAGGATAATAGTAAATCTTAGTATTTGTTTTTTTATTTTACATCGGAGTTTTTCAATCCTTTCAACCTACCTATTATAGCGGATTTAGCGCTTTTTTTCAATTATCTAAAGAAGATAAAAATCGCCTTTTCGAGCGATTCTATTCTCCTATGTCAATGAAATTTCCTTTAAACCCTGACAATGGCACAAATTGCAAAGATTGAGTTCAAATCCAGTAAATGGAGTAGGCGCTTTTTCTGGTTTCCAGCTCTTCTTTCTCTTCAGATGTCACAGAAGCGTCTAGTTGAACCAGCTTAAAGAGTTGATCGACAAACAGTCCATTTGTCACTAGAAGCAAAGCAAGTCATGATAAAACTCTCTAATTTAAGAAAACTCCTGCCACATTAACTTGACAGGACTTGTAAACTTGAGATGAATTAACTGCGAACCAGACTTAACTGCTTTTTCCACCGTTTCTTAAACAATATATCAAAGAGAACCAGGGCCAGAGAAAGGATGACCGACACAAGAAGGTACTTTATCCATAGGGGGGCATCAGGGATGAAAGGCGGACTTTTTAGCAGACCGTAATTACCTCCCGTCACTTGATTAACGCCGACTAGGAAAAGATTGAGTCCAAAGGTGTAGGCTACAATCATATATTTCTTGAGCAGACTCTTGTCGTAGTGATTCATCAGATAAATCAGGGAATTAACCAAGAGGGCATAGTGCCCAATCAGGAAAGAGAAACTGGTAATATGCGGGAAATCATAGGGGTCAAAGACTGGATAGCCCAAGGCAAAGACCGCTCCGCTGGCTCCTAATAGAGCAAAATACTGCTTACTGCGCCATTTGTCTGGCAGAAAAACCACCGCAAACATAGCCAGGCGGCAATGATAAAAAGGCAAACTGTTGGTAAAGGGAATCCGAAAACCAAAATACCAGCTATAAAGCATCAGCAGTTGAGCAATCTGAATCCACTTAAAAGCCTTGACAAAACGCGGATTATCATGGTATTTGAGCGAACTCCAAATAGACAGCAAGACCAGAGCAATCATCACAGCATACCATAAAATCGAGATGGGCGGTGCCACCGTTTTTGTCGTAGTTAAAAAATCTTTCATAAATCCTCCATGAGATGATTAGGTTAGAGTGACTGTCTTGGTCTGCTCCACGCGCTTAAAAATGTCAGAAACCAAGCAAACTGCTGCACTTAAGACAATTGAGACAAGCAGATAATTGAGCAGGAGTCCGTGATTGCCAACAAGCGGCGGATCTGTAAGAAATCCATAAGAACCCTTTGTCAACATATTGATAACAAACAAAAAAGCATTCATCAGAAAGGTCGTCCACACCACTCGCTGCCAGCTCATAGAGAAAGTATGATAATATCTGAAAAGATAAATCAAACAATTTCCCAAGAGCGCTAGATGGCCGATGATAAAGGACAAAATAGTGATATGGGGAAAAGGATAAGGATCAAAAATCGGATAAATAAAGGCTACAATCGAGCCAAAAGTCCCCAAAAGAGCAAAATAGAATTTATACACTGAGCGATTAGGCAGAAACATCAAGGCAAACATGGCCATTCTACAATGATAAAAAGGCAGACTCTCTGACAGCGGGGCAGCAGTCAGCATATACCAAGAGTAGAGGCCTATCAGCTGACAAGCTTGCATCCCGACAAATAGCTGCTGGTAAGGCTTCCGATTGTAGTAGCGATAGGAAAGCCAGATAATCGCAAAGACCAGCCCCAAAAGAACAAAATACCAAAGTCCCAGTTGAGGCGGTTCGGTTTTATAGGTTGTAAACATATCTCTTATTCCCATCTCCTAGGTTCCATTCTAATATAAGGTTTGAACAAGACTCAGTCTGCCTGTTGTTGCAATAATTTCTAGCTTTTTCAGACAAAAAGCATCCCCAGAAACTTACTTCACTAATCCAAATACTGTTCCCTATCTCCTTGATAAATCTCCCAAAGGATTTTCAACTGTTCTTTTGTCGTCCGTTTAGAAGATAATTCTGGTAAAGATTGGATATCAAAGAAAGCTAACTCTTCTATTTCTGTATTAGGCTGAAAATCTCCATCCTCTATCTGACACTCGAAGACCAGTTTAGCATATTGCTTACTCTGAAATTGAAATTTATTAGTATCAAAAATTGCAAGCAGACGAGAAACTGAAACATTAAATCCCGTTTCTTCTTGGACTTCCTTGACGATATTTTCCTTAGGAGATAGGCCGACTTCACAAAAGCCGCCTGGTAAAGCCCAAGTTTTCTCATTTTTACCCTTGACTAAACAGACTTTTCCGTCTCGAACCAGTAAGGCGCGGACATCAATCAAGGGAGTGGCATAAAAATCCGTTGGGCGCAACAGCTCTGCCAATTCTTTCCCATCCAAATCTGACCAATCAGCCAGAAGGTGTCCCAAAAGCTGACGGAGTTCTAAGTAACGCTCTCGATCAAATTCATCACGACTAAATGCCAGTCCAGTCTCTGTAATAGAAAGGAGACGTTGAATGGTTTTTGCAATTTCTTTAGTTTCCATCTTCCAAGTCCTCTACCAGCTTAGCCAGATTCATGGAATTGCTGCCTTTGAGAAGGATTTGGTCGGCAGGAGTAAGCTTCTCTCTGACAGCTTTGGTCAGCTGTTCAAACTGGTCTTTCTCGTCATTTTTGATAAAGTAATGGACCTTGCCTAGCGGGTAAATCTCCTTGGCATAGTCATAGAGAGCTTCCATGTCCTGTCCATAAAGGAAAAGGTCGGTCACAATTTCTGGATTGAGGCTGGTAATCATAGAGCCATGCATGGACTTAGAGTCCGCTCCCAGCTCTTTCATATCCGCCAGCACCGCTAATTTTCGTCCGCCTGGATTAGCCGGAATGGTCGAGAAGGTCTCAAGAATCAAGCGCATGGCTGTTGGATTGGCATTGTAGACATCCGATAGGATATCTGCGCCATTACCAGCTTTCTTCCACTCCGTTCGATTGCGGGTCAGCTCTAGCTCAGAAAAGGCTTGAGCAATAGCCACCTCAGATACCCCCTCCTGCAGAGCCGCATAGGCTGCAATCATAGCGTTGGTTGCATTGTACTTGCCGGTCACAGGCAGGTCAATCCTTTGCTCTAAAAAGTTACATTCAAAGCTCAAGCTGTCCTTGCGCTCTTCCAGACACGTCAGGAAGATATCCGCATCAGGACCAAAGCGAACTAGTTTGCAGTCTGCTGGCAGAAATTCATTGACAATCTTATCTGCCGGAACAATCAAGAGGCCATCTTTTTTCAAACCGTCCGCAATCTGCATCTTGCCTTGGGCAATCTCAGCTCGGCTGCCAAAAAATTCCAGATGGGCTTCTCCGACCAGAGTTACAATGCCCGTCTTAGGTTTGGCAAGTTCAGACAGGAGATGGATATCCCCCAAGTGGTCCTGCCCCATTTCTAAGACAAGTTTCTCTGTGTCCTCAGGCATATGAAGAACCGTATAAGGCAGACCGATTTCATTGTTGTAATTGCCCTGGGTCTTATAGGTCTTGTAAGTGGTTGCTAGTAGTTGAGCCATCATATCCTTGGTTGTCGTTTTGCCGTTGGAACCTGTCACTGCCAGCACATCCACCTGCATCTTTTCCAGATAATACTGGGCCAAGCGCTGAAAGGCTGTCAGGACATCATCGACCAAGAGATAAGCCCCCTCTGTCACTGGACGCTCAGATAGGGTAGCGGCCGCTCCCTGAGCAAAGGCTGTTGGGATAAAGTCATGGCCGTCACGCGCGCCCTTAAGTGGCACAAAAAGATCACCCGACTCAATCAAGCGGCTGTCAAACTCCGCATTTCTAAGCGCGACATTTTCAAACTGAGTCACATCATTTTTCGCAGATAGGACTTCTGCGATTTCATATAAATATAATTTCATACTTCTTCCTCGTTTTTCGGTTTGCTCGCAAAAAGAAAGGACCGAAAATTTTCAGCCCCTCTATTATATCATATTTTAGAGAAGATGCGCCTCTCTCTTAGCAAATGCCTCTTCAGCTAGGCCAACTAGTTTCTCAATCAAGTCAGGATAGGCCAGCCCCATATTTTCCCAAAGCAATGGATACATAGACCACTGGGTAAAACCTGGCATGGTATTGAGCTCATTAAGGAAGACCTGACCATCTTCTGCATAGAAGAAATCACAGCGGGACAGCCCCAGACCGCCCAGAGCTCGGAAAGCGGCCTCTGCATTTTGACGCATCAGGCTCACCACTTCTTCTGGAATCTTGGCCGGAATATCCATGGTAATTTTATTATCAATGTATTTGGCTTCGTAGTCATAGAAAGCCACGTCCTTGACCACTTCTCCGGGCAGGGTACTCTTGACATCAACATTGCCCAGAAGCCCAACCTCAATCTCGCGAGCCGTCACTCCTTGTTCGACCAGTACCCGGCTGTCATATTTGAAAGCCAGGTCCAGAGAAGCACGCAGTTCTGCTCGGTTCTCCGATTTAGAAATGCCGACACTGGAGCCCATATTGGAAGGTTTGGTGAAGACTGGATAGGTCAATTTCTCCTCGATTTCCTGGATTTTTTGCTCTAGATCCTCTCCATCGACCAGCGCCACATAAGGCACTTGGGCAATGCCTGCCGATTCCAGCACTCGCTTGGTCGTGATTTTATCCATGGCTAGGCTAGAAGACAAAATATTACAGCCGACATAAGGCATTTTGAGTACTTCTAGGAAACCTTGAATAGAACCATCTTCGCCCATAGGACCATGCAAGACTGGAAAGACCACTGCTCCTTCTTCGTAAATGTCGCTAGGCTTAATCTTCCGAGACATGTCCACCGTGGCATTAGTCATCAACTTCTCATCAGCCGCCGGCGTTGCTTCAAATTCCTGAGTTTGGATAAAATCTCCGTCCTTGGTGATGAAGTAAGTCTTCACCGAGAATCTATCATAATTGACAGCCCGCATGACGCTCTCAGCTGATAAAACCGAAACTTCCCGCTCTGCACTGCGTCCGCCATACAATAAAATCAATCTTAGTTTTGCCATGATTTTTCCTATCATTTTCTAAAAATAGTACAATTTACAAAAGCTGCCAGCCCGAGAAGAATCAAGTTCAAAAGCTTGGTTTTGCATCTACCTAGCTAGTCGATTCTTCTAAGCAGGAGCTTCTGTATCAGTCCGTTTTAGTATATCACAATTCCCAGCATTTTTGAACAGAAAAAAGGACTCTTCCAGCCAGCTAGAGCCAGAAAAATCCTTGATGTTTATAATTCCGTCCGATTTTCGATAGCGCGAATCAGCGTAACCTCGTCCGCATATTCAATGTCGGAGCCAACCGCCAAACCACGCGCTAGACGAGTCACCTTAATCCCAGCGGGCTTCAAAACCCGTGAGATATACATGGAAGTCGCTTCGCCATCCGCAGTCGCATTGGTCGCGACGATAACTTCCGTCACTTCACTATCCATCAAACGAGTAATCAGACTCTTGAGATTGATGTCATCCGGTCCAACGCCATTCATAGGTGAAATCAAGCCATGCAAGACATGATAAAGTCCGTGGTATTCCTGAATATTTTCCATGGCAGATACATCCCGACTGTCCTCAACGATCAAAATAGTCGATTGATCGCGCGACTGGTCTTGGCAGATAGCACAAGGATCTTCATCCGTCAGGTTGCCGCAGACAGAGCAGTAGCTCAGCTCACGCTTAGCAGCCAGCAGATTCTTGGCAAATTCATTGACATCGTCATCGCTCATGCCAATGGTGTAAAAAGCCAGTCGAGTGGCTGTTTTGACGCCAATGCCGGGCAGCTTTGAAAAACTGTCAATCAGCTTGGCAATAGGAGTTGGGTAAAGCATAAAATCCTTTCTCTATTCTCAAAAAATCTCCTCAAACCAGATTACTCTACTTGAGCACTGACAGCTCTTAGCTTTCTCCGTTTGCTGATGATTTTCATTAAGCACTAATTCATAGGGTGTTGTTGGTTGTAAAGATTGATAATATCGCGAGTGATACTGTGGCTGACAGTAGAAGATAGGTTCGTATTGTGAGGGAACACCACCGCCACCGCAATCTGCGGCTTCTCACTCGGTGCATAGGACACGACATTGGTATTGATGGCTTCTTTCTTGCCCTTGTCCACAAAGGTCTCAGCCGTACCAGTCTTGGCACTGATTGGCACGCTCTCTCCCTGGGAAATGGTTCGACCAGTCGTAAAGCCACTGCTGCCATGAACCACTTGATAGAAGCCTTGCTTGATAATGCTCATATCCTCGTCAGAGATATTGACCTGGTTCAGCTCCTTGGTATCAATTTTCTGCACCAAATCACCTAGTCCTCCTTGGTCACTGTTGCCGTAAATGCCTTCAACGATATGCGGAGCCACACGCTTGCCATTATTAGCTACTGTTGAGGCATACTGGGCCAGCTGAAGCGTTGTATAGTTGTCAAACTGGCCGAACGAATTGGTCAAATAGTTGGCAAAGGTAAACTTGTCTGGAAGATAGCCTGTGGACTCATTTGGCAAATCAATCCCTGTCGAAGTGCCCAGACCATACTCCGCAAAAGTCGACCGCAGCTTTTTCATGGACGAATCCAGCTCATCAAAATCCAGCTTCATATCCGCTGAGTAAGGCGTTCCCATCATCTTCAGCGCCACCTGCACCATATAGGTATTGGAAGAGTATTCCAAGGCCTCTTGGGCTGTGATAGCACGTGAACCATACTGGGTGAACCAAGAAGTTATACTGTCTGTACCGCCAAAGCTAATCGGCTGGTCTGTCAGGACTTGGTTGCCGCTAATGGCATTATTCTCCCAGCCCGAGGTCAATGTTGCAGCCTTGACAACAGATCCCGGAACAAAGACATTAGTCATGGTCCCCAGAGCATCGATTGAGCTTTCTCCTGTTTCCAGGTCGTGCCGGATGCCTGCCATAGCCAAGACGGCGCCAGTATTGGGATCCATAGCTACGGCATAGACACCCTCAGAGTAAGTCGCATTGCCACTAGCCAACTCCGCATTAAAGGCATTTTTGAGAATGTCCTCCACTCCCTGCTGGAAGCTCAAGTCTACCGTCAGCTTGAGATTGTCGCCCTTACTGCCGTCAGAGATATTTTCCACACTCTCCATATTACCATTTTTATCTAGATGAATCTCCTTCTCAGCTCGCTTGCCTTGCAAGACTGACTCATATTGCTTTTCCAGATAGGAGGTCCCCACCCGGTCATTGAGAGAGTAGCCTTTTTTCAGGTAATCATCCACTTCCTCAGCCGGAAGTCCAGTCTTTTCTGTCGAGATATTACCCACGATAGAAGCCAGCGAGGTATCCAAGACTTTGCGATCCCAGCCCGTTGAAACACTGATACCTGGCAGCTCTTTGCTGCTGGAAGCCAGTACAGCCACCTGCTCTGTTGTCAGCGGATCTGTCTGGATGGTTCCCGTCGCAAAGTTGGAAATGGCATTCATCTGACTAAAGAGAACGATGGCCTTCTTTTCCTCATCCGTATAGCCCAGCTGCTTAGGGTCAATGCTCTCAGCTGCCGCTTTATAGATTTTGGACTCAGGCAAGCGGTTGCCGTCTGTATCAAATTTCTTGTCCTTGGGCAGTTTTTCCACCACTTCCTGATAGACTGCGCTGTCCGCCAAATAATAGTCCACCTCTTGGCGATCTGTCACCTCTGTATCGCTGACACTGACATAGGTCAAAAGCTTTTGAGCTGTCGCTCGAATCTCACCAGCCGTCAGACGATTATCCCGTGTATAGGTCACCACCTGCTTGGTCGTATTTTCCACCAAGGGCTTGCCGGTAGCATCATAAATCTGCCCACGCACTGAGCTAGTGGTAATCTTGGTCTTGCTGGCCTTGGCCAACTTATCCGTATAAAAGTCCTGATTGACCACCTGCATATAGCCCAGACGAGCAATCAAGGCTAAAAACAAAAACATCACGATTCCAAACAGCAGATAAAGTCTTCTGGTGATGGAATGACTGTCAAATTTTCTCTTCTTCCTTGCCATTTTCTCTCTCATTCTAGTAAAAGTTCTGACCTTTATTTTACCATAAATCCAGCTTGATGAATGTTTCAAAACTGATAGAAAATCTGAAAATGTGGACGAGTTAAGAGGAAGTCTGTCAAACTGCTGAACAGAAAAGACTTACTAGCTAGGCTTCCAGCAAGCCTCGTTTTTCCTCTCTGGAAAAGCAAAGAACCTGAGAATAATCTCAGATTCCTTTAAACTTATTTTCCAAGGTAGTATTCTTTTACTACATTCAATTTTTCGTCAAATTCGAATACCAATGGTGGGAAGTTTGGAATTTCCACGTCCATGATTTCATCGTCAGACAATTGTTTGATGTGCTTCACAAGGGCACGGATAGAGTTACCGTGTGCACCTACAAAGACATTTTTGCCATCTTTTAAAGCTGGAGCAATCTTGTCTTCCCAGAATGGAAGGGCACGCTCAAGCGTAACTTTCAAGTTTTCAGCATCTGGAATAACTGAGTCGTCAAGTGAAGCGTAACGACGGTCAGTGTGTGCTGAGTACTCATCATCACGTGGCATTGCTGGAGGCAATACATCGTATGAACGACGCCAGATGTGAACTTGTTCATCACCAAATTGCTCAGCTGCTTCTGCCTTGTTTTTACCAGTCAGGCCACCATAGTGACGCTCGTTCAAACGCCATGATTTTTCAACTGGTACCCAAAGCTGATCAGCCGCTTCCAAAGCAAGGTTAGTTGTCTTAATCGCACGCTTCAAAACTGAAGTGTAAGCTTGGTCAAACTCGATACCAGCTTCTTTAATCAGTTTACCAGCGTCGATTGCTTGCTGAGTACCTTTTTCAGACAAGTCAACATCAGCCCAACCAGTGAAAAGGTTAGCTTTGTTCCATTCAGACTCACCGTGGCGAGCAAAAACTAATTTTACCATTAGATGGATTCTCCTTTTATTTTCCGAGGCAGTCCCCGTTTATCTATTCTATTTTACAAAATTTTCGCCTAAAAAGCTAGCCTATTTCGTCAAATCAGACGTTTTTCAGCAAGAAAGCGCTTTTGTATTTCCTAGCAGAAACCTTTGCCTTAGCACCCGCCAGACAGATAAGCCTCATTAGCTTCCTTGAGCCACCAAGTCCGCCGCCTGTCTATCAACTGATAAATAAGCAGTAAGGCAGATACAATCCATATGGAGAGCATATTGACAAAGATGAAAAGTTCTACACCTTTAGCATGCTGGGCCTGAGTTAACTGGCTATGTTTACCTATAAAGACATCTCCTTCAACCCCATAAATCTTTGGCATAATAATATTAATAAAGCAAATAACAGCGATAAAAGTAACAAGCCGAACAGGCCAAGAATAAAGGATTTTATGAAAACGCTCAAATCCTAAAGAAAAAGTAGAGAAACGTTTAAAGCGTTCTTTGCCCATAAAAAAGATGAATAAAGGAATGTAGCCTTCATAAGTGAAGCTAATCATTGTAGGCGTATGACGGCTAGCAATGAAAAAGCTAGAAAAGCCGTAATCTCCAGTGGTTAAAATCCAACGGCTTAAAAATTCTGGAAGAAAAATAGCTGGTATCACAAACAAAGCTGCTGAAAATTCCCTTCCAAATCTTACGCTCCATACTCGCTGCATCTTCTCCCGTATCAGGTGCAGACGTGCTTTGTCCGCGCCTTTCTTAGGAAAATTCTCTTTTATGAGTTGACCGCAGGAAGGACAAATAGGATAGCCCGCCTCATCCTCAAAGAGAAGATGACGGCATTCCAAAAGAGGCGATTCATCACTGTCTGACAACTCATCCAGCCATTTCTTTCTCCACCAGAACATAAGACCTCCTAAAAATCTAACCTACCCACAAAGTAATACCCCTTAAAGATTTCGATACTACAGACTTATGACGAATTTACCTATATTGTAAATCCTTCAGAACTCTTTGAATCTCTTTGTACAAGGCTTTATTCTGCTTTCATTATATCAAAAGAGAATTGGCCTGTAAAATAATAGCATAAGTATATAAGGGGTTGTACTTAAAATATCTGATCTTGCTAAGTGCTGTACTTGACTAGGTATCAACGTCTCTAGCTCAGATGATATCCTGCGAACAAGCCTCGCTAAAACACATAGAAAAAGGCTAAGAGACATAAATTCTAGCCTTTCTTTTTATTAGAAATAGAATCTTGACGCAGTAGCTGATTGCTCAAGTACTGCTTTGAAGTTGCAGATTGAATTTACGAAGCGAGTCACAACTTTGTTCGTCTTTAGGCTCCAAAAAGCTCCTAATCATCCTCGCAGTCATACCGCCTCCTGCTGGCATTGGGGGCATAGACCATAGACAGTCGTTTGGCTTTGGGTGATGTGGTAGCCAGTCTGCACTTCAGCCTCATGCTTCACATCAGGAAGTTCCAGCTCCATATCAGCGATACGACCGCATTTTTCACAGATGACATTGAGATGCTGATGGCCCATAAAGTCAAAGTAGGTCGTCGTATCATTGCGAACCTTGAGCTCAGCGACAAAGCCTTCATCAATCAGAACCTTGAGATTATTGTAGACTGTTGCCAGACTCATATTAGGAAAATTGGGCTTTAAGTCCTGATATATCATTTCAGCGCTAGGATGGTCGTGACTTTGGATAATATAGTCAATTACCGCCTTCCGCGTTTCTGTAATGCGCACACCCTTGGCGCGTAAATGGCCAATTACTTGGTCAAAGTCATGCTGATGTTCTTGTTTCATTATTTACTCCGTTATAGCCTCTCATCTAAGTCATTACCATTATACCATGACTAGGCTTACTTGGCTATTAAGAATGATTGTAAATAAGCTAAAAAGAAAAAGCAGGACACAACTAACCAAAGTTCATCATCCTGCTTCTGCATGATTGCTTATCCATTTAAGGCAATGCAAGCTTTAAACTAGTATTTTTTCAATCCTCGCTCTATGCTTGGAATCTCTTCAAGCTTGCTAAATAAAGGGAACCGCCTATGATAGAAAGAATAGCACCAATCCAGCCCAAGAAGTTATTAAAGGTAAAAATTCCACCTACAATCATCAAGATAGAGCCTGCTGGTCCCACACGATTGTCATCCTTATAGTAGACAATACCAGCAATTCCCAAAGCTAGGATTGCAATTTTCAGGATGTCAAATACACCTAGCATAAAATAAATAACCCAAATGAAGAATGGCCACAAAAGTAGAATAATACCACCAATAAGTCCAACAAGTCCATTTACGATTGCTAATGTTTTTGTCTTCATCAACAGTCTCCTTTGTATAATTTTTTACTAAAATAATTTACCATACTTACTAGAAAAATACAAGCTTATTTTTAATTTTATGAAAAATTCAAGCATTTGACTGCTTATAATGCTTATCTTTCCCTGAAAAATAAAAAGCCTGTTATTCCCAACAAAAGTTGAGACAACAGACTTTTCATATATTCTAGATTTTCAAAGCTTTTTACTGAAGCTTAATCTTAGTCACGCTGACGTTTGGTCAAGCCAACTGCTCCTCCAAAAGTCAAGAATCCAAGAATCAGCATCCAGACAGATGTATCTTGGCCGGTCTTAGGCAGAATTCGTTTCTTGCCAATCTCTTTAACTTGAGCATCTACAAGCAAGCGATTGGTTACATTCATACCTTCAGCTTGATTGCTGTAGCCTTCCACTTCGTCCTCGCGGACACTATAGACGATTTCTTTTCCATCCTTGAAGCGAGGCAGGTTTTCAAAGCTGTATTTCCAGCCCATCGCCTCATCAACAGTTACGCTGATGCCTGTATCATGTCCATCTGCAAGTAAGTGAACAAGGACACTCTGTGGTCGGAGACCTGCACCGTTATCATTGTCAATCCAGATCACACTGCCAGTAAGCGTAGTCGAGTCAGCTGCAAAAGTCCAAGTACCGACAAAGTGAACATCTGCACCATTAATAGTTGCTTCGTTCTTGTCATATGACTGGAAGCTCCAGCTGCCATCTGCTGTCTTCACTTCCGTCTTGACTGGTTGTGTTGGAGTGGTCTTAGTGCCGTCTGACAAATCAGATTTATCTCTTGGAAGCAAAGCTTTCACTTCTTGTGGAAGTTCCTTACCTGCTGTGCCACTGACAAATTCATGTGTAGCCTTGTAAGTTGGTGCTGGGCTAGGCTTCGCTGCAAACGTCCAAGTTCCAACAAATTTAGCGTCTGCACCATTAATGGTTGCTTCGTTCTTGTCATATGACTGGAAGCTCCAGGTGCCATCAGATGTTTCAACTTCTGTCTTGACTGGCTGGGTTGGAGTGGTCTTGCTACCGTCTTCCAAATCAGATTTATCTCTTGGAAGCAAAGCTTTCACTTCTTGTGGCAATTCTTTACCTGCTGTGCCACTGACGAACTCATGAGTAGCTTTGTAGGTTAGTGCTGGACTAGGCTTCGCCACAAATGTCCAAGTTCCAACAAATTTAGCATCTGCTCCATTAATAGTTGCTTCGTTCTTGTCATATGACTGGAAGCTCCAGGTGCCATCAGATGTTTCAACTTCTGCCTTCACTGGCTGCGTTGGAGTGGTCTTAGTGCCGTCTGCCAAATCAGATTTATCAGTTGGAAGGAAAGCTTTCACTTCTTGCGGTAATTCCTTACCTGCTGTGCCGCTGACAAATTCATATGTAGCCTTGTAAGTTGATGACGGAGTTGCTGTGAATTCCCATGTACCAACAAAGTGAGCGTCCGCTCCGTTGATAGTCTCTTCTGTCTTGTCGTAAGACTTAAAGGTCCATGTACCGTCGGCGGTTTTCACTTCTGTACTAGATGGCTGGGTTGGAGTTGCCTTAGTGCCATTTGCCAAATCAGGCTTATCGGCTGGAAGTAAATCCCTCACTGCTTGTGGCAGTTCTTTACCTGCTGTGCCACTAACGAATTCGTGAGTAGCCTTATAGGTTGGCGCTGGAGTAAAGTCCCAAGTGCCGACGAACTCCACATCTGCTCCATTGATGGTCTCTTCCGCTTTATCGTAAGACTTAAAGGTCCAAGTGCCATCAGCGGTCTTCACTTCTGTCTTCACTGGCTGCGTTGAAGTAGCTCTCGTACCGTCGGCCAAATCAGGCTTGTCGGATGGAAGCAAATCCTTCACTGCTTGTGGTAAGTCTTTACCAGCTGTACCACTAACAAACTCGTGGGTAGCCTTATAGGTTGGCGCTGGTGTAAAGTCCCAAGTGCCGACAAAGTGAGCGTCCGCTCCATTGATAGTTTCTTCAGCCTTATCGTAAGACTTGAAGATCCAAGTGCCATCAGCGGTCTTCACTTCCGTCTTGACTGGTTGTGTTGGAGTAGCCTTGGTGCCATCTGCCAAATCAGATTTATCGCTTGGAAGCAAAGCTTTCACTGCTTGTGGCAATTCCTTACCTGCTGTACCACTGACGAACTCATGGGTCACCTTATAAGTTGGCGCTGGTGTAAAGTCCCATGTTCCAACAAAGTGTGCATCCGCTCCATTAATCGTCTCTTCTATCTTGTCGTAAGACTTGAAGGTCCATGTGCCATCTGCCGTCTGCACTTCCGTCTTAGCCGGTTGTGTCGGGGTGGTCTTAGTACCATTCTCCAGATTCTTTTCTGTTTCTGGTGTTAGGTCTTTGATTTCCTGCGGGAGTTCCTTACCAGCAGTACCACTGACAAATTCATGTTTCTTTTCATAGAGCAAGTCAGTAGTAACTTGATTAGATGGTGCTGAAAGATTATCTACTTTTAAAATCACTGTATTTGTAATCGTTGCAGCACCCTTTTCTGCTACCTTTTGATTAGTTGCAGTCTTGTAGGTAATGACAATATCCTGAGAAGAATTTGCTTTAACATACTCCGGTGTCATCTTGACCGTAACGGTCTGGCCTTTCTTTTCAATCGTGTAATCACGACCTTCCTGCAAGGCATTACCGCCAGCCTCAACCTTGAGCTCCTTGTAATCCAGACGCTCATCAAAGGTTTCAGTCATCTCAATAGTAGTCGGGGTAGCCAAAATATCCTTACCAGGAACTGGAATCTTGAAGGTTCCCTTATAAGTCACCTCTTGACCTTCCTTAGCTGGAATCTTAACTGGATCCACTTCTAAGACTGGCTTGGGATCAACTTTTTCAATATAAAGACCAAAGACTGCCGAGCAAGCTTCTGTTGATAAATAACCGAAATTCAATGTGTTATCTGCAGAACGAACGGCCAAACCAGAGATGTTGTTTTCATTAGCAGCACCGCTAGTTGAAGTCGTCGCTTCCCAAATTGTCCGACCGCTCTGATCTGTTTGATTCAAAGCATTTGCATTGTTCATCAAGCGCTTATCAACAGCGTTTTTATAATCATTAATATAGAAAGACTCTTTTAGACCAAAGCCGTCAACTACATCAATGTCAGTCGGTTTCATAACCAACTTCAAATCTGTATCCGAACCATCCGCATAGCGTAGCTCTGCTGTAACATCAGCCTCCACCCAGAAAGCTTTGTTCATAATGTTATTATGGGCAGCATCCACATATGGGATATTCCCAATCTCAAAAGCGCTTCTTTCCCACAACTCTGAAATAGAGAAAAATTCAACTGCATTTTTTTGAGCATCATTCATCTGAGCTTCTGCTGTAGATGAGTTCAGATAGTGGAGTATTACCTTATTAAAAGTCAGATAGGCATCTACTTGTTTTCCATAAGCTGTTCCCACATTAGAAAACTTAAGAGAAAGCGGCTTATTAAAGATCTGATCTGCTTTTTGAGACTTGTCTACCTTAATGGTAAAATTTTCCATTTCTCCAGGATAAACCGCTCCCAGATACTCATAGTTTGGATTAGTCAGATGAACCTGTTCAATCGCCTCTGACTTAGAAAGAACACTGACATTGTTAACATTCAAGTCAAACTTATGAATATTCAACTTGGACAAATCCGTTCCATCCTTCAGCTCCTCCAAGGCAGACAATGTCTGCATGGGGAGTAGAAAGATTGAAAAAAGCACGACAAACAATCCCATCAGCAGGCGAAATTTGCTGCCATAAGGATTAACAGGGCGCAGTGAGCCCTGAAGTGGTTTCCATTTCATTTCTTACCTCCTAAACTTTTTCAATGATCTCGCAATCATTACACAAAAAGAAATGCTCCCTTCATTTTATCATAAACACCTATGATTTAAAAGCACTTTTGCTAAAATTTTAAACTTTTTATTTTAAGTCTTTAAAAATGTTTATCTCTTATCATTTTCTTTTGTTTAGAGACAAATTCTTTCACTTTACTGCAAAGAAAAAACTCCAAGAAAGTTCATAAATCAACTTTCTCGAAGCACCTAAATCTTTTATTAAGCTCAAGAATTGAGAGCAAAAAGAAAAACCTGACATACTCGCCAGAGGCAAGTGTATCAGGCTTTATTAACCAAAATTATTTTACAGCGTCTTTAAGAGCTTTACCTGCTTTGAAAGCTGGTACTTTAGAAGCTGCGATTTTGATTTCTTTACCAGTTTGTGGGTTGCGACCTTTACGTGCTGCACGCTCACGAACTTCAAAGTTACCAAAACCGATAAGTTGAACTTTTTCACCTTTTGAAAGGTACTCAGTTACAGCTGCGAATACAGCGTCAACTGCTGCTGCTGAATCTTTTTTAGTCAATTCTGTAGCTTCTGCTACTTTTGCGATCAAATCTTGTTTGTTAGCCATTTAACAAATCCTCCAAATTTTTTCTGGGTTAATAACCCTAACAAATATTATCATATCTAAAAAAAGCATTCAGGTCAAGTACTAAACCGCTATTTTCTAAATTATTATGGTTTTATTCGTAACGAATCAGCACAGCCCAAGCATTTTCCCCAGTATGCGTCTGAATAATGGACCCTGTTTCCAGCACTGAAATAGGTTTCTTGACATACGGCTGTAAACTTTCCTTCATTTCTAGTGCCAATTCTGGACTGCCTGCATAGGAAATTCCAATTTCAGCTACTTGTTTGTTTTGAAGACTTACTGTCAAATCATCCAGCCATTTCTTAAAGGTCTTAGCGCCCCTTCCCTTGACAATGGGCTCCAGCTGATGGTCCTTCATTTGCATGATGACACGAATATTGAGCAGGGAGCTAATCAGACCGGAAACTCGGCCAATACGGCCTCCTTTAACCAGATTTTCTAAGGTAGAGAGACCGATATAGAGTTCTGTCTTTTCCTTTACTTCCTCGATTTTGGCTAGAATCTCCTCTAGGCTAGCTCCTTCTTTGGCCAGTTTAGCTGCTTCGGTAACCTGGAACTTCATAGCCTGATCAGTAAAAGAGCTGTCAACAACCGTCACATCAGCATTAGCCAGAGTCGCTCCCTGACGGGCCGCTTCAACAGTTCCCGACAAGGCATGAGACATGTGAACGGAGATAATCTGTGCTCCATCCTCTGCCAAGCGCTCAAAAACATCAGCAAAGACTCCGACAGGCGGCTGACTGGTTTTAGGAAGATTGCGACTAGACTGCATAAGACGAAGGAACTCACCTTCCTCTAGGTCTGCATCCGAATAGACCACCCCGTCCACCATAACAGAGAGAGGCACAATAGTAATATCTAATTCCTTAGCAACCTCCGGTTCAATGGTTACGGATGAGTCTGTTACGATTTTTATTTTTGTCATAGATTTCCTACTCTGTATCTAAAATTTAACTTATTATTACACTACATTATACCAAATTTTTATGGTTTTGTGGGGGAATATTCGCTAAAATCACAGCTCAGACCAAGCGTTTCCTAAATTTAATCTGCTTGTTTTAGTTTTTTAATCTTTTTGCGCTTCTTTAAAATTAGATGAAAAAGTGTTTACATGCAGCTTTTTTAGCTTTATTGGGGAAAATTTGGGGAAAAAGCTGGTTTTCAAAGAGAAACTCAGCAAAAAAAGATTGGATTATCCCAATCTTTTTCAGTCTTCGGCTATCAAACCATCATTTTTTATGGCGTACTGCTCTATGATGCCATTATGACCAAAGACAACTCCGTGGAGTACTCCTCCATAGACAGCTCCGCCATCCATTCCAATCTTGCCATCCTCAGTCATCCATAGCTGATCAGTTCCCTGTGCCTTATGCAAGAGGTAAAATGTCGGTGTATGGCCAAAGACAATCGTTTTGCCAGTCTGATTACTGCCTTCGTGAAAAGGAGCGCGAATCCAAACTTTTTGATAATCACTGGTTTCTCGCCAGTCTTTCAGCTCCAAATCTAGGCCAGCATGGACAAAAACGTACTGCTCTGTCTCCAATAGGAAAGGCATCTGACGAATAAAGTCGACTAAATCTGCCGCCTCCGTCTTGACATGTTCCGCGTCTGCTAGTCCATATACAGGAGCATTGAGAGGCCGGCCTAAAAGCGAATTAATCGTCGTATCTCCGCCATTGCGTCGGTAGTGGTCATAAGACTTTTCAGGATTGTCCAGCCAAGTCAGAAACATATACTCGTGATTGCCAGAAAGGCAGATAGCTCCTTTCTGATCCACTAAATCCTTGACCCGCTCCAAAACCGCTCGGCTGTCCTCGCCACGATCTATCAAGTCGCCTAGAAAGACTAGTTGGCTACGACCGTCCCAGTGCTGGAGCAGCTCATCTAGCATACTAGCCTTGCCATGGACATCACCGATTGCAAAATATTCTGTCATACGCGCCACCTTCTAAAGGAGACCGAAACACTAGTGTCTCAGCCTCGCTTGTTTATTTTTTTAATAATTCTCTAGCCTGAGTCAAGGCAGCCTCTGTCACATCTTCGCCAGCCAGCATCTTAGCGACTTCCTGAACACGCTCATCAGCCGTCAGCAGGCGAACCGTTGAGACGGTCGAATTCTCATCCGAAATCTTCTCAATAAAGAACTGATAATCGGCAATCGCAATGACCTGCGGCAGATGGGAAATAGCCAAGACTTGGCCATTGGAGCCAATCTTGTGAATCTTCTGAGCAATAGCCTGAGCCACTCGGCCAGAAACACCCGTATCCACTTCATCAAAGACAATGCTGGTCTTGCCTTCCTTACGAGAAAAAGCAGACTTGATTGCCAACATGAGACGGGAGAGCTCGCCGCCAGACGCAACTTTCACCAAAGGTTTGAAATCCTCGCCTGGATTTGCCGAGATGTAAAACTCTACTTGTTCATTGCCTTCACGGTTGAACTTGCCCTTACTGAACTGCACTTTAAAGCACGCCTTCTCCATGTAGAGGTCCTGCAGCTCTTGCTTGATTTCTGCTTCCAGCTGGGCTGCTAGTCCGTGACGAGCCTGACTAAGCTCCTGGGCCAGCTCTACCAGCTCTCTCTCCAAGGCCTTCAGCTCTCGGTCCATATCCTCTGAGGACAAGTTACTTCCAGTTAAAAGGCTGTATTCTTTGGAAATCTGAGCAAAGTAATCCAACACATCATCTACCTGACCGCCGTATTTACGTGTGATGCTGTTAATCAAGTCTAAGCGACTCTCCACCTGCAGCAGCCGATCTCCGTCAAAATCCAGTCCATCTAAAATGTCCTCTAGGCGCTTGCTGACATCTTCCAAGACATAATAAGTCTCCGACAAGCTGCCGGAAAGCTCCTTGTAGGCTGGATCGTAATCCTCGATAGACTCAAGGTCATTCATAGCTGAGCGGACATTGGTCAGACTGGAAAAGTCTTCATTATCCAGCATGGTATAGGCGTTCGTCAGCGTATCGGCAATGAGCTTGTGATTGAGCAAGCGATCCCGCTCCTGATGCAGGGCAGTATCTTCACCACTTTTGAGGGCTGCGCTCTCAATCTCCGCCATCTGAAACTCCAGCATCTCAATTCTGGCCTTATGCTCCTGCTGATTTTTCTGCAAAGTCAGGACTTGCTTGCGCAGGCTTCGATAGCGGTCAAAGGTTTCCTGATAGCGGCCTTTGAGATTTAAAAAGTCTGCTGTTCCAAACTCGTCTAACATAGCAATATGAAGCTGGGGTCTCATCAGTTCTTCCTGATCGTGCTGGCCATGGATATCCACCAAATGCTGGCCGACAGCCTTTAGAACAGACAGATTAACCATCTGGCCATTGATACGGCTGACACTGCGGCCGTTTTGCAGAATTTCTCGACGGATAATCAGCTCGTCGGTCAACTCCCAGCCCTGCTCCTCAAAAATCTCTCGCAAAGCTCTGCTATTTTCCAGCGAAAAAAGTCCCTCTATCTCAGCTTTGGGTGCCCCATGACGAATAACATCCGTCGTAGCACGGCTGCCCAGCATCATGTTCATCGCGTCAATAATAATAGACTTGCCGGCTCCGGTTTCCCCGGTCAAAACCGTCATTCCTTGCTCAAAATTAAGGGATATCTCCTCAATAATGGCAAAATTTTTAATCGAAATTTCTAATAACATAGGCTTTCCTACCAATGGTGAATGATGGTTGCAACCTTTGCAGCCGCTTCCTCTGTCATCATAACCATCAAAATACTGTCGTTGTCTGCCAAGATACTGAAAATATCCTCAGCAAATTCATTTCTAAGATGGCGCTTGACCAGTGCTGTGCTCCCCGGTACCAGACTGAGATTGATCATATTTCCCAAAACCTGACAGGACAGGATGTTATTTTCAGCCAAGCCCAGACTGCTAGTCATGGTCTTAGGTAGCTCGTAGATATAAGTGTTGTCCTTGAGCGGTATCTTGACAATGCCCAACTCTTTGATATCCCTAGAGACCGTGGCCTGGGTCGCTGTAATCCCAGACTCCCTGAGATGTTCTACAATTTCCTCCTGTGTGCCAATGTCATAGTCACTGACAAACCGTCTAATCTTTTCTAATCTATCCTTCTTATTCATCCTTAAATTCCTTGTGTGCTGCCTCTACGACAGCTGTCATCATTGCTGAATTAAGAGGCTTCGGCTCTGTACTCTTTTCTAAATAGGCCAGAAATTCCACATTGCCCTGACCGCCCTGAATAGGCGAAAAATCCAGTCCCCTAACAGAAAAGCCAGCCTCCATCATAAATGCTGTGACCTTTTCCAGAACTGCTAGATGGACCTTTTTATCCTTGACAATCCCTTTTTTCCCAATCTGCTCGCGGCCTGCTTCAAACTGAGGCTTAATCAAGGCGACCACTTGGCCATCTCGAGCCAGAATCTCATGCAGAGCTGGTAAAATCAAACTCAGCGATATAAAGCTGACGTCAATACTGGCAAAGCTCGGCTCCTGTTCAAAGTCAGTCCTTTGGGCATAGCGAAAATTATACTGCTCCATGCTAACAACCCGCTCATCCTGTCTGAGCTTCCAAGCCAGCTGATTAGTACCAACATCTACTGCATAGACCAGCTTAGCTCCGTGCTGCAGCATGACATCTGTAAAACCGCCGGTCGAAGCTCCGATATCCAAGGTCACTCGATCAGTGACCGAAATATCAAAGACTTGCAAAGCCTTTTCTAGCTTGAGGCCGCCTCGGCTGACATACCTGAGTTTCTCACCTTTTAAGCGCAGCTCTGTGGCTGCGTCAATCTTTTCACCTGGCTTGTCAAAGCGCTGGCCATTGGCCGCAGCAATGACTAGTCCAGCCATCACACCACGCTTAGCCTGCTCTCTGGTCTCAAAGAGCCCTTGTCTGTAGGCCAGCACATCTACTCTTTCCTTAGCCATTCAATCTCAAACTTTCTATTATCTTTTGAATTTCTCCGCCTGAAAACTCTGTCTTTTCTTCCAAGTCTGTCAGAATGTCCACAGCTTCATCAAGGGTCTGATTGAAAAAGTTCTTAGCTCCATCCAGTCCCAGAAAGGCTGGATAAGTCGACTTGGCCGCAGCTAAATCTTTCTGCGGGGTTTTACCCAGCTCTTCAAAGCTGGCTGTCACATCCAAAATATCATCCCGCACTTGAAAGGCCAAGCCCAAGAGCTCTCCAATCCTACGAAGCTTGTCTTGAACAGACTGCTGAGCCTGAACAATCAAACCAGCTGCGACAAAAGGATACGTCAGAAGTTTTCCAGTCTTATTGGCATGGATGGTTTTTAAATCTTCTAAACTAATTGCTTGGCCTTCGCCTTGCATGTCCAGAACTTGTCCCGCGACCATACCAAAGCTCCCTGCCGCCAGAGACAACTCAGAAATCAAGTCCACCTTGACCTGACTGGGCAGCTCAGCTCTTGCCAATAGTCCATAGGGGTCCAAAAAGAGAGAATCACCTGCCAAAATAGCCATATCCTCTCCAAACTTCTTATGGCTAGTCAAGCGGCCGCGACGATAGTCGTCATCATCCATAGCTGGCAAATCATCATGGATAAGGCTGCCAGTATGAATCATCTCAAGAGCCGCCGCGACCTGATAGTGGGCCTCAACCAGCTCAAGACCAAAAGCTTGAATCAACTCCAATAGCAATAAGGGACGAATCCGCTTGCCGCCTGCCTGCACCGAATACAAAATAACTTCTGATAAATCCGACGACACTTGCTGAGACCTATAAAAATCTTCAATCGTCAGACCAATTTTTCCCAGTTTCTCGTTTCTTGTCATTCCATTTCCGTTTCTGTGCCGTCTGCCTGCATGACCTTAACCAAGGTCTTTTCTGCCTTGTCCAGACTAGCCTGAAGTTCCTTTGAAAGCTTCATTCCCTTTTGAAATTCCGCAATCGCCTCTTCCAGCGCTACATCACCATTTTCCAGCTTTTGGACAATGACTTCCAAGTCTGCTAAGTTTTCTTCAAATTTCTTTTCTTTGGACATGTTTTACCTCTACTTCCAGCTGCCCATCCCGCATAAGCAGGGTCAGCTCATCTTTTTCTTCAATGCCTGCACTTGACTCGACAACCTTTTGATTCTTTTGGACAATAGCATAGCCACGCGCCACGATTCGACTGGTATCCAGCATAAGCAAGGCCTCGGACAATCTCCTGACTTGAGCCACCTTGTTATCATAAATAACCGCCATGTTGCTGCGCAGCAAACGCTCCAGCTGGGCAGTCTGCTCTTGAAAACGCTGAACGCGACTGAGCGGATTCAATGCCTCCAAACGATGCTGCAAAATTTTGGCCCGCTGTTGCTCTTCACTATAATATTCGCGAATTTTTTGCTTGAGTCGCAGGTTGAGCTGGTCTAACTTCTGAAGATGGCCATCGTAAAGCCGCTCTGGCTGTCGGAAGATAACTGACTGGGTCAGTTTATTTAACCTCTCTCGATAATAGCCCAGGCGATTGGAAATCGCTCGAGACATGCGGTTTTCCTGCTGCTGCAAATGGCCCAGTAGGTCTAGCTTCGTGACTGGTGTTGCTAGCTCAGCCGCAGCCGTCGGAGTCGCAGCCCTGCGATCTGCTACAAAGTCCGCCAAAGTCGTATCAGTCTCATGGCCGACACTAGAAATAACAGGAATCCGAGACTCAAAAATAGCCCGAACCGTTTCCTCTTCGTTGAAAGCCCAGAGATCTTCGATAGAACCACCGCCTCGACCAATAATCAGTACATCCAAATCCGACCGCTCATTGGCCAGTCTGATGTGGTCAGCAACCTGAGCTGCAGCACCATCTCCCTGCACTTTTGTCGGATAAAGGACAATCTCCACTCCCGGAAAGCGACGGCTGACCGTCGTGATAATGTCTCGGATGACCGCTCCGCTGGGACTGGTTACAACACCGATTTTCTTAGGAAATTGGGGCAAGGCTTGCTTGAATTTATCTTGAAAAAGCCCTTCTTCTCCCAGTTTTTTCTTGAGCTGTTCAAACTGGATAGCCAAGGCACCGATACCATCCGGCTCTGTTTTTTCAATGATGATAGAATACGAACCGCTCGGCTCATAGAGCTGCACCCGACCAATGACATTGATTTTCATGCCTTCTTCCAGCTCAAAGCCCAACTTCTGGTAGATACCAGACCAAATCGTGACCTGAATGACGGCCTTTTCATCTTTCAATGAGAAATACTGATGATTGGGGCGCCGGCGGAAATTGGACACCTGACCAGTCAGATAGACCCGCTCCAAATAAGGATCCCGCTCAAACTTCATCTTCAGATACTTGGTCAAGGTCGAAACCGACAAATACTCTGGCATGCCCTTTTCCTTTCATTTCTAGTTTTTCCGTAACTTTTATTATAACAAAAAACTGCATAAAAAACCGATTACAAAGTCTAAAAATTCCCTGAAAGCAAGAAAAAAACTGGGCTTCCACAAAAGAAACCCAGCTGACTTAAAACCCAAGAAAATGTCTACTGACTCATCTCCTTCATCCACCTTGGAATGGCTCTGCTGATTGCCGTTGGCAGGACGACATAAGCTTCCTGACCCAATTTATCTGCGATGAGGGAATGAAGAAGGGTTGCAGCCGCCACTCGCTCAAAGAGACTGCTTGTCTTGAACTGACCCGCAAAAGCAGCAATCATACCAGCCAGCGTATCCCCCATGCCGCCAGTTGCCTGGTAAGGTCCGCCTACTTTCAGCTCAAAGACCTGCTCTTGTCCACTTTGATAGATGGTCGTTCCATGCTTTTTCTGCACGACAATATTGCCCAAAGGCAGCTGATTGACCGCTGCCTGATTGGCTGCCGCTGTCTGATCTGACAAGCTCAAACCCGATAAACCTTCCCACTCCTTCTGGTGAGGGGTAAAAATTGTCTGTGCTTTTGGAAATGGCAAAGCTGCCTTGCTAAAGAGTGAAATGGCTCCGCCATCCATGATGAGTATCTGCTGTTCTGCCACAGTCTGGATTACCTTTTGTAGGATATCTAGGCCTAGTTGATTCTCCGCCAAGCCAGGACCAATCAAAACTAGATCTGATTTAACCAGCTGCTCTGTCAATCGGTCTTGCTCCTCTAGGTCAAAGGCCATGGCCTCCGGTAAATGACTGTGCAGAGGGGCGATATTTTCTCTGTCTGTAGCAACAGTCACCAGACCAGCCCCACTATTGACTGCTGCTAAAGCTGCCATGATAATGGCGCCCCCATAAGGATAGGTCCCCCCAATCAATAAGAGACGTCCATAATCGCCCTTGTGACTTTCTAGGGGGCGTTCCCTAATGACTCTTTTTAAAATATTCTCAGCATTTTTTACCATGATATTCTCCTAGACCAACTTCATCCTGCACTGGTCTCAAGATGACCAAACCTATCTTCATTATACACCAAAAGGCACCTAAACAGGTGCCTCGTATCGCAAGAAAGTTATTTTCTTCGGAAATCTGCAAATTTTTGTAAGATTCTTGCTGCAACTGCCTTGGGTAAATTTTCCTGAAAAGCGACCTGCTCATCCGCATAATCGCTCAAGCCTGGGAAATCACCAACCTGCACAGCGTAGAGAGAATTCTTAAAGAGCTGGATATCATTTTGATCATTTCCAAAAGCCACATAATCCGAGCCGCATAATTCCTTTACAGTTGAAGCCTTATTGGTTTCAGCCGGATTGATATAAAAACATTTCTCATGTTCATGATAGTCTAGACTTAGATTAGGCAAGTTTGCAAAACTAGCCTGTACATCGTCTAAGAGTTGCTCATGATTCCCCATGTAAATAACAAGCTTAATAGGATGCTGGAGTTCAGTCAGTTCCAACCGTCTTGCCCGCCTGAGAGGATCTACACTGGCAATAAAAGGGATTTTTTCTAAAATCTGGCCGCTGTAGTCAAAAGTATTATCGACAAAAAAAGGCAAATTATAGGTCAAACAAGTATCTAGAATAGCTTGATAACTCGACTGATGCAGCTGACGCTCAAACATCAGCTGTCCATTCTGATAAGCTACTCCGCCGTTCAGGCCAATCACTATCTGCTGGCTCAATTCCGAACCTAATAGTCCCAGACAATCTCGATAGGAGCGCGCCGAAGCAAACAGAACTTCATGCCCAAACTGAGGAGCCGTTAGCAGGACCTGCTTAATCTCCTCATCAATCGTCATATAATCAAAGGACAAGGTCCCATCCAAATCAAAAACAAATTTCATGATTCAAGACTCCGTTTAAAGGCTTGGTAGGTCTGCTCCATCAGCATGGTAATGGTCATAGGCCCAACACCTCCAGGTACAGGGGTAATCAGACTGGCAAGTTCAGACACTTCATCAAACTTAACATCGCCAATCAGCTTGCCATTCTCATCTCGATTCATACCGACATCAATGACAACAGCTCCTTCCTTGACAAAGTCCTTGGTCACAAAATGTCCACGTCCGATAGCCACCACCAAAATATCTGCCCGCTTAGCAGTCTTGGCTAGATTGTGAGTCCGTGAATGTGTTAGGGTCACTGTCGCATTCTTAGCCAAAAGCAGCTGAGCCATGGGCTTACCAACAATATTACTCCGCCCGATGACGACCGCTCGCTTGCCTTCCAGTTCAACGCCATATTCATGGAACATTGCCATAATACCTGCTGGAGTAGCCGGAATCATAACCGGATGGCCGCTCCATAGTTTGCCCATATTAAGAGGATGAAAACCATCAACATCCTTGTCTGGATCAATAGCCAGCAGCACAGCTTCATCATCAATATGCTCAGGCAAGGGCAGCTGAACCAAAATCCCATGCCAGTCAGGATTTTGATTATAGGTTTCAATCAAGCTCAAGAGCTCTTCCTGGCTGGTCTCTTCTGGCAGACGTTCTACCTTACTCCGAAAGCCAGCAGCCAAGGCTGAGCGCTCTTTATTACGCACGTAGATTTGACTGGCTGGATTATTTCCCACCACAATCACTACCAAGCCCGGTACCTGACCTGTCTTTTCTTTGAGGCGAGCCGTTTTTTCGGCTAATTTTTTCTGAAGCTTCTCTGCCAAACCTCTACCATCAATAATCTGCACCATGTCATTCTCATTTCTTTTTCATTATCTTTTTCATTATACCAAAAAAATCTGGGCCCAGCCTATAACTTTTTCTTATATAAGGTTATAAGACGAGGATTCATTGGCACCTGGCGGTAAAATTTTCAGAACTACTGAATCTTTTCTATCTTTTTCAAAACAAGATAAAAAGGGTAAAAATAAAAAGCAGCTAAGTGCTTTTTAGTAGAGTAATTCATAAATTTCCATTGCAATCAAATCGATGCTGTCGAAAGTATAGGTCTCACGCGCTGCAACATCACGCAAGGTGAAGACAGAGCCGTTTTCTTCGTCATAACTGTAAGCTACTTCTGCTACAACCACTCCTTCACGCTCAAAATTACGTTTCAAATTTCCGCCATCCTTAGCCATAGCTTCTAAGCGGTTGATAATTCTAACTAAATGTGATTCCATTTTGTTTCTCCTATTTACTTAGTTCCCTCTTATTTTACCATAAATAGCGACCGAAATACCACTAAAAGCCTATTTTTTGTAATTTTTCAAGAATTTGTTTTCATTCTGCTCGGTCTAAGGGAGGATTTTGTAGTAAATTCTTGCAAAGTTCGAGAATACTGATATAATGAAACTATAAAACTTTGACTATTTTTGACCTTTAATCATTTCTATAAATAGCTTGCACACTAAAAGAAAAGAGGTATCTGCATGCTTTGCCAAAATTGTAAAATCAATGAATCTACGATTCACCTTTATACCAACGTAAATGGCCATAAACAGCAGGTGGATTTGTGCCAAAACTGCTACCAAATCATGAAAACAGATCCTGAACATTCCTTGTTCGGCGGAATCGCTAATGCCAACAATCACGGAACAGACCCTATCGATGACTTCTTTAACAGCCTCAGCAATTTTCAACAGCCTCAGGAATCAACTACCCCTCCTACCCAATCTGGCGGAGCCTATGGGGGTGGTGGCGGCTATGGCTCCAATCCTAGCAAGGGTGGTCAGCCTCAGCCAAGTCCGCAAAAGCCAAAAGGCCTGCTGGAAGAGTTTGGTATCAACGTGACTGAGTTGGCTCGCCGAGGTGAGATTGACCCTGTTATTGGCCGTGATGAAGAAATCGTCCGTGTCATTGAAATCCTCAACCGCCGCACCAAAAACAATCCTGTTCTCATAGGAGAGCCAGGAGTCGGAAAAACAGCCGTAGTGGAAGGCTTGGCCCAGAAAATTGTCGATGGTGATGTGCCTCATAAACTCCAAGGCAAGGAGGTTATCCGCCTAGACGTTGTCAGTTTAGTACAGGGAACTGGTATCCGTGGCCAATTTGAGGAGAGAATGCAGAAGCTTATAGATGAGATTCGTTCTCGTCAGGATGTCATTCTCTTTATTGATGAAATCCATGAAATTGTCGGAGCAGGCTCTGCTGGCGATGGCAATATGGACGCTGGGAACATCCTCAAACCAGCTCTGGCTCGCGGAGAACTCCAGATGGTCGGAGCAACTACCCTCAACGAATATCGTATTATTGAGAAGGATGCTGCACTGGAGCGCCGCATGCAGCCCGTTAAAGTAGACGAGCCGACAGTAGAGGAAACGATTACCATCCTCAAAGGAATTCAGAAAAAATACGAAGACTACCATCACGTCAAGTACACAGATGCGGCCATTGAAGCTGCTGCGCTTCTCTCCAACCGCTACATCCAAGATCGCTTCTTGCCAGACAAGGCTATTGACCTCTTGGATGAGGCTGGATCCAAGATGAATCTGACCCTCAACTTCGTTGATCCCAAGGTCATTGACCAACGTCTGATTGAGGCTGAAAATCTCAAGGCTCAGGCGACTCGTGACGAAGATTTCGAAAAGGCGGCTTACTTCCGCGACCAGATTGCTAAGTACAAGGAACTCCAGCAGACAAGTGTACTAGACAAGGATACTCCGATTATCAGTGAGAAAACGATTGAGCACATCGTAGAGCAAAAGACCAATATCCCAGTTGGCGACCTCAAAGAAAAAGAACAGTCTCAACTAGTCAATCTTGCAAGTGACTTAAAGGCTCATGTCATCGGTCAAGACGATGCTGTGGATAAGATTGCCAAGGCCATCCGCCGCAACCGGGTCGGACTAGGAAGTCCTAATCGCCCAATCGGCAGCTTCCTCTTTGTCGGACCTACTGGTGTCGGTAAGACTGAGCTGTCTAAGCAACTAGCTATTGAGCTCTTTGGCTCGGCTGACAGCATGATTCGCTTTGATATGAGTGAATACATGGAGAAACACAGCTTGGCCAAGCTGGTCGGTGCCCCTCCGGGCTATGTCGGCTATGATGAAGCTGGTCAATTGACTGAGCGCGTCCGCCGCAATCCCTACTCACTCATTCTGCTAGATGAGGTGGAAAAGGCCCATCCCGATGTTATGCACATGTTCCTGCAGGTTCTAGATGATGGCCGCCTGACCGATGGTCAAGGCCGGACTGTCAGCTTCAAGGACACCATTATCATCATGACATCCAATGCCGGAACTGGCAAAGCTGAAGCCAGCGTTGGCTTTGGAGCAGCGCGTGAAGGCCGCACCAACTCCGTTTTGGGTGAATTGGGGAACTTCTTCAGTCCTGAGTTTATGAACCGTTTTGACGGCATTATCGAATTCCAGGCGCTCAGCAAGGACAATCTACTGCAAATCGTCAACCTTATGCTGGACGATGTTAATCAACGTTTGGCAACCAATGGCATTCATCTGGATGTTACGGAGAAGGTCAAGGAAAAATTGGTTGACCTGGGCTACGATCCAAAAATGGGCGCTCGCCCACTGCGCCGTACCATTCAGGACCATATCGAAGATGCTATTACTGACTTTTATCTGGAAAATCCAAGCGAAAAAGAGCTCAAAGCTATCATGACCAGCAATGGCAAGATTCTCATCAAGTCAGCAAAGAAAACTGAAAGCACAGAGCCCGTTAATTCATCTCAAGAAGAAAAATGAATTTCGACAAAATAGAGCAGAAAACTAACTGTTTTCTGCTCTATTTCTTTATTTATCCTTCTGAACCTTGTAGCGCAGAATTGTTTTCAGCTTGCTAGGTTCTGTCCGATTCAGATTATTGAGATAGATTTCCCTATGAGTGTGTGAAATCCGTGTCAGCTGGTGACTCTGGCAAAAGGCATCCATTTTAGCGAAGGATTGAGGTTCTTCGTCAAAAGGTCCTAGGTGCAGCATGGCGACACACACTTCTTCTGTCATTTCCTCAAAACGAATCTCGTCATAGAGAGGATTAGGCTTTTTGACACGGACATGTTCCAGAGACTTTTTCACCATCTCTTCAGTGATAAAGTCCGGCTGCCCAATCATAATGGTATAAATCAATTCTTCTTTAATGAGTTCTCCTGCTTGCTCTTGCTGCCAAAGTCCTTCCAAGGGATAGACTGTAAAATCAGTAAATTCTTGCTCGGCCGCTGTCTTTTTGTAGTTCATCTTGATAGCATAGGCTAAGCTGTACAGAGCACCAACTCGTTCCGAAAAGTCAGCAGCATTAGGATTGCCCTTGCCGTCAATCATGATAAAAGACTGGGCAGGAACATCTATAAGACAGGGTTTAGACTTGATTTGATATAATTCACGATTGGCTTTTCTCCATTCATATTTCATGAGAGAGCCCTCCTTTCTTTACTACAAACAGTATAGCAAAGAAAAGCTGACAACCTCTGTCAGCTTTTATAAATATCGGCAATAGCTTTTAACTTTTCTTTGAATTCTTCCCGTAACCGAGGCGGCTCCATGATTTCAACTCCATCCAAAAAGGATAGCAAGTAGGTATAAAGACTATCGTGACTCGGCAAATGCGTCTCGACATAAATGCTCCCATCAGTCTCCTCTATCTCTGCTTCTGAAAACTCCTCGTACACTCGAAAGGCATGCTTCCGGTCAAATTTCAAGAGGACTTTTACAGTGCCTCCTAGCCGCTCCTCAGAACTAAATTTCTCATCCAAGACTCTCTGCTTAAATCGTTCCTCTAACATCTGACAGTCTCTCATTCTGCTGAGTTTAAAAAAGCGCGGAGCTTGTCTTAAGCGACAAAAGCCAGCAACATACCAGTTTTGGCTTTTAAATACTAACTTCAGCGCCTCTATCTTGCGCTGCTCTCTTTCTCCACGCCCATTCAAATAAGAAAAAGACAAGACTCTTCTTTGCAAGATTGCATGCTTAATAGTATCAAACAGTTCTTTCTGATCTGCTTTTTTGCGCCAGTCAGTGAAATCCACCTCCAGCCAGGAAGTTGCCTGAACTTGAAACAAGGACTGTAGCTTAGACAAGGTCTCTACTTGCTCGCCATCTGTTAAAATCTGCAAGCCTTGAAGAGCTGCTAATAGCTCATCCCTCTCAGACTCCGAAAACAAGGCCTTGTCCAAGACAAAATCCTTCATCAGAAAAATACCCCCGCCTTTGCCTGGACTGCAATAGATAGGAATTCCTGCCAAACTCAGCTTGTCTACATCTCGATAGATGGTCCGAATAGATACTTCAAATAGCGAGGCCAATTCGGGAGCTGTTGCGCGGCCCTGCTCTAAAAGAAGATATAAGATTTTAAAAAGTCTGCTTTCTGTCATAAAACCACCTCGCTACTATTATAACAATTTCTCCTATAAATGTTTTACTATTCCCATAAAGAAGAGTTTTTTTAAACGGTCGGAGGAAGGAATTTATTATTTTAAGGAGATTTCTTTCAAGGACTATCATTCTTTTTCTGTCCAATAAACCGAGTAAATTCTTGACAGCTGGTCCTTAGTCCATTATGATAGATAGTAAACTGACTAGAGATTGAGGATATTAGAATGACAAATCCAACCTTTGGTGAAAAGGAAGCAAATGTAGAATATGTGACCCGCTACGGAGTCTATGCCGTTATCCCAGACGAAAAGAAAGAAAAGATTATTTTGGTTCAGGCACCTAACGGGGCTTGGTTTCTGCCCGGTGGAGAGATTGAAGAGGGGGAAAACCATCAGACTGCGCTTGAACGCGAGCTGATGGAAGAACTTGGATTCACGGCCCAGCTTGGACGCTATCTTGGACAAGCTGATGAATATTTTTACTCCCGCCATCGCGACACCCATTTCTACAACCCGGCCTACCTGTATGAGGTCACCTCTTTCCAAGAAGTCCAAAAACCGCTGGAAGATTTCAACCAGCTTGCCTGGTTCCCCGTCGATGAAGCTATCGAAACACTCAAACGCGGCAGCCATAAATGGGGTATCCAGGCTTGGAAAAATGCACTTAAAGCTTAAAGAAATCATTCACAATTCATAGCAAACATGTTATAATAATAGCAGGTATAAAGCAGGAGGAAATCGTATGAAGCTTATTAATACAACAAACAGTCATGCTGACCTTGTCAAAAGCCAATTGGAAAGCACCGATGCGATATTAGTCGAAGTTTATTCTGCTGGAAACAGCGATGTTGTTTTTACACAAGCTCCTCTTCACTATGAAATTTTGATTTCAAACATGCACCGTGCTGTACGCGAACAGGAAATCGAAAAAATCAGAGAATTTTTCTTGAAGAGAAAAATTGATGCAAATGCTATTGATAGAGCTGCTATCCGCACGATTTACGCTAATAATCTAATCGAAATTTCCATTCCTGTGAAACAGTAAAAACTAAGGCAATCGCCTTAGTTTTTTATTGTTTATAGATCATGGTAATGTGAGGTGTCGATTCAAAAATAAAGGATTGGCCAACTGATTTGAAGCCATACTTTTCATAAAGAGCAGCCACCTGAACCTGAGCCTCTATTTCAATTTCCTTTCCTAGCCATTTCTCAGCACATAATTGCAAGATTTCTCTGATAAGCTGTCCTCCTAAGCCCTGTCCTCGTGCAGACTGAGCTGTGACTACTCGACCAAAGACTAAATGCTCTCCCTCTTCAAAGACACGGGCATAAGCATCAATTTCCCCTTGTTCATTAGCATGGTAAACATGCACTGCTTCTAGGTCTTTCTCATCCAGTTCATGATAGATGCGCTCCTGCTCCACCACAAAGGTGTCAATGCGAAGTTTTAAGATCTGATAAAATTCTATCGGGTTCAGCTCTGTTAATTTTTTCCTAGACCACATACTTGTTTCCTCTAACTTTTTAATGTATAATAAGTGCAAATGCAACTATCAAGGAGTTCCTATGGATTACCGTCAACTTTTCCGGCAAATGGGCTTTATTTCTAGACAAGCCATGATGAAAATGAATCAAAAAGCCAGTAACTACGGCCTAGACAATAATTTGTTTCTACTGCTCATTCGTATCGTCGAAAATGAAGGTCTCAGCCAATCTCAACTGGCAGAGATGGTGCAGATTGACAAGACTACCCTCAGCCGTTCTCTAGGAAAGCTGGAAGATAGAGGCTTGATTATCAAAAAAACCAAAGCTCAAAACAAGAAGTTCAAAGAGCTCTATCCTAGCAGTCAGGCTCTCAAACTCTATGACCAACTGATTGGCTTTGAAAATACCTACGCCAGTCAAGCTCTGCAGAAACTGACTTCCACTGAGCTCTTTCAGCTTCAAAACATTTTGGCTAAAATAAGCACTCCTAAGTTATAACTAGTATAACAGAAAACAGTTGCAAATGCAACTGTTTGTTTTTGCTAATTTGGTTTTAAATTAACAAATTTTCAAATCAATCTATCTAAAAAATGGCTTACCTCTAAAGGGCAAAGCCATTTTTTATTTTAAAACTTACTTGACCTCAAAGCCTTCTGATACAGCCTGAGCAAAGTTTTCTTCTAAAATTTCTGCACAGTGGTCACAGACAAGGGCTTGATAGCTGCGCTCTTGAACTGTTGTATCAATGCGACGGCAGCGATCACAGACTTGTCCCTGCGCATGCTCTACGACAAAAGCTACATCTTCAAAGACTAGAGCGCCTTCTGGAGCAGGTCCTTCAGCAATCGTTAATTGAGAAACAATGAGAAGCTGGGCCACATCGCTGTTAACTGCTTCCAGCAAGGTCTTGATGACTTCATTCGGATAGACAGTCAGATGTGCTTCCAACGATTTCCCAATAACCTTCTCATTGCGGGCTTCTTCTAAGGCTTTCTGAGCCTGACTGCGGAAGTCCATAAAGGCAGACCAAGTGTCCAAGATTTCTTCTTGATTTGGGAAAGTCTGAGCTTCTGGCAATTCAGATAACTGTACAAATTCTTCCTCTTCATGCTCTAGGTAAGACCAAATCTCTTCTGCTGTGTGCGGCAAGATTGGCGTCAACAACTTGGTAATCTTGACTAAAATATCATAGAAAACAGTCTGCATCTGACGACGTTCCAATGATTTTGCTGCTTCGATATAGACGACATCTTTGGCAAAGTCCAGATAGAAAGCGGACAAGTCAACAGTCACAAAGTTGACAATCGCTTTATAAATAGTCAGAAACTCAAAGTCTGCGTAAGCCTTGCGAATAGTCTCTACTAATTGATTGAAGCGGATAGTCATGTATTTATCAACGGAGCGAAGTTCTTCGTAAGCTACGGCATCCTCAGCTGGATTAAAGTCAGAGGTATTGGCAATCAAGAAACGAAGCGTATTCCGAATCTTACGGTAGGTTTCAGAAACTTGACCCAAGATATCCATAGAGATACGAACGTCGTTGCTAGAGTCAACACTGGTTACCCAGAGACGCAAGATTTCCGCACCAAATTGTTTTTCCACGTCACTTGGAGCAATTGTATTTCCAAGGGATTTAGACATCTTTTCGCCCTTACCATCTAAGGCAAATCCTTGTGACAAGATTTGTTTGTAAGGAGCTACGCCATGGTTGGCAACTGAAGTGATGAGGGAGGAGTTGAACCAACCTCGGTATTGGTCTGAACCTTCTAGATAAAGATCAGCCGGGTAAGTTAACTCAGGACGATTGACTACTACACCATTCCATGATGAACCTGAGTCAAACCAAACGTCCATGATGTCCGTTTCCTTGGTAAATTCGCCGTTTGGAGAACCTGGATGAGTAAATCCTTCTGGTAAAAGGTCTTTTGCTTCACGCTTCCACCAGACGATAGATCCGTGCTCCTCAAAGAGCTGAGCTACGTGTTCGATGGTTTCAGCCGTCATGATTGGTGTTCCGTCTTCGGCATAGAAGATTGGCAATGGTACACCCCAAGCCCGCTGACGCGAGATAACCCAGTCACCACGGTCACGAATCATATTATAGAGACGTACTTTACCCCATTCAGAATGGAATTTAACCTTTTCAATTTCGTCCAAAATTTCTTGACGGAATTTAGAAACAGATGCAAACCACTGTGGTACTGCCCGCCAGATAATTGGCTTCTTGGTCCGCCAGTCAAATGGGTAGGAGTGAGAGATTTCTTCCTGAGCAAGGAGCAAGTCACCAAGCTTTTCAATAACTGTTGGTGCAACTTTGTCATAGAACTGGCCTGCAAAGTCAGGACCAGCATTTTCCATCATGATACCACGCTCATTAACAGTGACAAATACTTCCAAGCCATTAGCTACACCAACATTATAGTCGTCCTCACCAAAACCAGGTGCTGTATGGACAATACCGGTACCAGAGTCAGTCGTAACGTGGTCACCAAGGATAACAAGTTCATCTACAGCGGTATCCCATGGGTGAACTGTCACGATGTGGTTCAATTCTTGACCACGGTAGGTAGCCAAAACTTGAACATCAGCCCATCCAAATTTCTCAGACAGACTATTCAACAATTCTGAAGCAACCACAAACTTACGAGATTCACCTGCTGGCTGAACGACTACGTAATCAATATCTGCTCCAACAGTCAAACCACGAGAAGCTGTAATAGTAAACGGAGTTGTTGTCCATACGACGATGTAAGTATCGGAGTCCAATACTCCTTTACCATCTTTGACGCGGTTAGCATAATAGAGAGAGGTGGAAACCAAATCATGGTATTCAATTTCCGCTTCAGCCAAAGCTGACTCAGAAGACCAAGACCAGTAAACGGGCTTAGCACCACGGTAGATATAGCCTTTCTTAGCCATTTCACCAAAGACACGGATCTGAGCGGCTTCATAGTCAGATGTCAAGGTTACATAAGGATTTTCCCAATCACCAGAAACTCCCAAACGCTTGAAATCTTCTTTTTGCTTTTCGACTTGGCTAAGCGCATAGTCCCTACACATATTGAGGTAGTCTACCAAGTCTAGCTCTTTGCGCTTAATGCCTTGCTTTGCCAACACCTGCTCAATCGGAAGACCATGCGTATCCCATCCTGGAATGTAAGGTGCATAGTAGCCAGCCATAGACTTTGAGCGAACAATGATATCTTTGGAAATTTTATTCATGGCATGGCCGACGTGAATATTACCGTTAGCATAGGGAGGCCCATCATGCAAGATAAAGTGCGGCTTGCCTTCGTTCAGTTCCTGACGACGCTGATAAAGCTTAGCTTCATCCCATTCCTTCTGCCAGATTGGCTCCTTATTTGGAAGACCGGCCCGCATAGGAAAAGCAGTTTTTCCAAGATTGAGTGTTTCTTTCAGTTTCATTCTATTCCTCTTTATTTTTAAAATTACAAATTAAAAACCGCAAACTTCTCCAAAAAGGACGAAAATTCGCGGTACCACCTTTGTTTAGGCAAGACAATAGCATGATGCTCCTCTTGCCCCTCTTTGTCCGTAACGTGGACTGACGTCTCATCCTACTGATTTCAGAAGAAAGTTCTGTAAAATGATAGCCCAAGCAAGATGGACTGCAGATCTTTCACCATCATCTGCTCGCTGAAAGTATTTTGCTTGGTCTGTGTTTTTACAATCTTATCTTTTTTAAAATTATAAAATATTTACTGGAACTTTTTGTTCCCCATTTGTGTCATCATCGTGATGGTCAGCTTCTGAGTTTTCCTCAGCTGCGTGAGCTTCTATATCTTCATCGCTGAGCGGAGAAAAAGCTTGGGTCGCAGCTAATTCACGGTTAGCAGCTTCAATGCGCTCTTGCAACTCAGCCATTTCCTCTGGAGAAAATTGACGTGTAACATCCACTTCTTCCTCGCGGACAACTGCTTCTTCTCCCAGAACCTCCGATACAACCTCCTTGAAGGCCTCATCGCTGGTCTGCAAGTAAGTAGCTGTCGGACGCAGGATTTCTTCCCATTCAGATGAATTCACAATACTGAGCTGGCTCTCAATGGTTGATTTCAAGCGTTGGTGGAAGACACGTGTTTTGTTTTTCAGTTCTTCTGTTTCAATGGCTACTTTCTTAGCATTGTCCGCTGCCTGACGCAAAATTTCATCAGCTTTGTACTTAGCTCCATCCAACAAATGCTGCGCATCCTGCTCTGCCTGACGGACAATATTTGTAGATCGCTCATTGGCAGCAACTTTAACACGCTCAGCCGTATCCTGAGCAATCAAGACAGACTGGCTGAGAGAGTCTTTCATCTCATCAAAATATGTCAGACGTTCTTCCAGATTACGAATTTTTGCTTCTTTTTCGTGATTTTCACGAACCAAGTCCTCATAATCACGGACAACGATGTCCAGGAATTCATCTACCTCTTCAACATCATAGCCTCTAAACTTGGTTCCAAAGGATTTATCTTTAATTTCTAATGCTGTAAGTGTCATAGTTCCTCCTCATTTACTAGCTAATAATTCAACAGTTAACTTATGTTTTCCATTCTTGGAAAGGCCATTTTCTCTTAAAACCTTAAATCTTCCAAATCGTCTAACGCTAATCAAGTCTTCAAGCCCGACCTGCTGGCTGGGATTGTCATTAACAGCATAGTTCATTTTCACATGCTTGCCAGAAATTAGCTGAGCAGCCTGGCTTCTTGATAACTTAAAGGTGCTGGCTACCAACTTGTCCAATCGAAGACTAGATGCTAAAATTTCTCTGGTGACAGCCTGCTTTTGCTCTTTCAGCTGCTCTGCAAGGGAAACTTCCTTTAGTCTGACAGGCATCTTTGCAATTTTAGAGACATGATCTATAAAATACTGGGATAGTCTCTTATCTACAAAGAGCTGAGCACGGTCTCCAACTACAAGAATATCACCAAAGGTCCGTCTTTCAATCCCCAATTGATTGAGCAAGGTCCCCATAATCTGCGAATGACTGATTTTATAAAATTTGCTTGCATAGTAAATTTCCAGCAAGCTCAATTCAAAATCATCCATATTCAGTTGGTAATAGGAAGGCGCCACAAGAACTCTTGCCAGTTCACTTGGAAAATAATCTGAACTAGCAAAGACTTGCACATCATATTGCTTGCCAATATTCTTCAGGATTGAGACCTGATGGGGATTCAAAAAAGAAGTTGTTTCAAAGGCATAGGTATCTTGAACCCGCTGAAGCAGCTCCAGACTCCTATCAATAAACTCTCGATCCTCATGCGAAAAGTGTTGATATAAATCTTTCATCATAATAACATTAGTAAGACGCTTATTAAATAAAAGACCACACGATTTAAAAGGTTTAAAGCCAGAATTGCAACCCAAACGGTAAAGTCCAGCCCTGCAAACTGCAAGGGAAGACGGCGGAAAAGTTTTAAATACGGTTCTACAATTCGTGTTAGAAACTCTCCGAATTTGGTTTGATAGGCTCCTGGAAACCAAGACAGAAGTGCATAGACAATCAAGGCAATGCTATAAAGATCGAAAAGATTAGAGATGGCACGAATTACAAAATATAACATATCTCTTATCTACTGCGCTTCATATCAAAGTCGAATTCGCTGATTTCAACATCGTTTGGCAGGCGGATATCTTCCACATTTACCACTACATTAATCGGAGTCAGCAAATACATAGTGCTTGCAACTTTTTTCAAATTTCCAGCCAAGACATAACGCGCACCGTCTAGGTAGTCTAAACAGCGACGAGCCTGTACCTCAGTCATATACTGGAAGTCAATCAGGATGCTTTCATTGGCCAAAAGCAGGTCAACAATTTCAGTCGCTTCCTCATATCTCCTCGGATAACGAACATCAATCGTAATCTTCTCATCCGCATTTGCACGGTGCTGAGCCAATTCCTGCTGACGTGCATGCAGTCTGGTAATATTCTCTGTCGAAGATTTCTGTTGTGGCTGTGGTTTAGGCTGTGGCTTGGCCGCAGCAACCGGACGAGGAGCTGGCTTGCTCTCTCTGACTGGCTTAGGCTGAACCAATTCAGGCTTCTGCTTAACAGGCGCTGCAGGTCTGCTGACAGTCTGCTCCTGAACCTCAGTCTCATCTCCATCTTCTGTAAAATAATCTATAAATTTATCAAATCTATCTTTTAATGACATATTTCTTTCCTATTTAAAAAATGCTGTACCGATTCTGACATAGGTCGAGCCATGGGCAATTGCTTCTGGATAATCACGGCTCATTCCCATGCTTAATTCAGAAAAGGGCATATTATTTAACTGTTTCTTTTTTAATTCTTTTTGTAGTTGATGAGCCTTTTCAAAAATTTGGTTCAGCTCCTCATGACTAGCTTCAAACGGAGCCATAGTCATCAATCCCACAATTTGAACATTTTCTAATTTTTCAAGTTCAGGCAGGACAACTTCAAGTTCTTCAATCAAAAAGCCATGCTTGCTCTCTTCTTTAGAAATATTCACCTGCAGGAAACATTTAATCACATGTTCAGCCCGTTTGTCAATCTCCTTGGCCAATTTTACAGAATCTAAAGCGTGAAAGTAATCAACATAGTTAATCACATCCTTGACTTTTCTCCTCTGCAAACTGCCGATCAGGTGCCAGGTCAGATTCTCATCTTTCAGAGCATGGTATTTATCTAGAAATTTATCTACCCGATTTTCTCCGATATGCTGAATACCTGTACGTGCAAGCTCCTGAGTTGTTTCGCAGTCAACATATTTGGTAACTGCAATGATATTTACTGAATCTTTCAAACGATGGGCTTGCTCCGCCGCTTGAGCGACGGATTGAAAGACCAACTCTTTATTATTCTGCAAATTCATGATTTAGATTAACGATTTCTGAAGAATGGAGGTGTTTCCAATTCATCATCATCTTCATTAGTTTCTGCATAGCGTTCCACGCGGGCTGACGAACTTGGTTCAGCCTGACGAACAATCGCTTCGCGGCGAAGATCCCAATCACCAAAGGCTGAACCTTTAGGCGCATCCGTTCTTTGACGGCTTGGAGCAGGAATATCAACCGTTTCGGTCATATCAAAGTTTCGTTCAAACTGTCCTGAGCGAACTTCGCGATTTGGCTCAACTTGCTGCGGACGGCTTGGACCAGTAGGCTGCTGGGTCTGACGAATACCGCTAACCTTTTCAACCTTATCCTGACGGACACCAGTAGCCACAACAGTCACGCGGATTTCATCCTTCATAGACTCATCAATCGCAGTACCGAGCCAGATGTTCACACCATGACCTGCTGCTTGGTTGACAATTTCTGAAGCTTCTTCAGCTTCAATCAGAGTCATATCTAGGCCACCAGTAACGTTGACAATTACGTCCTCTGCGCCATCAATGGTTGTTTCCAAAAGAGGTGAGTAGATAGCTTTGCGAGCAGCTTCGATGACACGTTCTTCACCGCTACCAACACCAATTCCCATCAAGGCATTACCCTTGTCTGCCATAACTGTTTTCACGTCGGCAAAGTCAAGGTTAATCAGTCCTGGGCTGGTAATCAAGTCGGTAATCCCTTGGACACCTTGGCGAAGAACATTATCAGCTTCACTGAGTGCTTCAAGGAGCGGAGTCTTCTTATCTACAATTTCAAGCAAGTTGTTATTTGAGATAATCAAGAGTGTGTCTACATGCTCTCGAAGTTCGTTGATTCCTTCTACTGCAAAAGTTCCGCGCTTGCTTCCTTCGAAACCGAAAGGACGTGTAACTACAGCGACAGTCAGAGCACCAACATTTTTTGCGATACGAGCAATCACTGGAGCAGCTCCTGTCCCAGATCCACCACCCATACCAGCAGTGATGAAGACCATATCTGCTCCTTGCAGAGCTTCGGTCAGGACTTCTTCACTTTCTTCAGCAGCCTTGCGGCCAACTTCAGGCTGACCTCCGGCACCAAGTCCGCGAGTCAGCTTAGGACCGAGCTGAATCACTGTTTCAGCCTTGGCACTGCTAAGAGCTTGAACATCTGTATTTGCTGCGATGAATTCAACACCAGCAACACCTTCATCAATCATTCGGTTGATGGCATTACCGCCACCTCCACCGACACCAATAACTTTAATTACTGCGCCTTGTGCAGCAGCAGCGTCAAATGAAAATGTCATATTCTCTGTATTCTCCTTAATCAAACATTTTGCCAATTAGGTTGCGCATCCGATCTGTAATACCGGTTTTTGGTTCTTGGTTTGGCACATCAGCACTGGCAACTGGAACTTCTTGAACCGGTTCCTCAGGAATCTCATCAGCTGGTTGAGGTTCAAAGCGTGGTACTGACTGAGCAGGACGCTCAAAGGATACAGGTCGATGGCGCAGTTGCTCATCACCATGAACAGCAACCTGAGCCAGCATATCCACATCTGTTAAGTTTCCAGCATACTCTGACAAGCTGATAACATGTGCAAAGGCTGGGTTGCGAATGCCGATTTGATTTGGCACATAAAGCTTGACATTCACGCCAAACACTTCCTGAGCCAACTCAACCACTCCTGGAAGAATAGCTGCTCCACCAATAATCACAATACCGCCTGGCAACTCGAGAAGATGCCTTCTATCCAAATCGCGTTTGATTTGCTCAAAGATGTGTTGGATACGAGCAGAAATAATCTCAGCCAGATACTTTTCAGTTACTTCAACCGGCTCAATCTCGCCAATCACTTCTACTTGGAAGGACTCTGTGCCAGCTTCTGGAACATAAGCAGACCCATAGTTAAACTTGAGACTTTCAGCCAACTTTTGCGAAGTCTTCAAAACCTTGGAGATATCCTTGGTTACGTAGTCGCCGCCTTCTTGGTATATATTCGTATATTGAAGTTCTTGACCTCTAACAGAAGCTACTGTAGTTTGACCGCCGCCCATATCAATGACAGTTGCACCAAACTCACGTTCCCCTTCGTTCAAGATTGACTTAGTCATTGCCAATGGGGAAATAATAACGTTCTCAAGCTGAACTCCCGCGCGCTCCACTGTCTTGCGGAGGTTGTGGAGAATAGTCCGTGGTCCAGTGTAGAGAAGACCACGCATTTCTAAGCGAATCCCCATCATACCGCGTGGGTCACGAATCCCTTGGAAACCATCCACTACAAACTCTTCTGGGATGAAAGTAATCACTTCGCGATCAGGAGTCATACTCTTAGTCAGAGCAGATCTAACAACATTCTCTACATCTGTATCTGTGATTTCCTTAGAATCACTAGTCACAGGAATCATACCCTGAGTAGGCTCAATCTGTAAGAGATTAGCCGGAAGTCCGACGTTAACTAAACCAATTGAAATGCCTGCCTTTTCTTCTGCTTGAGAAATAGCTGTCTTAATGGCAGCAGCAGCAGCCTCAATATCAACAATAATTCCATCTTTAACGCCAGCACTTTTTGCGTTGCTGACCCCAATAACATTCATTTCATCATTGATGTGCTCTGCCACCAACACTTTAATTGAGCTAGTTCCTATATCTAATCCAGTAAAAAAGCCGTCTCTAGCCATTACACCAGTCCTCTCTATCTTCCATGTTTCCGGTCTATACTAATAACGCTAAAAATTAGAGTTACCCAAGCTTTATTATAACATAAAGAAACTGAAAATGTGCAGTTTTTCTACATATAATTTAGCGATTTTCAGCAGTTCCCGGGTTTTCTGTCGAATTTTGCGGCTCTGCAGGTTCTTGTTCCTGACTTTCTGTCACCTGCTCAGCCGCTTGTTCTGTTGGCTGTCCCGTCGATTCCTCTTCTGCTTTCTGCTTTTCTTCATCAGAAGAAGACGACTCGTTTTGAGCTCCTTCAACATAACTAAAAATCCCTGCTTCCATATCTACAACACTAGGTACATCCTCTTCCAACTGTGATTGGATTCCCTTGTAATATGGCAGTTTCTTAGCAATATGCGAAATTGGTACCAAGATTTTATTGCCGTCATGCATGGTCAGCGTAACCAAGTCCGGTGTCACCTTGCTTGGAGTTAGCTGAACTGTCTTAATATTTTTCTTAACCGAAGCCGGTACCTTTTCAATTTGAAGGGCAAATTCCTTAATCAATTTTTTATCTGAAAACTCTATCGAAATATGGGTTTCCGGCATAGAATCTGCAGCAGTTGGGTCCGAAATGATCTCTCCATTTGTCAGAATAGGATAGTACTGGCCACCCTCATGCAGATAGGCCAGAACTCCGTACTCCTTGACTTTTACCTGAAAAGTAATCGGAAACTTATAAGCCATCTCCAGGTTGTTAATCCAAGGACTAGAAGCTTTCATATTGCGGATATGATTACCGCCATTGATAAAGGTTGTTAAAGTATAGTCCTTCTCATCAATCTTACTGCTTTTGAGCAGATCTTCCTGACTGACCATTTGATTCCCTGAAAACTTGATAGTCTTCATGGTCGCTAGTGGCGTCAAAAAATAGACTGACAGGAGAAAAATCAAGCCACTGCCCAGCAAAACCGGCAGTGCTCGATAAATATGAACCCTTGAAATATGCACCTTAGCAGCTTCTTTTTCTGCCTTTTTCTGAAGTTTCTCCAGTTTTTTGCGCTCTTTCTCGCTCAATTCAGTCTCTAGCTCAGGTTCGGATGAGTCATCTTCCAAATATTCTGTTTCTTCCTCTTCATAGGATGAGTCATCTTCTTCCGTCTCTTCAGCTATTTCTCCGCCTTCGATTGAGTCCCCAGCTTCAGCTTCTTTTGCTTCCTCTTTTTCCAGCTCCTTTTGTTTGCTGGCCTCTTCCTGAGCCTTCTTTTCAAGATATTCTTTGTTTCGTTTCTGCCATTCAGAGAGGTGCTCACTTACCTCTTCCTTTGGCTCATCGTGGTTTTTCTTGCTCATTTCTTTCCCTTGTCAATATCCGCTTTCAATAAAGCATAAAATTCATCTACAGACTTGATTTCCTGAGAATTTTTCATAGCTTGATGATAAGAAGCCTGGTTCGCCAAAAGGTCATCAAGTGCTGCCTGTAAATTGCTCATATCCAGCTGTTCCTCTGCCAATTGCTTGGCATATCCCTTTTTCACAAAATAATCCGCATTTTCAATCTGATCGCCGCGGCTGGCTTCGCGTCCCAGAGGAACGATAATATGAAGCTTAGCCATAGCCAAGAGTTCAAAGATTGTATTGGAACCGCCTCGGGTCACCACCACATCTGCCAAGTCCATCAAAGGTTGGTAGAGGTCAGTCACATAGGCTCTGCGAAAGAGACGTTCAGACAGAGCATCCAAACTTGCATCGCCTGTCAGATTGATAACGTTGTAGCGTTCGGTCAGCGCAGCTTGATTCTGGCTGACAAAGTCATTAAAAACCTTAGCACCAGCAGAACCACCGACAAAAAGCAGGGTTGGCAGTTCTTTATCAAAATACTGACGAATTTCTTCTAGTTCCTGCGGTGGGACTGACTCTTGACTGCCGACCTTGGTTACAGCTCCCACATGCTCAATCTTGGTCAGACTGGAAGATTGCTCAAAGGTTGCATACATCTTGGTCGCACACTTATAGGCAATTTTATTGGCCAAGCCAATGGATAGATCCGACTCATGAACATAGACGGGCACTCCGGACAGCCGAGCTGCAATCACGGGCGGAACGGATACGAAGCCTCCCTTAGAAAAGAGGGCCTGCGGCCGAACCTTGAGCATAATACCCATCGACTGGAAAATGCCCCAAACAACCTTAAAGCCATCCAGCAGATTCTGCCATGAAAAATAGCGACGAAGCTTGCCCGTAGCCACCGAATGGAAGGTCACGTCCAGTCCAGACTTTTGGATTTCCTGGTACTCAATACCATGCTTATCACCAATATAGTGGACCTGCCAGCCTTCTTTGATAAATTTCGGAATCAGGAGAAGGTTGAGGGTTACATGCCCAACCGTTCCTCCACCAGTAAATACAATCTTTTTCATCTTAACCTTTTAATTCTTCAAATACAGCGAGAAATTCATCGCCACGGACTTCAAAATTACTATACATATCCCAGCTGGCATTGGCAGGACTGAGCAAGACAATGTCTCCTGGCTCCGCTTGAGCAAAGGCCTTATGAGCCGCATCCCGGACATCAGTCGCATCCAGATAAGAAACACCAGCCTGATCAGCCGCTCTCTTTACACGCGCAGCTGATTGTCCTAAGATAACCATTTTTTTGAGCCCTTTGAGGTCAGGCACCAACTCGTCAAATTCATTGCCACGGTCCAAGCCACCCGCAATTAGAATCACCTTGCTATTGTCAAAACCAGATAAGGCTTTCTGGGTTGCCAAGATATTGGTAGACTTACTGTCATTGTAAAAGGCAACCTCATTTACACGTCCCACATACTGGAGACGGTGCTTAACACCACCAAAAACAGACAAGACTTCTTTGATCGTCTGATTGTCAATGCCACGCAGTTTGGCCACAGCAATCGTAGCCAGAGCATTTTCGACATTATGACTGCCAGGAACGCCGATTTCAGCCGCCTGCATAATCGCTTCTCCACGGAAGGTCAAGACATCACCCTCTAAATAGGCACCATCCACCTTTTCAGTCGTTGAAAAAGGCACAACAGTAGCCTGAGTCTGGCTAGCCATTTCCTTGGCCCAATCTTGATTGAAATTCAAAACCAAATAATCATCAGCTGTCATGTTTTTCTGGATATTCCACTTGGCAGCTGCATATTCCTCAAGAGAGCCGTGATAATCTAAATGAGTCGGCATGAGGTTGGTAATAACAGCGATTTGCGGATGAAAATCTTCAATCCCTATCAACTGGAAAGAAGACAATTCCATGACCAGCGTATCTTTGCTGCTGGCTGTTTGGGCTACCTGACTAGCAGGAAAGCCGATATTACCAGACAACAAACCGTTTTGACCGCCAGCCGTCAAGACTTGCGCAATCATGGTTGTGGTCGTCGTCTTACCATTTGAACCCGTAATACCAATAATCGGTGCTTCTGAAATTAGATAAGCCAACTCTACTTCAGTGATAACAGGAATCTTCTTTTCAAGAGCTCGAACGACCATGGCATTGTCATAAGGAATACCCGGATTTTTCACCATCAATTCAAAGTCTTCGTCCAATAACTCCAAAGGATGGCCTCCTGTCACCACTTTTATACCTTCTTCTAGCAAGGATTGAGCAGCAGGATTTTCCTCGAAAGGTTTACCGTCGTTAACTGTCACGATAGCTCCTAATTTATCTAAAAGGCGAGCAGCTGACTCACCCGACTTGGCCAATCCTAGGACCAAGACCTTCTTATTGGCAAAATTTGCTATATTTTTCATAAGCAACCTCTTCCATTCATACTTCATTCTATTTTACCTTTTTTTTTGAAAATAAAAAAGACATAGGAGTCTTTTATTTTCGACTGTAAGCAAGTTTTGAAAAAAATGATATGTTTTCATCTATTTGAAATATTTTGTAACATAAACCTATTGTTTTTGTAAAGAAAAAGAGCAAAAACTCAAAAAGTCTGTCCGACTTTCTAAGTTTTTGCTCATTTATTATTCTTCATCAAAATTCTTTTTTGATTTCTTTGGCGGCTTTAGACGGTTAATGTCCCGCAAAGCCAAGACGGTCACTACGGATAGGCCGAAACCTACAAAATATTCAGCTGGCAACTGGAAAATTTTAAAAATGCCTAAGCCAAATAAGATAATTAAGGCTACAATCAGTAGCACCATAGTCACTGCATTAACAGTCCCTTTAATACTGGATGGAACAGCAAAAATGTAGAAAAAGAGGATTAAAATCCCAATGATAAGATAAACCATCTTGCTGCTCCTTTCCCTTTTGCTTATTCAGCTGCAGCTGATTTTTTCTTTTTATTGGCTTTTTCGCGTTCTTGTTTGTTCAAAATTTGCTTACGCAGACGAATAGATTCTGGCGTTACTTCCATGTACTCATCGTCGTTCAAGAATTCCAAAGATTCCTCCAAGGTCAAGATACGAGGTGTCTTGATAACTGCTGTCTGGTCCTTGGTTGCAGAACGAACGTTAGTCATCTGTTTAGCTTTGGTGATATTAACAGTCAAGTCATTTTCACGAGAGTTTTCACCGATGATCATTCCTTCGTAAACCTCAGTACCTGGGTTGACAAAAATAGTTCCGCGCTCTTCGATAGACATGATAGAGTAGGTCGTTGCCTTACCAGCATCGATGGAAACAAGCGCACCACGGTGACGTCCACCAATTTCACCTGGAATCAATGGCAAGTATTGGTCGAAGGTATGGTTCATGATACCGTAACCACGAGTCATGGATAAGAACTCAGTTGAGTAACCAATCAAACCACGCGCTGGAACGAGGAAGACCAAACGAGTTTGACCATTACCAGTTGAAATCATATCCAACATTTCGCCCTTACGTTCAGAAAGGCTTTGGATAACAGATCCTTGGTATTCTTCTGGAGTATCAATTTGGACACGCTCAAATGGCTCGCACTTAACGCCATCGATTTCTTTTACGATAACTTCTGGACGAGATACTTGCAACTCATATCCTTCACGACGCATGGTTTCGATCAGGATTGACAAGTGTAATTCGCCACGACCTGAAACTGTCCACTTATCTGGTGAATCTGTTGGGTCAACACGAAGGGATACGTCTGTCTGCAATTCTGCTTGCAAGCGTTCTTCCACCTTACGAGAGGTTACCCATTTTCCTTCCCGGCCAGCAAAAGGTGAGTTGTTTACCAAGAAAGTCATTTGAAGCGTTGGCTCATCGATGTGAAGGATTGGAAGAGGCTCAATGGTATCTGTCGGTGTAATCGTCTCACCAACAAAGATATCTTCCATACCTGATACAGCAATCAAGTCACCCGCTTTTGCTTCGTTGATTTCACGACGCTCCAAGCCAAAGAAACCAAAGAGTTTTGTAACACGGAAGTTTTTCGTTGTTCCGTCTAGTTTAGAAAGGGTAACTTGGTCCCCAACCTTAACAGTACCACGAAAGACACGTCCGATACCAATACGACCTACAAAGTCATTGTAGTCCAAGAGTGAGACTTGGAACTGCAAAGGTTCATCAGAGTTGTCCACTGGAGCTGGGATATGGTCGATAATGGTATCAAAGATTGGTGCCATTGTTTTTTCTTGATCAGCAGGATCGTCAGAAAGTGAAGAAGTTCCGTTGATAGCTGAAGCATAAACAACTGGGAAATCAAGCTGGTCATCGTCTGCACCAAGCTCAATGAAGAGCTCCAATACTTCGTCTACTACTTCTGCTGGACGAGCAGATGGTTTGTCGATTTTGTTGACAACAACGATTGGGACAAGATCTTGTTCCAGGGCTTTTTTCAATACGAAACGAGTTTGTGGCATGGTTCCTTCGTAGGCATCTACCACCAAAACAACACCGTCAACCATTTTCATGATACGCTCAACTTCTCCACCAAAGTCCGCGTGTCCTGGTGTATCCATGATGTTGATACGAGTCCCGTTGTAAGCAACGGCTGTATTTTTAGCAAGGATCGTAATACCGCGCTCTTTTTCGATATCGTTTGAGTCCATAGCACGCTCTGCCAACTCTGTACGAGCATCAAGAGTTTCAGATTGCTTCAATAATTCGTCAACGAGGGTTGTTTTCCCATGGTCAACGTGGGCGATAATCGCAATGTTACGGATATCTTCTCTTAATTTTGTCATGATTTCCTCTGAATTTTTAAATTTTATTTCTAACTGAACAATTATACCACAGACGCAGGCAAAAAACACGGCTTTGATAAGTGTAAATGTTTTCATTAAAAAATATGGGAGCTGCATGAGGATTTGCATTTCCCATCCTGAAAATTTATGATATGATTTAGAAAAAAACAAGGAAAACAGATGCGCCTCGACCAACTGCTGGCTGCTAATCATATCAGCCGAAAAAAGATGAAACAAAACCTTTTACAAAGACAGATTTTAGTGGATGGTAAGCCCGCCTATAAACTCAGCCAAAACGTTGATACCGGCCTGCAGCAGATTACTTTTCAAGGCAAACAGGTCAGCGACCCTGCCCACCGTTACTACATGCTGAATAAACCCGCTGGCGCAGTCACAGCCAATCGTGACGCTGAAAAATTGACTGTTCTAGATTTGCTGGACAAGGAGATAGAGAAAGAAAATCTTTACTCTATCGGACGGCTGGATAGAGATACTGAAGGCCTTCTTCTGATTACCGACAATGGTCCTTTGGGATTTCAGCTGCTGCACCCTCAATACCACGTTGAAAAAACTTACTATGTAGAAGTCAATGGACCTTTAACCTCTCAGGATAAAATTGCCTTTCAAGAAGGCATTCGCTTTTTAGACGACACCGTCTGTCAGCCTGCCCAGCTTTATATCCTCTCTAACAGCTCCAGTCTGAGCCGTGCTAGCGTCAAGATTTCTGAGGGGAAATTCCACCAGATTAAAAAGATGTTTCTGGCAGTTGGTGTCAAGGTCACCTATCTCAAGCGAATTCAATTCGGAGATTTTACATTAGACCCCGACCTAGCCAAAGGCGATTACCGTGCTTTGAACCAAGAAGAATTAGAGATCATTAAAGAGTATCTAGAGAAAAGTCGGTAAAAAAAGATCCAGACAATAATGTCTCGATCTTACTTTACATTGTAATATAAATAGCATCTTTTTAAAAAGTCAAATTAGCTCAGAGTTAACATAACCCCTGCGATCATGTTAATTACAGAGATAACAATACCAATGATATTCAAAATCTTTTCTGTTTTATAATCCATTTGGCTCTCTTTTTGATGTGAACTTGCCAAAACCAAACCAACGATTCCTAGAATAAGTCCAATCAAAGCAAACAAAAGACTAAAAATAATGGATAGGATACCTAAAACAAGAGAGGATTTTTTCTTTTCTTGCATCTTCTAAAAACTCCTTAAAATTAATATTAATTTATTATAACATAAGAAACCAGCTTTGTATATATAATGCGACAAATTTTTGATTTATGTTAACTAGCTTTCACCTTGCCATTCCAAGAATCCAACCCATAAGAAAGAATATAGATTTCTTTAAATCCTTGTTTTTTCAGATACAGAGCCGCATTGGTCACGCGCTGACCACGACTATTTTCATAGAGGAGAACAGCCTTGTCCTTGCGAAGTGCACCGACACTATCCTTGAGCTGCTGAGATGGAATATTGCGAGCACCTAAGATATGCTTCCGGTGAAAATCAGATGGATCCCGCAGATCAACCAACTGCCCTTGGCGAATCAGGTCTTCAAATTCCCCATTATCCACGATTTTTGCTGCCTGACGAAGGCGCAGATAATTAAAGCCCATCCAGCCAATTATTCCTAAAAGTACCGCCCACAAAATCCAAATTGTCATCTCAAGTCTCCTTTTTCTTTTCTAAATATTCTAACTCTAAGCGATGTTCTCGGCGCAAGACTGCCTCTGCCTCAAAATAAGCTAGCTTATCCATTAGACCAGCATCATAAATTCTCTTCAGCTCGATTTTCATCATTTCAATATCGTAAAGGCGCTTGCCCATATAGATAATGATTCCGAAACTTTTAAGAAATTGCTGAACATCATACAGGGTTTTCATGAGCTATATTTTATCAGATTTTCCAGCGCTTTTCAAGATGAAAAAAGCAGAAAGGAAAGTCTGTTCCCTTCTGCTTCGCATGGATCATTTTTTATAAACCTGGTGCTTGACCAATTTCAGCTGTCAGCATCCAGATAGTCTTTTCAAGGTCAGCCTTGGCACCGACAAAGATATCATTGGTTACATCGTCCCCTTCTTGGTCTGTTACATCCAAAGCTTCTTGGTAAAGACCTGTCAGATAACGGAAAATCTCAATCACACGCGCCAGACTTTCTTCTACATTCTTGCTGAATTCACCAGCTTTTTCTTCAATCTTGCTGTGTTGGATAAATTCTGTCAACGTAGAATAAGGCTTGCCTCCCAGTGTAATCAAGCGCTCGCTGACTTCATCCAAAGTTGTATCCAAAGTTTCCATGTATTCATCCATTTTTGGATGCCAAACCATGAAGCCTGCGCCACGCATATACCAGTGAACTTGGTGAAGAGCAATATGAGCTGTATAAAGATCTGCCACTACTTGATTAAGAATAGCCTTAGTCTTTGGCAAAGCCTTTTGATTGCTGAAAGTTGCTACGTCAGTTGCTGCACCATTTTTTACTTGTGTCATTGTATTTACCTCGTTTTTATTTATAATGATTCTAATCTTTTTAGATTATGGTTTAATTATAATGCTTCTAAATAAGAAAGTCAAGACAAAAGATTCAAAAAAAAGACTTTATTAGAAAAGTTGCAAAATTTCAGAATTTTTCTGTTTAAAATTACGAATAAATAAGTATGATTCATCTATACTTTTTTCTTATTGGCACTGTCTTTGCCTCATTCCTAGGCTTGGTCATCGACCGCTTCCCAGAGCATTCTATCGTCACTCCCACTAGCCATTGCAATGCCTGCGGTAAAAGATTGGCACCGCGTGATTTGATTCCTATTTTTTCCCAAATCATGAACCGTCTTCGTTGCCGCTTCTGTGGAGACAAGATTCCCTTACGTTATTTATTTTTTGAATCTATCTTGGGCGGTCTTTTTTTGGCAACTTCGCTTGGCACGATTTCTATCAGTCAACTCCTACTACTCACCATGGGCTTGACTCTAGCCATCTACGATCAAAGAGAGCAGCAATATCCTTTGATGGTCTGGCTATTTTTTCAGTTTTCGCTGATGATGACAGCAAGTGTCAATCCTCTCATGTTCTTCTTTTTAGCCCTAGGACTTCTAGCCTTCTTTTACAATCTCCATCTCGGAGCTGGTGACTTTCTCTTTCTGGCGTCCTGCTCAGCCATTTTCAGTCTGACAGAAATTCTCATTCTTATCCAAATCGCTAGCTTCTCTGGCCTCGCCTGCTTCTGCTTTAAAAATAAAAAAGACAGGCTGGCATTTGTACCCTGTCTTTTGTTTGGTGTGGTAGTGATTATTTCTTATAAGCTGCTGCTTCTTGGATAAAGGCTGCTATACTGGCGTCCTTTTCATGAAGAGCTTTGACAATCTTAGATCCGACAATGACTCCGTCTGAGACTTGATTGAAACGGTCAACATCCTCTAAAGTTGAAACGCCAAAACCTGTCAGCACTGGAATCTCAGCAATATCATGGAGCTTGCTCAAATGCTGATCCAAATCATTGCGGTAGCTTCCGCTCTTACCTGTCACACCGTTGATGGCTACAGCATAGATAAAACCTTCAGCTTCCATGATCAGCTCCTGCTGACGTTCTAGGCCAGTCGTCAGACTCACTAAAGGAATAAGAGCTATATCTGAATCTTCCAGTAAAGGCAAGATGAAGTTCCTATGCTCGTAAGGCAGATCCGGAATAATCAAGCCTTTAACCGGCGTCCTAGCCAAATCCTTGACAAAATCTTTGAGACCGTATTGGAAAATAGGATTGAAGTAGGTCATGATGATGAGGGGTAGCTGAGTGTCCAACTTCTGCAAGCTTGCGATTAAAGACTTGGCGGAAGTATGGTGACCCAGACTTCTCAGACCTGCTTCTTCAATAACCGGCCCATCTGCAACAGGGTCTGAAAATGGCAGGCCGATTTCAATGGCTGACACACCCAAGTTTTCCAAAAATGCGATAGTTTCTGCTAATCCTGCCAAACCTTTCTCGTGATCACCAGCCATGATATATGGAAGGAAAATTCCCTTACCTGATTTTTTGATGGCCTCTAAATGCTGAGTGAGTGTTTTAGTCATGGGCACCTCCTTTTTGAGCCGCTTCATTTTCCAAGCGTTCCTTTACCTGAACGACATCCTTGTCACCACGGCCGGATAAGCAGACAATCATTGATTTATCTGGTCCCAACTCCTTAGCCAGCTTAACTGCGTAAGCAATAGCGTGGCTAGACTCTAGAGCGGGGATAATCCCTTCGATACGAGACAGGAGCTGAAAGGCTTCCAAAGCTTCTTCATCTGTGACTGGCACATAAGTGGCGCGCTGGATAGCATTAAAATGAGAATGTTCAGGACCGATGCCCGGATAGTCCAGCCCAGCAGAGATAGAGAAAGCCTCCAGAATCTGCCCTTGCTCATCCTGTAGGACATCCATCAAGGCACCGTGCAAAACACCCGGCCGGCCCTTGGTTAAGGTTGCAGCGTGTTCATCTGTATCCACGCCCCGCCCAGCTGCTTCTGTTCCATACATAGCCACTGTACTATCATCTACAAAGGGATAAAAGAGCCCAATAGCATTGGAACCACCGCCAACGCAGGCGACTAAAGCATCGGGTAAGGCACCTGCATTTTGCTCAGCAAACTGGCGCTTGGCCTCACGCCCAATCACACTCTGATAGTCGCGGACAATCTCTGGGAAGGGATGAGGTCCCAAGGCCGACCCCATAATATAGTGAGTATCATCGACCTGAGCCACCCAAGCTCGCAAGGCAGCATTGACTGCATCCTTGAGGACTCGAGAACCATCGGTCACTGACTCTACCTTGGCTCCCAGAAGCTCCATCCGAAAGACATTGAGGGCTTGGCGCTTGACATCCTCTTCGCCCATATAGATAGTACAGTCCATATTGAAAAGAGCTGCAGCTGTGGCTGTGGCTACTCCGTGCTGACCCGCACCAGTCTCTGCAATGATTTTTTTCTTCCCCATCCGCTTGGCTAATAGGACCTGGCCTAGAGCGTTATTGATTTTATGGGCCCCGGTATGGTTGAGGTCTTCTCGCTTCAGATAAATCTTAGCACCGCCAGCATAGGCTGTCAGATTTTTAGCAAAATAGAGAGGATTTTCTCGCCCTACATACTGCTTCAGCAACTCGTCCAGCTCAGCCTGAAAGGCTGGGTCTTTTTTACTCTCACGGTAGGCTTTATCCAATTCCAAAACTGCTGTCATCAGCGTTTCGGGAACAAAGCGCCCACCAAACTCACCGTAAAATCCTTCTTGATTGGGTTGATTATATGCCATGTTTCACTCTTTCTATAAATTCTTTTATCTTTTCTAAGTCCTTCTGGCCGTCAGTCTCGACCCCGCTTGAGACATCAACTGCGTAAGGGGCGAAGTGCTGAATCGCTTCTCGCACATTTCCTGCATTCAAACCACCGGCGATAAAGAAGGGCTGGTGGATTTGACTCTTGTCAAAAGCTTGCCAGTCAAAGGTCTGACCACTACCAGCAAGAGGTGCATCAAAGAGCCAGTAGTCCGCTTGTTGGCTGACTCCTTTTAACGCTCCCTTGACCTGATAAGCTCGAATAACCGGCCGACCAATCTGAGTCAGAAGCTCTTCATCAAAATCGCCATGAATCTGCACTAAATCTAGATTTGCCACCGAAATAGCTTCCTGTAGCTCCGATAAGCTCGGAGAGACGAAAACTCCTACCTTTCGGACAGCAGGCGGCACCAAGGAAGCTAGCTTCTGAGCTTGCTCCAAACTAACCCTCCGACGGCTCTCAGCAAAGACAAATCCAATGTAATCTGCACCAGCCTGGCATGCCGTTTCCACAGCGCTAGCCGTTGATAAGCCGCAAATCTTAACCTTTGTCAATTTTCAGCTCCTTGATTTTTTCTGCCACATTCTCAGCCTGCATCAGGGCTGTTCCGACTAAAACCGCATGGAAATAAGGAGCTACTAGCTCAGCATCTTCCTTGCTGAAAATAGCGGACTCAGATACGTAAACTCTGTCATCTTTGAAATGGGCAGACAGCTGGAGACTTGTATTGATATCTGTCTTAAAAGTAACTAGATTGCGGTTATTGACACCGATTATCTGTGCTCCTATTCTATGGGCAGTTTCCAGCTCCGCCAGATTATGGGTTTCGACCAAAACTTCCAAGCCTAAACCCGTCGCAAAATCATAGAGTTCTTGCAGCCGCTTTTCAGGTAAAGCAGCCACAATCAGAAGAATAACTGTCGCTCCTGCATTGCGGGCGCGAACAATCTGCTTTTCATCAATGATAAAGTCCTTATTGAGGGTTGGAATGGTCACTTGACTGGAAATCTCTCTCAGGTAATCCAGATGGCCTTTAAAGAAAATCTCATCTGTCAGGACTGAAATCATAGCTGCACCGCATCGTTCATAGGTGCGAGCCTGCTCCACAATATCCACACCGAGATTAATATCTCCCAGACTTGGACTGGCTTTTTTGACCTCAGCAATCAGCTGCAGCTCTTGAGGATGGCTTTTAAGATAATCATAGAGAGAATAGGTCGAGCGCAGGGGCTGCAGCTCTTCATAGGACATAGCCGCCACTTCCTGCTCTTTTTGCTTTAGAATGGTCGGGAGAAATTCTTTGCTCATTTTTGATACTCCTGTAGTTGCTTGAGTTTTTCATAGGCTGCGCCACTAGCAATCACCTGGCGAGCCAAAGCTATTCCTTCTTCTATGCTGTCTGATTTCCCATTAGCATAGAAGCCCAATCCAGCATTCAGAACTGTCGTTTCCAGATAGGGGCTGGCTTGATTTTGCAGGACAGATAGCAGAATTTCTGCATTTTCCTTGGCATTGCCTCCACGAATCGCTTCAAGAGGTATTTCTTCCATGCCAATATCTGACGGCAGAAAGCCGTGCAGGCTGATTTGCCCATTTTCCAGCAGAGCATACTGGGTACGACCATGAAGACCCGCCTCATCAAGACCATCCGGCCCCGACACGACTACTGCACGCTTACGGCCCATATTTTTCAAAACCTCTGCCGTACTCTCTAGCATATCCGGCCGGCTGGTTCCCAAAAGCTGAGTTTCCAGACTCATGGGATGGATGAGCGGACCAGTTAGATTCATGATTGTGGGAATGCCTAAGCTAAGACGTGCTGGCATGATGTATTTCATAGCGGGATGCATATTCTTTGCAAAGAGAAAGACGATACCTGTCTGCTCAAAAACCTTGCCCAAGCTAGCAGCGTCCAAGTCTAGATTAATCCCCAGAGCTTCTAAGACATCAGCTGAGCCTGACTTAGAAGAAATAGATCGATTGCCGTGCTTGGCCATCTTAATCCCGCCACCTGCCAGTACAAAAGCTGCTGTAGTCGAAACATTGAAGCTGAAAGACTTGTCCCCACCCGTACCGCAATTGTCCATGGCAGTGCGAATAGTGGTTGGAATCTGCTTAGCATGGCCTCGCATTACCTGAGCCAAAGCAGTTCGTTCCTCAATCGTCTCCCCCTTCATCTTAAGCCCCAGCAAGAAAGCTACAATTTGAGACTCTGTCACCCGTCCAGTGACAATACGCTCAATCACATCTGTCATCTCAGCGCTGCTTAAATCCTTAAAATCAGCTAGTTTTGCAATAATCTCTTTCATACACGCTCCTTTATTTTACTAAATCGATGAAATTCTTGATAGACGACAAGCCGTCCGGCGTGCCAATACTTTCTGGATGATACTGAAAACCATAAATAGGCAGACTCTTGTGCTGGATAGCCATAATCGAATTATCATCAGCTGCCCGAGCCGTCACTTCAAAGTCCTCCGGCATCTCTTCAATCAAAATCGAATGATAGCGCATGACCGGCTGCTCATCCTCTATTTCTTTATAGATAGGAGATTTTCCCTCAAAGCGCAGAATGCTTTGCTTGCCGTGCATGACCTTGGGAGCCAAACCTAGTTTTCCGCCAAATACTTCTGCAATGGCTTGATGCCCCAAGCAAATCCCCAAAATCGGCTTTTTACCAGCAAAATCGCGGATAAGTTCTTCCATCCGTCCTGCATCTGCTGGCCAGCCTGGACCCGGAGACAGAACCAAGGCATCAGCTTCTTCTGCTGCTTGATAAAGGCCTGCATCATCATTTCGCAAGACTTTAACTTCTGCGAAATTTCCAATATACTGGGCTAGATTGTAAGTAAAAGAATCATAATTATCAATCAATAAAATCATTGCATCTCTCCTATCTTGGTCATTGATTTGGCCTTGTTGATGGTTTCTTGGTATTCATTAGCAGGGATCGAGTCATAAACAATACCCGCTCCAGCTTGAACGTAAGCTCTGCCATTTTTCAAAATCATAGTGCGTATAGCAATAGCAAAATCCATATCCCCTGTCGCAGACAGATAGCCGATAGCCCCCGCATAAACACCACGTTTTTCCTGCTCTAGCTCATAAATTCGCTTCATAGCTCGAATCTTAGGCGCGCCCGAGACGGTACCAGCTGGCAGGGTTGACTTGAGCGCATCCATAGCTGTCAGTTGAGGCAGAAGCTGACCACGGACCACACTGGTCAGGTGCATGACATAGCGGAAATACTCTACCTCCATGTACTTAGTGACTTCCACGCTGTTATTCTGGGCAATTTTACCGATATCATTACGCCCCAAATCAACTAACATACGATGCTCAGCCACTTCCTTCTCGTCAGCCAGCAACTCCTTCGCCAAGACTTTATCTTCTCTCTCATCCTTCCCGCGCGGTCTGGTCCCAGCAATAGGATTGGTCGTAACCTGCCCCCGCTTGACAGACACCAGACTTTCTGGGCTGGCTCCGATGATCTGATAATCCCCGAAATCATAAAAGTAGAGATAGTTGGAAGGGTTGGTTACGCGCAGATTGCGATAATAATCCAGCGGCCTACCAGAATATTCTGCTGAAAAGCGTTGACTAAGCACACATTGGAACATGTCGCCCTGCCGAATCAAGCTACGCGCTTCTTCCACCATTTTTTCAAAAGCTGTCTGCTCGATATGACTCTGAAAGTTCAAACTGGACAGTTCCAGTGGTGAAAATTCATCTGCTGCTGGCTGCGCCAGCTCAGCCATAATCCTCTCCAGCCTAGCAGCCAAATCAGCTTCGCTCCTATCACTGTAGAGCGCCTCCTCAACGATATAGACCTTGTCTTTTTTATGGTCAAAAACCATGTAACTCTCATAGACGAAAAAGTGCATGTCCGGCGTCCCAATCACATCAGCTGGAATTTGACCAATCTCCTCATAGAGGGAAATCATATCGTAGCCAACAAAACCGATGGCTCCACCACCAAAAGGCAAGTCTGAATGATGATTTTTCTTTACTGCCAACTCATGCAGATAGTCCAAGGGATCTGCCTTGATTACTTGCCCATTCTTTGTTAGCTGGCCATTTTCATAGCGGACTTCAAAGACTGGGTTATAAGCTAGGATAGAAAAGCGAGCTGTCTCGCTATCTCTTGGAATACTTTCCAAAATCACCTTGTGGTCGCCCTGAATCCGCATATAAGCCAGAATCGGCGATAAAATATCAGCTGGTAAAATCTTTTGCATAATGTTTCTTTCTATTTAATCAGAAGCGTTTAAGGAGGAGCAATCTGCTAGCCATGACTACATTCACAAGAACAGATAGCACCTGTTCACTGTCATAACTTGCTCCAGAACTACAGAAAAACGCCCGCACAGTTCATCCTGTGAGGGCGTATCATCGCGGTGCCACCTCAGTTATGGAGTTTTTAAACTCCACATCTCATTTACTTATTTACAGTCATTTAGATTCCTTTTAGTAGAAGGTAGCATACCGACTCATGGCAAAGTATGCTAACAAAATGATAAAAGATCAACTAAAGGACAAAATGTTGACTCCAGCAGCCCATTTCATAACTTCTCCTGCCTGTTCTCAGCAACCACAGACTCTCTGAAAGGAGAGATGTTACTACTCTTCTGCTGGATATTTTATTTTCGTTTTTCTAGATAGTCGGCAATGGCTGCCACATCCTTGTCTCCACGACCAGAGACATTGATAATGATGATTTGGTCAGATGACAATTGCGGAGCCCGCTTGATGGCTTCAGCAATGGCATGAGAACTTTCGATCGCCGGTAAAATTCCTTCCTTTTGTGTCAAGAGAAGCAAGGCGTCCACAGCTTCATCATCTGTCGCTGCCACGTATTCTACTCGACCGGAATCTTTAAAGAAAGCATGTTCAGGACCAACTCCAGGATAGTCCAATCCTGCTGAAATGGAGTAAACCGGTGCTACCTGACCATCTTCAGCAAAGACAGCGTAGGTCTTCATACCATCCACTACTCCGACACTTCCCTTGGTCATGGTCGCTGCGTGCTGATCTGTATCAAGACCACGCCCGGCGGCTTCAACCCCCACTAACTTGACTTCTTCATCCGCCACATACTGGGAGAAGGCGCCGATAGCATTGGAGCCACCGCCTACGCAGGCAATAACATAGTCCGGCAAGCGGCCTTCCTTGTCCAAAATCTGACGGCGAGATTCTTCACTAATCACCTTTTGGAACTCATGGACAATCGTCGGATAAGGGTGAGGTCCGACAGCAGATCCCAAAACATAGAAGGCTTCCAAATCACTCATCCAAGCTCCAAAGGCTGCATCTACTGCATCCTTGAGGGTTTTGGTGCCTGTTTCCACAGCGTGAACAGTCGCCCCCATCATTTCCATGCGGAAGACATTAAGGCGCTGGCGTTCTACATCCTCTGCACCCATGTAAACATCGCACTTCATACCAAACTTAGCTGCAGCTGCCGCAGTTGCCACACCATGCTGACCTGCTCCAGTTTCAGCGATGACTCGGGTCTTGCCCATACGCTTAGCCAGAAGAATCTGCCCCAAAACATTATTGAGCTTATGGGAACCCAGATGATTGAGATCTTCCCGCTTCAGATAAATCTTAGCTCCGCCCAGATGCTGAGTCAGACTTTCTGCAAAGTAGAGCGGAGTTTCCCGTCCCGAATAATCCGCCAAATAATGCCGGTATTCATTTAAAAATTCTGGGTCATCCTTATACTTCTCAAAAGTCGCTTCTAATTCATCCAGCAAGGCTTGGATAGGCTCCGGTACGAAGGAGCCGCCGAATTGTCCAAAATATCCTTTAGTTTCTGTCATCTTGATTGCCTCATTTCTTTATTTTCAAGCAAAACAAAAGCCCACACACAGAAAAAACTCTGTGTGAGGGCGTAAAATCGCGGTGCCACCTCAATTATGGAGCAAAGTATAGACTGCCTCCATATCTCTGTCTTGTCTAACAACAAGCTGCACTGTAAGGTGTGCTCACCGAATTTTTATTGCTTCAAATTCATTTTTTGCATCAGCCCACTTCATAATCTTCCACTGCCTGTTTCCACCAACCACAGACTCCCTGAAAGTAGAAAAAATTATTACTTTTCTGATGATTTATTTTATTATAGGTCTTTCCCTTTTTCTTGTCAAGAAAAAATTTATTTTTTTCTTCTAAATCCGAACCTTTCGCTCGCTAATCTCTTTTGAAAGCGTCGCCTTGACGATTTTTCCAGATTTTCTGACCAAGCTGAAATGCCCGCCAAGCCAGATAACCACCCAAAGTATTGGTCCAGAGATCATCAATCTCAAAGACTCGATTGGCGTTGATAAGAAGGTCCAGCAGAATCTGAGTCACTTCGATAGACAGACTCATCCCAAAGCTCAGCCATACGACCTTCTTTGTCTTCCGCAATTTTGGAAAGAGCCAAAGCAATTGAAAAATTAAGGGCGACAGCAGAAAGATATTGGCTAGATTTTGGATAAAGACTTTGACCAACTGGATCCAAGAGGTAATCTCGCCAATATTGACAAAGGAATTAAAAGGGATTAATAAAACCACTATTCGGCCAAAATACTGGACTCCCGGCGTCTCCATTCCCGGCTCTGGAACTTGAGGAATAAAGCACAGAATGCAAAGCATCAAGAAATAGAGCCAGCTTCCCCCTACCAGCAATTTCCGTCCCTTAGCAGTCAGCTCACCGTCTGAAGTCAGATAGTTCTTAAGGCTGAACATCTTCTACCAATGCTTTCTCGCGATCACGCTTCATAGTATTGGAACGCAGCTGACCGCAGGCTGCATCAATATCTGTACCATGTTCCTGACGAACCACACAGTTGACTCCGTTTTTCTTGAGAGTATCATAGAAAGCCATCACGCGCTCTTTGGGACTACGACTATATTGGTCGTGCTCGCTAACTGGGTTGTAAGGAATGAGATTGACATAAGACAGTTTCTTAATGTTCTTAAGCAGCTCTGCCAATTCCTTGGCCTGCTCTACACCGTCATTGACTTCATTGAGCATGATGTACTCAAAGGTCACCCGGCGGTTGGTCGTCTCAATATAGTATTCGATAGCTGCAAAAAGCTTTTCGATAGGGAAGGACCGGTTAATCCGCATGATGCTGGTCCGCAAATCATTATTGGGAGCATGGAGGGATACAGCTAGATTGACCTGCACACCTTCATTGGCAAAGTCACGAATCTTATGAGCCAGCCCTGAGGTTGAAACCGTGATATGGCGGGCACCGATAGCCAAACCTTTGTCATCATTGACCGTCCGGACAAACTTGAGCACATTGTCGTAGTTGTCGAAAGGCTCACCGATTCCCATAACCACGATGTGGCTGACCCGCTCATCCTGACCACGCTCGTCAAAATACTTCTGAACCAGCATAATCTGAGCTACAATCTCACCGTTATTGAGGTCGCGTTGCTTTTTAATCAAGCCGGAGGCACAGAAAGTGCAGCCGATATTGCAGCCAACTTGGGTGGTCACACAGACAGAAAGTCCATAGTGCTGGCGCATGAGTACGGTCTCAATCAGCATACCATCCGGCAGCTCAAAGAGGTACTTGACCGTACCGTCAGCCGACTCTTGAACAATGCGCTGTTTAAGCGGATTGACGACAAACTGATCATTTAGCTTGGCAATCAAGTCCTTGGACAGATTAGTCATCTCTTCAAAAGACTGAACCCGTTTACGATAGAGCCACTCCCAAATCTGGGCAGCACGGAATTTCTTTTCTCCCTGAGCTTCCGCCCATTCAATCATTTCCTGACGCGTTAAGCTATAAATAGATGGTTTCATTTTTCTCCTTTATTCTGACGAATTACAAAATGGCGATTGCTGTCTTTTTGCTTTTTCTGCCTATCTTGCTGGGAATTGTTGCGAGAGCGCTTATTGTCCCTTTTAGAGCGGCTGTCTCGGTCTCGCTCGCTTCTGCGATTGCGGTTGCCGCCTGAACGGCTGTTGCGAGAACGTTTTGACCGCCCCTCTGACTCTTTCTTGCCATGCGATTTTTTATCAAAGGAAGCGCGCTGGGGATTTGGATTTTCCAAGACAAAATAAGCACAGCCATAGCTGCAGTACTCCAGCAAATAGTCTTCTAAGCGGCTGATCTTCTCATCGTTTTCATTAGCCCGCTCGTCCTTGTAAAAACCGCGCAGGCGTAGCTGCTCATTGCCCCAGTCGCCGACAATATAGTCAAACTTGGTGAGAATTTCTGAAAAACGCTGATGAAAGGCAGTCAAGTCAAAGCCTTCCTTATAGTTCTCAATCAATTCAAACTCGAATTTTTCTGCAACAATCTTGCTATCAATCTGTTTAAACTCCGGTCCTGGGAATTTATTATAATTATACAATTCAGGTGAAATATCTTTACGCATACTCTTCCTTTAACACTCTTGGATAGTTTATCTACAACACCTTATTTTATCATAAATCAGCCAGTATTTCGCGGACTTTTCATCAAAAATATCTTTCTGAAAAAAGTCAGACGATTTAAAGAAGAGAAAGCCAGATAACTTTGTCTGTCTCACAAGAAAAATCTTAGCAAAAGCTAAGATCTTACTTGTTCTTTTTCAGATAGTCAATGGCGTCCTGCAGGGTTTTAACTGGAACAATTTTCATATCCGTTTTAATCTTCTTGGCTGTCTCCAGAGCCGTTTGGTAGTTGTTTTTCCCATTAGGAGAAAGCTTTTTCTCTTCCTCTGTAAGTTCATTGTTCGGTGCAAAGAAAACATCTGCTCCGCTTTGGGCTGCTGAAACAACCTTCTTATCGATTCCGCCGATTTCGCCAACTTCACCTTCACGGCTGATGCTGCCGGTCCCTGCAATATCGCGGCCATCACGAAGGGTCGGATCAGCCAACTGGGTATAAATAGCCAGGCTGAACATAAGACCAGCACTAGGACCGCCGATACCCTCAGTTGAAAATGTAATCGGAATATTACTGCTGACTTCCGTCCTGTCTATCAGACTAATCCCAATCCCGTTCTTACCATTCTCCAGCTTGATAATCTTGCCGGTTGCCGATTTCTCCTGACCATCCTCTTGGAAAGTCACCTTGACCTTGTCCCCAAGCTTCTGCGAGTTGACATACTTGACCAGTTCCTCAGAACTTTCAAATGTCTTATCATTGACACCAGTTACCGTATCAGCAATATTAAGAACCCCCTTGAAGGTTGAGTTATCTGCCACCTGCAAGACATAAACCCCCAGATAGTCCATTTTAATCTCTTTACCAGCTGTCGTCAACCCTTGATATTTAGCCATATTTTGTGATGTTTCCATGTAAAATTGGTTGATCCGATTGAACTCCTCATCCGTGGATCCCCCCGTCATATCCTTAGCGGAATAAATATCGGTAAAAGGGGTCAGCCAAGCATAGACCAGATGGGCAAAAGTTGCCTGCTCTACTCCGACTGTCACAAAGTTATAGGAACCCGCTTCCTTGTCAGCCTTTTTATCAACCAGCAAGACCTGCCGAACATCCTCGGCACCACCAGGAACTTCTATATAATAAGGCAGACGAACCCAAAATGCTGCTATAAAAAAGGCAATAGTGACGCCAATGACCGTCGGCCATAGATACTTCTTAATTCTTTTCATCGTTGATTCTTTCTAATTCTTTGATTACACTTTGGGGCACATAGGCCGCGATATCCTGCTGAAAAGCAATCAGCTCACGAATACGTGATGAACTAATATGCTGATAGGCCGGCTTGCTGAGCAAGAAAATCGTTTCCAGCTCTTCTGCCAATTCCTGATTGAAAAAGTTCATATTGGCTTCATAGTCTAGGTCTTGACTGTTACGGAGACCGCGCACAAAGGCCTTGGCTCCCAGCCTTCCGGCCACTGTTACTGCTAGCTCATTCTGAGAAGTGATTACCTCGACATTATCCAAATGCTGCAGAGCTTCTTTGACCATGCGTTCTCGAGCTTCAATCCTGAAAAATCCATACTTTTCCCGATTATAGAAAATTCCTACATAGAGTTTATCAAAGAGCCTACTGGCCCGCTCGATAAGATCTACATGTCCCTTAGTGATTGGGTCAAAAGATCCTGTAAATAATCCTATCTTATCTGACATACACCGTCACCTTTGAAATTCCATATATCTTCTGCTTCCAAATGCCCAGCCCTGCAATTTCCTCAGGTAATTCAACTTCCTTGTCTGTCTCACAGACTACCAGGACATCTTGACCCAAGAGCTGGCGCTCCTCTAGCTTCTCAAGGTCCTCCACAATCTGCTCCTTGGCATAAGGCGGGTCCAAGAGAACCAAGTCAAAAGACCCTGTCAACATTTCCAAGGCTCGGCCAGACTCCATCTTGAGCAAGTCAAAACGTTCCGGCTCCTTGGTCATCTGAATGTTCTCTGAAATAATAGCCTGAGCTCTACGATCCTTCTCGACTAAGACAGCTGCCTCCATACCTCGCGAAATAGCTTCAATGGCCAAACTCCCGCTCCCAGCATAAAGATCCAGCACCCGACCGCCGTCAAAATAGGGACCAATCATATTAAAAATTGCCCCCTTGACCTTATCGGTCGTAGGCCTAGTCGTCTTGCCGTCCAAAGTTTTGAGGGGCCTACCCCCGTATTTACCTGCAACAACTCTCATAAAAAATATTATAACACACATCGCACAAGAGGCCAATTTTTTGAAAACTTGACAGATAAAAAACAGAAGTCCTCCAAATTAGAGACTTCTGTTTTCTTTTAGTTTCAGTAAAAAATCAATTAATTCAGGCTGACAGTCTGCCTTATCCAAGATCAGCCCCATTGACCGGCCAACCATAATATAAAAAGTTTCTGGCTTGTCTATAATCGCCACAATATCTTGGTAGTCAAATCTGGCATTGTTATTCCGATTAACGACACGAAAGTCTGTCTCATAGAAGCTAAACTCCTGCTCTATATCATGCCAGAGGGGGTTGCCTCTATAAAACTTTTTAATATGTCGATTCATGGACAGATAGTAAAGAAAAGGAAGGACTGCCACAGTAACAAGAAAAGCTACGCCTGGCAAAGGTTCCCCGATGAAAAAACAGATTGCACCGCATATCAGCACCACCATCTCAGGGAGAATCAGTGAAAAGAGGCCATTCTTTTTATACCAGAAATTGGTCCAAGCGAAACGGCGATAAGCTTCTTCTGTCATGATCGTTTTTGCTGTCATAGGAAACATCTCGCTACCTCCAGGTTATATTCCTCCCTACAGTTTACCACACTCTTGCTAGAAATAACAATACTCAAGAAAGAACTTGCTTTTCTCGATTTCATCTGTTATACTATATGTAACTTTTAAAACGTTACACAGGAGGTGTGATATGTTTTCGCATGAAAAATTAAAAAAACGCCGGCTGGAGCTCAATCTGACACAGTCTTCCATTTACCAAGAGCTGGGCATCTCTCGAAAGACTTATTCAGCTTGGGAAAATGGTCTAGCAGAACCCCACGCAAAAAATCTCAGGAGGTTGGCCACCTGTCTCAAGGTCCAAGAGAACTACTTTGTGGATGAGACTAGTACGCTCTACACCTACCCTTTACTAACCCCACCGCATAAAAAGGAAGTAGACCAGCTAGCTAGTCAACTCCTAGAGAGACAGCGCAAGGTTAGCTCTCTTACAGCCTATAAAGTTCTATCCGTTGAGCTAGCTGCAGGGCGCGGGCACAGTTACTATGACAATGAAACAGACTATGAAACTGTCTACTTTGATCAAGATATCCAGCATGACTTTGCATCCTGGGTCTCTGGGGATTCTATGGAGCCCAAGTATCCCAATGGCTCTGTTGCCCTTATGAAACAGACAGGATTCGACTACGATGGGGCAGTCTATGCTCTTATGTGGAATGGCAAGACCTATATCAAAAAAGTCTACCGAGAAGCTGAAGGACTTCGTTTAGAGTCTATCAATCCTGACTACGAGGATCTCTTTGCTCCCTATGAAGACCAGCCTAGCATTGTTGGTATCGTAGTCGGACATTTTCTGCCGATTGAGGTATAAGTTATGGTCCTATTTGATTATTCACGCGAGCCTCGTTCAGACATCGCTTTTGTGGATATGAAAAGTTTTTATGCCTCTTGCGAATGCATTTCTCTCGGCCTTGACCCTTTAAAAACCTCGCTCTGTGTCATGAGCCGAATTGAAAATTCTGCTGGACTGATATTAGCTGCCACTCCTCTCTTTAAAAAGAATTTCGGCAGCCAGAATGTCAGCCGAAGCTATAATCTTCCTTTTGATGTCCACACCCGCAAGTTCAACTATGCTGCTGCCCACAAGCAGGGACTGCCTATTACAGCAGATTATGTGCGCTTTATTGAAGATGCTGCTCAAAAGACCTTATTGGTCCCACCTCGGATGAACTACTACATCCAGAAAAACATGGAAATCCAAAAAATTTTCCAGGATTTCGCAGCTCCCGATGACATTTTCCCCTACTCAATCGATGAGGGTTTCTTAGATTTGACTAGCTCTATCAACTACTTCATTCTCGATCAGACGCTGGACCGCAGGACCAAACTGGATCTGCTGGCCGCCCGCATTCAACAGGCTATCTGGAAGAAGACTGGGATTTATGCCTCTATCGGCCTGAGCAACGCCAATCCTCTTCTAGCCAAATTAGCCTTGGACATTGAAGCCAAACACACAAAAAAGATGCGGGTCAACTGGTCCTATGAGGATGTACCAAGCAAGGTTTGGACTATTCCGACAATAACTGATTTTTGGGGCATCGGCAACCGAACGGCCACCCGTCTTAAGAAGCTAGGCATCCATTCCATTTATGATTTGGCCCACTTTAACCCCGACATACTCAAAAAAGAAATGGGGGTTATGGGCCTGCAGCTTTGGTTTCACGCTCACGGAATTGATGAAAGCAATGTTCACAAGCCTTATCAGGTCAAGTCACATGGTCTGGGCAATTCGCAAATTCTCCCACGAGATTATAGACAGCAGGCAGAGATTGAGTTGGTTTTTCGAGAAATGGCTGAGCAGGTCGCCATTCGTCTCAGACGCTCTGGTAAGAAATGCCAGCGTGTCTCCATCTATGCCCGCTATTCCAAGCAGGAGCTCCTTCCTTCCATTCATACACAGAAAAAAATTGAGCCCACTAACACCAGCGATCGATTGGCTCAAATCGTCGTTCAGCTTTTCCGTTCCAAATATCAGGGCGGGGCTATCCGACAGATTGGCGTTTTTTACAATGACTTTGTTGATCAAGGTTATAGTCTGATTTCTCTCTTTGACGATCCTCTGCAAATTCAAAAAGAAGAGGAGCTCCAACAGACGATTGACCGCATCAGAGATCGCTTTGGCTTTGCCTCTCTGCTTAAGGGAAATGCTTTGCTGGACTCCTCCCGTGCCATCGCTCGAAGCAAGCTGACAGGTGGCCATTCGGCTGGAGGGCTGGAGGGCTTATCATGACCGACCGATCCTACCTCCCCTATCAGTCAGCTCGTGACTTTCAGGATCGGGGCATGGCTAAGTGGGCTGGCTTTTTCCTCTCTGAACACAGCACTGCTTTGGACAAAAAAGAACTAGATATGAGCCAATTGCCCCAACTTGATAGACAGGAAAAATTCCACTTACTCAGTCAAGCCTACAGCCAGCAAGTTCCCATCCGAATTACCTTTCTTAATAAGGAAAGGCTGACCGACATTACTGCTACAATCTTTCATCTGGACTGCAAGCAAGTCCTCCTGCAGGAAGGCGACCATTACAAAGGCCTTGCTATCCATCAGATTCTTTCGATACATGCTTCAGGAGGAGCAAATGACCACTCAGAATGTACATGAGGAACTTCAATTCGACTATTTTTCCCAAAATTACTATCAATTTCAAGAGGATTTTTATCAATTTTCCAATCTTCCCCAGCCTCTGATGATCATGGAAGATGACATCCTACTCCACATGGCCAGCCGCCAGGCCACTTATTTCAAACTCTCCAAGACCAAAAGTTTGGACAAGAAGGACCATTACTTCCACTTTACCGTCAGTCGCCCAGACCAAGCAAACCGACTCTGCATTTACCACTATCAAGGCCAAACAGAAGATATAAATCAATAAGCTCCCAAACTAAGTTTGGGAGCTTATTGTAGGGAACTGTCCATCTACTAGAATCTTCTCAATTATTTATTGCTTTAAGTCAGGTAAATAACTTTAAAGATTTGAGTCAGCTATATTTAAAGCCAAGAAGCGCCATTCTTTTTAGGTTATCTATTCAGTTCATTTGTATAAACTAATTTCATACTAAAAACACCCCAATCGTTAGATTTTCTGTCTAACTTTTGGGGTGCAGGTCATAGCAATTTGTCTTTTCTTTTATTTTATTTTTTATCGATTTCAAAATTTTTACAAGATTCATTCATCAAACAGTCCTTGCAAACCAGCGAAAGGATTGTTCTTCTCTTTTTGAGCTTCTTGAGCAGCGGCGAATTCTTCTTCTGTCATAACCTGCCAGTCCTGACCCGACAGAAAGCCTTGGCCAGCTTCTTCCTCAGCTGTTAGAATTTTCAGCGGGATATTCATCAGGATATTATCAGCTACACTCTCGGCTACATTAATCTCGCAATTTTCAATCGGCAGCACCAAGTCCTGATCAATCATATCCTGTGATGCAGCCTGGCCTTCCTCCATGAAAATTTCGTTGACTAGATAAGACTCCTTGAGTTCTACTGGCTCCATACTGCGACTGGACGTCAAGGTAATGGTATAAGACAGGTCATAATCTAGAAAATAGAGGCCATCTTCATATTGAACCTTTCCTTTGGCTAAAATATCCTGAACATCTAAAATCTCAGGATTGCGTTCTTTTAACTCCTCTGCCAAGTCCAGCTTTTTCTCAAAGGCTAGTCCATCTGGATTCTTCCGAATTTCTTGAATATGCAACATAAGTTCCTCTTTGTTTTTTTCTTTATATTATATCATGTTTGAGCACTTCGATGTTATTGAAAATTATTTTGTTATAATAAAATTCAAGGAGGGAAGAAAATGAAACATCTAGGACAGGTTTTTAGATTTTTTCGAGAGGCAAGGCACATCTCTTTATCCGAAGCGACTGGCGGAGAATTTTCAAAATCTATGCTTTCTCGCTTTGAAAATGGGCAGAGCGAACTTTCGGCACAGAAATTTTTTAGCGCTCTCAGCGCCATCCACACGGAAACGGAAGAATTTACCGTTGCAGCCGGCATCCAGGATCATCATTCTCACAAGGAACTCTTAAGCCACATTCAAGACCTGTTGCAAGCCAGTCAGCTCGACCTCTTAGAAGAACTTTATCTGGAAAAAGAAAAAATCACTCAAAAAAGCAAGAAGACTAGCGATTGGGTTGAACGCCTGATTATAAAGGCCTATCTCTGTGCCCTCAAAGAGTCTGAAAAGGCCAGCCTAGGCGAGCTGGATTTCCTCCATGATTACCTCTTTTCAGTTGACATTTGGGGACGCTACGAACTCAATCTCTTCTCTATCTGTACTCCGGTTTTATCCCTAAACTTGTTTTCCCAATACACCAAAGAAATCCTCTCAAGAAAGGATTTTGCATCCTTGTTTGCCAACAATCGCAATACCCTGCACACTACCTTTCTTAATGGTTATCTTCTGGCCATTAGTCAGGAAAACATCACCCAAGCAGACTATTTCCAACAAGTCATTGAGCGACACTTTTACGAAGAAAATGAGACTTACTTCCGAATTGTCTATCTCTTTGCTCAGGGAGAATTAGTTTGTTTGAAAGGGCAAACAGAAGAGGGGCTTACGCAAATGAAGCAAGCTGTCGATATTTTCCGAATCTTGAACTGTCATCATAGCGCTGACTACTATCAAGAAGCCCTTGATACTGCTTTTCAAAAATATAGCAAATGATGCAAATTTCCACTTTTAAGCTCAGCGATATTGAGTTGGAAAGTGGTTTTTTTGATGTAAAATACACTCCAACTTACTCATCTTAACAATTGCACAAAAAAATCGTTGAATATATGCAATATTTCCTGCTGCTTAGATTTTCTATTTTATACTAAAAGCAGAAAGAGCTCTCGCAAGTCACTTTCAGAATTTTACCACTTACTTATGAGACCTAACCAGTTGCCGAAAAGCCCTTGTTTTTGGCTTTAAACGGTCTATAATGTTCATCAGAAAGAGAAAAAAACAAAAGCTAGATTACAGATGCACCCAATCAGCTTTTATACAATCTTGCAGTTTAGAAAAGGAGCCTATGATGAAATTATTTTTTAAAAATGGGGTCTATGCCTCACTCAGCCTTTCTCGAATCTTCAACACCTTGGGAGCTTCTATTTTTAATATAGTTTTTGTGGTATTTGCGTCCAGCATGCCCAATCCCAAGTTTGCTATTGCCGTGGCTAATTTTATCGTTCTGGTTCCGACCTTCTTTACTATCTTTGCTGGTATCAAAGCTGACAAAACCGTCCATAAGGCTCGCTGGCTGATTTATTTCGGTTATCTTCAAGCCCTGCTCTTTGTCCTTGTTGCCTTCATGACTCGCTCCAGCTCTTATCTAGCCTTTTCAGCCGTCTGCTTGATGAATATTCTTTCAGATATCATCAGCGATTACCGCAGCGGCCTGCAAATGCCGATTTTGAAAAAGAATGTTCCAGAGAAAGACCTTATGGAAGCCTTCTCTTTTACCCAGCTTATCAGCTTTCTCTGCAGCCTGGCCGGACAAGCTTTGGGAGTTTGGCTCCTAACCGTCAGCCAGCAAGACTTTTTCTTAGTTGCTTTGGTTAACGCCTTGGCCTTTCTCCTATCCTCCACCATCCTCTACCTAGTCCGTCGCCGATTGACCCATGACCCTGTGGCAATTTCTGAGAGAAAAGCTCCTCTGAAAGAAGAGTTGAAGAAAATGTACACATCGTCCAAGCTCATCTTTGAGCAGGAAGGTTCTAACAATTTTCTCAAACTGCTGGCTCAAATCCTGATCGTCAACGCTATGGCAGGTTCTCTTATAGCTCTTTATGATCTCTACTTGCTGGACAACCCCATCTTCCAGCTGTCCTTTAGTCAGTCTCTCTTGGTTCTTCAGACAACTCTTGTCCTAGCCATGATTGCAGCCAGTCTGACTCCCAACGATTACTTTAGCCGCCTCTCTCTAAATCAACTAACCCTCTGGGCTGCTCTCACAATGATTCTGCTTGCTGTCAGCAATTTCTTGCATCTGCCTGTTTTCGTCGGCATTGCTTTTGGATTTTTACTAGCTTATATCTCCGGTAAGATCAATCCCAAAATCAACACCCTCTTACTGAGCAAACTGCCTTCTGATGTTCTCGCTCAGACTTCCAGCTTTCTGAGTCTGCTCTTTTCTTTCTCTGTCCCCTTTGGTACTATGGTCTTCAGCAGCCTAGCCCTCTGGAATATGAACGCTAGCTGGCTTATCTTCAGCATTATCGGTGTGATTGCTCTGCTCCTATCTATTGAAAAAAAGAAAGATATTAAAGAAATTTGATAGATTTAATTTTGTTTTTATGTTTGTTCTCCCAGAAGACAGCAAAAAACGATAACTTCCAAATAAGAAGTTATCGTTTTTGTGTATTAGAAAGCTAAAGATTAAATTTCATTTAGCCTATTCTATTGCTATTAGTTCCAGCCGAAGCGTCTGCCTCTACCATTGCGGTCAAAGTACATCCAGCTTCCATCTTCTAGCTGAATCCATTTATTGCGTGCCATTTCTCCTGAATTAGCATCAAAGTAACGGTTAGCACCATTGACATAGACAATCTTACCTTTGACTTGCTTGCCATTTTGGTCGAAGTAAAGGGTTTGTTGGCCAATCTGCCGCAAACCTGTCACTGCTTTAGCAGCCTGATCGAAGTAGTACCATTCGTTCTTGGCACCTTCAACAAACTTGTTGGCTGCCATTTCACCGGAGTTGGCATCGAAGTAACGGATTGATTTATCAGCCAGAGTTACTACTTTACCTTTGACTTGCTTACCATTTTGATCGAAATAAAGGGTTTGTTGGCCAATCTTCTGAAGACCTGTCACTGCTTTACCAGACTGATCAAAGTAATACCATTCGTTCTTAGATCCTTCTGCAAACTTGCCGACTGCCATTTCTCCGGAGTTGGCATCGAAGTAACGGATAGATTTATCATCCAGAGTTACTACTTTACCTTTGACTTGCTTGCCATCTTGGTCAAAGTAAAGGGTTTGTTGGCCAATCTTCTGAAGACCTGTCACTGCTTTACCAGCTTGATCGAAGTAATACCATTCATTCTTAGATCCTTCTGCAAACTTGCCGACTGCCATTTCTCCTGAATTAGCATCGAAGTAACGGATACTCTTGTCTGCAAGTGTCACGATTTTACCCTTGACTTGCTTGCCATCTTGGTCGAAGTAAAGTGTTTGCTGACCAAGTTTTTGAAGACCTGTTACTGCAACACCATCTGCTCCGAAATAGTACCAGTCACTTGGATTATCACCTTGGGCAAAGCGGTTAGCAGCAGCATTACCTGAATCCTTATCAAAGTAACGAAGTTTACCATCTTTGGCACGCGCAATCTTGCCTTTGACTTGGTAGCCGTTTTGGTCGAAGAATTGCTGATTGCCGCCCATGGTTACCAGACCTCTAGCCATGACACCCTTGGCATCAAAGTAACGCCAGTTTTGGCCGTCAGTAGTATAGTAACGGTTGAGAACTTGGGCGCCAGTCTTATCGTAGTAATACTGATTGCCGTTTTCATCTTCACGGAGAGAGTCACGCAGCTGAATACCATTCTTGAGGAAATAAACTTGCTTGCCATCAATTTCATGAGCACCTGTTGCTAAATAGCCTCGTTTATCGAAGTAATACCAATTTCCATTTTCATCTTGAATAAAGGAATTTCTAGCTTGATAGCCACTAGTTGAATAGTACTTAGTACCACTAGCATCACTAACAAATCCTGTGTAGGCATTCTTATTAACTAATTGTTTAGGCAGTACCATCTCACCATTCTTGTTGTTGAGATATTCGTTGCTAGCCCAGTCTTTAAGAACATAGTATGCACCACGACCCAAGATATTAGTACCGTTGAAATGTTTAGCAGACCACTTGGTAATCTTCTCATCAGTCGTCATCTTTTGACCGTTGGAAATCTGTACTCTTTCAAAGATTTCTGGATATTTAGCTTTGAGTTCATCCAAGAAGGCTCCACCATACTTGCCTTGATAGTCTGTACCATTCGTTTTAGTATTGGCAACGTAAAGTTTTTCCTTGATTTCTGCGCCTTCACGGTAGGTTCCGTAGTTGTTGACACGAGTGGCTGTTACCACTTCTTTACCTGGCAGGTTGTAGATTTGGTCTGGCACCCAGTCCGCAATGGCTTGGATATTGACACTGTGAAGAGCACGGAGAGCATTGAGTAGGTCATTTAAAGAACCATATTTATTGTTCTTGCTCATTGCCATGTCATAACGGTCTTCAAAGGCATAACCATTCTGGATGATAGAGTCTAGGAAAGTACCGTCTTGGCTAGATACATACTGAGGTGGCAGCTCAAATGAAGTCACTCCCCATTCCTTGAAGAGGTTGACATTTTTAGCAATGACTTTATTGGTATATTGGTCATCGCGAGTTGCAAAGTCTTGGAAGTTAGAGAAGCCTTCGTAAATCAGCTGAGAATCAAGGGCTGCGCTAGACTCGTAAACCTGACCGCTGGCATTTTTCTTCTTGCTGGCTGTTACACGAGCATCCTGATCTGCCTTAGCACCAACTGGTACCCAAACAGCCAGATAACCAGAAACTTGGACATTGCTGTAGCCTGCAATATCATTCATATCAAAGGTCAAAATACCATTGGCATCTGTCTTCTTCCAGAGGGATTGTGGTACTTCTTCGTCAGTTAAATAGCGGGAAATACCATCTTTGGTCGTCAAGAGCACAGGGCGGTAGTATTGATTCTTATGGGCTGCTCCCATATTGACTTGCAGTTTATCCCACTCGTTCAGTTTCAGGTTAGGGTTATTAGAAGCAATAACTGCCATCCCTTGGGTACGAGTTTCTGCTGTTCCTTCATCTGTCGCTTCGTTAGCACCAGTACCGTAACGAACAGAAGTCAAAATACCATTGTAAGACCATTTATCAGCCTCACGAGGGACACCCATATAGGTGACTTTCATGTCCTGACCACCAGCTACATACTTAATCCGAGCACGCAACAGGGCATCGATAGCGTCGTGGTAAGGAGATTTTTTCTCCATGTATTGGCCGTCATCTGTGTAGAGATCACCATAGTAAACCCGAGTGATGGAGTCTTTGTTGGAGAGCATGAGAGCATGAGCAGTTGGGATATTGAACTGCGTATACTTCTTGTCTGCCTTGCGCATATCTTCATTGTAGATCTTGAAGGCTTGCTTGAGCTCATCCATGGTAAAGGTCAAACCATCCGTATTTGGATTGATATTTTCTCGGATGATGTCAGCAATAACGGTTTGTACTTCACTATCATGTGCCCGGACAAAGATATAGTTGGCCATCCGTTCGCCATTTTTCTTTTCAGTAGAACGGTCATTCAGACTATTCGTAATCGTTGGCTCTACACCGCTACGGATAGAAAGTTTACGCATGAACGAATAAAGCAAGGACAGACGAAGCTTATTATCAATCGGCAATTGAGCACCCTTGGTGTCTTTGTTGTAGTCAGGGTCGTTGTCAGACCAAGCTTCTAAGATAGACAGATGCTTAATAGCCTGCTCTTCACTTTCTCCGACCTTGTAGCGAGACTTGAAGTAGTCAGAGGCAATTTGGAGCAAGTCCGCATTGACATTATCCACCGCATCGACACGGACTCCGTCAAAGTTAGCAGTCGGATCATTAGCTACGATGCTGCCGAAGTTCATCATAAAGTGCAGCCAGTTGAGTTGCTCAGCCTGAACAGCTGGATTAGAGTTGTCAAAGTCGTTGGCCAACAGGAACTCATAACCACCGTTTGACTTGTCAATAAAGTACTTAGGTGTACCAGTTTGGCTGGTAGGTGTGCGGTTCAGGATGCGGTACTTAGAATTAGCATGAGAAGTCTTATCACTATTGGTATAAAGCAGAGCTCCGCCTTGCAAGTGGTCCTTATTCGTACCAGTTGTTTCAGACTCTGTCTTAATGTTCCAGTTTGGCTGAGTTTTGACAAATGAGCCCATCAGTGTTCTCAGCCATTTAGTATCGCCTTCTTTACCGATTCTTTCTTCAATTTTGCGCTGAACCTGCTGAGAAGCACCTGTCAGGATAGCTTGTTCCACTTTGTTTTCAAAAGCTCCTGCTCCCAGACCTTGCTGGTTCATATAGTTAAGATAGCTAACCTGCGTTTGCTTATCAGGCCACCAAGCCATTAAAAGCGGACGCAAGTCAGTCTCTGTAGACTGAGTCCATGTTTTTCCATCCTTGAGGATAGCTTTTGGACGATACCAAGTATCCGCTGTCAGGTAGCCGTCAACTGTTTCGATGTCCTTTTCCGTAGTGCCATGGAAGGCATTCATTCTGGTGAATTCATTGTTAAGGCTGCTAGTACCTTGCTGGAATTGATACTCAGCTGAATCAATCAGTGCTCCAGTCTCTGCATCGAAATAAAGAATTTTTCCATTGAGCTCAACAGCGAAATTCTTTTTAACTGTACCGTCGTCCTGAACATAGTATTTCTTACCATCAATGGTCTTGATGTGAGATAAGACATCATCATCATGCTCAGTATTAACAGGTGCCGCTTGGGCTTGAGCAGCACGCATTCTTTCAGCTATCGCTCCCTGTCTTTGAGCCGGTTCTGGCAAACGATCTTTCTTTGCAACCTTTGGATTTGCAACTATCTTGTCTGTAACAGTCCTCTTTGCTTGTTTGTCAGCAGTTGCGGGACTTGCTTGTATATCCTGACCAGCTGCTTCCGGTTTAGCAGTTTCTGATGTTGCATTAGCTGCTTTTGCTTCTTCAGCAACGGCTGCTTTTTCTGTAGTTGCTGCTTCTGCTACTGCCGGCTTAGCTGGCTCTTGAGCATCTGTTTGAACCGCTGCTTCCGTATTTGCTGCAGTTTCAGCAGTTTTTTCACTGGCTACAGCAGCATCAACCACCTTGTCTGCAGAAGTTGCTTTTTCTGCTTCCAACTGAGAAGCTGAGTTGGCTTGTACTTGAACCGGCTGCCCTGAGCCACTATCCTGAGCTGCAGTTGGTTCTTGAACTGCCACCTGCTTAACATCATCAGCGTGGACAAGACCTGCTTCGAGACCAAGTACTTTTGGTGCTACGATAAGTGCTAAGGTAGTCACACCGATGGCTACCCAGTTCTTCTTAACTTTATGCATCTTATAATGAATTTTTTTCTCCATCATAAAGCCTCCTTCTGAATTTGGTATAAAGTTATACTCTTATTCTAGTATATTTTTAGAAATGAGTCTATTTTATTTGCACATCTGCAACTGGGAAAGGCAAATTCTTTCAAACTGAGCCTTGAGCTTCTGGGCAACACCGAAGGAATCTAAAAATTCCAAGAAAGATAAGCATTCCTCAATATCACTCAGAGCATAGCTATTCCCAACCTTGTAGGAATAAAGAGCCCTATGATACTTAATCAGCATCCGATCATAAAGATCTGTCTCAGGGATTTTAGAATGGTCAAGATAATTGAGGAATCTCATAGCAACTAGCAAATGATTACTCTCTATGCAGACGCTGATAACATTAAGCAGCATCTTGATAATACGCCGGCGATTCTCCGGTAGATTATTATAAAACTGGGTGCGGTTAATCATTTCACTAGCAAAGGTCTCCAGTGTTTCCAAGGTCAATAGATCCACACTATTAGTAAAGAGCCAGAGCTCATAACGCCCCCACTCCTCAACGGAAAAGAGATAATCGGTCAGAAATTCTACATCTTTCTTGCTAATCTGAAAATCTGGACTGCAGGAAGACAATACTGCTCTAACAACAATTGTATTAAGCCTATAATTCTTCTTCTCAGGGAACTTTTGAGCCAAAGCTTCTGAGCTAGCCAATATACTTTGGAGCTTGACGACATTGTTTTCCTGATAAGCATCAGCTACTTTTTTTGAGAAAAGCGCATCATCTGCCTCAATGTAGTTATGGTAAACATACTGAAATTCGTCTAGAGAAACAGCCATATTCTTTAAGCAGCAATAGAAAGAATCAAGCGTGATACCACTGACTCCCCGCTCAAAACGAGACAGCTGAGCCACTGAAATATCTCCGGCTGCCGCCTCTTTAAGAGACATGTTTTTTGATTCTCTAATGACTTTGAAAATTTTTCCAAATGTTTTCAACATATTGAGCCCTCGGTTTCATATATGCAATAAAATTTTTTACTAAATTTAATATACTAGTAATATATTTCGAATATGTTACAAAAAAATTACTTTATATTTCCAAATAATACAAATAGATTAATTTGAAAGATAGGAATACTCAATATAGTGATTTTTTCTGAAAGTTATATGGTTTTCAAGAAAATATTGATTTTATAAGATTCTCAGAAGGGTTCAACCTGACAACTTGAAAACACTGGCTTTTTCAAAACTAGCCTCCTTACTTATACAAAAATAAACTTGGATAATCTGAGGTTCATGGATAACTGAAATAAAACTGTAACAAAATCTAAACGAATATTTTTTAGACATGAATGAAAGGAAGTAAAATGAAAAGGACTTAGTCCTGTTCAATGCAGAACTAAATCCTTTTACTAGTTATTGGTCTAAGTTTTGGAAATAATTTATTCCCAGCTTTTACATATGTCTCAAGCGCTCCACCCGCTCTGAGATAGGAGGGTGCGTATAGAAAAGTTTCTTCAGACTGCCTTCTTTTTTAGGATCGCTGATATAGAGAGCTGCACTGGCATCATCAACATGATGTTCCATTGGCTCGCTGTGATCCAGCTTGAGCAGAGCATTAATCATCCCTTGTGGATTGCGGGTCAGCTCTACACTGGAAGCATCAGCCAGAAACTCCCGCTGACGAGAAATGGCTAACTGCACCAAGGTAGCTGCCAGAGGAGCTAAAACGATAGCAATCAATGATACGATAAGGAGAATAATTCCCAAACCACTATCGTTATCTCGATCATTACTACTGCGCCGTCCGCCACCAAACCACATCATACGGCCAGCTAGGCTAGACAACAGGGTAATAGCACTGGCCAAAGCCACAGCAATCGTTGAAATCCGAATATCATAATTGCGAATATGACTGACTTCATGGCCAATCACTCCCTCAAGCTCCTCACGATTCATGATTTGCAAGATACCTGTCGTTGCTGCAACAGCTGCATTTTCAGGCTTAGAGCCAGTCGCAAAAGCATTGGGAGAGGAGTCCTCTACGATATAGACACGTGGCATAGGAATCTGAGCGACCATGGCCATATCTTGAACAATATGATAGAGCTCAGGTGCTTCCTGCTCAGAGACCTCGCGAGCCCCGTTCATAGCCATGACAACCTCTGTAGACTGAAAAATCATTACTCCGGCATAAATCGCTCCGATAATCAAGGCTAGCAAGACACCACCTACAGCAGACCGCAGCCAGAGATAGCCAATAGCTGCTCCAAGGAGAGCCAAGAGACCGAAAAAAGCGATAAGGAGGAGCCAAGTCCTCCTTTTATTGCTGGCAATTTGATCAAATAGCATCTTAGTCACCTAGTCCAGTGCTGCCAAAGTCAACTTTTGGCACAGCCTTTTCTTCTTCTGGTGTCTTGAGGAAGTCAGCAGCTTTAAAGCCAAACATTCCTGCAACAATATTGCTTGGGAATGTTTCCAGCTTGACATTGTAGTTGCTAGTTACTGAATTATAAAGCTGACGAGAATAAGCAATTTTATTTTCAGTATTGGTCAGCTCTTCCTGCAACTTCAAGTAGTTGGTATTTGCTTTCAGATCTGGATAGCTTTCAGCTACTGCAAAGATTCCAGAAATCTGACGAGAAAGGGCGTCGCTGGCTTGCATGGCTTCGGCTGGTGAAGCAGCTGAAGCTACCTGGTTGCGCAGTTGGGTTACCTTTTCCAAGGTTGCTTGCTCGTACTTGCCATAGCCTTTGACCGTTTCCAAGAGGTTAGGAATCAGGTCATTACGACGTTTGAGCTGCACATCGATCTGACTCCAAGCTTCCTGAGTCTGCATGCGGCTTTTAACCAAGGTATTGTACGCACCAACAACGAAGAATGCTAAAACCGCGACAATAATAAGAACAATAATAAAAGTCATGATATACTCCTTCAATTTTGATTAGACTTATTATATCAAAAAATAGAGGAACTGTCTTTATTCTTGACATTGATTTAGAAAAGATGTACGATAAAGGAAAGAATAAACCGACTGTCGGTCTAATAAAATTTTACTAATAAAAAGGATGCAAGCATGGCTAATAAAAAAGACTTTATCTTAGATACCGCACAAAAGCTTTTTATGGAGCAAGGCTTTGACCAGACCTCTATCTCCCAGATTTTAGAAGCGACTCAAATCGCCCGCGGTACTCTCTACTATTACTTTTCTTCTAAGGAAGAGATAATGGATGCCATCATTGAGCGAACTATCGAACAAGCATTTACGGCTTCCCAAGCCTTGGCTGATAATCGTGAACTAACTGTCCTAGAGCGCTTGATTGGTAGCATGGCTGCTCTGAATCTTAATCATCAAGAGGGAGAGGGAGTGCTGCTGCATCTCAACCAGCCGCAAAATGCACTCCTGCACGAAAAGACCAATCAAATTCTTCTTGAACGGGCACCCCAGATTTTACTTCCCATCATCCAAGACGGCATCACCGCTGGAGATATGAGGACCGACTATCCCTACGAAAGCCTAGAAATGATTCTTACTTATTCCCTACAAGCTTTTGGCAGCAGCTTTCAAGCTCTCCCCCCAGAAAAACAGCAAAAAAAACTGCAAGCTTTTCTCTATCTTTTAGAAACTCTTTTTCACAGCCGGCAAGGCTACTTCAATCCCTTTCTATCTTTGATTCAAACTCAAAGCAGCTAGAAAGCTAAGCACTAGATTTACTATTTACACTTACTTGCCATTACAAGCATAAGGAGGCAACTATGAAACAATCAGGTTTTAGACTCTTTTTATTGATTTGGATTGGAAGCCTCATCTCGGAAATCGGCTCTGGTATGACTTCTTTCGCTTTAGGTGTTTATATCTTCCAGCTGACTGGTTTGGTTTCTGTTTCTTCTTTTGTTACCCTTTGTGCTTTCCTACCCGGTCTTTTGGTTACTCCTCTGGCTGGAATTCTGGCAGATCGCTATGACCGAAGATTGCTGATGGCTCTGGGAGATGGCTTGTCAGGCTTAGGAGTTCTCTGGATTTACTTTAGTCTGAAGAATCCTGCTTTGATTTTTATCTGTATCGGAGCTGCCATTAGTTCGCTCTTTTCAGCCTTGGTCAATCCGGCCTTTCGGGCTACGATTTCCGACTTGCTGCCTGAGGACCAGTTATCAAAAGCAACTGGTTTGTCCCAGATTAATGGCATTGCCCGCTATCTGATTTCACCAGCCTTGGCTGGAATGATTTTGGCGAGCGGAGATATCAGCATGATTCTGTTGCTGGATTTTTCAACCATTTTCGTGACAGTAGCCTGCACCTTGCTGGCTCGTAGGGCCATTCACACACAAGTTTATAGCAGTGATAGTCGTTTCTGGGCGGATTTCCTTAAAGGTTTTCAAATCGTCTATAGAAAAAAAGGAATCTGGATTTTAGTCCTAGCTGGAACAGGCTTTTCCTTCTTTTTGGGAACAGTCCAAATCCTGTTTTCTCCCTTGGTACTGGCTTTCGCAGACGCTAAAACAGCCGGCTGGGTCATGACCATCTCCAGCAGCGGGATGCTGATAGGAGGCTTGGTTCTGGGGATATTTGCTATCAAAAAACACTTCCACCGTATGCTCTGTCTCTCACTATTTCTACTGGGACTCTTCATGGTTGGGCTGGGAATGAAGGAAAACTTCATCTGGATTTGCAGCTTTGGCTTTCTCCTCTTTGCTGCCCTACCTTTCACCAATACAGCCATTGACTACCTGGTCCGCATCAATATTAACAAAGCTGACCAAGGCAAGGTCTGGGGGACCATAGGGATTATTTCTCAGCTGGGCTATGTGCTAGCTTATGCCGGCATGGGTTGGGTCGCGGACACTCTTTTCAAGCCCTCACTGACTTACTTTGGCTGGCTGGCAAATTCTGTCGGAAAAATCATCGGTGTCGGAGGAGGCAGAGGCTATGGTCTGCTCTTTATCCTATCCGGTATCTCTATCAGCATCGGTGCTTACCTGCTCTCCCGAGCACGTTCAGTAAAGGAGCTGGAATATGTTTCAACGCTTGATAAAAAATGATTTAAAAGAAAACAAAGTCAGCATGCTAGTCATTGGACTTTTCCTGCTTCTGACTCTGACTCTGAGCTTTGCAGCCACTCGCCTGACCGTTAGTCTGACTAGCTCGATTGAGCGCTTTGTAGAAACAGCTAAAAGTCCTCACCTGCTACAGATGCACAGCGGAAGCGTTGACCAAGAACGCCTGCAAAACTTCGTCCAGCAGCATCCAGAAATTGCCTCTTGGCAGCTGACAGACTTTGTCAATGTGGAAGGAGCAGCCATCCGCATCAATGGGCAGGACTCACTTAAGGACAGCTCTCAGGATAATGGCTTTTCCAGTCAGAACCAAAACTTTGACTTTCTGCTGGATCAGAATAACCAGCCTGCCCAGCCTCAGCCAGGGCAAGTTTATATTCCCCTTTATTATTACAACAGCGGAAAAATCAAGATCGATGACCAAATAAAGGTCGGCAAGCTCCAACTGACTGTTAAGGGCTTTATCCGAGATGCTCAGATGAATGCCGGTCTAGTCTCCTCCAAGCGCTTCCTCATCTCGCAGACTGATTTGCAGACTCTGAAAAAAGAAGCAGTTGCATCTAACGAGAACCTGATTGCCTTTCGAGTGCATAAGCTTAGTCAGATCTCTATCATCGAGCAAGCATATAAAAATGCGGAGCTTGAGTCCAATGGACCTCCTATGATTACCTATCCGACTATCAAGATGATTAACGGCTTCAATGATGCTCTAGTCATCCTAGTCATGGGGCTGCTGGTTGTGGCTATCATTGGCATCACCTTTCTCTGCATGCGCTTTGCCCTCTTGACCAAGATTCAAGAAGACCTGCAGCAGATTGCCGTTATGAAGGTGATGGGACTGCCCCAAAGCTTTATCAGCAGGGTCTACCTGACCAAGTATTATTTCTGTCTGGCTCTAGCAACCATCGCAGGCTGGGGACTGTCCTTTCTTCTGAGTAGTCCTTTTAAAAAGCAAATGGCACTGTCTATGGGGCAAAGCCCGACGCCCTTCTATAGCTATCTTTTGGAAATGCTAGTAGCTCTGCTGCTCTGTCTCTTAGTCTTCTGGCTGACTGCCCGGCCTCTCAGCTCTTTTAAGAAAATGACACCCGGCCAAGCTTTAAGATTAGCTTCTTCCAACAGTCTGACCGAGACTCCTTCTACTCCCAAAATGGGATTACCGACTATCCCCCTCTTAGACAGGCCCTATTTCGCTCTGAAAACGATTCTGAATCATAAAAAACTCTATTTGATAATGTTGTTCATTGTCAGTTTGATTAGCCTGCTTATCCTGCTGCCAGCCAGTCTCTACAGCACTGTGATGGACAAGAATTTCATTCAGTATCTGGGAGCTGGTCAGGCAGATGTGTTGGTTGATATTTCTCAGACTGAAGACATTGATACCAAGGCTGCCCAGCTTCTGAAAGAACTGCAGGCAGACAAGGATATCGCAGAGATTAATCAGTACCAGAGCCAGAATTTCTCCTATCAAGACCAGCAAGGTCAGACCCAGCAGTTGCGGGTAACTCTGGGAAACCATGCAGGATTTCCAGTCAAATACAGCCAAGGCCGCTATCCTAAAAACGAGCATGAAATTGCCCTCTCCAAGCTTAAGGCAGAAGAGCTCAAGCTAAAAGTAGGAGACAGCTTGACCTTGACGGTGGATGGTCAAGCACGAAAACTAAAAGTAGTCGGTATCTACTCAGACCTGACCTACGGTGGCAAGACCGCCAAGGCTGTCTTTGTGACAAAGCAAGCGCAAACGCTCAATAGTCTGACGACCATCCGTCTTAAAGATGTTAGCAACAAAGCTCAAAAAATCAACGAATGGAAAAAACGCTATTCCAACTATAAATTAACCAATGTAGAAGACTTTTTCCATCAAACTTTTGATGACACTCTAGCCATGCTCCGCCTGATTCAGACCAGCGTTTTCTGGACAGGGCTCGGCATTGTCTTCATCCTTATGACTCTCTTTGTCTATATGATTTTCACCAAGGACCAAGCTGACTTGGCACTTTATCGGATGCTTGGATTTGGCAGTGAACGACTCAGGAGCCACTACCTGCTCGCTGTCTGCTTCATCTTGATGCTGGCTCTGGCAATAGCCGACCTGCTACTTCTTAGTCTGGGGCAAGAAGTCTGCAGTCTGCTGCTCAGCAGCTTCGGTATCAGCAAACTCCAGCTCATCATCAATAAGTCCCTTACTTTTCTATGGACACCGCTGGCTCTGCTTCTTAGCGGACTCACAGCAGCACACATCAGTCTCCGAGCGCTGAACAAGCTGGAAATTGGACGTTATCTAAAGGAACATTGACCTTAAGCAGCTAGCTTCCGAGCGCTTAGCATTTATTTTACATCCGAGGAGAAGCCTATGTTATTAGAAGCACATAACCTCAGCAAAAGCTATCAGGGAAATCAGGAGCCCATTCTCCGTGATTTGTCGCTTGAGATTGAAAGCGGCCAATTCATCGCCATCATGGGGCCGTCTGGCTGCGGGAAATCCACTCTTCTCAATCTTCTGTCCACCATTGACAGACCTGACCAAGGGCAGATTCTTTACCAGGAACAGGACTTGCTAGCCATGAAAGATAAAGACTTAGACCGCCTTCGCAGAGAGGCTTTCGGCTTTGTCTTCCAGCAGGCAACCTTCCTGAAAAATCTAAATATCCTAGACAATATCTGCCTACCGAGTATCATTGGTAAGAAAGGCAGTGAGCGAAAGGCAGCCTATGAGCGCGCCAAGGAGTTAATGGCTCTGACTGGGATTAAGGACATTGCTCACCGCTCTATCCATCAGGTATCAGGCGGCCAGCTCCAGCGAGCCGGCATCTGCCGGGCTCTCATGAACCAGCCTCGAATCATTTTTGCTGACGAGCCGACAGGAGCGCTCAACTCTCAGGCTGGCCGTCAAGCTATGGAGCTCATGCAGCACTTCCACCAGCAGGGTGCAAGCATTCTCCTAGTGACGCATGATGCCAGTGTGGCTACCTATGCAGACAAGGTTCTGCTCATTTTCGATGGCAAGATAAAAAAAGAAATTCTCTTTGACCCAACCGCTAATCAGGATGGGCGGCGCCAGCTGCTCTTGGCGGACCTCAATCAGATTGGCATATAAAAAAGAGGCCCTTCGGCAGAATGCTGGGGTCTCCTTTTTATGATATAATAGGTTGAATACTGACAGATAAGGATGAAACTATGACACCGCAAGAATTTTACCAGCTATTGAGCCAGCAGGGAATCGAGCTGACCGACCGCCAGAAAGACCAATTTGAGCGTTATTTTGAACTCTTGGTCGAATGGAATGAAAAAATCAATCTGACAGCTATCACCGAGAAAAATGAAGTCTATCTCAAGCATTTCTATGATTCAATTGCGCCCGTTTTGCAAGGCCTGATTGAGAATCAAGAGCTTAAGCTGCTGGATATCGGAGCCGGGGCCGGCTTTCCTAGCCTCCCTATGAAAATCATCTGCCCTCAGCTGGATGTGACTATCATTGACTCGCTCAACAAACGAATCAACTTCCTCAAACTACTGGCAGAGGAACTCGGGCTGGACAAGGTTCACTTCTACCACGGCCGCGCAGAAGACTTTGCTCAGGACAAGGCCTTTCGAGCCCAATTTGACCTGGTCACTGCCCGTGCAGTCGCCCGCATGCAGGTCCTATCCGAGCTGACTATTCCCTATCTAAAAGTTGGCGGGAAGCTTTTGGCGCTTAAGGCTTCTAATGCTCCTGAAGAACTGGAAGAAGCAAAAAATGCCCTCAACTTACTCTTTAGCAAGGTCCAAGACAACCTCAGCTATGCCCTACCAAACGGCGACCCCCGCTTTATCACAGTGGTAGAAAAGAAGAAAGAAACCCCCAATAAATACCCCCGCAAAGCCGGTATGCCAAATAAAAGACCGTTATAAGAAAAAAATCAGGCAATCCTTGCCTGGTTTTTCTTCGCCATTAGAGAATATTATTTTTTATTTGCTTCATTATAGATTCTAATCTGAGGGGCGACTTGATTAACCACATCTAAAAACTGTAATAGTTCAACATAATTTTGATTAGTATAGCGTCCCAGATGCAGACGAATATCTTTGTTAGCACTCATGGGACTATAATACAAATATAGATGAGGATATTTAACGTACTTGTTCTCTTGAACTTTCTCAATCTTAATAGTCAAATCAGTTAAATCAGAAAGCATAAGAAACTGAAAATAGGTATCATCTCGTATGATTGCATCCTTATAAAGATAAAGAGATAGTTTTTCACGTGAATAGCGAGACTGGCTATAAATCTTGTAAAACTTCTTCTCCAGCTCCGGATAATGAGAATAAAGCTTCTGATAGCTTTGCAAGCTCTTTTGCTTAGTAATCCAAGCAAGCCAGGTAAAGAGTGCACTCATCAGTAGTAGCAAAGCAGCAAAAATCAAGGATGCCCAAAAACCAAATTCGTCCGCATGTGGCATATAGAAGAGAAAAATTATACCTCCTAAACCATATAAAACAGGAAATAATAAGTCCTTACGGAATCTACTCTTTATTCTTTCTTCCACCTAGTAGTTATCCTCCTAATATATATTAAACAAAGTTCACACACTTTATCCTACCTCCACGGATTGTAAAAGCGGCCGTGATTGACTGCGAAGAGGGCAAAGCAGAGCAATAGAAAGGCGACTGCCAGTGTCAGCACCAGCATATCTCGTCTGCTTAGAGCCTGATAGGTATACCATGTGCGTTTTTTATTTTTTCCGAAACGGCGCAGCTCCATGGCTGTGGCAATGGTATTGATGCGCTCTAGCGAGCTGAAAATCAGCGGAATGATAATCTGCAGATTTCCCTTTACGCGCTGAGACAGTTTGGCTTTCTTGGATAATTCCTGCCCACGCGCTTCCTGGGACATCCTGATCAGGAAGAACTCTTCCTGCAAATCTGGAATATAGCGGAGCGTCAGACTGACTGCGTAAGCAATTTTATAAGAAATACCAAGCTGATGTAGGCTGGAAGCAAACTGACTGGGATGGGTTGTCATGAGGAAAATCACTGCCAGAGGTATGGTCGAAACATACTTGAGCAGGAGATTAAAGAGGTAGAACAGCTGCTGAGCTGTTAGATTATAAGCTCCCCATCCGGTCCAGAGGACATCTTTGGCCCCGTAGATATCGACACCATACTGAGGCGCAAAAAGATAGACCATCACTAAGTTAAGAGCAGCAAAGGATGCCGCAAAGACTAAAACAAATGAAATGTCTCGGATGCGGATACGGGACAGCCGAAAGAGACAGAGGGACAGCAGGGCTAGCCCCAGCAAAAAGCGAGTATCGTAACTAATCATAGCTGCCACTGATACCAGAACGAAGAACAGCATCTTGCTGGCACCGGACAGACCATGAAGAAACGTCTCGCCTGCATGGTAGCCGATTAATTTTCGCTGATTAAGCATGCTTGTCCTCCTTTTTTCGCATATAAAACTCGGTCAAAGCCAGAGGGTCGGCACCAATCTTCTCAGCCAGAGCAAAGATTGACGTTTCTTTTAGATGAGCCGCCGAAATCAACTCTTGATCTGTCAGCACCTGAGCAGGCGCCTTATCGGCTAAAATCTGACCATCCACCACAACTACTGCCCGATCTGAATAATCTAGCATCAGCTGCATATCGTGGGTAATCATGATAATCGTATGTCCCTGCTGGTTGAGCTCGTCTAGAAAGTCCATCATCTCTGTATAATGGCGCTGGTCCTGACCAGCTGTCGGCTCATCCAAGAGGATAATCTCTGGATTCAGCACCAAGATAGATGCAATGGTCACCCGCTTTTTCTGACCGAAAGACAGAGCCGAAATCGGCCAACTACGAAATTCATAGAGGCCACAGGTCTTGAGAGCCGCATGGACCCGCTCTTCGATTTCCGCTTCTGCCAGTCCGCGCAAACGCAAACCTAGAGCCACTTCATCAAAAATCATGGCTGCCGAAATCATCTGATTGGGATTCTGCAGGACATAGCCAATCCGCTCAGCTCGCTCCTTGATGGAGTCTCCTTTGATGTCCTGACCTTTCCACCTATAGCTCCCATCAGTCTCGATAAACTGACAGAGGGCCTTGGCCAGGGTTGACTTACCAGCTCCATTTTTACCAACGATGGCTATTCGCTCACCCTTGAAAATCTTCAGATTGATATCCTGCAAAATAGGCTTGCCGCCGCTCTGGTAAGCAAAGGACACATGCTCCAGTTCCAGCAAGGGCTCCTGAGGCTCTTTGTCAGAGTCAGACCAATCTCTGCCTTCAAATGTCACATCTGCCAGCTGCAACTGATCCAAGCGGGACAATCCCTCAGTCTTTTCCACATCAACACCCAGCTGGCGTAGGGTCGTAATGTAGAGCGGCTCGCGAATGCCATTTTCAGCTAGCAGTTGTGTTCTGAGCAGGTCATCTGGCTGTCCATTAAAGAGAATGCGTCCGTCATTGATAAGCACTAGCCGGTCTACTGGCCGATAGAGGACATCTTCCAAGCGGTGCTCGATAATCAGAGTCGTCGTTTCCGTCTCCCGATGAAGTTGGTCAATCAAATCAATGGTATCCTGCCCTGACTTGGGATCTAGGTTGGCCAAGGGCTCGTCAAAGAGCAGAATAGGACTCTCGTCAATCAAAACTCCTGCCAGACTGACGCGCTGCTTTTGACCGCCTGATAAATCCTGAGGCCGATGCTGCATAAGCTCTGCCAAATCCAGCTTCTCTGACCAGGTTTTAACTTTTTCACGCATAAGCGACAGCTCCATCACGTCATTTTCCAGCGCAAAGGCCAGATCTTCTGCTACGCTAAGCCCGATAAACTGGCCATCCGTGTCCTGCAAGACCGTGCTGACTAGATTGGACTTATCATAAATGCTGGATTCAAAGGCTGGCTGCCCCTTAATCAAGAGCTGTCCGCTGGCCTCTCCTTTATAAATGTTAGGGATAATCCCATTGAGACACTGGCCCAGCGTTGATTTACCAGAGCCAGACGGACCAACAATCAGAACCTTCTCCCCCTCGTAAATAGTCAGATTAATCTGCTTGAGGGTCGGCTCAGACTGGGCCTGATATTGAAAGCTAAAGTCTTCAAATTGGATAATTGGTTTTTTCATCTTATTTCTCTATAGTGCCAGAGCGATTTGAATCGCTAGATTGGCAATCTTATCTTTTTCGTCTAAGTCTGCATGATTGGCCAGGTTGCGCATATCCCAAGCTTCCTCAGACAAGTGGTCGGCTGCATAAAAGAACTGGCAGACGGATATCTCTCGAAAAGCTGCTAAAGCCGCTACTGCGGAACATTCCATGTCCACACAGATAGCTCCCTCAGCCTTTCTCTGGCGGAGTTTAGCTGGTGTCTCACGGTAAATGCCGTCTGTCGTCCAGACCTTGCCCTTGCTATGGGAAATCCCGCGCTCATCCAGAAAAGCCGTCAAAAAATCTTTCAAGCCAAGATTGACTTCCAGCTCACGGCTAGCCGGCTGGTAATGATAGCTAGTCCCTTCATCACGCAAGGCAGCTATCGGGATAATGACGGACGTTTCCTTAATCTCCTCATCCAAAATGCCGCAAGTACCGAAAAGCACCAGCTTCTTCATGCCAAAAGCAATCAAGTCTTCCAGAATAGCCACACAGGCCGAAGCTCCAACAGGTGCATTGAAGAGAGCTAATTCCCGTCCATCTGCGAAAACACGATAGATAGGAATTTCAATATTTGCCATGCTGGTTGTCGTAATCAGCTCATGCTCAAAATCCGCTAGCATTCGCGCAAAAGTCTCCCTGGCAAAGCAGGAAACAGCTGTCTCCGGAAAACCCTCTATGGATTCATTCAAGTCTTCTGGGTTGATGATGGCATTGCGACTTTGGTCAAATTCTTCAAGTATCATAGGCTTGCTCTCTTATCCTTTTCTTCCTGATGAAACAACCAGCAGAACTCTGCTGACTTCATCTTACCATTGTATCATAAAAAGGCGGTCTGCTGAACGCTGTCTACATATTTTCTACATAGGAAATGCCATAGGCAGGCTCTATAGCTACAAGTGAAGTGAGTACTTTATCCAATGATTTTCCAACAAAAAAGACTGGGAATAACTCCCAATCTCATCTTACATAAGGGCTGTTGCAGCAGTAATCAAGCCAAATACGATGCCCGGCATATTAGCCGCTGCCAAAGGAATGTCCCGCTTCTCTTTAAATAGACCATAAATGACCCAGAGAGTACAGTTTAGAGCAGCTACTGAAGGCTGGATAAAGTCACCCTTATTGCCAGCTAGATTATTCATAATCTGTGGGATATAGGAAACATACATCATAACAGACATAAACGTGGCCACCCAGCCCAAGATTAGCATGTGTTTTTCTTTCATTTCGTTCTCCTTTTTATAAAACTGACCTCTATTCTATAGCTTCTTTTTGAAATTTTCAAGATTTTTTCAACAATGTTATCAAAATGAAACGAGTCACAAAATTGTGAGAACTGCTGACAGAGCTTAAAAAGCCGCCTTTTGGCAGCTCTGTTAAGATTCAAAAAGTAAATTTTCCTAACGCTAAAACTTCGGTTCTCCTTCGGGAAGTTGATCCAAAATGGCTTCCAGTTCCAGCCGATTGAGTGGCTGAATCCGGATCTGGCTGGAATCCAGATAGCTACGGTGAGTCTCTGGAATCTTCTCCAAAAAAACTTTTAAATCCTTTGTTGTCAGATATTTATAGCCCTGCGGACTGCTGGCATCCTCTATCAGGATATGAAGATGCCATTCCATGTCTTGACTAGCACCGCTCTCAATCATCTCTTTTACCAAGTATCCCTTGGGCATGGGCTGAGTCGGAAGAACTGTCTCCACTCCTTCTGCCAGAACATAAGAGCCCAGGTATTTCCCACCCTGATCCTTATAATACTTCGGAGTAGAAAATTGACTCTGAACCTGCTGCATCTCGGCCATCTGCCTGCCAAACTCCTCCACAGGATCTTCAGCCTTGAATAGTTTCAGAAGCTTTTCCTGCGACATATACAAATCATGAGCATAACCTTCAAAAACATGCATAGGCGCAGCTGCAACTCTAGCATCGTTCAGGCCATAGAGAATATCCGCTTCAAAATCAATATTAAAAATCCCATCAGCAGTATAAGTGGTGCCGTATTCATCGACAATATCCTGCTTCATCTTCTGAGCCAAACGACTCATGAAGAGAATAGCCCCTTTCCAGTCGCCCACCGTTGATGGTGTCAAGACGCGGACCTGGTAGGTTTCTCGGTCTGGCAGATAATAAACTTCAAACCCTCGGCCTGCCCCTTCCCAGTAGACAGCCAGAAAAGTTCCGACCTGATCCAAGGATTGATAAGCCTTATCGCCCTCAAGGCCTACGACCTCCAGCCCTTCCACCAAGGAAACCAAAGACAAGGGTGTTTCGACCGCCTTATAGCTAAACAAGCCCTTTCGGTTCTGAATGTAAAAAGAAATACTCATACCATGCTCCTTTCTAACTACAAAAGCCTTTCAGAAAGCGAGAAAATGCAAAAACAAAACTCAATACTGGTACAAACTAGCTTTTCTCCAAGACTTTTAAGGATAAACTTCATTCGCAAAACGGACCCTGGTATTAGTATAACATTTTTGGAAGAAAAAGACGAAAAAACCTGTATCTATGAAGAGACTTTCCGATTGAAAGCTTCATCAATACAGATTCTAAGAATATATTTGGATTTCATAAAAAGGTAATGAATAAACTTCTAAGAAAGCAAAACTCATTCTGAGTACTTCTTACTTTTTATCCTGCTGCGTCAGCTCCTGATTGTAGGACAAGGCTAGCTTGATCCAGTAAGGCAGTTCCTTTTGTCCTTCGCCATCTAAATCAATATAGCCATGATAAAGCCTGCCCTTCATTAACGTCACACTGGCACCATTTTTAGGCAGAACCTGCTTTTCCAGTTCCTTACCGATGCGTACCATGATAAGCTCTTGACTTCTCGAACTCACAGTAACGGTCATCTTACCTCGGACCATAAAAGCCAAGCCACCAAACATCTTCTTCTCTTCTACCTCTTCTTCAAAAACATGAAGAGGAAGTTCAGTAGCTAAAATGGCACGGACTTGCTGGGCTAAGGATTCACTATAAGCCATCCTTCGGCCTCATTTCATCACATCCCAGCCGATACCAAAACGGTCAATCAAGCGGCCATAAAACTCTGCGAAAGCTTGTTCCTCTAAAGGATAGAGAATTTGACCACCTTCAGCAAGCTTTGCAAAAAGTTCATCAGCTTCTTCTCTACTGTCTGGGCTCAGAACTAACCATTGATTGGGCTGATGATTGCTAGGAATAGATAGGTCGTTAAAAATGCCTACATCTTCACCATGCAGGGTTAAGTTTTCCGTATCTAAGGCAATCCAGGCAAGCTTATCCCGTTTTTCTGCAGGAAGGTCAGCTGGATCCATCATCTCACTGGCTCGGACAAGTCCCTTTATCTCTGTCTGAAAAAGATCTGCATAGAAACGAAAAGCTTCTTCGGCCTGACCATTAAAACTTAAAAACACGTCTAATTTCATTATTGTTCCTCCAATTTTTTATAGCTGAGAATAAATCTCTATCATCAGTTTATCAATTAGGATAAAAATTTTCTTATTCTCAATTGCGCTTGTTTGGCTAGGGAACGCATGATTAAAACTGGAAGATTAACTGTAATAGGTGGATCGCTGAGCAAGGGCCTGCGCATGCTGATTTCCTCCTGATAGATACTATCGCCTGAAAAAGTGAGAGGCTCATCGCTGCCCCAGCGAAAGTTATGCTTCAAGACATAGTTTTTAGACAGGTGTAAATCCTCCAGCAATTCACAGGCCAAAAGATAGTAGTGACCATCGGGTACATTTTCAAAAGTAAACCGTCTCTCCTGACTCAATGCTACTCCGATAACTGGCTCTTCTTTGGGTATGCGGGTTTTAAAAAGCCCGACACAGCTAATGCGTGGTTCATAGCCCTCAGGATAAGATAGCGCCACAGTCAAGCGATTGCCACTTTTACAGTCGGGATTCTGATGCAAGAAAGCTCCCTTCTCATCCAGCTGTTTGATCATAAAATCATAAGCCTTGGTTGATTCCTGATAATATTTTTTAGGCGAAAGTCCAGTATGCCGCTTAAAAGTATTGGAAAAACTGCCTAGACTATCATAACCAGCTTCCATAGAGGTCTCGGTCACATTTTGCCGGCCTTCCACAATTTCCTGAATCCCTTTTTCCATCTTAAGAGCTTCCACATATTGCTTGATAGAAAAGCCCATCTTTTTCTTGAAAGTTCTGGATAGATGGGAAGGACTATAATGGAAATACTGAGCCAAATCGGTCAGACTCAGCTCTTGATCTGTATGCTGACGTAGATAGGCTGCCACTTCTTCCATGATAGCTTTAGACATAGACTTGCTCCTTTCCCATTTATTTAAGCCCATTATATCACATCAAAAAGAAAGGACAAAAAAATCGAAACTGTGGAAAGAAAACCAGAAAGCAAGTATTACTCCGCGAGATGTCCCAAGAACTGGCGGAAATAGTCTGCTTTCCCAAATCTCTATCCAACAAGCCTTTTATCTGTAGGTAAATGATGAAAAAAACTTTAGACAGTAAATTTGTCTAAAGTTTTTATCTTCACGATTTAATTACTGAGCTACCAGTGTTTCCAAGCTTTCTCCAATCGCAGCCAAACGCTCCATCACTTCTGCCTGGCTCAAGCCATTTTCAGCCACATAGCGGTTGCGAGGGTGAACGCGGCATTCATGAGAGCAGCCGCGGAGGTACTTGTCTTCATTTTCTTCTGAAGTCAGGATGCGGCGGTTACACTCTGGATTGCCACAGTTGACATAGCGCTCGCAAGGAGTACCGTCAAACCAGTCTTTCCCAATCACGACTGGATCAACATGGTTGATATCAACGGAGATACGCTCATCAAAGACATACATCTTACCATCCCAAAGCTCACCTTGAACTTCTGGATCCTTGCCGTAGGTCGCGATACCACCATGAAGCTGACCGACATCCTTGTAGCCTTCACGCACCATCCAGCCTGAGAATTTCTCACAGCGAACACCACCGGTACAGTAAACAACCACGCGCTTGTCCATGAACTTCTCTTTGTTATCACGGACCCATTGCGGCAATTCGCGGAAGTTGCGAATGTCTGGACGGATGGCACCGCGGAAGTGCCCCAGATCGTACTCATAGTCGTTACGGGTATCTAGGACAACAGTGTCTTCGTCCAAGAGGGCTTCTTTAAATTCCTTAGGTGATAGGTAAGCTCCTGTTGTCTCCAGCGGGTTGATGTCATTGTCAAAATCATTGTCTTCCAAACCCAGATGCACAATTTCTTTCTTGTAGCGAACAAACATTTTCTTGAAGGCTTGCTCGTTTTCTTCGTCAATCTTGAACCAAAGGTCTTCCATGCCCGGAAGGCTGTGCACATAATCCATGTATTTTTGAGTGGTTTCATAATCACCAGAAACCGTTCCATTGATTCCTTCATCAGCCACCAAGATACGGCCTTTAAGGCCGATAGATTTACAGAAGGCCAGATGATCAGCTGCAAATTTCTCAGCATTCTCAATCGGAACATATTTGTAGTAAAGTAGGACGCGAATATCTTTTGCCATAAGATTTCAACTCTCTTTTCTCTATAAAATTTTCTGAATTTTTTAATTCATCTATTTATTATAACCTGATTGAAAAAACTGGGCAAAATATTTGTTTGAAAAATAGCAGAGCTGGAAAGTTTAAATGAGAAGGACAACTTATCACTCTTCTTCCAATTGATCCAAATACTTCTCAAAGCGCTTTTTCTGCCATTCTCTTACAGATTCTCCTTTCACTTTATAAATTTCTATAATACAATATATAATTTACATTATGTTTTTTATTTTGTACAAAAAAAGACTGGGAATTCTCCCAATCTTTCAATTTTTGATGTAATCAATCCTTTTTCAGACTTCCTGCGCGGGTGCGGGTGCGAGCGTAAGCAGTCAGCAAGACTGTACCGATGACTGCTACTGTCGCAGAATTCACCAGAATTGCTACAATACTTTGAGCAATAACCTTATTGACCGGCTCACCAGATACAATCACATCACCAATCGGGCCGATTAGCCAAGCGATTGCATTGGCTCCAAACTGAATCAAGTTAAAGCGGATAATATCCTTGACTTCAAATTTGCCATCTTCTACTTGGAAGAATTTTCTAAAGAAACCAACCAATAGACCAAAGACTCCGCTGCCAGCAATCCAGAACCACCAAAGTCCGCCACCACTCATAGCGTCTTTAATGGCATGGCCAATGAAGCCCATCAGGAAACCGACAATTGGTCCAAAGATGACGCTAAAAAGAGCTTGCAGAGGGTATTGGAGCTGGATACTGGTATTGGGTACAGGCGTTGGAATATTGATCATTCCGATGACCACGAATAGGGCAGCTCCAATTCCTGTTGCGACTACGTTTCTGATTGTATTATTTTTCATGTTCTTCTTCCTTAATTTTCAATTCTCTTGATTTCAATATGCCATTGGGCACCGACGCCAACATTGTAAGCCTTAGCAAAGGAACCTTGGTTAATCGCTAAGCCAACCCGATAGAGGGAGTTGATATAGAGGATAGGCTGGCCGATGCGGACATCCGCAAAGGACTTGCCATAGGTTACTTGGTTTTGATAGACCAGCATGTCATTATTGTAAATGGTAACTTCAAAGCGGTCACCAAATTCTGGTTTCAAGGTGCAGAATTCCTCGCGGGTGATAGAGGTCCAGAGAGAACCAAAGCGGACATCCAGGATATCAATAGCTCCGCTGACATAATTATCCGCAAGCGTGGTCTCAACTACCTGAATTTCGACGATGTCTTCGACCTTGAGTTCTGGTCCGACTTCTTCAAAGCTGATATGGCCGCTGGCTAGCTTGGCACCTGTATAAGCATAGACATCACGACCGTGGAAAGTGTAGGAATGCTCCGTATCCTTACGGCGATTTTCCACCTCAGAAATTTCCCGAATAGCCTCAATGCCGACATGCTTCTTGATGAAAGACAGGGTACCGTTATCAGGCGTGACGATGTACTGGCCCTTTTTAGTCTTAGCTACCACACTCTTACGCTTGGAGCCAACGCCCGGATCCACTACTGACACAAAGGTCGTTCCTGCTGGCCAGTAATTAACCGTCTGGAAGAGACGATAACTTCCCTCAAAGATATTGTAAGGGGTGATATCGTGAGTCAGATGATGAATTTTCAGAGTGGGCGACTCTTCTAGCGCCACTCCGATCATGGCTGATACAGCTCCATCTACCAGACCAAAGTCCGACTGGAGTACGAGTAAATTGTTCATGTTTTCTCCTTAGTTATATTTTCTATGATATTTAGTCTGAAGCTGACTTGGAATGTCTAGCTTTAAGGATTTTTCTTCCTAATAGGGCGCCTAGTAAAGCCCCCAGTAAAATGCTAGCTACAAACCAGAGGACTAAGCTGGGTTCTGGCTTAAGCATGACCTGCTCAATATAAGCCTGAGTCTTTCCTCTAGCAAGAAGACTAGCTTCGTACTGCTTGGGTGCCAGCCACATTAGGAAAATAGGGCCCGCTGTGCTAAAGCTGAAAACTATAAAAGCCAGCAAGCTTCTAACAGTCTTTTGATAGCTGCCTGACCGAGCTATAAGATCCGCTAAAATACCGCAAATCAAACCTGGTAGAAAGGCTCCAAAGCCATGTCGACTGAGCAGAAAGAAGAGACCTAGCAGACAACCTAGGCCGCTGATTAGGCCGAAGGTCTTTATTTTCTCAGTGTAGAAGATGAACAGAACTCCGCCAAAGAAAGCTGTAAAAGCCGGAGCGTAAAACATATTGCCCGAGCGGTCAAATAAAAGCCCAACCAAGACGCCTAAAATCATGGCTAAGAAATAAAAGATGTAAAAGAAGCCAGCCTGCTTCAGTTTGTCTTTTCTTGTAGAGTATAGCATAAGCCTTCCTTTTCCGCTAATCAGCTTGACGGTAACTGCCAATCAAGTCTTGAATGAGCTCTATATGTGTATAGTAGTCAGCAATTTTCACATTCTCATCTCCACCGTGGTCCCGGCTGTTGGCATTTCCAAGTCCAAAAGCCGCCATAGGAACCTCCAAGGCCTCATAGACCGTGTGCATCGGACCAGTTCCAGCTGAGGTCGGCAGTACAGAGATGCCCTCTTGATAATAATCTTTAGCCAGCTCGATAAGATTGAGAATGGAAGGTGCGCTCATGTCGCTGCGATAGCTCATTTCTCCCAAGGTATAAGTCAGCTCAACCGCCGGATATCCATTTTTATCCAGCTGTCGACGAATCTTGTCTAACACATCCTCTGGCTCCAGACCAGGCACCAGACGAACTTCCATCTTAGCCTGAGCATCTGAAGGCAAAATGGTTTTAACCCCTTGGCCTTGATAACCTGATCCGAAACCTTCAATATTCAGCGAAGGTTCAAAGTAAAAGCGACGGAGAAATTCCTTCCGTTCGTCCAACAAAACCGGTAATTTCAAGCCATAGACTTGACTCAACTCTTCAGGAGTTCGCAGGGCATATTGCTCAATCAGAGCAATCTCCCGTTCATTTGGCTCTTGAACCTGCTCATGAATGCCTTCAACTAAGATGCGACCGTCTGGACTGCGCAAGCTGGATAGAGCATTGAGCAAATACCAAGAAGCGGAATTGATAACACCGCCGAAGCTAGAATGAATGTCTACATCTGCACTTTTGACCGTCATATCAAAGGTAACAATTCCCTTATTACCGCCTGAGATTTCCAGCTGTCCTAGATTGTTGCGGCTGCCTTGCTCCCAGACCAGCAAATCTGATCCTCGCAGGCGTTTGCGATGCTTGGCCAAATATTTATCCAAGTCTGTCGAAGCAGACTCTTCTGCCCCTTCCATCATAAAAATGATATTGACCGGCAAATCACCGTGCTCTCGAATATACTTGCGAACGGCCGTCAAACGAGCGGTAATGTGCCCCTTGTCATCATCCACTCCTCGCCCATACATAACTCCGTAATGAACCGACAGTGTAAAGGGATCATTGGTCCAAGGCTGGTCGTCATCTGCTGGCACTGTATCGTAGTGGTTGTAGAAAATAATGGTCTTAGCAGCAGGATTTGAAGAAAGAAACTCCGCCAAAACAAATGGAGCAGTATAGCTATCGTCAATCATGACCTTGGCACCTGCAGCTGTAAAAATCTCTCCCAAATAGTTGGCTACTTCCTGCAGGCCAACCTGCTGGGCAAAGATTGATTTTTTAGAGATCAAGGTCCGCAGCACTTCAAAATAGTGCTGGGCAACCTCGTCGTTTTCAAATTTCTTGATTTGTTCAGTCTCAGTTGAGAAAGGCATGTGTTACTCCTATTAACAGCAGATAAAGGGCTGGGGAAATAAGCTTCCCCGCCCTTATCGTATTTCTTGTATCAAAGTTTAGTCAGCCAAATTGCAGACTGGACTTGATGGGATTTCTTACTTGATGTCTTTTGCATCTGGCAGGTAAGAACCGCCAAAGAATTCTTGTGATAGTTTTTCAAGCGTACCATCCTCATAGAGTTCCTTGATTCGCTTGTTGACAAATTTTTGTAGGTCTTCCTGACCGCTTGCAATAATCGGATAGACATAAGGTTGCTGGTCGCTTGGAAGCTCAATCACTTCCAGATTTTTCAAGCCTTGGTCTTTGATAATAGACTCTACAGTTATGCGCTCAAAAACCTTATAGTCCGTACGGCCGTCATTCAGATTGGCCAAGATTTGCTGAATGGTTCCGTCCGTATAATTGATTTTTGTCGGATTATCGCTATGTTCCTTGTTATAGTCCTCTAGTTGCTGAGCTGTTGAAGTCCCCTGAACAACCTCAGTAGACTTGCCGCCAATGTCATCCAGCGATTTGATGCCCTCACCTTTACGGACAACTAAAACTGTTGGATTTTTCGCATATGGACTAGCATAGAGATATTTGTTAGCTCGTTCTTCAGAGTAGCTGATATTATTGGCACCGATCTGGTAGCGGTCGCTGTCCAGACCTGAGAAAATAGAAGCCCACTTGGTCTTATTGAAATTGACTTCATACTTGTCTGAGTCCTTAAAGATAGCACGAAGGACTTCGATATCGTAGCCAGTCAGTTTACCGTCTTTATCCTCGTATGAAAATGGTTTGGTCGTTCCCACTGTTCCGACTTCTACCTTTGTTTTCTCTGTTTTCTTCTCACTTGATGATGAGCAGGCCACTAGGGCACCAATGGCCAAGACACTGACAGCCGCCAGAGAGAAGTATTTCAAGGTTTTCTTCAGGTTCATATTTCGAATTCCTCCTAAAAAGTCTTTCTTTATCATATCAAATAAGGAGAAACTTGACCATTATATATTTTTTATGGAGGTGATAGCTTTTCTTTATCAGCTTTGAGGCAGTCATTCACTAGACTTTCTGCCTATAGTGCTGCAGGAGAAAGAGGGCGCTTTCGACATAGTAAGGAACGGAAACCTTGAAAGCTTCGTCGTCAATGACCATGCTGTCGTGATGGAGGTCAGGAGCATTTTCTGCCCCATTTGAGCCGATAAAGGCAAAGACACCTGGAAGCTTCTCCTGATAAAAGGCAAAATCTTCTCCAGCCGAGGATGGATTGGCTGGCAGAACCTCTGCCAGATTCCGTGAGTGCTCATAGAGCAGCTCGGCCAATTCAGGGTCATTATAAGTCACTGGAGGAGTATGGTCCCAAGAAATCCTTACCTGAGCTCCAAAATTCTCCGCTGTATTCTCTACAATTCGGATAAAGTCTTCCTTGAGACGCTGCTGCAAGGTCGGATTGAAGCTGCGAATCGTTCCTTCAAAAAAGCCCGACTGCGGCAGTACATTCCAGGTCGCTCCTGCTTCGATATGAGTCACAGATAAGACAGCCGCTTCAAAAGGAGATACAGTGCGGGCCACTAGAGCCTGCAGATTTTGAATCATACTGGTCAAGGTCAATACTGTATCAACCCCCAGGTCTGGCCTAGCCGCATGGCTGCTGACTCCTTCTACCTCAACCTTGAACTTCTCAACCCCAGCCATCATGGCACCAGCTTTAAGTACCAGCTGTCCCGCCTTAAGCTGGGGCATATTGTGAAAGCCAATAATAGCAGACACATCGTCCAGCAAACCAGTCGCAAGAACCTGACTGGCTCCCTGAGAAGTTTCCTCAGCCGGCTGAAAAATCAGACGAACCGTTCCTCTCAAATCTCCTTCCATAGCCTTGAGCAGCTCCGCTGCCCCCAAGAGGCTGGTCTGGTGAAAATCATGGCCGCAAGCGTGCATGACGCCTGCATTCTGACTGGCGTAAGGCAGACCCGTCTGCTCCAAAATGGGCAGAGCATCGATATCAGCCCTCAGGGCAATAATCGGCTTGCCAGAGCCAACCTCGGCAACCAAGCCCGTTTTCAGACCGGATTCTAAAATTCTAATCTCCAAATTTTCCAGATAGCCTTTTAGGAAAGCTGTCGTTTCAAATTCCTGCCCAGACAGCTCTGGATGCTGATGAAGATAATGCCGCGTTTGCATCAGTTTATCATAAAATTTTTTCATGGCAGACTCCTTTACTCGAATACACCTATCTACCATCCAGTATAGCACAAAGCTGGACGCGGAAACAAAAATAGAGAGCAAATAATCAATAATCAGCCCTCTAATTTTGCTATTATGATATATCGCCTTCAAAGGAGATGACAAGGGATTCATAAGAAAAATCAAGCTCCAAGACCCACTTGCCATCTGCCTTGACAAATTTCAACTGATAATCTCGTTCTGGTTTGGAAGCAAGGCACAGTCAGCCAAATTCATCTCCTTCATAAGTTAATACTATGACTTTTGTACTTTACCATACTTAGCTGCACTGGTAAATATAGTTTGAGACTTCTCATCACAGAAAAACCTGTAGCTCCAACTACAGGTCAAGTATCTTTAGAATCCATCTACATTTGTATAGATTTTTTGGACATCTTCGTCGTCTTCCAAAACGCTATAAAGTTTTTCAAAGGTTTCGAGGTCTTCGCCGGTTAACTCTACTTCAGACTGAGGAATCATTTCAAGCTCAGTTACTTGGAATTCCTGGATGCCAGATTCACGCAGAGCCACGATGGCCTTGTGAAGATCAGTTGGCGCTGTATAGACGGTGATACTTCCTTCTTCTGCTTCAACATCATCAACATCCACATCCGCTTCCAGCAGCTGTTCAAAGACACTGTCAGCGTCGTCCCCAGCAAAGACAATCACGCCTTTATTATCAAAAAGATAAGATACAGAGCCGCTAGCTCCCATATTACCGCCATTTTTCCCAAAGGCTGCACGAACATTGGCTGCAGTTCGATTGACATTTGAAGTCAGAGTATCAACAATCAGCATAGAACCGTTTGTCCCAAATCCTTCATAGCGGCCTTCAGTAAAGGTTTCGTCGGTGTTTCCTTTTGCCTTATCAATAGCTTTGTCAATAACATGCTTCGGCACCTGAGCCTGCTTAGCTCGGTCAATAACAAATTTCAAAGCTGTGTTAGACTCTGGATCTGGATCACCTTTTTTAGCTGCTACATAGATTTCTACACCAAACTTAGCATACACTTTTGAGTTTGCGCCGTCTTTGGCCGTTTTCTTTGCCACAATATTGGCCCATTTACGTCCCATTGGAGATTCTCCTTTTGATAAATTACATTTTTAATCTTTCTTATTATAACACAGGGAATCAGAAAAATCACTAAGAAAAAATGATAGCTTCCAGAAGATTCTGGTTGTATTCTTCGACTTCTACTGGGCTAAAATCGATACAAAATTGATTTCAGTTTTCCTTCCATAAAAAATCCAGTCGCTAAAAGAGCAACTGGACGGTACATTCTATTTCCTGAACCCGACAGGTCTGTCATAGCGGACCTTTACCGAAATCCCACTGATAATTTTTCACAATAGGTAAATCTGGTTTGCACCTGCTTAAGCAGGCAAAAACATCCTCTATTCTGCAATCTAAAAAAGTGACATCTACTCGAACGGATTTGCCATGATAAGGCTTGACATATAGGTAGTCTCTCCTATAGTACCTGACTCCCAGTCGAAAAGAAGCCTGCCCATCAGAAGTTCTGCCCCAAGCCGGCCGGTAAAAAACACTTTCCAGTTGATTCCAAGCAAAGCTATGCTCTTTCAACAAAGCGCCTCGCACGGTCAAGCCCCACTCTGTTCCCGCAAGAACAAAGCACTTTTTACTCAGCTTCCGTCCCGCATGAACTATTGCAAATATTTCGACTATAGCAGTCATGAAAAAAGCAAGTATAAAAGGCAAACTGAACGAGCGTATTCCTGATCCAGGCATGGCTTTATCAATTGAAAACAGGAGCAAGCAATCTAAAGCGCCGAAAATGATGCCTGAGACTAAGAAGACAGATGCCAAGATGACTATGGTCAAATAGAGTCCTCTACGGTAGCGAAAAGCAAACAATAAAGGCATGACTTTTCCTTTCTTTCTCCGCTAATAGTTTTACTTATGCTTTACTGAGGCGCTTTTATCTCATCTTCATCTATAGTGTTCCAGTCAGAATAATGAGTATCTGTTTGAACATCCATACTACCTTTTTCACCTTTATAAGATAAACCTAGCTTAAAGTCTTTTAAAAATAAGGTCTTTTTATCCAAGCGTACTTCTAACTTCTTATCCATATCCGCCTGAGTAACACCTGACAGCTCTAGTTTGAATTCTTCACCAAAGAGCCCCAGCAAGTCAGCATTTTTACTGCTTAATTTAAAGACATATTCATCACCGCTTTCCTTTACAGTGACATCATCAGCCATTTGATAAAAGCCATCCATGAGTTTGAAATAATCGGGCTGAACATAATAATCTGCCCCGCTTCCCATTTCTTGCTTAGACCATGTTCCATTTTTAAAAGAACGAGTATACAAAAGTTTATCCTCTCCACCTGGCATAATCGCTTCTTGATAACTCTCCTGACCGCTCTCTTTTCCATCTATGACTAAATGCCCCTTGGCCAGCTCATCCGTGCTTTTATCATAGAGAAGATCCCCGCTCATCGTTTGAGTTTTATTGGAACCATCTACAGTGATAGATAATTTCACCTTCATTTTCATTGAAGTTAGATCTTCATTCGCAGTTTCTGCTTTCTCCAAAAGTTCTTCAATATCGTCAGAAGAAGTATTCTTTTGGCTCTCACGGGAGCTATTCTCAGTCCCACCCTGATTCTTTTGAGAATGCTTCTGCCCAATCAAGCTACAAGCACCTAAACTAAGCGTAAGCAAGGCTGTAAGTGCCATAAAGGTAATCTTTTGAATTTTCATGAGTCTTCCTCCTTTGAGACATGGATAGGAAAGATAATCATTCAATCAGCACAGCAATGTTTTATTGACCAAATGCTAGCTTTCATATCTACAGTCAAATCACTAAAAAGCAAATCGTGCTTCTTAGTGAAAACAAGTTTATTTGTTTATTATACCATTTTTTATTTACCATCGCAAACAAAGCAAAAAGGCTGAACATTCAGCCTTACTTGTCTCTCATAATCGGAACCCGTCCAAAATTCTGCTCCCTAAATGCAGGATTGCCTAGCTGATAGACCTTATCAGCCTGCTGGGTTAGACTATCCCATGGCTTCTTGCCGATACGGCTGACCAATTCAACATTTCCCTTAAGCTGGGACAAATGTTGACGCCCCTGCTCAGAAAAGCCTAAAATATGAACTCCTGACGGAACTTCTTCTTGTCTAGCTCCGACCAGAATATAGGTTAGTAGACGCCGGATCCGAGCCTTGGTATAACGCTTGGTCGCCACCTGTTCGACTAACTCTTCTATGGTCTCACTGTTTTTCAAGGCCTCTCTAATCCTAACGGCCAACTCCTGGTTGACCTGATAAAAGTCCGTCAAATCCGGACAGGTCACTATCTGGTATCGAAGATAAGGAAAGAGGTCCGACCAGGTCACCTTGGGAGCCGTTTCAAGCAAGTGATGGGCTGGGGTGAATTTTTTGAGAAAGTCCGGCTGATCCAGATTCTGACGAAGGGCAGTTGCGGAGGCAAATTCCTGATCAGCTGATAAGGAATGATAGCCAGCCCCCTGACGTTGAATCGGGCACAGTTTTATATTTTTTCCCGACACAGCCTTGGCATAGGCCAAGCCTAATATATGATTTGGAGTAGAGCCTGAGAAATTGAGCCCTGCAAACTCCTGCCACATGGCCTGAGTCTTCTGAGGATAGGATAGGGAATCAGGCAAACCTGCCAGATAAGCCTCCATCTGCTCTGCCTTTTGACCATAGACCTTGGAAATACTCTCATAATCCAGCACTTCCTCGGTCCCAAAAGTCAGCTGTTCGATGTCCAGTCTCTCTAAGATGTCTACTGCCCCCTTAGCGAAAAAGTCTGCCGCCTGAACGCTGACCAAGAAAGGCAACTCAAGAACCAGATCCGCTCCAGCTTCTAAAGCCATCTGAGCCCGAGTCCACTTGTCCAGGATAGCCGGCTCCCCCCGCTGAACAAAATTGCCGCTCATAGCGATAATTTTCAGACCAGCAGCCTGCTCCAGCAGATATTTGTGGCCATTATGAAAAGGATTAAACTCCGCGATAATACCGGTAACTGTCATCTCATTTCTCCGCCACAAAGAACCAGCGAGCGCTCTTGTCAGTTGGCTCCTTGTCCTCAAAGTCCGCATAAACCTTGACATTCTTAAAGCCAGCCTGCTCCAGCAAGATATCATAGGTCAGAATCTCATAGGTCCGCTCCTCATGCACCTCATCATGGCGCGTGAAACGCCCATCTTCGTCTTGGACAAAGAAGGTCAGCTCATGCACGATGGAATGAGGCGGTTCGTCCGCATAGGAATCCCAGACCATAGCAAAGGTTTCAGCATTTTCATGATAAGAATAGCCTGGAAAAACCTCATCAATCTGGTAAATCGAATGTACGTCAAATATAAAGCGGCCGCCCTCATTTAGATGCTGGTAAACTTGAGTTAAGACCTGACCGACATCCACTTCGTCCTCCATATAGCAAATCGAGTCTGAATAACAAGTCACCAAATCAAACTGACCGATGCCACTCAAATCCAGCATATTGCCCTGAATAAAGGGAATGTCCAAACCGGCCTCTCTGCTGCGCTTCTCTGCCAAATCCAGCATTTCCTGACTCAGGTCCAACCCTGTCACCTCAAGACCCGCTTGCTTAAAATAAATGGACTGGATGCCCGTACCGCAGGCTAGCTCCAGCAGTTTTTTCTTATCCTTGGGAAAATGACGCAGGCTGAAATCCGTCCACTTCTCATACAAAGAATCATCCATAATCGCATCGTAAACCGACGCGAAGGTTTCATAAGTTGCCATACTTTTCCTTTCAAAAACAGCCCAGCCAGCAGGCTGACTGAGCCAAATTCTGCTTTCTGCCTAAGGGCAAAAAATCACTTGTCTTTTTCTTCCAATAAGGCTGCAACATCCACACCAGTTGCTTCGTGCCACAACTTTTCCAAATTGTAATGCGCCCGCATTTCCTTTGAAAAGACATGGACGACCACGCCGCCCAAGTCTAAGAGCACCCAGCCGCCAGCTGCGTCTCCCTCAACATGGCCAGCAGAAACACCTGCTTCAGCAGCTTTCTCACGGATATTTTCAGCTACTGCATCCAGCTGACGACTGTTCATAGAGCTGACGATGACAAAGTAATCTGTTACAGTAGTCAGACCTTGCAAGTCCAAAGCTACAATATCTTCTGCACGCTTTTCATCGGCCGCCTTCACGACCAGTTCCAATAATTCTTGTTCTTTCATAGTTCCTCTTTAATTAAAAATGTTTTTGTAGTCTAGAACATCCGCAAAACGTCTGTTCCAAATTTTTTGATAAAAAGTATTTATTTTTTCTGCCGAAGCCTCTTCTCCATCAAAAGTTGTAAAAGCACCTTCTGGAATGATAAGTTTATAATCAAATTCAAATCCAACTTTAACTGATGCATCTACACAATATTCCGTCTGCATTCCACATAAAACTAGACGACCAATATCTTCTTTATCCAAGTAATCCTTCAAACCTGTCTCTTTAAAAATACTATTATACTTCTTCTGAAAGACCTTTTCGTCTGACTTTCTATTCAAGAGAGGAGACAGCTGCCAATCTTCCAATGCACTGTCTTCTGGATTTTCAATATGCTGAATATAGATAATTTCGACACCTTTACTCCTAGCCTGATGCTGCAGAAAGGAAATTTTATCCATCATTTTATTAGACTGAAAACCTGTTTCCACTAAGATATTTTGCACATCTATAATGATTAGAGCTGTTTTCATTCTTCTATTTCCTTCAAATACCCTACAAAGGCATTGTAAGTCTCCAAGGTCTGCGGATAGATGGGCATTCCTTTGTGAGCCAAATGCTCCACAGTCCTTGCGGTTTCATAGGCCACAGCTTGATTGAGCGACCGCTGAGCCAGCTCTCTGGCCTTGTCCACTCCTGGAAAGTCCCGGTTGTGTTCAATATAGTCGGCGACATAGACCACCTTGTCCAGCTCAGACATGGTGCTACTCCCCACTGTATGGATTTCAATGGCCCGCAGTATCTCAGCATCTTCGATGCCTAAATCTTCCTGAATCTTGTAAATACCCACCATGCCATGCCAGACATTATTGCCCCAGTTTTTCAAGTCCGAATCCAGCTGGTATTTGTCAATCAAGGCCAGAAATTCCTCATCTGAAACCTTTTTGGCATAATCGTGTAGAAGTCCTGCCAGACCTGCTTTTTCGACATCAAGACCGAAGCGATCCGCTAATTCACGGGCAGCCTTTTCCACACCCAGACAATGGCGCAGGCGTTTCTCAGGCATGACTGTTTCCATCTTAGCCAGCAAAGCTTCACGGCTCATGCTGATATAGCTTTCATAGGTCATAGGTAAAGCCCTTCTTTCTCGATATAGTCTAAGACTGGCTGAGGCAGTAGGAAATTAGGGGTCCGTCCCTGAGACAGGAAATCCCGCACTATACTGGAGGAAATATCCATAAGGGGCACATCCACCCAGATAACGGGGTAAGAAGTCCCCGCCTTGTAGCGTGGCCGCTGAACACCAACAAACTGAACCAGTTCAACCAGCTCATCAATCCGGTACCACTTGGGCAGGTAGTCCACCATATCCGCACCGATGATAAAGTAATAGTCCGTATCTGGATGCTGCTCAGTCAGGAGCTTCATGGTGTCGTAGGTATAGGAAATTCCCTTGCGCTCCAGCTCAATGGTTTCAATCCCTAAGCCTTCAATGCCCTCAATAGCTAGCTCCAGCATTTTCAGCCGATGCTTTTCATCAATGGTCTCTTTCTTATCTACATGGGGTGGCTCGTACTCAGGCATGAGCAGGACCTGATCCAAGCCTAACTGTTGCCGGACCTGATCCGCCACGACCAAATGAGCATTGTGGACAGGGTTGAAATTCCCACCTAAAATGCCAATCTGTTTGCGTTTTTTATCTTTAACTTCTGGTTCTAATTCCACCTTGGTAAAGGGGGTTAGTAATTCAATAGCCATAGGCTGACATCTCCACAGAAATTTTTCCTTAAACTTGCTTGACTTTGACAGAGAGTTTGCGATTTTCCTTCTTGCTGGACTGCTTGTAGAGGATTAAGATCCGGCCAATCTTCTGCACCGTATCCACTCCGATCTCTTCTTCCAAAATCTCTGCGACCTCGTGGATATTTTCATCCGTATTCTGCAAGAGCGTAACCTTAATCAGTTCTCGCGCGTCCAGTGCCTGACGGACGCTGGTTTTGATTTGGTCATTGAGTCCATTTTTCCCAATCTGAATGATAGGTTTGAGACTATGTGCCTGACTGTTGAGAAAGGCCCGTTGTTTTGATGTTAGTGTCATGTTCTTCTATAAGGCTTGAGACAGTTGGGACCTGCTTGTCCCCCCACTGCTCATGGCCTTTTCCTTTCTTATTAAAGGAGATTTATTCCCCTTGGTTTCTTGAGTATTATATAATAGCTTTCCGAGTGACAACCGCCACACCCTCTGGCGCCCAACCAGCTACTTGGGCAGGACCACTGACGCGAATCCAGCCCAAACCTGAGAAGACGATGTCTGTCTTGTCCTTGATGGTAAATTCATGCTTGACCAAGGTTGGAAATTCTTCCTTTTCCTTGCCAACTGGCGGCACTAAGAGACTGCCGACATGTTTGTCATAAAATTCGCTAGCACCTTGCAACTTGGTCCGGTGGAGCTTAAGCTCATTATCAAAATAAGCTGTGAAGCCTTGCTTGTCTCCTGCCACAAAATCGAAACGGCCTAAACCACCCAAAAAGAGGGTTTGCTCAGGATTGAGCTGGTAGGTTTTGGGTTTGATTTCCTTTTTGGGACTAATGTATTTGAGATTCTTAGCAGAAAGATAGTGAGCCATCTGGTGACGATGGATAATGCCCGGCGTATCATAGATATGACTGCCATCCGCCAAAGGAATCTCGATTTTATCCAGAGTTGTTCCCGGGAAGCGCGAAGTCGTAATAATATCCTTATCACCCGTGATTTCCTGAATAATGGCGTTAATCAAAGTGGACTTGCCTACATTAGTCACGCCAACCACATAAACGTCACGTCCCTTGCGGCAATGCTCAATCTTGTCAATCAAGTCCTTGATTGCCTGCTTGTTCTGAGCAGAGGTCAAGACCACATCGACTGGACGCAGGCCTTCTTCGTGAGCGCGCTCCGTCAGCCATTGGGTCACCTTGCTATCCTTGACCGACTTAGGCAGAATGTCCTTTTTATTCCCGACCAAGAGAACATCGTTTCCAGCAACAAAGCGAGGCAGGCCAGGGATAACCGATCCATTAAAGTCAAAAATATCGACAACATTGACGACCAAGGCATCACTATCTCCAACCTCATGCAGAAGCCGTAGAAAGTCATCATCCGTCAGCTGGACATCGCTGATTTCATTATAATGGCGCAGGCGGAAACAGCGTTGACAATAGAGTTCGCCTGTCTCCAAGCCTTTTTCTAGAGCTGACTGAGGCGTGTAGCCTAGCTTGCCCTTATCTTCTGTCTGAATAGTGGCTCCGCAGCCGATACAGAGAAGTTCTTCCATGCTTAAATTCCTTTTTTATATTGAATTGGGCCGTATTTTTCAGTGATTTTTTTGAGCACACGGCGTTCACGCGCCCGATTGATCTGGGTCTTGATAGAGTCGTGCTCGACCAGTGGTTTAACCAAAATCGAACGAATTCCGGCCCGATGTGCTGCCCGAATATCCGTCATGAGCTGGTCGCCTACCATGACCACTTCATTTTTTTCAAAATGAAAAAGCTTGAGCGCCCGGTCAATTCCCCAAGTGAAGGGTTTCATCGCCCAGTAGACATAGTCAATTTCAAACTTTTCAACAGCCCGCTTGACCCGTTTTTGGTTATTATTGGACACCACGATAATCCGAATGCCCGCGTCCCGCAAATCATGGAGCCACTTCTTCATCTCTGGGGTCCCATCAGGATTATTCCAAGCAATCAGGGTATTATCCAAATCCACCAAAACCGCTTTGATCCCCTGTCTTTTCAAACTCTCTACTGTCAAATCGTAAACTGCCTCAACCGCAAAGTCCGGCATATAATCTTCAATCGCCACATCTCTCTCCAAAAATTCGTATTCTCATTATTATAGCATAAAATGGGCTTTTTGGCACTTACAGCCTCAAGTGTTACAAAAAGGAAAAAAGATGATATTATAGTGGTGATAGTATAAATGTTCTGGAGGTTTGTATGGCAGAAAAAAACAGGCAGATGCAGACTGTTTCCCCTCTTTTGCAAAAGATTATCAACTGGTCGTCCGCTATTGGCGCTCTAGGAACGGTGGCCTTTTGTCTTTGGGCCTATTTCGCAGGTGTTCTCCAGTCCAAGGAAACTCTCTCAGCCTTTATCCAACAGGCTGGCTTCTGGGGACCGCCACTCTTTATCTTCCTGCAGATTCTACAGACGGTCGTGCCCATTATCCCTGGCGCCCTGACTTCAGTCGCTGGTGTTTTCATCTACGGCCATATCGTCGGTACCATTTATAACTATATCGGTATTGTCATTGGCTGCGCCATTATATTTCACCTAGCTCGCACCTACGGTCCGGCTTTTGTCCAGTCTGTCGTCAGCAAGCGTACTTATGATAAATATATCAGCTGGCTGGATAAGGGCAATCGCTTTGAGCGCTTCTTTATTTTCATGATGATTTGGCCCATCAGTCCAGCCGACTTTCTCTGCATGCTGGCGGCCCTGACCAAGATGACTTTCAAAAAGTACATGCTGATTATCCTTCTTTGCAAGCCCATCACTCTCGTCATCTATACCTACGGACTGACCTATATCATTGATCTTTTCTGGAAAATGGTCTCCAAATAAAAAGAAGTTGAATTGTACTGACCCCCAAAAGTTAGATTTTTTCTGTCTAACTTTTGGGGTGCGGTTCAAGTTCAACTCCTTTTTTATTTATCCTTTTTTTGTATCCTATATATAATGATTCAACTAAGAGAGGCTGCAGGACTTTTTCTTTTTTTGCAGCCATAAATCTTTAAGGGAAATAAGCGAAACAGCTATTAAAATCATAGCAATCCCTACCAGATCTACGACATAAAAACGCTCATTCATCAGAAAAAAGGCAAAGAAGACCGCTGAAATAGGCTCAATGAAAGCTAGAAGGCTGGATTTGACAGGATCTATCAGGGAAGTACCCTTAAAAAGACCATATAAGAAAAGATGTTCCCTTTCAAAACTTTTGACATCCTAAACATCTTTCTATATCTTTGCTTATTACAGCACAAATCATAAAGAAAAATCAGCCAGTTTTGACTGATTTTCATCTCATGATTAAGCAAAGATTTATTCTGGCGACACCAAAATCTTGATCTGCGCCTTGTCCTGAGTCAGCTCGATAAAGCCTTCTTGCACAATATCCTCCAGCTTAATCTTCTTGGTCACAAGCTTATCAGCAGAGAAATAGCCCTGCTCCATCAGTTCCAACACCTTAGGGAAAATATGCCGATAGGCGATAATACCCTTGAGTGATTTTTCTTGAATGGCAAATTCATTAGGGTTGATGCTGGCTTCTCGTTCCCAGATAGAAACAACCATACATTCTCCAGCCTTGTGAACAGCAGCTAAAGCTTGTCCCAGCACAACCGGCACTCCAGTCACTTCATAAGACACATCTGCTCCGCCACCAGTTAAACGATGAATAGCAGCCACCACGTCTTCGCCTTCTTCTGGTCGCACAATAATCGCCCCAAGCTCCTCTGCCTTGGCTTGGCGTTCTGGAGATAATTCAACTCCATAAATCTTAGAGGCACCGGCTGCCCGCAAAGCCTCAATAATCAAGAGCCCGATTGGTCCCAAACCGAAGACAACCGCTGTATCGCCCGTCTTAAGAGCTGACTGACGGACCGCGTAAACAGCCACAGCAGCAGGTTCTGTCAAGGCTGCCTGCTCATAGCTAAGGCTGTCTGGAACTTTGTGAACAATGTCTCCGTCCAAAACACAGTATTTGGCAAAACCTCCGTCTGCCGCCAAACCGACAAAGTTTAGATTAGGGTCCAGATTGTAATCACCGACAAGATTATGCTTAGCCAAAATGGGCTCAACTGTCACTCGGTCGCCAACTTTGACCCGTGTCACAGCACTGCCAACCTCAACAATTTCCCCAGCAAACTCATGTCCCAAAGTTACAGGCGCTTTCTGACCAGAGTAGACGTGCTCTGTTTCTGTCGGAATAAAAATCGGTCCGTCCAGATATTCATGCAAGTCAGTTCCACAGATTCCTGTATACTTGACCGAAATTTTGACCTGATGCGGTTGGACTTCCGGTACATCCACTTCTTCAATACGGACATCTTTAGCGCCATACCAACGCGCAGCATTCATTTTTGCCATAAACATACCTCGCTTTATAATTTGTTAGCTTTATTGTAAACCCTTTCAGAAATCTTGTCAAAAGATTAACTACATTTTCAAAAAATAGCATACAAAAAACCAGCATCAGCTGGTCTTAGACTTATTCTGCAATTCTAGCCGAGTAAAACGGAAAAAGAAACATTAAAACAATATAAAGAATCAAGAGTATCGCACGGAGCAATCCGCCAAATAGAAAAGCAACCACTAAAGTTCCTAAACAAATAGAAAAATTAGTAAAATTTGTTTCAATCAGCAAGGTTTGTCCTGCTTTAACTGTCACTGGCTTGGTTTTCATAGGAGCTGCTCCCACACGAACAACAGCTTCTTCCCCCTCAATAGGGAAGACAGCCTCATCACCATTCTTAATTGCGCCAACTTTCTGATCATTGATAAAGATTGGAAACTTTCCAATAATTCCTACAAAACCTGTCCCACGTTTCACTTTGATTTCCGACATAAAAGACTCCTTTATTTTTTTAATTATTTTAACATAGAAAACTTGAGACTACAAATAAGGGAATTATAAAACAGCAAAATATCAATAGTCGGAAGAACTAGAACTACTTGAATAGATTTCATCATCAGATGATGAGCTATTTTTCGAACTGCTAGATGATGGTGTCGTTGCTTCTGTCACGTAAAGAGTGATCTTTTCATTAGACTTGAGGTCAATTGTCTTACCAGCCGCTGGTGACTGGGAAGTTACCAAGTCTGCCTGAGTCGAAGTGACCGAACGGTCAACAACTCGCTCAATTCGGGAAGAAGAAATTCCCATTTGGATCAAGTAAGACCGTGCATTAGCGTAGGTGTACTGCATGCTGCCAAAGTCAGGCATGGACACACTAGTCACTTCTTTCGCCACTGTCAGCTTGATCTTATGGTTAGAAGTCAAATCATAGGTCGAACCAGCTGCCGGAGACTGACGAATCACCTGACCTGGCTCGTACTCGTCCGATTCTTCCTCAACAATCTCAATCAATTTCTCAGAAACATTATAGTTTGTTTTCAGATTTTCAACCACGGCTGATTTTGCTTGACCGACATAGTTCTCCATAGTAAATGTTTTTTGATTAGTTACACTTGGAGCACTATTATTTTTTGTCTTGTCTATTTTTGAATCCTTCTTTGATGAAGAACTTTTCAACACAGATGATGGTGATTTCCCATTTTGATTATTTTTAGAAGAGTCATGCTGTATAGCTAGAAAAGCATAAATTCCAAAACATATCATTATTACACTAGGAACTAGAAAGTAAATTTTTCTCCACCTCTCCTTTTTTCTATTTCTTGCTTCAACTTCATTATATTCTTCAACTGCATCATCAAGCAACCTTTGTAATTTCGCCAATTTCTCAGGATTATCTGTTTGTGCCATGAGGACACGTAACTGATGAATTCTATCTTCATAGAATCTCTCTTCTTCTTTTTCAGCCTGTCTTTCTTGCAATATCAATTGAGTGTGTTGGAGGTTTGTTTGTTGTTGTAAAAGATCACCTTGCCGTTTTAATTCTGCGTTTCTCTCCTGTTCACGCATGTCTCTTTCCCAATTATTGTAACTTCCCATTATAATATCTCCCGTTTTATTTTTATCCTAATTCGCATTATAGCCAAATTCTCTTGACTTCAAAATATTCTTCCACCAAGATTCTCTTTTCAACACAAATGAATCATCAACTTTACCATTATAATTCTCTAAAACCGAGTATTGAAAATTTTCTTTTATATATTCAACTCCTTCATGAGAGACGAGCTCCTTAAGCTCTTTATTATTTCCATGTATGCTATCAATATAGGATTGCCATCTTTGTAGCAACATTCCGTTATCTCCTGTTGCAGAACCAACATATAATTTACCATTCTGTTTATCAGTAAGTAAGTATACTGCTTTCTGATTTGAAAGAGCAGTAATCCAATCTTTCTTTTTAAATCGTAAAATTGTTTCTAATTGATGGTAGGACAAACTTATATTATCATAACCAGGAAAATCATCACCTCCATATACATCCGGCAAAATTTGAAATACTTCTATTTTTTCCACGATATTTTTGAAATGAAACACAGGTGCTCTACTAGGCCTTTTGCAACGAACAATCAAACGTCCATATAAACCAGAATATTTAATTAACTCTCTTCCTTCATAATTTTGACCAAATGTAACATCCAATTCTTTAGTGACTTCTTTTATAGTTGTCAAAAGCCAAGTATCATAACTCATTTGAACAAGATTAACTGCAATGTCATCTATATTATAATATCGTCTTTGGTTTCTCCAAAATAAATTGAAACTATTTAATAATTCTGGCTCTCTTAAATAAGTTTCAACTGGATTCTCCCCTGTCCAATTATTAAACTTTATTTTAACTCTTGAGATTTCTTTATCATCGAAATCTAGAATATCCTTCAACAAAATTTTTCCTTCCATGATCTCCCTCTCTAAAAAGACAATTTTATTTGTGTTTTCTCCTTAATTATAATCCAAAGTTGTCACTTGGTCAACGCTTTATACAGTTGAATTTTTTAGATTTCTACATAAAAAACCAGCCTCACGACTGGTTTTCTACTTATTTCTATAATTTCTCCAACTCTTCATTGAGCAGTTTTTGTGCTACTTGTGGGTTGGCTTGGCCCTTAGTAGCCTTCATGAGCTGGCCAATCAGGGACTTGGCCGCATTCTTGTTTCCGCCCTTATAGTCATTGATAGCTTTTTCATTATCCGCAAAGACTTGCTGGATAATAGGTAGAAGCTGGGCAGGGTCTGAGATTTGGATCAGGCCTGCTTTTTGCACATACTCTTTAGCAGAGCCACCGTTTTTAGCCAGATGGACAAAAACCTTCTTGGCAATCTTAGAGGAAATCGTGCCATCTGCAATCAGAGCAATCATCTCAGTCAGGTTCTCAGGTGTTAGCTCAATCTCAGAGATGGTCTTGCCTTCGGCATTGAGGTATTGAGCCACTTCCCCTTGAAGCCAGTTAGAGACAGCCTTGGCGTCACCGCCTGCTGCAAGAGCTGCTTCAAAGAAGTCTGACACAGCCTTGGTCGCTGTCAACTGCTTGGCATCGTAATCAGACAGACCGTAGTCTCCCACATACTTAGCCCGGCGCTCTTTTGGAAAAGCAGGCAGACTGCTGCGTACTTGCTCAATCCAAGCATCTTCAATCTCAAAGATAGGCAGATCAGGCTCTGGGAAGTAACGGTAGTCCGCTGAGCCTTCCTTGACCCTCATGAGCAGGGTTTCGCCAGTTGCTTCATCATAACGACGGGTTTCCTGACGGATTTGACCACCGCTGCGTAGGATTTCAGCTTGGCGCTTTTCCTCAAATGCCAGACCCTTGCGGACAAAGTTGAAGGAGTTGAGGTTTTTCAGCTCAGTCTTGGTACCAAACTCTTCCTGACCGAAAGGACGGATGGAAATATTGGCATCCACCCGCATGGAACCCTCTTCCATCTTGACATCCGAAATGCCCGTGTACTGGATGATTTCCTTGAGGGCAGTCAGATAGGCATAAGCTTCTTCTGGACTGCGCATATCCGCTTCTGATACAATCTCAATCAGCGGCACCCCTTGGCGGTTGAGGTCCACATAAGAGTAGCCGTCACTGCCGTGGGTATTCTTTCCGGCATCTTCTTCCAAGTGGGCCCGCTCGATACGGATTTTCTTGGTCGTGCCGTCTTCTAGCTCAATCTCAATCCAACCATTGTAGCCAATCGGCTCATCAAACTGAGAAATTTGATAAGCTTTTGGATTGTCCGGATAGAAGTAATTCTTGCGGTCAAAGTGCATTTTTTGGTGAATGTCCATGTTCAAAGCCAGAGCAGCCTTGATACCGTAGTCAATGACACCCTTATTCATAACAGGCAGAACACCAGGGAAAGACCAGTCAATGATATTGGTGTTGGCATTGGGATCTTCACCGAAGTGAGCTGGAGCCGGTGAGAAAATTTTTGAATTGGTCTTCAATTCAACATGGACTTCCAGTCCGATAACTGTTTCAAAGTTCATTATTTTTCACCTCCAAAGATAACTGGCTGCTGTTTGTGGTAGTCAGTCGTTGCTTCAAATGCTGCGGCTGCCTGATAGATGGTCTCTTCATCAAAGTGGTTACCAATCAGTTGCAAGCCGACAGGAAGACCATCTGCAAAGCCAGCTGGGATTGAAATGCCCGGCAGGCCAGCCAGATTGACTGGAATGGTCAAAAGGTCAGCCAGATACATAGCCACTGGATCTTGGTTTTGACTGCCCAAGTCATAAGCTACAGTTGGTGCAGTTGGGCCTAAGATCAAGTCGTATTTTTCAAAAACCTTAGCAAAATCTTGCATAATCAAGGTCCGAACCTGACCAGCTTTCTTGAAGTAGGCATCGTAGTAACCAGATGACAGGCTGAAAGTTCCCAGCATGATGCGGCGTTTCACCTCTTCACCAAAGCCTTCGCTGCGAGATTTGACATAGACATCTTCTAGATTTTCAATGCCTTCTGCGCGGTAGCCATAGCGAATGCCATCAAAACACTGCAGGTTAGAACTAGCTTCAGAAGAAGCAATGATATAGTAAACAGCCACGCCGTACTTGCTGTGGGGCAGGCTAACTTCTTCAACGATGGCTCCTAGACTTTCCAAGTGCTTCGCCGCTGCCAGAATCGTTTCCTTGACCTTGCTGTCAATTCCCTCACCCATGTATTCCTTAGGCAGGGCAATCTTCATCCCCTTGATGTCTTGGCCAATCTTGCTGGTAAAGTCTGGCACTGCTTCTTGTGATGATGTAGAGTCCTTAGGATCATTACCAGAAATAACATTCAGAAGCTGTGCATTTTCCTTAACTGTCTGAGAGAAAGGCCCTATCTGGTCTAAAGACGAACCAAAAGCAATGAGACCAAAACGCGAAACCCGACCGTAGGTTGGCTTAAGACCAACCACACCGTTAAAGGAAGCCGGCTGGCGAATAGAACCACCCGTATCTGAACCCAGTGACAGACGAACCTGACCAGAGGCAACAGCTGTCGCTGAACCACCTGATGATCCACCAGGAACCTTGCTGCTGTCCCAAGCATTCTTAGTCGTCTTAAAGTAAGAATTTTCACTGGATCCACCCATGGCGAACTCGTCCATGTTGGTCTTCCCGACGATAATCATGTCCTTACCGTAAAGCTTCTCCACGCTGGTCGCATCGAAAATCGGTTTGTAATTGTAGAGTATCTTGGAGGCAGCCGTCGTCAAGATTCCCTTGGTTGAGATATTATCCTTGACTGCCAGCGGAATTCCGCTCATAAGATTGTCCGCATCAATGCCCTTGGCGTCTAGAGCCGCAGCCTGAGCTAAAGCCTCCTCTTCGCTGACAGTAATGAAGCTATCCACAGCCGCTTCACGTTCTTTGATGTCCGCTAAAGTTGCCTGAGTTAACTCTACTGCAGAAATTTCTTTCTTGACCAGCAAGTCGTGCAGTTCTTCAATGGTCTTGTGATTAAAAGTCATTAGGCATCTCCTCCGTCATCTAGGATGGCAGGCACTTTGATGTAGCCCCGCTCTTTTTCAGGTACATTTTGGAAAAGCTCTTCCCGGTTCCAGCCTGGCTGAGCCACATCTTCTCGCATATAGTTGATATTGGCAGCTACATTAGAAGTGAAAGGCACTCCTTCCGTGTCCACTTCATTGAGCAATTCGACCATGTCGACAATCTTGGTTAAGGTCGTCGCAAACTCAGCCGTTTCTTCTGGTGAAAAAGCCAGTTTTGACAGCTTAGCAACGTGACTTACTTCTTCTTGAGTAATCTTCATCTCTGATTCCTTTCATAAGATATGTGAGCTTTAGCGACTAAAAATAACAATTTCTAGATGATATCTTTATTTCCAAGCTTCAGCTCACCTTTACTTTGACAAGCCAGGGACGCTGATTTATTTACCATCCGCTAGCTCTTTTCTTCAGCTTCTTCCTGCCATTCTTCAGGAATTCGCATCATTTCATTTTACCATATTTCAGGCTAATTCTTCAATTCCAAATGCAGTTCTTTGAGCTGTCTTTGGTCTACCAAACTCGGACTTTCCAGCATAGGGTCAAAGCCAGTACCATTTTTCGGAAAGGCGATGACTTGCCGGATATTTTCTTCCCCAGCCAAAATCATAACCAAGCGATCTAAGCCCAGAGCCAAGCCGCCGTGTGGTGGGAAGCCGTATTCTAAGGCTTCCAGGAAGAAACCAAAGTCCCGTTCATAGTCTTCTCGGCTCATGCCTAAAAGCTCAAACATAGCTTCCTGAGCCTTCCGGCCATGAATCCGCAGACTCCCACCGCCAATCTCATAGCCATTCAAGACGATGTCGTAAGCGTGACTACGGAATTGACATGGCTCCTGACCTTCTTCAAAAATGCCCTGTGTGAAAGGATGGTGCATGGCTTGATAGCGGTTTTGGTCTTCATTCCACTCCAGCAGCGGCCAATCCACAACCCAGAGAAAATGAAGCAAACTCGGGTCAATCAAATCCAAAGCTTTTGCGACTTCTATGCGCAGATGTCCCAAAGCTTCCTGAGCCCGACGCTTCTTAGCCATGACTAGCAGAACGAGGTCTCCATCTTTGGCCTCAAAACGTGCCAGCAACTCCTGACTCTCAGCCTCAAAGGTGCTAGCCAAATCTCCAACTAACTGGCCATTTTCAACCTTTAGACTGGCGAAACGACTGCAGCCAAATTCCTTCATTTCCTGATAGTAGTGACTCAGCTGTTTCTTGCTAAAAGCACTAGCCGCATCTGGAATACAGATTCCCATCACTTCCTCTTGATTATCCAAGGCTTTCTTGATGAGAAGAGAGTCATTGGACTGGCACAAATCCGTCAGATTCTTCAACTCTAAACCAAAGCGTGTATCTGGCTTATCAGAACCAAAGCGGCTCATAGCCTCTTCATAGCTGATAGTTGGAAAATCTTCTGTCAACTCTAAACCATGAGTTTTCTTGACGACAGCCTTGAGCATAGCTTCAACCAGAGCTCGGATTTCTTCTTCGCTGGCAAAACTCAGCTCTAAGTCCACCTGGGTAAACTCTGGCTGGCGATCGCCCCGCAGATCTTCGTCACGGAAGCAACGAACAATCTGATAATAGCGCTCGAGACCAGCTCCCATCAGTAACTGCTTGAGCATCTGCGGGCTCTGAGGCAGCGCATAGAATTGATTTTTAAAGACCCGACTAGGCACCAAGAAGTCTCTAGCCCCTTCAGGAGTTGACTTGGTCAGATAAGGCGTCTCCACTTCCAAAAAGTCCAAACTGTTCAAATATTCCCGAATGGTTGAGGTGACCTGGTGACGTAGTTTGAGGTTATGTGTCATCTTCTCACGGCGCAAGTCCAGGTAGCGGTATTTCTGACGCAGGTCTTCCCCTGTATGGGCATGCTGATCTAGCTCAAAAGGCAATGCCTTGCTGCTAGCAATGACTTCAATTTTCTCAGCTCTCAGCTCAACCTGACCAGACTTGATGGACTTATTGACAAAGCGCTCTTCTCGCTGAACCACTTGCCCCGTCACTGCAATAACATCCTCTTTGCCAATGTCTTCCAGCTTAGCAAAATCTTTAATCTCACCGCCAACGAAGACCTGAAGTAAGCCCTCGCGATCCCGCAATTCAATAAAGGCTAGTTTGCCGTGATTGCGGATATTGGCCACCCAGCCAGTTGCGGTCATGGTCTGTCCGACCTGCTCTAAACCATAGTTCCCGATAAAAATTTCTTTCATGTTCTTTCCCTTTCAAATCAATTAGTAGCTCCGCCCTGCTGTTAAGAATATTTGAAGCATTCTTCTATTGTCTTCACTTGTCCTACTGCAAAATAAAAAGCTTCCGTCTCTGAAACAGACGAAAGCCGTGGTACCACTGTTATTCGCCGCCTTAAAAGGCAGCCTCTGAACTCGTAACGTGAGCGACGTTTGTGCTTAATCACACAAAAGATTACGAAACATGTTCTTCGGTTTTTTGCTTTCTTGGTGCTGCTCTCAGCTATCAGCACTCTCTGTGCAAGTCAGCAAGCCTACTCTGCTTCTCTTTTACTTTTAAATTGTATCTATTATAGTCGAACCCAGAACATTTTGCAAGTGGTTTAAGGCAAATTTGTGATTTTCCTCTGACAGAGAAGCCACAGCCGGTTCTACCACCTGAATCTGATAACCAAGATTATAGGCATCAATCGCTGTATGCAAGACACAAATATCCGTCAAGACTCCAGTCAAAATGACCGTATCTACCTTTCTTTCCCGCAATCGAATATCTAAATCCGTACCGGAAAAGGCAGAATAATGGCGCTTATCCATCCAAAAGACCCGAGAGTCTGCTTGATGCTTGTCATAAAAATCAGCCAAAGGGCCATAAAGATTGCGACCGCTAGTTCCTTTGATGTTATGAGGCGGAAACAATTTGCTCTCAGGATGAAAGGCATCATTCTCATCATGGGCATCAATAGCAAAGAAGATATAATCTCCTCTGTCAAAAGCTGCCTCCGTCACTTGAGCAATGGCTTCAGAAATTGCCTGAGCTGGCGCTCCTGCTGTCAACTTGCCCTCATCTGCGACAAAATCAACTGTATAATCAATGGAAATCAGTGCTTTAGCCATTAATAGTCCCTCTTTTTAATTTCATCAAAGACATCCGGAATAAGAACTTTCAAATAAGTTCCTTTCATCCCCAGCGAGCGGCTTTCAATAATCCCAGCACTTTCCAGCTTGCGCAAGGCATTAACAATCACTGAACGGGTAATCCCAATGCGATCAGCAATAACAGATGCAGTCAGCTGGCCTTCATTGCCATTGAGCTCGCCCAAAATTGCTGAAACAGCTCTCAGTTCTGAGTAAGACAGGGTATTGACTGCCATGGTCACTGCTGTCCGGCGGCGGATATTTTTCTCATCCTCTTCCCGCTGGAAGTTAAGCAGCTGGATACCAACCACTGTGCTGGCAATCTCAACCAAAATCAGATCATCGTCCGCAAATTCCTTGTCATTGCGCCAGATAATCAATGAGCCCAAACGAATCCCTGAAACATGGATGGGAGCAATAGTAGTCAGGCCATCTGGAAAATCATCCTTGGTCTCTACCGGAAAAATCGTCAAATCATGCGTAACTGGCAGATTAGCCTCCGTTTCATAAACCAGATTGGCTTCTTGGACATACTCCTCTGGGAAATTCTTATCTTGGAAAAAAGCTTCTACACGGTCATTATTGGTCTTATAGCGCATGAAATAGCCTAGTAGACGTCCCTTGCTATTGATAATGCAGGCATTGCAGTGGATAATATCAGCTAACTGACGCGTAATAGCATTATAGGGCAAATCTTCCTGCATCTGCTCTTCCGAGCGCTTCAGAATAGACGTAATTTTTCGTGTTTTTTCTAGTAAATCGGCCATATTTTTACCTCATATTTATTAGCTTCATTGTAACATAAAAGCAGTGAAATTTCAATAATTATCTGAAAATTTTTTATTGAAAAACAATTACATACAATTCTATAAAATAAAGAATTTTTCAGGTATATGTCTTGATATGTCAAGTTATATTAAACAAAAAACAGTCAAGAATTTGACTGTTTTTGATTACTTTTGTTCTTTCTAATCAAGAGAACGTTTCTTGTAGAACAATTTCATAGCCATGAGCAGAAGCATTTGGCCTGCTAGAAGAAGCCAAGAAGAGTTTTCCCCTGTCTTAGGCAAGGCATGACCTGAAGCAGCTGCCTGTTTATGATTTACAGGGCCAGCACTTCCAGCATCTCCAGTAGTTCCAAGAGCTGTATGCTGAGGATCTCCTACTTGTCCAGTAAGCGGAGAGCGAGCGAAGCGCTCCTCTGTGTGAGCCAAAACAGACTGATAATAGCGAATATCTTCTTCCTTATTTTGCTCAGCATATGTTTGAGCTAGCAAGTCGTATGTCGCCTTAGCTTGTGCTTGAACCGCAGTTAAAACTGCTACTTTTGCTTCTTGATCTGTTTGAGCTGTAAGAGCTGCTTGGTAAGCAGCCTGAGCTGCGGCTAGTTTGGTTTTAGCTTGTTCCAAGTTTTCTTCTGCATTTTCAAGATTTGACAATGACTCTTTAGCCATTTGCAAAGCTGCTTCAGCATCTGTAACAGCTTTTTCAAGATTAGTCTTTCTTTCTTTTGCTGCATTCAAAGCTGCGTCTAGCTGAGCCAACTTATCTGATTCAGTTTTTAGAGCTTCTTGAGCTGCGGCAACTGTCGCTTGAACAGCAGTCAGGGCTTCTTGGGCCTGAGTTAATTTTTCTGCTTTAGTCTTGTCATCCAAGTTTGAGTTTTGTAGGGCTGCTTGTGCTGCTGCCAAAGCCGCTTGATCAGCTGCCAACTTCTCTTGAGCTGCAGCAAGAGCTGCTTGAGCCTGAGCAGTTGCTGACTCACCTGCTTGAGCTTGTGCCTGAGCCAGTTGCTGATTGGCTTGCTCTAAGGCTGTGGCCTTCCGATTGTAAGTGGTTTGAGCAACTCCCTTAGATGCCAGAGCCAGTTGATTGGCCTTGAAGGCAGCGTCATAGGCAGTTTGAGCCTGAGCTACTTCCTGCGGATCTACTTTTGATGTTGCAGCTTTGCCTGTAATCGGGCTGGCATTGAAGTTCTTTTTGCTAGCATACTTGACTTGATCTTCTGACACCATAGTGAAATGAGCCATAGTGATGTCGCTTTCCATTGAGAAATCAACACCCAGATAGTTTTTCTGGCGACCAGTATTGAGACCAGAGATAGAGGTGGCATGTAGCCATTCATAGCCATTAAACATGAATTCAACAACGGAATCATAGATTCGTCTCTTCATTTCAGCCACACTCATTTGGCCAGCTTTTTCTCTCCAAATATAAGCGTTTTCATAATACTGGAGACCTTTGCTCTCTTGCTCAGCACTTGTGGTCATTAAACCATATTCACGCGCTACGCGGTTAATTGCTTTAGCATCGTGATGGTATTTCTCCATCAAATCCCAGTTCCAGTTGTCTTTGCGATATTCTGTTGCCACCTTATCAGCGAAATCAATTGAAGATGGTGTCACAACTACTTCGCCTGTTCCCATCTGAGCACGCAGCTGGTTGATGAGTTCTGAAGCAAACTGTGAAAGTTCCTGACGAACATTCTGTGGAATATTGTTGGTATCAATCAAAGCTTTGCTATCTGTAGGATCTGCTACATAACGATTGAGAGCCTTAGCATTGGCATTAAGTGTAGCCAGTCTATTTTGAATCTCATTAGTTTTTTGCTCTGATAAATTCGGTGCGATTAGCTCTCTCAAGGCTGCAATGTATTCCGGAGTCATTGACACACGGTTTTTATTGCTAGAAGCTTCAGTAGTAATTTTTCCAGCTTGAGCCTTTTGCAAAGCTTGTTGAGCTTGGTTCAAGTCTGACTGTGTCTTCTCAGCCGCAGCAGTTTTTTCCTGCAAGTTCTTTTGAGAAGCATCACGGGCCGTCTTAGCCTGAGTCTGGTTGGTCTGAGCTTTTGCAACCTCAGCCTGCTTCTGACTGTCAGTCTGACGAGCTGTAGCTACTTTTGCTTGAGCTGTTTCAACAGCAGACTGGTCAGCTGCCACCTTGTCTTGGGCTGCTTTCACATTTTTTTCTGCTTTAGCTGTAGCGTCCCCACTTAGATTAGCCTGAGCTTCCTTCACGTCATTTTGAGCTTTAGCAAGGCGTCCTTCTTGAGTTTTCGCTTGCTCTTGAGCTTCTTTAGTCTTGGCTGCCTGAGTATCGCGCTCAGCTTCAGCCGCCTTAGTTGCTTGGTCAGCTTTAGCCAGTTCTGACTTATTGCTGTCCACTTGAGCTTTTTGATTGCTCTCTTCTTGCCTAGCTGTTTCAATAGCTTCCGGACCAGCTTTATCAGCTGCCTCCTGTGCCCGGTTAGCTTCAGCTTGTGCTTGCTCGACCTGACTTTGAGCCGCAGCAGTATTTGCCTGAGCTTGAGCCAAATCAGCTTTCCCTTGTGCAACATTGCTGTCGGCTTCTTGTACAAGAGCCTGAGCAGCGTCTACCTGTTCTTTCGAAACAGATTCATCCTTCTGTGTGTTTTCTGCCTGTGGTTGGCTTTGACTAACGGGCGCATCAGAATAAGACTGATTATCAACTAATTGATCAGCCTGAACTCCTTCTGCGAGCACCAAAGACAATGCCGCTGCACTGACAGAAAAAGCACTAAGTGTCTTTTTCATTGTCAATATAATCTCCTCCACTTTTTCATCATTGTTAAAAACATTGACAAACACATTCTATCATGTTTGTCTTCTAGAAGGAAGACGCTAACACATTTTTTTAAGCATTTTTGGACAGATGCATAAAAAATGTTGGACAAAATCCTAAAAAATGTCGGTAAAACCGCCTATAATTTTTACCAATCGACCTCAAATTCGGATTCCAGAGCATCTTAATTTTTTTATTTTTGCAATTCAAAGACAGCTGCTGGACTAAAAAATATGTAAAAATAGATAAGAAAAAGGCCGGAACCTTGTCCAGCCTTTTTGTAGCATCTGCTTATTAACGGCGATATTGACGCAAGAAGCGCGTCATTTTCTCTTGGATTTGAGCTAGCTCATCTACTCGAGGCAGATAAACGATGCGGAAATGATCTGGATCCTTCCAGTTAAAGCCTCGTCCATGAACGAGAAGGACTTTCTCCTGCTTGAGGAAATTGAGCACAAACTGCTCATCATCGTCGATATGATACATGTTCCGGTCAATTTTCGGGAAAATATAGAGACCAGCTTTAGGTTTTACAGCTGACAGTCCCGGGATATCCTGAATAGCCTGATAGATGAAATTACGCTGTTCATAGATACGACCACCTGGCAAAAGCAGTTCATCCACAGATTGGTGACCGCCAAGTGAGGTTTGGACGACCTGTTGAGCCAAGACATTGGAGCACAGGCGCATGTTGGAGAGCATGTTCAACCCTTCAATATAACCCTTAACATGATGCTTAGGTCCAGATAGCACCATCCAACCAACACGGAAGCCTGCGATGCGGTGCGACTTGGAAAGACCATTCATGCTGACACAGAAGATATCAGGAGCCAGACTAGCCACAGACGTATGGACATTGCCATCCATCACCATGCGGTCATAAATTTCATCCGCAAAAATAATGAGATTGTTCTGGCGAGCAATTTCCACAATCTCCAGCAGCAGTTCCTTAGGATAAAGTGCTCCCGTTGGATTGTTAGGGTTAATGATAATGATAGCCTTGGTATTAGATGTGATTTTTGACTTGATATCGTCAATATCTGGATACCATTCTGCCTGCTCATCACAAACATAGTGAACAGCATTCCCACCAGCCAGACTGACTGCAGCCGTCCAGAGTGGATAGTCTGGCATCGGCACCAGCACCTCGTCCCCGTCATCAAGCAAGCCCTGCATGGACATGACAATCAGCTCGCTGACACCATTTCCCAGATAAATGTCATCAATATCTACATTAGGAAAATTCTTAAGCTGGCAATATTGCATAATCGCCTTACGGGCTGAAAAAATCCCCTTAGAGTCAGAGTAGCCCTCACTGTCACGCGCATTCATAATCAAATCATGAATGACCTCATCTGGAGCGGTAAAACCAAATTCAGCCGGATTCCCTGTATTAAGGCGGAGAATCTTTTCACCATTGGCCCGCATGCGCATAGCTTCATCCAAAACCGGACCGCGAATATCATAGGCAACATGTTCCAGCTTGCTGGACTTGTCAAATTCTTTCATTCTTATTTTTCCTCTATTCATCAGAATGTTATCATTATACCACCAGAAAAAGCGATTGACAACAAAAAAATAAGCTCACTTTTCACGCGATTATGAAGCGATTTATAAGATAAAGAGCACTATTCCTTTTCTAACCCCTCAGAGTAAAGGAATCTTTTTCTGCTTGTAATTTTCTGACAGCATTTCCATTTTATCTTTACTTTTTTTCTGAAAAGGGTTACAATAGAAACAAGAAAATAGTTGCAAATCACTCGGACGTTATGGACTGATTGATTTTTGGTCAGCCCAATCATTCTGTGAATGATGCGACGTCCTTTGCCGACCATTTTAGAGGAGGTAGCTCTATGACTCAGAAATATGAAAACATTATGGTTGCTGTGGATGGTTCTCACGAATCCGAACTAGCTTTTGAAAAAGGTGTTAACGTAGCTCTCCGAAACGGTTCTCGTCTCACTATCGCCCACGTCATTGACACCCGGGCTTTGCAAAGTGTCTCAACCTTTGATGCAGATGTCTACGAGGACTTACAGGAAGATGCTAAAAAGCTGACAGCAGAACTGAAAGAAAAGGCTCAAAAATCTGGTATCAAGTATGTTGACATTGTCATTGAGATGGGCAATCCCAAGACTCTCTTGGCTACAGATATCCCAGAAGAGCACAAGGTAGATCTGATCATGGTCGGTGCTACCGGTCTCAATGCCTTTGAACGGCTGCTAGTCGGTTCTTCCTCCGAATATATCCTGCGCCACGCCAAGGTTGACTTGCTGGTGGTCAGAGACCCAGAAAAGACTTTATAAAAACTAGAGCAGTTCAATGACTGCTCTAGTTTTTCGTTTATGCGAGGTATTTTTATCTATCTTAATCTGTATTCCATTTCTGAAGACTTCGTTTACATTTTGCAAATATTTTTTAGAATTAGACTGTAAATTATTAAATTGATTTCCATGTTTGAAAAAATAATTTATATACTCACCACCCATTTTCGTGATAAAATTTATCAACTATCCCCAGTCGTAATCAGAAATAGCTGAACTATTTTTTGTTTCTCTTAAGTCAATCCCTAATTTTCTTAATGCGGCTAAGGACATATGCTCCAAACAAATTGGACCTAAAACTGAATCTTCCATCGAAAGTCTGACTGAAATTTCTTTTAGTTTATTTATAACATCAACATCACAGATATCACTATCAACGACTTCTCTTATTATGTGATAAGACACAATTGGATTTAAATCTATATTATTTATTAAATCATTATTTTTATAGGCTTTAGTTTTAATTTTTTTAAGAATATTCACCATTAAATTATTTTGTTACCGTTCCAGCAAATAATCAGCAATTGTTTTCGTTGAATCTGATATGACTTCATTAACTGTTTTTCTTGTTCCAAAGTCGTTATGCCAATAATGAATATCTGATAAACCACCGCGTGGTGGAAAAAGTTCTTGATAAAGAGTAAATTTTTCCCTTGTACTTAGCTCGTCATTGGTATTCAAAGATTTTTTTAAATATTTTAAATCCTCTACTTGCGGATGAACGTTTTTAATCTTATATCTGTCAATTATTGATAACAAATCATCAATTGCTTTTAAAACTGTTTCTAACATACTAATATTTTCCTGTCCTAGAGGTATATTCAAAATGCTTTTGTTCAAAGTTAGGGCCGTGTTTCTCAACAAATCTACGAGACGAAAAGGGCAAGGAAAGCATCCTACCCTAAAATTCTTTATACTAGATTAATCTTCTAAAATCACAGGAAAAATATCTTCCCCTCTGCGCATTTTTTCTTCCATTTCTTTCCACTCTAAAACCAATTTATATAGTTCATCAGTTGAAATAAAGCAAGGTTCCCCAAGACTTTCATCATCCATTTGATAGTATACTTCTGTTTCTTCTTTACCTATATCAATATTTAGCATATTACCGCCAAAGTCTGATTCTTCTTTTTGACCAGTAACAACTGCCTCTAATTCTTTTTGAATATGGGTGTAAAAATTATGAACCTCAGAATTTAAAAAGTCTGACAATGATTGAAATTTTTGATCAGTAAACTTCAAAATTAACATTATATCATTTTCTTCATTTCCAAAAACCAAAACTGAATATGTTCTCTCCATTAACCTTACCTCTAAACTCATTTTACTCCATTGGGAATGCTGATATAATCTTTCCATCAGATTCTCTTATATACATTCCAATCTTTAATCCATTATGACTTTTTCCAATGTATGTGTTTCCATAAGCTAAAACTTTATTAAAATATGCCTCATTAATGGTATCTACAACTTCCTGCGGGCTCATATAGTCAGGAAAAAAGGTTGAATAGCCTCCATTTGCTTTTTTAGGAATGCCATTTACTTCAATTTTTGCCTCATAAATCCCAGCGTCATTTAATGCAGGCCCTCTCGTACCTTCTATAATATTTCCTGAAGTTCCCTCTACCATATCATAGTGATAACCTCCTGATTGTCCTCTCCTATTTAAATCACCTTCAAAGATATGGATTTTAGACTTCTCTGTAAAGTTCTCTGTGTGCTTAAGATTCGCTAAGTCATCCATACTGTAGGTTTTTATCTCAACCACCGGCTGACTCCCCACACTCGAATTTCTCACCGCATCCTTAATCTGATAATACTCATTAATCTGGGCATCGGTCCTTTGTGTTTGTATATCCTTATTATAAGCCCGAGTACTCCAAGCTGCTGTTCCTACCATTAGGAAGTCATAACCCGCTTTTATACTCGGTGCGTACTTGGTATAGTTTGTGGCATAATTTAGGAGTTCCTCATCAACCTCTTTGCCTGTGACTGGATCAAGGCCAGTTCTAGAGATATATTCAAAACGTTTTTGCTCGAAGTTAGGATCGTGTTTGCTGATAGGATTTTGGCTATCCAATTCTTGATAGCGAGCAGCCAGATATATATCATTCGCCTTATCTATTTCGGATGAATAATAGTTATGATCTAGAATCGGAGCTATAGGACTAAATTTTAATCCAGGATAATATTCTTCCAGCTCCTTCTGGTTCATACGGTCAATCTTTGCTTTGAAAAAGGGATCCACTTTCTGCAAAGTATACTTACTAACATTGTTTTTCCGAGGTAAGTCTTTTACTTCCTCGTACCTCTTAACAACAGCTTTTTCAAGTTTAATCCTATATTCAGTCTTGTTTGGCTTATAGTATGGACTGTTTAAATCGCCACTATCTTTTGCTGAAATAATTTCAGAATAATTATGAAGCAAATCATCATAATCCATCTCTGCGATTCTATCAAACTCTGTCTTCTTGGCATTTTGTCTCTTTACTTCCTCAATCATCTCCTGCCGCTTAGTCCATCCAGTATTGATGGTACCTTTCCAGCTGAGATCAGCATCTCGGCGAGGAGGAAGATAAGTCTGAGTAGATGCATCCCAGCTCTGTGCTGCTTGAGATAGGCCGGTAGATGCTGCTGCTAAATAAGTTTCAGCTTCCGCGAAGATAGTTGGCGAACTCTCATTAAAAGCAAGCAAATTATCCAAAATTTCTTGGAAGACTTGCCTAGCGCTTTCTGCAACAGCGATGGAAGCACTGAAATCCACAATAGACATACCCTTATTATTTGAATAGAGTTGCGATTTGCGTTCCAACTCTGCAAGTTGCTGTTCTGCAAAACGAATTTTCTCTTCCAGTTCTGATTGGCGCCAGCTCTTGCCGTCTACTTCTGCCGTGTAGTTACTAACAAAATTTTGACAAGCTAAGGCTATCGCTTCCTGATAGAGAATGACCCCCTGAACAATCGGTATGACCGTTCCGACAACATGATTCTTGGCAGAATCATACGCTTTACCTTTTAGTTCATCCTCATTATGAAAAGCTGATAAAACGCTTATTAATTTAAGATTCTGCCCCAAACATTGTTCAACTGCTCTTCCAAGGCTTTCTGCCTGCGTTCGAGCAGCTTCTAAATACATATCAATACTCATCCTTACTCCTCGCCAGCTAAAGCACGCTTCTCTTTGTAGACTTCTTCTAGCTGATTTTCTGCGTTTTGATGTTTTTTCTGCAGTTTTTGTATCTGATCCTCTATATCAATCTTTAGTTGTCTGCTTCGATGAGAAAAATCTAGCTGACAGTCTGCTATCTTACTGTAATATCGGCTTCCTTCGAAATCATAAGACAGATCATGAAACCATGTCCCTATAGAATCCAACTGACATAATACATCTTCTTCTTGAGCTTTTGCCTGTCCCAACTTTTTATAGAGTTCCCATTCATGATCAGCAAGCCTCCGCTCCTTGGCCAACAAGGCAGTCCATCGCTTATCTTCCTGCATTGATTATTCCTCCAAAGCAGTCAGGGTATTCAGACCTAAATCTTTTTTAGTGACTGTCGGTTCCTTTTTAGGCGGTAAATAGTTAGTAGTCAGACTTTGACGAATCATAGCATCCTTGTCCTCAAACTCTGCTGCTACACTATGAACATTCTGAATAATACTTGTAATGTGTGCCCCGAGCTGCCCTTGTAGGTTCTCAACATTTGAAATCCCTGCAGTTGCATTAGAATTTCCAGCAACAGTTGTCTGCGAATCTCGAGTAATAGCCATCATCTGCAGGAAATTTGCATCTCCGATTGCCGTCGCATGACGAGCTGCTGTTGATAGGTCGCTCTTAACTTGGTATTGATCCATCCGTCCTCTCCTCTACATTTTTTCTTATTGTACCATAAAATAAAAAAAGAGCAAAAAATTTCTGCTCTCCAAACATTTATTCTTTGTTTTCTTCTTTCTGCTCTAAGGTACGCTGGTAGGCCTGAATCTGTCGTTCCAGTTCTTCTTTGATAGCTCCTTCGGGAGCGTATTTTTCTTCCCAGTCATCTGGTTTGAGGATTTTATGGGTGACGGGGTCAAAGTGAGCCTTCCCGTCTGGGAAAATTTTGCCCATATTAGCCCGATGGACAATATCGAACAGCTGCTCTGGATCCACTCCCATCAGGACAAAACTGCCATAAGTGAAGTATAGAGTATCAATCAAGGCATCCACCTGACCGACTAGAGAAACCTCAGCCTGACTCTTGGAGCGAACCTTGTCGGCAGCCTTGTCAAGGGCCTGATGGAGATAGGCTACAGAGCTATCAAAGTCTTCCTCTGAGTTACTAGCTGCTCGCAGAAACTCGACCAGCTCTTCCAGCTTGAAGCCTGCCCGATAGCGAGCGTCCTGAGGCGACCAAGCAATTGGCTCTTCCTGAGTGCTTTCATCCATAACACTATGGAACTCTTTAACCTTATTAAAGTGATGGTCGCTGCTGGTAAAGACCTTCTCCCTCGCTAGGATACCAAAATGCTCCAAAGCCTTGTGAATCCCATCCTGACTATTGCTGCTAGTTGTATGCTTGGCCACTTCCTTGACTGAGCTTGTTCCATTTCCCATAGCAATGGACAGACCAACTCCCGATAGCATTTCCAAGTCATTGTCAGAGTCACCGAAGGCCATGACCTGATGAATGTCAAAACCATATTCCTTGCCGACTCGGCGAATCCCCTCTAGCTTAGATGTATCTTTATTGATAATATCAACCGCATAGGGGCTGCTGCGGGTAAATTTCAAATCAGGAAAGTCTGCTTCAATCTTACGGCTTTCTTCTGGACTGGCTAAAATCAAAGCTTGATAAATCGGCTCCTGAATCAGCTGCAGGAGATCTTTTTCATGCTGGGGCAAGGCCTTGCTGATGACCTTATTAAAACCGTGACTGACTGTTCGAGCCATTCGCTTAGGGATGAAGCGGCTAGTCCACTGGGAGAAAGGGCTCATGCCGAAGGACATAATCTTGGAGCCCAGCATAGCCTCAGCCGTCCCCAAGGAAATCTCTTTCCGATGCTTCTTAGCATAGGAGATTAAATCCCGCAAACTCTGCTTGTCAATGGGACTGGCAGAAATCACTCTGTCTCTTGAAAAAATGTACTGGCCATTGTAGGTCACAGCAAAGTCTAAGTCCAATTGCTCCATAAAAGGTTTGACAAAGAAAGGACCGCGGCCTGTTGCCAAACCGACCAATATTCCTTGCTCCTTTAAACTCTGAATAGCCTTTTCTGTAGATTTCAAAACCGTTCGACTGTCATTGACCAGTGTCCCATCAATATCGAAAAAGACGGCCTTTACTTCCATTGATTTTCTCATTCTTTCCTTTTATGATACAATAAATTATAACACAAAAATGACATACAATCACATGAATTGCAGAAAAGAAAAGCTGGAGTAATATCCATGCAACAGAAATGAAAACTCTATGAAAACATAATGTGAGTTTTCAACTCTGCATTATGACTACAAGGAGAAAAAGGATTTATGACAAAAAAAATCTTGGTCCTGCACACAGGAGGAACCATTTCCATGCAGGCTGACGGCTCTGGGGCTGTCGTCACCAATGCTGATAACCCTATGAACCATGTGACAGTTCCGCTTGAGGGGATTGAGACGGAAGTCATTGACTTTTTTAATATTCCTAGTCCTCATATCACGCCCCAGCACATGCTCAAGCTTTATCAAAAAATCAAAGCCAGTGCTGACCAATTTGACGGAGTAGTCATTACTCATGGGACGGACACTTTAGAAGAGACGGCTTACTTTCTGGATACTATGCAGTTGCCGAAGATTCCAATCGTTCTGACCGGAGCTATGCGCAGTTCCAATGAGCTGGGGAGCGACGGAGTCTATAACTACCTGACAGCCCTGCGGGTAGCCAGTGATGAAAAAGCCAGTGATAAAGGCGTGCTTGTCGTTATGAATGATGAGGCACATGCTGCTAAGTATGTAACCAAAACCCACACGACCAATGTCAGCACCTTCCAGACGCCGACTCACGGACCGCTTGGCTTGATTATGAAACAAGAGATTCTCTATTTTAAGACAGCGGAGCCTCGGGTCCGCTTTGACTTGAACAGCATTTCTGGTCTGGTGCCCATCATTCCAGCTTATGCCGGTATGAAGACAGAGCTTCTGGACATGCTGGATTTAGACAAGATAGACGGCCTCATCATAGAAGCATTCGGTGCTGGCAACCTCCCCAAGGAAGTAGCTGACAAACTGGCTGATATGATAGCTGAAGGCCTGCCAGTTGCTCTGGTCTCTCGCTGTTTTAACGGGATTGCTGAGCCAGTCTATGCTTATGAAGGAGGCGGAGTTCAGCTACACCAGGCTGGTATCTTCTTCGTCAAAGAGCTCAATGCCCAAAAAGCCAGAATCAAACTGCTCATCGCCCTGAACGCTGGACTCAAAGGCCAAGAACTACGAGATTATATGGAAGGCTGAGAGAAAAAGTTCCTATTTATATTCTTTAAATCAAAAAAGTGCTAAGATTGCTTAGCACTTTTTTGACTCTTTCATATTCTAAGACTGGGAAAACTTCATTGAATCGCCGGACTTAAAAGATAACCTCAAACAGAGACTCTAAAATTTCAAAAATATAATCACTTACCATAGGTCACCTCCATTTTCTGAGCTTGCTTAAATTTCTTCGGATAGTGGACTTTGATTGTAACTTTCATAGCTTTTACCTCGCTTATCATTCATTCTTTAAGAACAAAAACGAAACTCTTGGAGTCTTTAGCTTTAGGTTTGACACCTAATCTTTTTGTTCTTACTTGAATATAAAGATACAGCCCTAAACTTAAGAATCTCTTATAGATTTCTTAGGGAAAGCTTATAGTCAAAGAGTCCGGCAGCAATCCCTATCTACTATTTGAAAGGAACAAGTCTTTTCAATCAAATACAAAAAACTTCACCGATTGGGTGAAGTTTGTGATTTGTTAGGAGATTTATGATGAAAAAATTCTAAATTATTCTTATTCTTTGAGTGGCTCATACCTCGCAAGTCTTCTTGTCTTCAAGCTTTGGTTATAGGATTTTAAGGGATGTTTACTTTGTCATTGGTCCTACCTCTTTCTTTGATTTGACAATAGTATAATCCCTCAAACTTAAAGCCTACTTATAAATATCTTGCAGGAAACTTAATTCAAAGAACCTTTAATCTAGGTAATCTCGCTTGTCCAAATGAAGAGCAATCAAGTGCCAATTAGAATCTGTCCGCCAGTTCGGATCAGCTGTAATCTGGCTGGCAACCTTTCTGGCTTCTTCTAAAATCGGATAATCTTCCACGATGTCTGCCACTTGAAACTCAGGAATACCAGACTGCCGAGTGCCAAAGATTTCTCCAGAGCCTCGCATTTTCAGATCCTCCTCAGCCAGCAGGAAACCGTCGGTCGTCTCAGTCATGATTTTCATGCGGCGCTTGCCCGACTCCGTCTTGGGATTGGCAACAAGGACGGCATAAGACTGCTTGCTCCCTCGGCCAACACGGCCTCTTAGCTGATGAAGCTGGCTGAGTCCAAAGCGGTCCGCATCCATGATGACCATCACAGTAGCATTGGGGACGTTGACTCCGACCTCAATGACCGTGGTGGAAACCAGAATGTCAGTCCGTCCTTCCTTGAAGTCCTGCATAATCGCCTCTTTTTCCTCGCTCTTCATCTTGCCATGAAGCAGAGCCACTTGGGCCTGCTGACCAAAATAGGCTGTCAGTTCTTCTTCTAGGGCAATGGCATTCTTAAGATCCAGCGCCTCAGATTCCTCAATCAAGGGAGAAATAAAGTAGACCTGAGCCCCCTTGTGGAGCTCTTTTTTTAGCCAGTCGAGGACGACTTCCAGCTGCTCATGCCTGACCCAGCGAGTGATGATAGGCTTGCGTCCTGCCGGCATCTGGTCAATAATGGACACATCCATATCACCAAAAGCTGTAATGGCAAGGGTTCTGGGAATTGGCGTCGCCGTCATCATGAGGACATCAGGATTGTCTCCCTTTTCCCGTAAAATCCGGCGTTGCTCCACCCCAAAGCGATGCTGCTCGTCAATAATGACCAAGCCCAATGCATGGTAACGGACTCCTTCCTGAATCAAGGCATGGGTTCCGACAATCATGTCCACCTGACCGTTTTCAATCGCTGCCAAGGTTTCCCGGCGCTCAGCTGCTTTCATCCCACCAGTTAGCAGGGCCAGCTTCAATTCTGGAAAAATCTGAGCTAGACTGTCAAAATGCTGCTCAGCCAAAATTTCTGTTGGAACCATCAGAGCTGACTGAAAGCCAGCTGTATAAACAGCATACATAGCCAGACCAGCGACAACAGTCTTTCCACTTCCCACATCCCCCTGCAGCAGGCGATTCATGTGTCCAGGCGATCGCAAATCCTGCAAAATCTCTGTCAGACTGCGCTCCTGAGCCGAAGTCAGCTCAAAAGGTAAGCTCTGCTTTTTCTCGGCTACAGCATCCGACTGCCAATCAATTTTTAATCCATTGCTGACAGCCTTGGTTTCTCTCTTTAAGACCTGCAGCTGCATTTGGAAATAAAAGAGTTCTTCAAATTTAACCCGCCGAAGAGCCTGCTTGTAGTCCGCCAAGTCCTTTGGAAAATGCATAGCCCGCACAGCCTCCACTCTGCTCACTAGCTGGTAGCGTTCCAGCAGGGGCTGGGGCAGAGTTTCCTCTAAGAGCAAGTCCAATCCCTGGTCAAAGGCAGTCTTAATCAGCTTGACCAAGCTAGCCTGACTAATTCCCTGAGCCAGCCGATAGACAGGCTGCAAGTCGTCCTCGACCTGAGCCAGCAGTTTCATTCCAGTCAGACTGGCCTTGGCTTTGTCCCACTTTCCAAAGACGGCTACATTGGCTCCCACTTCAATCTTGTCTGCCAGATAAGGCTGGTTAAAGAAATTAACTGCCAGAGCGACTTCTCCCTGCTTGATGGTAAAGCGCAGGCGGTTGCGTTTGTAGCCATAATACTGGACATTAGCCGGGGTTACGACCTGACCAGAAACAACCGCCTTTTCTCCATCTTCCAAGTCTAGGACATTCTTACTCTTAAAATCCTCATAACGAAAAGGAAAATAAAGCAGCAAATCCTGCAAGGTCTCTAGACCCAGCTTGGCAAATTTTTCTGCTGATTTCGGTCCCACACCAGGCAGAACCGTCAAAGGTTGGTGTAAATTCATAATTCCTCTTTCAGTTCTGATACTGCTGCGGTGCTAATATCGCAGACAGGGGGCCAAGCTAGAACATTATCAAATACTCCAAGCGGTTCCCTGCATTAATCTACTTAGTCTTTATAGACCCTCGGTACACGGTCGCTAATCAAGCAAACCACTTCATAGTTAATGGTGCCGCGTTTTTCTGCCACATCTGTCGCCGTAATGGTCTCCGCTCCGCTATTTCCAATCAACACAACCGGCGTGCCAAGGGGATAAGCCTGAGGCAGACGCACTGTAATCTGGTCCATGGAAACGCGGCCGACAATAGGACAGCGCTGACCATCAATCAAGACATCAAAGCCCTGCATATCACGTGTCCAGCCATCCGCATAACCCAAAGGAATGGTGCCAATCCACTCTTGAGACTGGCTAGTGTAGGTAGCTCCATAGCCAACATCTGCTCCAGCCTCTACTTCCTTGATATGCACCAATTCTGAGAGCAGCGACAGAGCTGGCTTGAATTCGTAAGGAAGTTTTAAAACAGTTCCGCTAGGGTTGAGGCCATAAATGATGTCACCCAGCCGGACGGCATTTAGAACAGTCTCACTGTGCCAGAGAGAGGTGGCAGAATTACTAGCGTGGACACGAGGGGGAACACTGTCCAGCTCAGATAAAATCTGATGAAAACGAGCCAGCTGGGCTTCAAACTTATGGTGCTCTGCTTCATCTGCTGTTGCAAAGTGGGTAAAAATTCCCTCCGCGACAGCCCCAGCAGCCTGCAAGCGATGGATTGCCTCCTGAGCTTCCTGACTATCTCGAAAACCAATCCGCCCCATACCAGAGTCAATCTTGATATGAAAGTTCAATCCTTTTAAGTCTTTTTCCGCAGCTAAGGCTAGATCCAACCACTCCAGACTGGCTACGGTCAGAGACACCTTTCCCTTTCTAGCCAGCGGAAGCGCAGCCAGATCTGACACTCCTAACACCAGAATTTTTTTGCCAATGCCGGCTGAGCGCAGCTCCAAGGCTTCATCAATATTAGACACACAAAAGCCATCTACGATGGGCTCAATTCGCCTAGAAACCTCAATAGCTCCGTGGCCATAAGCGTTTGCCTTGACGACAGCCCACTTCTCTGTCGTCTGAGGCAGATGGGCACTCAGTTGTCTAATATTAAAAGCAATGGCAGCCAAATCAATCACTGCCTTGCTGGGTCTATGCAGACTAGCTTTCATCATTTTCCTCCAAAATAACGCTGGCTGTAACTAGGCCAGCAGCATGGCTGAGCGAAATCCAAACCTTGCCAGTAAAAGGTGACCGGCTGAAATAAGGCGCTCCCTGACGGTCGTTTAAAATCTCCAAGTCTTGAAACCTGAGCTTACCAATTCCGGTTCCCCAAGCTTTAGAAAAAGCCTCCTTGGCAGCCCAACGACCAGCCAAAAATTCGATTTTCCGTTTGCCGGATAACTCCTCAAAACGAGAAAGCTCCGCCTCTGTCAAGACTTTCTTTGCAAAGCGGGCATTTTTCAGATAGGCTCGCTCAATGGCAGCCAACTCTTCTATGTCAATTCCGTGTCCTTTTATCATATCATTCTCTGGAAAGGCGACAAAACTCAGCTGGGCCGCCAGCTGAGTTCGTCTTCACCCGACAGTTAGTCCTCTTTACAGGTCAAGACTGTCCCTTTCAATTTTCCTTATTTATCTAAAGTGTTGTAAATTTCTTCAATAAGCTGAACTGTATTGTCCCAGCCTAGGCAAGGGTCAGTGATAGATTTACCAAAGACTTCTGGCTCATTTTGCCGGCCATCTTCCAGATAAGACTCAATCATAAAACCACGAACCGCTCTCTTAATTTTTTCGTTCCAATCCCGATTCAGCAAGGTCTGACGCACAATCCTAATCTGTTCCAGATACTGCTTGCCAGAGTTATCGTGATTGGTATCGATGACGATGAAAGGATTCTCCAAGCCCATATTTTCATAGTAGGAAATGGCATCCAGCATATTTTCATAGTAGAAATTTGGAATGTTCTTACCAAATTCATTGGTAGCCCCACGCAGAATAACGTGAGCCAAAGGATTCCCAGATGTTTCTACTTCCTGACCGTGAAAAAGGAAAGTCTGCTTATTTTGTGCCGCATAGACAGCGTTAAACATAACCCCCAGATTGCCAGAAGTTGGATTCTTCATGCCGACTGGAGCGTCAATACCTGACGCCACAAAACGGTGCTCCTGGTCTTCGACTGAGCGGGCACCCACAGCATGATAGCTGACCAAGTCGTCTACCAGCACAAGATTGGACGGATAGAGCATCTCATCAGCCGTCGTCAGACCAGTCTCTGTAATGACGCGGTAGTGCAGCTGACGAACTGCCTGCAAACCATTGATAAGACTAGGAGCTTTAGAAGTATCTGGCTGGTGAACCAAGCCCTTATAGCCATCCCCATTGGTCCTCGGCTTAGCAGTATAGACCCGCATGACGATAAAAATCTTATCCGCGACCTTCTTCTGCAACTCTGACAAACGGCGGGCATACTCCAGCACAGCATCTTCACTGTCAGATGAGCAAGGGCCGATAACCAAGAGAATACGCTCGTCTTCCCCACTGAGAATCTCAGCTAGTTCTTGGTCTCGCTTGTTTTTATGAGTCAAGGCCTGACCAGTCAGTCTGGTTCTGGACTTAATCTGCTCAATGTCAATCTTCTGACCTTTTTCAATAAATGCCATACTATTTTCCTAATGTATCATAAATTTCACGAACCAGCTGTTCTGTATTTGCCCAGCCCAGACAAGGGTCAGTAATGGACTTGCCAAAGACTTCTGGCTCGTCCTGACGACCGTCTTCCAGATAAGACTCAATCATAAAGCCACGTACTGTAGCCTTAATCTTTTCATTCCAGTCACGGTTAATCAGAGTCTGGCGAACGATACGGACCTGCTCCAGATACTGCTTACCAGAGTTATCATGATTGGTGTCAATGATGATAAAGGGATTTTCTAAGCCCATTTTTTCATACTGGGCAATGGTGTCCAGCAGGTTATCATAATAGTAGTTGGGAATATTCTTACCGTATTCATTCAGAGCACCGCGCAAGATTGCATGCGCCAAGGGATTGCCAGATGTTTCTACTTCCTTACCAGCGAATAGGAAACTCTGCTTGTTCTGAGCTGCATAGATGCCGTTAAACATGACATTGAGATTACCAGAAGTCGGATTTTTCAATCCAGTCGGAAGATCCGCTCCACTAGCTACAAATCGGTGCTGCTGGTCTTCGACCGAGCGAGCTCCTACAGCCATGTAAGAAATTAAATCATCTACCAGAGGCAGATTTTCTGGATAGAGCATCTCATCAGCTGTGGTCATGCCTGTCTCGGAAATAACCCGATAGTGCAGATTGCGGACTGCCTTGATGCCGTTAATCAGACTTGGAGCGGCAGTCGCATTGGGCTGATGAATAAGCCCTTTATAGCCATCTCCGTTCGTCCGAGGCTTAGCAGTATAAACCCGCATGACCATGAAAATGCGGTCTTTTACTTCTTCTTGGAGAGCAGATAGACGCTTGGCATACTCCAGCACCGCTTCTTCGTTATCTGAAGAGCAGGGACCGATAACCAAGAGAATGCGGTCATCTTGACCACGCAGAATTGCTTCTAACTCTCGGTCACGTTTTTCCTTGCGAGCTAACATGTCGCCTTCTAGCTTAGCAAGTTGGCGAACTTCTGCCACATCAATGGGTTGACTGGTTGCTTTAAAGGTCATCTATTCTCCTTCTTTTATATTTACTTTTTACGGCCGTGACAGTTCTTGAACTTCTTGCCAGAACCACATGGACAAGGGTCATTTCTCTTTACATTAGACAGATTTACATTCTCAGGCATATTTGGCGCCTTGGCAGAGATATTGCGGGTAGCGGTGGTATTGATAGCCCGCTCTGTCCGAGGACGCTCTTGCTCATGAATCTGTGCTTTCATCATCAGACGAGTCACATCAAACTCAATAGAACCAATCATGTCGTTGAACATACGGAAGCTTTCTGCTTGATATTCGACAACTGGGTTATTTTGTGCATAACCACGCAGTCCAACAGCATTGCGCAGCTGGTCAAGGGCGTCGATATGGTCAGTCCACTTGCTGTCCACTACGCGCAGAATCAAGACCTTCTGGAATTCACGCACGGCTTCTTCGTCTCGCAGCTTAGCAATCTGACTGTCGTAGACTTCCAATGCACGTTCAAACAGATAATCTTTGATTTCTTGGTCAGACTTGCCTTCCAAATCGCTGTCTGAAATAGAATCTTCTGAAACCAAGTTATACTTAGCAAAGTTTAAAATCGCTTCAATCTTATCATCCTGATCTGAGTGGCTGCTGCCATCAACGATGCGGTTAATCGTCCGTTTAATCATAGCATGGATTTCAGGACTGAGGTCACGGTCAGCAGTAATGACATCGTGGCGCTCAGCATAGATAATTTCCCGCTGCTCACGCATCACGTCATCATACTGTAAGACTTGTTTCCGCGTATCGTAGTTATTTCCTTCGACACGCTTCTGAGCTGCCTCTACCTGACGGGTCAGCATGCCAGACTTAATAACAGAATCTTCGTCACTAAGGTTCATCCGATCCAAGAGGGCTTTAATGCGCTCTGAGCCAAAGCGGCGCATCAGCTCATCTTCCAGTGACAGGTAGAACTGTGACTCACCTGGATCACCCTGACGACCTGAACGTCCGCGCAGCTGATTGTCAATCCGGCGGCTTTCATGGCGCTCTGTACCGATAACGCAGAGACCGCCCAGTTCGCGGACACCTTCACCCAACTTGATATCAGTTCCCCGTCCAGCCATATTGGTTGCAATAGTAACTGCACCACGTTGGCCGGCGTTCATGATGATTTGCGCTTCTTTATAGTGGTTTTTCGCATTAAGAACTTCGTGAGGAACCCCAGCTTCTACCAATTTCTTAGAAATATAATCACTGGTCTCAACCGCAACGGTACCGACCAGAACTGGCTGGCCTTTTTCATGACGCTCTTTAACATCCTGAACAACTGCCTTAAACTTAGAATCAATACTTGGGTAGAGCAGGTCAGAATGGTCAATACGTGCTACAGGACGGTTGGTTGGAATTGGAATAACACGAATGTTGTATGTTTCGCGGAACTCTTCTTCCTCCGTCTTAGCTGTACCTGTCATACCGGACAGCTTCTTATACATACGGAAGAGGTTCTGATAAGTAATGGAAGCAGAAGTCTTTGTTTCTTCCTGAATCGGCACACCTTCTTTAGCTTCAATCGCTTGGTGGAGACCATCAGAGTAACGACGTCCCTCCATTGTCCGACCGGTAAATTGATCGACAATCAGAATTTCCTGATCTTCACTGACCACATAGTCAATGTCAAGGAGCATGATGTAGTTAGCTCGCAGGGCATTGTCGATAAAGTGAGTCAGGGCAACATTTTCAATATCATAGAGATTGTCCAGCTTGAAGTAGCTTTCTGCCTTGTCAATCCCTGAATCAGACAGACCAATCGTCTTAGACTGAACATCGATGATGTAGTCGTCCTTATCCAGAGATTTGACATAGTGGTCAGCCATATGATAAAGCTGGTTGGTATCTGAAGAAACCGGTCCTGAAACAATCAGCGGTGTCCGAGCTTCGTCAATCAGGATTGAGTCCACCTCATCGACCAAGGCATAATTGAGTGGGCGCTGTACCATGTTTTCAGCTCGAACTACCATGTTATCACGCAGGTAGTCAAAGCCAATCTCAGCATTGGTTGAATAGGTAATATCACAAGCGTATGCTTCTTTTTTCTCAGATGGAGACTTAGCTGCCAGATTGATACCAACAGAAAGGCCCAGCCAAGAATAGAGTTCACCCATTTCGGTCGCGTCACGCTCAGTCAGGTATTCATTGACTGTGACAACGTGCACACCTTTTCCTGCAAGGGCATTTAGGTAAACTGGCATCGTCGCTGTCAAGGTTTTTCCTTCACCGGTACGCATCTCTGGAACGTCACCATGATGGAGAACAATCCCTCCCATAACCTGAACCTTATAAGGGAAAAGACCCAACACTCGCTTAGCTCCTTCACGGACAACTGCAAATGCTTCAAATAAGAGCTGATCTAAAGTTTCGCCATCAGCATAGCGTTTCTTGAATTCTTCTGTTTTTGCCTGAAGTTCTTCATCAGACAAGGCCGCCATTTCGTCTTCATAAGCCAAGACTTTGTCAGCCATTTTTTCTAATTTTCTTAATTCACCTTTATCATTTTCAATGATAGTCTTTAAAATATTCGCCATTTTTTTCCTTACTATATAATAATCTTTCTGATTTTTAGAATGTTCTTTTCATTATAGCATGTTTTCCTATATCTTTCAAGAATGAAAAAAGCAAAAAAGCTTCATTAGACTGTGCTTACAGAACTGGGAGATGGCAGGAGATTAGAGGATAATTTGTGCATGATAAACCATGTGATTTTCAATCTATATTTTCCCTCTCTCAGTTTTGAGCAAACTTCAACATCTTAATTGTATCGCATTTGGATTTTTTAGGGGAATCTTCAATTTGCACCTGCATGGCATGATTTATTGGCTAAAGTCTTATGGAACTAGACGGGCTGATAGTTATATAAACGAAAACCAGCACCTAAAGTGTACTGACTCTAAAAAGTTAGATTTTTGTGTCTAACTTTTGTAGTGCAGTAAAGAGGCACTGGTTTTTATATGGGGATACCATCTGTATTTCACTTCCCCTTAGTGGGGAATAATCATCCAATAGTTCAATTCTCCAACAAACTAGCCTTGCCAGTCAGCCGGATAAGTCACATAGATAAAGCGGGCCTTATCTCTGACAGAGAACTGAATGTCGCTGCCTTTAGGGATAAAGAGTACTTCGCCAGGGCCAGCTGTCATGACTTCGTCACCAACGATAATATCAAGACGCCCTTCAATGACATAATCCACTTCATCATAGTCCAGATGCCAAGGGAAAGTTGTCTTTTCCATGGTCATCAGACCCAAGCCTAATCTTGGACTCTCATCTAAGGTCAGCAAGTCTCGTGTATAAACTTGATGGCTCGAATCACCTGTATCCAAGCGATCTTCTGGACGAACATCTAGACCTGGCAGGGCGATAGAAGCTACGCCTGCCTTGCTGACTTTCTTCCCACCATCTTTAGTGGCTAATTCTTCCAATAAAATCTTACGAACCAATGTTTCTAGGTCAGAACGATTAATATCTGCCATACTTCATACCTCCAAGTCTAAGCTTCCTTTTTCGTTAAGAAGAAAGCCAGTAATACCGCTGTGATACCGCCGACAAATTTACCAATCATCATCGGCACAATCATTTCCGGTTTTTGACCAGCTGTGAAGCCTAGGTGATCTCCAATAACGAAGGAAGCAGATACGGCAAAGGCTACGTTGATAATCTTACCGCGTTTGTCCATATCCTTCATCATCTGGAACATGGCAATGTTATTAGCCAGAGAAGCTACCAAACCAGCTGCACCAACTTCGTTCATTCCCAGGGATTTTCCGATAGCAGAAAGTGGTTTGTTGGCTACCTTGGTAAAGACAGCTACCAGACCAAAGGCTCCAGCCAAGGTTACGGCAATCGTTCCGACAACTTCAAAGGCTTCCTTCAGTGTCTCAGCACCTTTTGGATAGAGGCTAATGAGCCATTCATTTCCAGTCAGAAGCTGCGCTGCACCAAAGGCCAAACCAAGCGTTGCCAAGATAACAATAATCTGACCAAACACTTCAAAACCTTTAATCATGGCATTAGGCGCCAAAAGCAATCCTATGAAAATCAGAGCAGATACAATGATAATCGGGATAAGATTGACAACCAAGGTTCCAAAAGGCAGACCTGGCACGAAAATTCCTCCGAGGAGACAGCCAATCGGAACAGTTACTAAACCGTATAAGATTCCACGAGCCAAAAGCGGACGGTCATCTTTTTCGATAATACCCAAGGCAACCGGAATCGTAAAGACGATGGTTGGCCCCATCATAGAGCCCAGTACAAAGGCAGCGAAATTTCCTACCGCTGGATCCTGAGCCAGACTGAGAGCCAGAGGAGCTCCTCCCATATCATTGGCAATGAAGGTTGTCGCAAAAATAGACGGGTCAGCGCCCACCAAGCCATACAAAGGCACGACAATTGGTTTCAAGACATCCGCCAAGAGGGGAGCGATTACCATAATCCCAGCCATAGACAGAGCCAAAGCTCCCATAGCCATGATTCCTTCTTCAAATTTTTCACTTAGTCCTAGTTTGCCACCGATACATTTATCCACTGCACCGATCAGCATGAATAGCACCATGATATAAATGATAATTTCATTGATACTCATAACATTACCTTAGTTTCTAATATTCTTCATCACTGTGATAGTCAACCTTGTCAATGATAGCCACAACGACCATATCTACAGGGATATTCGTCTTATTTAGGCTCATCCGGGCAGAACTGCCAGTGGTTACCATTACTTGGTCTCCTTCGCCTGCACCGATGCAGTCGGCCACAATAAGCAGAGCTGGGTCACTTTGATGTTCATTTAGCTGCCGTTCGACCACTAAAAATTTCAAACCATTTAAATTTTCGTCTTTTCTAGTCGCCCAAAGGCTTCCTTTTACTTTACCAACAAACATCTCTACCCACTCCTTTATTCTATGATTTCTATTTTTTGACGTTTTAGATAATCTCTCGCCAAGGCTGTCACAATCATTCCTTTTTCTATTTTAAAGCTTCCATTTTCAGGTAAGCCCATTTCTCTCAGCCTCTTCTCTGTAAGCAAAACCGGCTTGCTCGGAGCCTTAGTCTTCGGGCTGACTTCTTCAGCCACCGCCCGTTTCACTTCCGGGCGAGGTTCTTCAGCCTGATCACTTTCTAGGAGTGCTAAGAGTTGGCCTTCTTTATAAAATTGCAGACCGTAGCGAATCAGCTTTTCTCGCTGTCCCTGCAGTTCCTGATACAAGTACACTTTAGAAGATTGCTTGTACTGTTGAATAGCAAAGGTGCTGTCTGATACGAGGACTTTTTTGCCTTTCAAAAGACTCTTTAAAATGACTGCTTCCTCCACCGCTAAAGGGCAAAGGGATGAGAGTCTTAGAAAAGCATCAAAACCAAGCGACTCAACAACAACAATCTCTGCTGTGCAAGAATCTTTTACGACTTGAAAGCCTTCCCCTTCTAATAAGTCAGGAATCTTATCGCCTCCAATGACGTATACTGAGGGTTTCTGAGGCTTTTTCTTCAACTTTTCCATCAGGCGGTCTGTAATCAAATCTACTAAATGATCTAGATTTTCCATTCTTTACCTACCTTTTATTTGCTCATACGACTTATTTTTTAATAATCCGTCCGCGTGTTCCTTTTTTGAAACCACAAGCATTGGCTTCATCGTAGTCAATATGCATATAGGTTGCAAATTTAGGACTAACACGGATAACCACATCATCAAATATCAGCGGACGAGCTCCTTCTACTCTGACTTGTACAATCTCGTGATTTTTTACATTCAGACGTTCGGCATCTTCCGGTGTCATATGAACATGACGTTTAGCTACAATCAGGCCCTTATCCAGACAAACTGCCTTGTCTCCATGTGCCAAGATGACACCTGGTGTTCCTTCGATATCGCCACTTTCGCGAATAGGAGCCTTGGTGCCCAGCTGCAAACAATCGGTCAGGGAAACTTCTACCTGAGAATGTTTGCGAACAGGTCCCAGAATAACCACATTGTGAAAAGCGCCTTTTGGACCGACAACTGTCAGTCTTTCTTGACTAGCGAACTGGCCTGGCTGTGATAGGTCTTTTGCTTTTGTTAATTGATAGTTGGGACCAAACAAGGCTTCCAAATCTTCCTGACTCAAATGGACATGACGTCCGCTCGCTTCTACCTCAAATGACCCCTGCAATTCTTCCTGAACTTTATCAATTACTTTATTTACCAAATTTTCTAAAGTCATTGCTGTTCTTCTTTCTCTTGTTATTAGCTTGCTATCAACCAGAGCAAGACTTCAATTGATTTTAATAATTGAGAAACCTTACAAGCAAATTGATCTCTGTCACCATCAGCAGCCTGCTCCAATTCTTTGCGCAGGAGGGTCGTTTCGATATATGTATCATAGCAATTCAGCTGCCAAGTCGGCTCCTGATAACTCATCATAACCGTTTCTTGATCGAGCTGTCGACTGACCCGAATGGCCTGCAATTCTGCATTGCTAGGCAGGTCTGTCTGGTAATCAGAAATATCATCCAGAATATGATGGCCGACGATTTGTTCTACTATGTTCAATAGTTGGCCAACTTGCTCACACTTTTCATCCTGAAAAGCCTGATGCAATTCTCTCTGGTTCTTCAAAAAGCAAGTATAAAGTTTAGTCAGTCTAAATAGTCGTGGATACACAGCAGAGTCCTCAAGGTTTGTAATCGGCACCCTGATAGCATCAGCAGCTGAGGCTGTTTTCCCTTTGGTCTGACCTGAAGAAATAATTCGAATATGGTGATCATTGAGAAAACCTCTGGCTGCTGGCGTCAGTTTTTCATCTTTGTTTAATTCAAAGACACCGTTATCAGCGAGAACGGATTCTCTATAAAGCTTTCTAATCTTAGCTTCTGTAAAAACTGACATGTATTCACATCCTTCTACTCCGTTGATACTCTGTGAAAATCAATCTGATACTCTCCGAAAATCAACATTTCTGTCTAGTATCGAGCTGCTGCTCATAAGCTTCATTTTCACTGAGTATTCTATTTGCATCAGAGGCCTGTATCAAGCCTGAACACTACAATACAGGCCCTTTCAGCAAATATTTTTCTGTCCCAGATTATTTGGGAAGAATGACTTCCACTTCAGCATGTGGACGTGGAATTACGTGAACTGAAATCAATTCACCAACATTTTCAGCTGCAGCTGCTCCAGCATCTGTTGCTGCTTTGACTGCGCCGACATCACCACGAACCATTACAGTTACCAAACCAGCACCGACTTGTTCTTTACCAATCAAAGTTACGTTAGCGGCTTTGACCATTGCATCAGCTGCTTCGATTGCGCCGACGAGTCCTTTTGTTTCTACCATTCCTAATGCATTTGCGTTTGCCATGTTTATTTCCTCCAATTATTTTCTTGTTTTTAAGTTTATACGAAAGTCTGTAATCTTATTCTTGATGAGGTAAGATTACTTCTACTTCAGCATGTGGACGTGGAATTACGTGAACTGAAATCAATTCACCAACGTTTTCTGCTGCAGCTGCTCCAGCATCTGTCGCTGCTTTGACTGCACCGACATCACCACGAACCAAGACTGTTACCAATCCAGCGCCGACTTGTTCTTTACCAACTAAAGTTACGTTAGCCGCTTTGACCATTGCATCAGCTGCTTCGATTGCGCCGACAAGTCCTCTTGTTTCTACCATTCCTAATGCATTTGCGTTTGCCATGATTGTATCCTCCAATTATAATGTTTAATATTGACTATTTTAGTTTTTCCAATACGCGTTGAACCAACAAGGTTACCAGTTCTTCTTCGTTTGATCCGTCAACTGCTACTGCTTTTGGTTCTTCTACTGCCATATTTTCTGCTTTTCGCAGGTCTGATAGTTCAGCTGTCCCGTATGCTACACGACGGATATTGAAGAGATTGAGCGGGCTGACATTATCAGATGTCGCGCTGCCACCCACTGCTCCACAACCTAAAGTAAAGGCTGGGAAGAGACCAGTCGTTGCACCGACACCACCTAGAGCTGCTGGCGTATTGATCAGCAGACGAGATACTGGTTTTTTCAGTGCAAATTCACGAATAATTTCTTCGTTTTGACTGTGGATAGCAAGAGTGTGGCCTGCACCTTCATGATGCAAAATCTTAATACTCAGCTCACAAGCTTCCAACCAGTCCTTAACAGTGTAGAAGCCCAAGACCGGAGCCAGTTTTTCCATAGAATATGGATACTGCTTGCCGACGCCTGTTTCTTCTGCAATCAAGACCCGAGCATCAGCTGGAACTGAAATACCGGCTAACTCAGCAATCACTTGCGGTGTTTTACCAACCATCTTCGGATTCATTGCGCCACTCGGCTGGATAATGAAGGAGCCTAATTTCTTAGCATCTTCTGCTGGAACAAAGTAAGCACCTTGTTTCTTGAACTCTGCTACAACTTTTTCCTTCATATCTTCTTCAACGATGATAGACTGCTCAGATGCACAAATCACACCATTGTCAAAGGTTTTAGAATCCAAAATCTGACGAACTGCTTTTGGCACATCTGCTGTTCTTTCGATGAAGGCTGGACCATTACCAGGACCTACACCGATTGCTGGTGTACCAGATGAGTAAGCTGCTTTGACCATGGCATTTCCGCCAGTCGCCAAAATCAGATTTGTATCCTTGTGCCGCATCAACTCATTTGTAGCTGCGATAGATACCCGATGAATCGCGCTGATGGCTCCATCCGGACAGCCAGCTGATTTAGCAGCTTTCTTGATGATTTCCACCGTTTCCTCAATACACTTAAGAGCATTTGGGTGAGGAGAGAAGACGATACTGTTTCCTGCCTTCAAGGCGATCAAAGCCTTATACATAACCGTTGATGTCGGGTTGGTTGATGGAATCAAGCCAGCAATGACACCGACTGGAACCCCAACTTCCAAGACTTTCTTTTCCTTGTCTTCGCTGAGAACCCCAACCGTTTTCATATCCTTGATTTCTTCAAGAATACCTTTGGAAGCAAGAGCATTTTTCAACACCTTGTCTTCCCAGCGGCCAAAGCCAGTTTCCTGAGCCGCCATCTTCGCTAGGCGTTCACGCTCATCATAACAAGCTTTCGCTACTACTTTTACAATGGTATCAATTTGCTCTTGGCTCATTTTAGCAAGTTCTGCTTGGGCTTTCTTTGCATCCCGAATCAAATTCCTTACTTCCTGAATCGATACCAAATCTTTATCTTCTAAAAACATCCGCAATTACTCCTCTCCTATTGTTTCCATCAAAGTCTCAACGAGAAGTTTCTTGTTGGCAAATTTGATTTCTTTCTTGCTGAGACGGATACCTTCTTGATGATAGGCAAGGCTGCGTAGTTCGACGACTTTTAGTTTTTCCAGTTCTTCTCTGGTGTAGGTCCTTGTCTCTCCTTCAAGCTTCTCTGCTGGTTCAGCCTTAGTTTCCTTTACAGGCTGAGGCTTTTCTTCGATTTTTTCTGAAGGGATTGTTTCCGCCGTAGAAGCAATCTCTTTTTTAGCTGTTTTACTATTTCTCTTTGGTACAAAGAGAAGGTCTGTCTGATTATCCAGCCTAGAAATTACATGGCTGGCCAGATAGTAAGGTTTATCCTGTACCAACTCAACTGCCGCATCAACCGCTGAGCGGACTGCACTGACATCGCCTATCAATTGAACCGTATTCAAACCAGCTTTGACCGTTTCAATATTAAGCAATGATACATTGGCAGCCTTCAAAGCCGCATCTGCAGCAACTACAGCACCTAGATAACCTTTTACTTCAATTAAACCTAGTGCTCTATCTGCCATTTAATCAACTCCTAATCAATAACTTTTAGGATCATTTGCTACTGCGATAACTGCATTCGCAAATGCGTCGCAGGCAGCTCGGCATGCTGACTGTGATCCGACCAGAAGGCCGCCGGCAAAGTTGGTTTCGCTCGGTGGTCCATAGAAGGCTCCAACTTGCACATCTGCCGCTTTCAAAGCCGCATCCAGTGCCACCATAGCTTCACCCGGTGGAGCAATCAAGTAAGCAATTGCTGTTCCTTCTTCTGCATTAGCACCCTCTGACAGGTAAGAACCTGCACGAGAGATACAATGAGCAAAATAAGGAATACTGTCATCATCATTGGCACTGTAGAAGCTAGCCCCATTTTCGATTTCATAGACTGCTACATCCAGACCGCTGCGAACTTCTTCTGGGTTTGGACCAGCCAAGATACCGATGACTTCACCAGCCAGCTTAGTTGAAGCGTTGCCTGCACCAGCATACATACTGCGAGCATAGACCACTTCGACATCTGCTGCCTTGGTTGCTTCATCCAAGGCTACATAAGTGACATCATCACAGTCAGAAGTGATAATTCCCAGGCTTCTGTGATGTGGTTTAAGCTCCAAAGAAGCTGCCAAACCTGCATCCACGTTTGAAATCAGAAGGGCACTTAATACATTTGCACCTAATCGATCATTTTTCAAAGCCACTACCTCCTATTATTTCAAATCAATTCCTGATTTCTTATTATCAAGAATCTTCTTAATGATTTCTGCTACATAGGCTCCAGCTTCAACGGCTGGTGTTCCGCCTTTATGAATATTGGAAACAACGGTCCGTTTCGCTTCTGGCATACCAACTGTTGGCTTGTAAGCCAGATAAGCACTCATAGACTCAGCTGTTACCAGACCTGGACGCTCACCGACCAGCATACAGATAACTTCTGCTCCAGTCAGTTCTGCGATTTGGTCCATAGCTGCAACCCGAGCATGCTTGATAAAGAGTACTTCACCAAAGTCCAGTCCGAACATTTTCAGACCTTGCTTCAGAGCTGGCAGGAAGTCTTTGACGTTAGCCTCGATAGCTGATGAGCTAAGACCATCACCAACGACAATCTGAACTTTGGCATTAGGTTTGCATTTTTCCTTGATAATCGCCTGCTGATCTTCAGGGAAGACCCGGCCAAAATCTGGACGTGTCAAATATTCATCTTTAGTAGTCGCCTTAGTCTGTACAGGAATGAAGCCCATTTCCTTGATAAAGTCATCTGAGACATAGGAGAAGACCGCATCCTGAGCTGCCGCATGGTCTGCACGGAAACGCAAAACACTTTGTGTCTTGTAGCGATCACCTGCTCGCCATAAGCCCAGACGTGCCGGAGTAAATTTCTTAATCTTCCGGTAAGCTTCTTCATTGATGGCATTCGGAACTAAGAACTGTTCCTGGATATCTACTTCTGTTATATCCGGAATGATGCCATCTTCAATCACTGAAGTGTCTTGTTTGACTTCTTCCTGCAGAGAAACCGCAGGTTTTTCAGCTTTGTTCTGGTCAGTCGCTGCTGTTTCTTTAACAGCTGAGTCGCCGCCCATCTCATTTAACAATGAGCGAATCATTTCTTTTAATTGCAATTCATCCACAATGATTTCCTCCTTGCTAATTTGATTTCATAAAGATGGATCCGTCTCCGCCGATTTCTGTCAGGTGGCCATCTTCCATCAAGCCCATCTTTTCCATCCACTCTTCAAATTCCTTAATCGGACGTTTATTGAGAAGTGAACGCATGGTTGCTGTTTCATGGTAACCAGTTGTTTGATAGTTAAGCATGATATCGTCACCATGAGGAATCGCCATGATGTAGTTAACATTAGCTGCTCCGAGAAGAACCAAGAGATTTTCAGCGTCGTTTTGGTCAGCTTTCATGTGGTTAGTGTAGCAGATATCACAACCCATTGAGATACCAGTCAGTTTGCCCATGAAGTGGTCTTCCAAACCAGCACGGATAACCTGCTTAGAATCGTAGAGATACTCAGGTCCGATGAATCCAACAACGGTATTTACCAAGAATGGATCGAAGCGTTTAGCGAAGCCATAACAACGAGCTTCCATAGTCACTTGGTCTGCTCCATGGTGAGCATCAGATGAAAGTTCAGAACCTTGACCTGTTTCAAAGTACATGACATTCGGTCCAGCAGCTGTTCCCACTTTCAGAGCTGTATCCCAAGCTTCTTGAATGATTTTAGCATCAAAACCAAAGGCTTCATTTCCTTTTTCAGATCCAGCGATAGACTGGAAGACCAATCCTGTTGGAGCACCTTGATTCATGGCTTCAATCTGAGTAGTGACGTGAGCTAGCACACAGTGCTGAGTTGGAATCTTGTACTCTTCGATGAAGTCGTTAAACTTATGCAAGACACGTTTGGTACTTTCTACTGAGTCGTCTACTGGGTTCAATCCTAAGAGAGCATCCCCACATCCATAAGCAAAACCTTCCATAGTAGAAGCCATGATACCGTCTGGATCGTCTGTGGTATGGTTTGGTTGAAGACGAGAAGAGAATGTTCCCGGCATACCAATCGTTGTATTGGCATGTTTGGTAATGACAATCTTATTGGCAGCTACAATCAAGTCCAAGTTAGTCATCAACTTAGCAACTGCTGCTACCATTTCAGAAGTCAACCCACGAGACAGCCACTGAATATCTACGTTCTTAGTCTTGTTATCCAAGATCCATTCACGCAGCTCTTCTACTGTCCAATTCTTAATCTTTTCGTAAGTACGAAGATTGACGTCGTCGATGATAATCCGCGTTACCTCATCTTCTTCATAAGGCACTACCGGATTATTGAACAAATCAGACAGTTTTAGCTGAGCTAGTACAACCTTAGCAGCGACACGCTCTTCGGCAGATTCTGCTGCTACTCCGGCTAGCTGATCTCCGGATTTGTACTCATTGGCTTTGGCCAGCACTTCTTTTACGGATTTAAATTCGTAAAGCCGACCAAACAATTTTGTTTTCAAAATCATGGATTACTTCCTCCTTTGTGTAAATAAAAGTTTAATTAAACACCAATGTTTTCACAACAATCGGTAAGACCGAGCCTTCAATAACTGGATTACCAATATCGATATAGTCGCCATTTTGAACATCCACTGAGTCAATGCAGACAAATGGATAATCCTTAGGCAACTGAGCAAAGAGACATTGACCTAAAACCTTGGCCATATCTTCTCTGACTACCACTAGCAGCGGAATTTTCTTTTCAATACTTTCGCTCATTCCGCTGACAATAGCCTCTGCGTATTCCAAAACTCGGGCGAAGCTTGGGCTTTTTTCTCCATTGATTGCCAAAGCCACCTGCTGGACTTCATTTTCCAGTGTGAACCAGGCCACCTTGTCCTTGATAATCTGCTGCAGCCCCTCCTTATCCTCATGCTCATCAGAAGCTGCCAGTTTGAGAACTGGAATGTTCTTAATAGGGAGGATATCAGAGATGTAGGTAATGGTACTGCCGCTGACATCGGTCGTATGGCTGCCGGCTCCAACAACGGTTGCCCGAATAGTCTCAGCTGACTGGATGACTTTCTTTTGATCAAAAATCTTGGATTTTCTCAGCGCCCTGCCAAGCAGGATACCGATATCCCCATAGCGGAAATCATCCGCCGAGGTCGTTTCCAAATATATTCCATCAGCTACACCACCAGAAAAGGATACGCAGTGGAGATCATAGTTCAACTTGAGACCGTGGTTGGTCTGTAGGAGCTCATAGTAAGGACTGTGATTGTCAATTCCTACAGACTGTTCTAATACGGAGACCATTTCTTGAATCAGCCGATCCAAATCAGCCCGATGGACCGTTTCACCAACTGCCAGCTGAAGCCCCTGCTCTGCAATGATAGTCTGCAGTTTTGGAGCAATATAGCTAATCCGCTGGGTCTGCGGATCCATCTTTATCAGCCGACCTCCGATATCAAAACACCCTGTATCAATCACATCTCCTTCTCGAAAGACCGCCAGATTGGAAGTCCCCCCACCAATATCAATATTGACGACTGATGTATGATGCTCTTGAGAATACTGATGACTGCAGGCCCCTTTACCAGCGATGATACTCTCAAGGTCTGGACCAGCCGTCGCAACGACAAAGTCACCAGCATAGCCACTCAGTGCTTGAAGCACCTGACTGGCATTTTCCTTGCGAGCCGTCTCACCAGTAATGATGACTGCTCCCATCTGAATATCTTTTTTCTGAATGCCTGCTTTCGCATACTCATTCAGAACAAAGTTTTTGATCTTATCCACCTCGATCAAAAGTTGATCCGAAATTGGTGTGAAGATAATTTCACTTTTATAAAGAACTTTTTTATCTGTAATATAGACACGAGGAATAGTAAACACAGAAGCAATATTCTCGATGGTAAGCTCTGACAAGATCAGCTGTGTAGTGGCTGTCCCGATATCGAGCCCCACACTCAAAATTTTATCTGACATACTAAAAACCTCCAAAAAAAGACGCTCAAAGCAATGCAAACAAACAGAGTTCATTTACATTCTTCAAGCGTCATTGCTTTTTTCGACTGACATCATTGTTAGTCTGGTAGTATTTATTTTTTAAAACGAATGGTCGTTGCCGTTCCCTCATGGTCTGAGTGGATAGACAAGGTTCCAAACAATTTTCCTTGGACAAAGCGTTCCACCAAGAGCAGGCCTAGATGATTTTCAAAGGTGTGCTCTTGATTGTAACCGCTACCATTATCCAGTACTTTTAAAGTTATTATATCATTTTTAAGTCCAACCTGCAAACGGATTTGCGGTTTTTCTTGATTTTTTTTGTCCTTAAAAGCATGTTCATAGCTGTTCTGCAGTAATTCATTGACGATTAGCGCCAGTGAAGTGGCCCGGCTGCTATCAAGACAGAGTTCCGGTTCCAGACTATAGGTAAGGGTTATTTCCCTATGCCCGGAAAAACAACGCTGAACATTTTCGATAACTCTCTTCAGCAGATGCTCAATCTGAATGCTGTCATCCTGCTGAGAAGACAGGAGCTCGTGAGTCGCCGCTATGGAGAGCACACGATTCATACTGTCATTAAGAGCTTTTTTTGTGTCTGCTCCTGGACTTTGCTGAGCCTGTAGTCGCAGCAAGGAAACAACGGTTTGCAAGTTATTCTTTACCCGATGGTTCATTTCACGAATGGTAGTTGTATGGGTTAAGAGCTGTGCTTCCTTTTCCTTAATGTCTGTAATATCCTTACAGATCATGACCACATTTTCACTCTCAGCCAGCAGATAGCGTTTGACCAAAAAGCAATAAGTGCCATAATGTACCTCAACTTGGTGAGGTTTTTCTTGAGGGGCTTGCGGTCCCAGTTGCTGGATTTCTTCAAAAGTCAGACTGTCTAAGACCAGATTGCTATAGTGCATTCCCTCAATCGAGTCCATATAGCCCAGCTTATGGCGATAAGAATCGGCAGCTGCTTGATTGAAATACTTGAGATAGCCTTGCTGGTCAAAGACCAGACAAGCTTCGTCAATATGATCAAATAAAACAAACTGCTCTTGAGCTGAAATCTCAGGAGTGCTTCGCAACCCAAAACCGCCGTCCTCTTTATCCAAAGAAAAGTGGTCCGGTAAAGTCTGAGGAGCATTTTTTTCGATAATCAGCGTTCCGATGACGCGCTCTTCTCTCACTATCGGAAAGACCGTCTGGTGGATGGCTAAGCCCTCCTGCGATCTGGCCGAAAGCCCAATCGAGGGAGCGCCCGTCTCCAAGGTCCGGATAACACCTGGCTCATTTTCCAGGTAAGCCATAGCACCTACGACCGAGTTTTCGTACAAGCTGAGCTTGCTTTCCGGTTTTTTGTGAAAGATGACAATGGCATGTTCCGAAAAGATATTCTTTACGTCAATGAAGACATCTTCATTAGCATAAGCTGAGTTTTTCAATAATTCGTCAGCCTGTTGGACAAGATGCTCGATATCAGCCTCATCCAAATTTGTCTGTTCCTGACAAAGCTGCTTTATCTTATCTTTATACATCATTACACATCATCTTGGAGCACCAGCAATTTAGCAATCTCAATCATCGGCACTCTCTTTTGCATACTAATTGTCCGAATGCGCTTGAAAGCTTCTGGCTCTGACAAATGATCACGAGCCATCAGCAAGCCTTTAGCCTTTTCAATCACAATCCGATCGTCTATTTTTTTAGACAGCTTGACCATTTCATTGGACATCTGCTGAAGCTGGCGGCCCTTCTCAATGCAGATTTCTACCATTGGAATCAAGGACTTGGCATCCAAAGGTTTAACCAAGTAAGCACTAATCCCATTGGTTTTAGCTTTTTGAATATAGTGTTCATCGCTGTAGGCTGACAGTAGAATCACACTGTAGGCTAAAGCGTCTTCGAGTATCTTCTTACCCGCTGTCAGGCCATCCAGAAGCGGAAGCTTGATGTCCATCATGACCAAGTCACAACGATATTTCTGACACAAATCAATAGCCTCAAAGCCATCGGATGCCTCAGCCACCACTTCATAATCAGCTGCCTCTAATATATTTCGGATATCTAATCTTACAATTGGATCATCATCAACAATTAGTATTCTGCCTTTCATACTTCCCCTCGACAGTTTGATTTTTTATGTCCGCGTTACGACAGTGCTGGAGAAGCCCAAAATCTCTTCCAGACCTTGTAAAACGGCAATGAGAGCTGCCTCAACAGAAGAAACGTCACCTGTCATCACGACAGAGCCGCTGAAACGATCCACAAAACCAACTTGAACATCCGCAGCCTTGGTCGCAATATCAACCGCAATGATAGCCGCTTCACTCGGAGTGATCGTCAAGATTCCAATCGCATCCTTGATTTCTGCCTGCAATCCCAATTTTTCAAAAATGACTTCATCAGGATTAGCGATAAGGTGCGCCAAGGTCACTTGTTTCCCAGGAACATATTCCTGTATCATTCTTTGTTTTTCTTCCAATTTAGTAAACCTTCTTCATGATTTTAAACCTTCAGAAGTGTACTGCATGCTCTTAATCATTATACAATAATTTTGGCATAACAGCAATTCAGAGGATTAAAACGCTTTCTCTAATACTTTAAGCAGTTCTTCTGCCGTAGGAACGCGAGGGTTAGTCGGAGTACAGCCATCATGCAGAGCAGCTTCTGAAATTTCTACCTTGTACTGAGCAAAAGCATCTGCTTTCACACCATATTCTCTTAGAGAAGTTGGCATCTCCAGCTTTCTTTGCAGTTTCTTGATGGCTTCAACCAGCTGTCTTACTCCTGACACAGGACTTGAAGCACTGCATCCCAGTAGTTTGGCAATATCCTGATAGCGACTTGCTACAGTCTTGTCTGTCACCTGCCGGTTCCGATTGTTGAATTCGATACCAGCATTATATTGAATGACATGGGGCATTAAAATACTATTTAAACGACCATGAGGTACATGGAATTTAGCGCCTGCCGCATGTGCCAGACTGTGATTGATCCCCAAAGAAGCTGTGTTAAAGGCCATACCAGCCAGAGTGGATGCTGCATGCATCTTTTCACGCGCTTCTACATCCTGACCATTTTTGTAGGCTTTAGGCAGGTATTCAAAGACCAGCTTGATTGCCTTTTCAGCCAAGGCATCAGAGAAGTCCGTAGCCTTGGTCGATACATAAGCTTCAATGGCATGAGTCAGTACATCCATTCCAGTGTCAGCCGTGATGTTACCAGGAAGTGACAGAACCAAATCCGCATCTAAGATCGCAACATCCGGAAGGATTTCTTTGGTCACTAAAGGATATTTGGTACCTCTCTCTGCATCCGTGATGACAGAAAAGGACGTTACTTCAGATCCAGTTCCGCTTGTCGTCGGGATGGCGATGAGAATAGCCTCGGAGAAGGCACCCTGTTTCTTGGCAAAATAATACATAGCCTTGGAAGCATCAATAGCAGAGCCGCCACCAATAGAAAGCACAATGCTGATTGGCTTGTCTCCTGCACTCTTGATACCAGCCACAACCGTTTCGATTGGCGGATCAGGCACAATATCCGTGAAAACAACAATATCATTGCTGTCATCAAAGTTGGCTAAAATGGCATCCAACGTGCCAGATGTCTTCAAAAAAGGATCGGCAACGACTAGAATATGCTCGTTTTTATAATGGCTTAATTGCTGCAGAGCGCCCTTGCCCACATGCAATTCAGTCTTATAGGAAATCTTATACATCTTTTCTCCTTTCTGTTGTATCTATTTTTAAACAAAAAGAAGCTATATGAAAATAAGACTGTTCCCCTACACACGTCACAGCATTTTCATATAGCTTCATTGCTTATTTATCTTCAGTACCCCTTTGTACTATATTGAATTATAACACAAAAGCGCTTTCATAGCAATGAAAAAGTCATTAATATAAGAAATTTTTAGCACCGCATCTCACAGCAAAGGCAAGCTTATTTAAAGGATTAAATTTTTATTAAAATTTAGTTCATTTTCCTTGTAATTCCCTGTGAAAGGTGTTACAATCTAGTTACTAGGAAATTGATTTTAGTACTTTTAAGGATATGGAAGTCTGGTGCAAATCCAGCGCGGTCCCGCCACTGTGATAAGCTTTTCAGCTTTAAGTCAGGTCTTTATTCTTAAATTTTAGTAGATTTCATGCCTCGATGTAAGGTAGTGATGTCAGTTTGGAACAAACATTTTAGCTTAGTTTCCATTATTGACTCTACGTTTAAGTACGTTAATTTTCTAAAGATGAGGTTTCTCTTGTCTTTCTGCAAAGGAGCAGAGTCAATAATTGGAAAGCTAGTGCTAATCAACGAAGCTTAGCATGAAGATACGATGATGTATAGGCGGCTTTCTTTTTTAGAACATCAAAATAAGTTCTGTCCTTCCAAGACTCGGTAAAGTCCGAATTGGAAAGACAGAACTTTTTCTGTTTCTTTTTATCACTGGCGCTTGCTCGCCCAACGCTCAACATCTGCCTTAGTAATATTGTGGAAGACCTTGGCACCTCTTTCGTAGGCGATGTCTTCTTGATGCTTGGTAAAGTTGATTACTCGAGCCAAGGCAAAGAAGTAATCTGACAGACGGTTGACAAAAATCAGGACATTATTGTTAATTTCCGTAGTCCACATAGCCCCTACGATATGGCGTTCTGCCCGTCTTGCAATGGTCCGAGCCACATGAATCATGGAAGCAATCTCGTCACCGCCTGGTAGGATAAATCTTTCCAGAGCCGGTGGAATTTCTGCGTAGGTATCAATCCTCTCCTCAATCCAGTCAATCAGCTGCTGATCGACCTTATAAGGGTAAACTCCCTTTGGTGTAGAGAGGTCTGAACCACAGTCAAAGAGATAATGCTGCAGCTGGAGCAACTCATCTCTCAGCTTATCATCCTTCTCCAGCTTGGTAATAGTATAACCAATCCAAGAGTTAAGCTCATCAATGGTTCCGTAAGCATTAACCCGTTCTGCATCCTTGGCGACACTTTGACCGCCAACTAGCTTGGTCAAGCCCTTGTCACCTGTTTTTGTATAGAGTTGCATATTTTTCCTCCTTTAAGTCACATTTTTGCGAATATCAACATAATCTTCTTCTTTCAAGCTGCCTTCAGCAAAGGTTGGCATGTGCTCCATGGTATAGACAGCATTTTCCAGCAGAAAGAAAGCCAAAGGACAGCCCGAGCCTTCACCCAGTCGCATATCCAGCAAAAGCATAGGCTCCAGTCCTAGAAAGTCACTGACCAGTTTGTAAGCAGGCTCCGTCGAAGCATGGGAAGCAAAGGTATAGTCCAAGACATTAGGAGTCAGCTGATGGGCAATCAGCAGCCCCGTCAGAGAAATAAGACCGTCCACTACACATGGCAGCTGATAGCTGGCACAGGCGAGATGAGTGCCTGCCATAGCCAGCATATCTAGCCCACCAAGCTTAGCGGTCAGATCCAGAATATCTCCATAAGGAGCGTGACGATCCAAACACTGCTGGATAACGGCTGTTTTATGAGTCTTCATATCCTGAGTCAGACCAGCTCCATAGCCTGTGACGTCTTCTGCTTTGAGACCGAGAACTGCCGCAATGACAGCAGCCGAGGTGGTGGTGTTGCCAATCCCCATTTCTCCTGTTCCAAAGAGACGATAGCCGTCTTTAATCAAGGCCTCTGTCTTCTTGTAGCCGACTAGAATTGCCGTTATGGCCTGCTCGCGAGTCATGGCCTGCTCCTCAAGCATATTGCGCGTCCCATGACAGACCTTGTCCTTATTTTCCTCAAAGATATCCTTCTTGCAGCCAATGTCTACCAGGCAGATGTCTGAACCAGCATGTTTGGAAATAGCACACAAGCCTGATTTCCCTGCTAGAATATTGCGAGCAACAGTATAGGTCGTTTCCTGAGGATTGGCAGAAACGCCTTCAGCCACGATGCCATTATCCGCTACGTAGACAAGGACAATCTTCTTCTCCAAATCAATGGGACCAGAAAACATGGCATGCAAGCGAGCATAGATGGTCTCGAGCTTCCCTAAGGAGCCTGGCGGCTTTCCTAGCTGATCACAGTAGCGCTGGCCTTCTTGAAGCTTGTCTTTATCTATCGGAAGAATCTGCTCAATAATTTTTTCTAAGTCTTTCAAACTAGTCTGTCTCCTCCCTGACCGGCTGCACCCCTTCAAAAATAATCCTGCTCAAGTTCCGAGTCTGATAATAAGCCCCACTGGCTGAGCGAGCTAGTTCAGCCTCCAATTGAGGCAAGTTTTGTAGCTGTTCCCTGCTCAGCAACAGACCAACCAATGTACCACTATGGGCAACATTGAGACCTAAGCACTGGTGTTCTTTTACCAAAGCCAGTAATTCTTTCAGATAGGGCTTGGGCAGCCGTTGGTTGTTCAACAAAGCACTATAGCTCGCTAAATGGCCAAGTTTTTCCAAACACTTCTCCTGACAAGCCTCCTGAAAGAGAGGAAGCAAGCGCTTGGACTCCTCAGCCGGATAGCTAGGACTGTCCTTCATCCGAACCAAGTCAAGAGTTGTCACCATCTCCACAGGCTCCAAGATATAGACATAAAGCTCCGGTCGCCAGTCTGTCTGCCAGACCACTTGACCAGTCAGGGGATTAATGACCGTCCAGTCCGCAAAAGCCACCGAGTCAGTAGGCTCAATCTTGGCACAGAGACGAGTCAAATCTGCCGCTCTTAGAGGCTGCTTCTGCCCCAGAGCAGCTGCCTGCAGGCAGCTAACCATATCTGCTGTGCTGCTAGAATAGCCCTTGCTGATAGGCAGGTCTGACTCCTGAACAAAAGAGAAAACATTGGACTCAGGCAGGAGCTCCAAAGCTCGCCTTACCTTTTCACCTTGGGCTTGCCTTGCGAGAGACGAAGCCCCGTCCAATCTCACTCGACTGCGCTTCTCAATCCCATAAGAGAGCAGAACCTCCTGCTCTCCTACTAAACCTTGAAATAATTCACCGCAGGAACCTGGGCAGGAAACGATTCCCTTAGTCATAAGCTGCCTCTTTCGCCAAGACCTTTGTCAGACAAGCCAGAAGCTGTTCATTCTCCTGATGGCTGCGAATGGCTAGGCGGTAATGTCGGTCTGTCAGATCATGATAATTTTGACAGGAACGGATGAAAATCTTTCTCTGCCGAAGCTCCTGACGCAGATCCTGCTGACCTAAATATTCAAAGAAGATATAGTTGACACTAGGCTTGACCGGCCGAATCTGTGAAAATGCAGTCAGTCCTTGAAAAAGGAAGTCCCTTTCTACTCGAAGCCACTGCTTGGTAGCTTGCTGATAGACCTCGTCCTCCAAAAGGACAGGCAGGGCGCGATCCGCCATAGCATTAACCGACCAAGGAGCGCGGCTCCCCTCTATCTCATCAAAGCAAGTTGGATGACAGCTGAGAGCATAGCCCAATCTCAGACCAGGAATAGCATAAAACTTGGTCAGAGACCGCACCACTACTGCATTTGGATAGGCAGCCAGACATGAGACGAAGCTATAGTCCTCCTCATCGTCCAGAAAGTCCATAAAAGCCTCATCCAGTATCAAAAAGATTTGCCGCTCCTGCAGCTTCTCAGCTAGCTTTTCTAGATCAGTACGCCGAATCAAGGTACCCGTCGGATTATTAGGATTGCAGATGAGCACAGCGTCTCCTACAGTCAGTGAATCTAAGGCTGGCAACATGTCAGCTAGATTCCACTCATAGGATGGAGAAGGAAGGCTAAAGCGCTCCACCTTGGCCTGCACTTGCGAGAAGGCTTTTTCATATTCCATGAAAGTAGGACTCAAAGTCAGGACAGTTTTTGGACGCAGGAAGCGGGCCAGCTCATAAAAGACTTCTACCGCACCATTTGCCAGCAGGACATTGTCCTTTTCTAGGTCATGATGATGTGCCAAAAGCTCTCTGGAGCGGCTGTAGCTGATGTCTGGATAATGAACCAGCCAATCAATGGACTCGGTCAGACAAGCCCTAAGCTTTTGAGAAATCCCCAAAGGGTTGATATTGGCACTGAAATCCAGACAGTCTTCTAGAGAAAAACCAAATTCCTCAGCCAAAGCTGCCGCATTTCCACCGTGCTCTACTTTCATAAATAGACATTCCTTCCTCGTTTCCTTGTTAGAATCTAGTATACCATATTCGGCTTTTTCGTCCCTAGTCTGCCTCCAGATAAGCCTGAAGACGGTCAATTCCTTCGTTTTCCGTCGCTGATATTTCAAAAATTTCCTTGGCTCCAGCCGCTTTCAGCTGCCGCCGTGCTTTTTCGATTTGCTCCGGCTGTTCAGCCATATCAATCTTGGTGACAATGCCAATGACTTCTTTATTGAAGAGGGAAGAAAAGCCTTGAGGAAAGGTCTGCATCTGATTGGAAGCCGCCACCAAGAGACCAATCACATCAGCCTCCGTTGCAGTCACGTTCAGAGCATTATAATACTTACGATGCTGGAGAAATTCTCCGGGCGTATCAATGATGGCATCATAGAACTCAATAGCCTGAGTCTTAAAGTAGCTTAGCTCCAAGCCTTTCAGTCGCTGGGTCAGAGTAGTCTTACCCACTCCGACTGGACCGACAAACATGATTTTTTTCATATTTTGCATCCATTCCTCTCTATGACAGGGAACTGCCTGCTATCTGCTTAGCTGGGCTTCCTTACTATCTAGTTTGATAGTTTCCCTGCCATTGAGCAGTACACCTTTATTTTCATCGCGGCCTTGCAGGTAGTAAAGTGCATCTTCCTGACCGTAAGTTTCAATTGCCTTAGTTTGCAAAAGACCGATTCCCTTGCTAGGATCTCTCAAAAGATTGAAGATAATACCCATTTGCAGTTTAGGGAAGTCCTTGAGCATAGCATAGTCGCCATTACTGTCACCGGCAATCAGGATTGGTTCTTGATTGTCATGATTGACAGCAATCAGCTTTTTGATGGTCTCTGTCTTGCCCTCACCTTGAGTCTGAGCATAGTTGGTATCGTATTCCGGCTGAATTACTCCCTTGTCATCCTTTTTCAAACGCATAGCAGTAACATTTTCTTTAGGAATATTGTAGCCATACTTAGAATTGCTAGCATAAGGGATAATCACATCGATATAAGACGCTGAGCAGATATAGACATCAATGCCGTTAGCCATCAGAGTCTTGTAGAGATTTTGCATTTCCTTGACCGAGCGAACACCGCGCTTGAAGGTCACAGTGATTTGGCCTGACTCACCTTTCAAGCCTTCTGGACTTTCCCAAGTTTCAGAAGTCAGCTTGTCCTCAAGAGCTTGGTCAATAGACTTTTCAGATAGAGCTTGAACTTCTTCAGAAGTCATACCTGCATAGAGGTAGGTCACCCATGGATAACTGATGTCAGAGCTGAAGGTATCACCAATCGCTTCGTAAAGATAGCGGAGTTTAGCAGCAAAGTCTTGGTATTCATCGGTCTTTTTGACTTCTTCCAGAGACTTGTCTCCTTGCATTCCCTTATAGCTATTGTAAATAACCGTGTAGTCAGAAAGCAGGTCAGCCGCAATCTTGTCAATGTTCACTGGTTCACCATCTTTGTTATGGAAATCTTCAACAAAATCGTCGCTCGGTATATTGGTCCGCACTGCTTGGTCAAATTCTTCCGGCGTCATCTTAAAGGCCAGATTTTCAATTTGATAGGTAAAGGTTGCTTCGCCAATGTCGTTGATGACTGTCGTATTGTCCCAGTCAAAGACGGCATAAGGTTTTTTATTTTTATCATAGCTAGAGCTGGTGTTCCCATTCTCCTTGATGAGCTTAGTCAGGCGGGCATAAAGCTTGTCTTCCCAAACGCCCTTATCCAAAGTCTTAGCCTTGTCCTTATCCGTTGTCTCTGTCTTAGCCGAGGATGACTCAGTCGTCGTCTTATTATTCCCCGCTTGACAAGCTCCCAGAAGCAAAGCCAAACTACAAAGCAGCACAATTCCTTTTGTCCGCATAGAAACAATCCTCCATAAAAAATAATAGTGCGCAAAAAAATGGCAGAAAAACCCCTTTGATTCTGAAACACTCGCTTCATTGCGATCAAATCAGGCTTCCTTGCCATTTTCTATACTGTTATTATATTATAAACTATCTGGCAGACTTTGTCAATGAAGCGCTTTCAGATTTGTAAAAAAATAAAGGCAGAGAAAAATTATTTCTCTACCTTAGCAAACTTTTAGAATATAAACGCTATAACTGTTTAACTACATAGGAGATATTCGGAACACCACTCAACTTTTTGTCAGTTACTAAAAACACCTCAAATCAGTTCATCACTTTTCAGATGATTCCTTATATAAATAGCTGCATAAACCGCATCTACCATAACAGCTGGCAAAGTCAAGGTCAACAAAATTCCCAATAAAACACCAAAAGCAATCTGAATATAGCCTGTTAGGAGGGGGGGAATGATTGTTGCCCCAGCAAAAGCTATAGCAAAATTATTCCACCATGTTTTCTTTCTATCTCCCTCTTTTACTTGATTAAAAGCCCAGACTTTCCCCTGATTCTTTGGGAGATAGTACCAAGCATAGAGGCCACAAGCAAAGATAAAAAGGAACAACATTGGCATAACATAAAATAGACTCAAATCTGAATCATAGACAGTTCGTGCACTAATAGAATCTCCGTTTGAGATGAACATCAATAATCCGATAAAGGTTAGGCAGACCAACACTGTCCAAGACACTAAAGCAATTAAAATATAAGTCAACGACTTAAAGCGATTGATTAAAGAGTTAAAACAAGCAAAAAAGACACTAGCCACATTAATAATAATGCATATAAGAAATACCGTTTTAATAGTGCCAATATTATCCTCATAGCCCCCACCAAAATATAAAAATAAACTAATTGGTAAGCTAATCCATGGATATAATTTAATGTAGCCTAAGCTAACACCATGTGTGATCAAAGGACCATGGTATCTTTCTCTTTCGATATTAGTAATCTTCACTTTATCTTTTCTATTTATCTTTACCATTAAAGAAACCAACCTTCCACTAGTTTAAGCCATTAGTTCTATTAGAAAAGATTTGTAAAAATCTGAATTATTTATTGGTCTATAATCTATAATAATCATATTCAAAAAATCGTAATATTTTTTCTTCATTTCGCAGCTCCTGTATTGATATTTTTGTTTCTTCTAAGCTTCTCAGTATTAATTACTCATATCCATTTTAAATCATTCTTGATAAACAATCTAGTTCTAGAGGATACGTTCATATTTCCAGCTTCCCTCTTAATAAAAAAAGGGAAATCGTTTCTTCGACAATCCCCTTTAATTCTACCATTTTTCAGGCACTTGATTTCTCCAGCCTGTGAAAACTTGTGCATAGCCCAATAGATACAAGGGCGTCAATGCGATACTCAAGCCTACCAAGGCAATAATCATATAGAGTCCTGACAGCATAAACAAGCGAGTGATGACTGCTACTGCTGCTGACAGGCAGCACAGGACGATGGCGTGAATCTGCAAAATGTTGATCTTTTGTTTCTGTTCAAAATATCTCAATTTTGAAACGATAACTATCTGATAGAGCAAATTAATCAACTGATAAGACAAGCTGAGTATGATAAAAATCATAAAAAATGCTAAGTGGTTCTCACCAAAAAAGATGGAGCCCCAAAAAAGCAATTCAAAATGAAGAAATAGGTAAGAGCTGGTCGGAATGAGCTGCAAGGCTTTAATATCAAAAAACTTTTGGAAGAGTAAAAAGGCCAGGAACAAGATAAGCGTGTGAACAATAGTAAAATTCATGACTATCATGCTCAGATGATGCATCTCCCCGCGTAAGAAAATAGAAACGATAAATACCAGTGAGATGAAAAATAACTCAACTAAACCAGCCTTATAAAAATCTAAGTTTCTGATTGGATTACAATCCGTAACAAGAACATTCAAAAATTCATAATATCTCTTTTTCATTTTGTAAACTCCCATTGTTTAACTTTATAAAATTTCCCCTAAACTTTGCGGAACTTTCTATAAAAAAATTCCACATTTCATTATATCATACAGTATATAGGCTAAGGAAGTCTTATAAAACTATAGGTATAGTTCTATAGGATAGTTCCCTTTATTAATCATTCGCCAAGTTGGCATTTTTCCGCTATAATAGTAAGGATGAACATCAAAGAAGAAATTATTAACTTAGCAAAAGAAATTGGGATTTCTAAGATTGGCTTTACGACAGCGGATGATTTCGACTATCTGGAGAAATCGCTGCGCTTGGCTGTAGACGAAGGGCGAAATTCAGGATTTGAACATAAAAACATCGAGGAGCGGATCAAGCCCAAGCTCAGTCTAGCCTCAGCCAAGACCATTATCTCTATCGCAGTCGCTTACCCCCACAAGCTCAAGCAGCAGCCTCAGAAAACGGCCTACAAGCGGGGCAAATTCACCCCCAACAGCTGGGGATTAGACTACCACTATGTCCTGCAGGACAAGCTGGACCGGCTTGCCAAGGGAATCGAAGAGCTGACCGCTGACTTTGAATACAAGGGCATGGTGGACACGGGCGCCTTGGTCGATACCGCCGTAGCCCAGAGAGCAGGAATCGGCTTTATCGGCAAGAACGGCTTGGTCATCTCCAAGGAATTTGGCTCCTATATGTTTTTAGGAGAGCTCATCACCAATCTGGACATCGAGCCCGATCAGCCCGTCGACTACGGATGCGGAGACTGCAATCGCTGCGTGACAGCCTGTCCTACTTCCTGCTTGATTGGCGATGGCAGCATGAATGCCAAGCGCTGTCTGTCCTTTCAGACTCAGGACAAGGGCGTCATGGATCTGGAATTTCGCAAGAAGATTAAGACTGTCATCTATGGCTGTGATATCTGCCAAATTTGCTGCCCTTACAATAAAGGCTTGGACAATCCTCTGGCGACAGAGATTGACCCCGACCTTTCTCATCCAGAACTCCTGCCTTTCTTGGAGCTTTCCAACGGTCAGTTTAAAGAGAAATTCGGTCATGTGGCCGGCAGCTGGCGGGGGAAAAATATCCTGCAGCGCAATGCCATTATCGCTCTGGCAAATGCCAATGACCGCTCTGCCATTCCTAAAATGCTGGAAATTATCGACAAGGGGCAAAATCCGATTCATGTCGCTACAGCTATCTGGGCTCTGTGTCAGCTGGTGCGTGAGGTCCATCCGGAGATGATAGAACTGGTCATGGGCATCAAAAATCCGACCCCGCAAATCCAAGAAGAGCAAGACCGTTTTCTAGAGAAATTTGGCCTAGAAGAAAAACTTTTGATAGAAAACTAAACCGCTGAGATAGTATGAATCTCAGCGGTTTCTTTATTTTTCTTCTTGTTTGCGGATTTCTTTAATGATGGAGCCCATCTTGACTGACTCGTCGCTGAAATAGCGGTAAAGCCGGCCATCTCCGTCTCCCATGTAGCTGATAGGAGAAAAACGGTCACTACGGAAAGCATCATTCTCATCAATCAAATCCTCATCAACCACGCGCCGAGTGACACGGGCGATGACATTGGTCAAGGCACCGCATTCGACCATATCCAGCACCTGACACTCAATGGATACAGGGCATTGGTCTACCAGCGGAGCATCCACAGTCTCGCCGATTGTGTAGCTAAGACCAGTCAGGGCAAACTTGTCCTTGCGGCTGTTGAAGCCAGCAATTTCAGACTCTTTGGTCAAATCCTTCTCTGGGACATTGACTGTGAACTGCTGGTGCTTGGTAATCTCTGTAATGGCATTCCCCTTGGTACGCATGGCAATAACCATCATACTGCCCAAGGAATAAACCGAGCTTGAGGTCGAAATATTATAGCCGTGCACATCGTCCTTATAGCCTAAAAAGAAGACTGGAAAGCCGAAGTAAAGTTTTCTCGTTTCAAAAGTACGTTTCATATAGGTTCCTTTATGTTTAATTTTAAAATAGATTAGCTAGTTAAGATATTCGTCAGTTGAAATTTCCCTTGTCGCCTATCAACTTTTTTGTCACGGGGTGATGAGCTTGGATAGGCAGCTCAAAGTCCTTTATCTCATCAACAATTTCCCCGTCTGCCATGACCAAAATCCGATGGCAGAGAGCGTAGCTCAGCTTGAAATCATGCGAGATGAAAAGATAAGTCAGCTGGTATTTCTCCCACAAATCATATAGGAGGCGTAACAACCTTCCCTGAACAATGGGATCCAGACCGCTCAGAGCCTCATCAAAGATGAGAACATCTGGCTTTAAGAGTAAGCCGCGGGCGATACAAATCCGTTGAAGTTGGCCGCCACTGAGCTGGCGTGCTAGCTGATTCAGATAGCTTTTATCCAGACCGACGTCTTCTAGAATGGCTTCTACCTCTTCTCTAGCCACATTTTTTGGCAGGGCCTCTGTCAAGACCTGCTCGACTGTAAAATGCGGATTGACCGAATGGAGTGAGTCCTGAAAAACCAGCAAAATTCTCACGCCAGACTTTTTGACTGAGTAGGGCTGGCCATCCAGTAAGACCTGGCCTTGACTGGGCTTTTCTAGACCAATCAGCAATTTAGCCAGTGTACTCTTACCACTGCCGCTCTCGCCCATCAGACCGATCATTTCACCTTTCTGGACGGAGAAGTTACAGTCTTTGACAACCATTTTGCCATCGAATTTTTTAAAAACATGTCTACATTCCAGCATCTTGTCTCACCAACCGTTCGTATGGATTTCCTAAGATAAGGTCTTGGCTATAGGTCTGCGAAGGACTTTCGAGGAGCTTAGCAACCGGCCCTTCCTCCATGATAGCCCCCTGATACATGACAAGCATCTTGCCTCCCAGCTCCCGCGCCAAATGATAGTCATGAGTCACTGTGATGAGGGTCTTTCCTTTAGCCAACTGCTCCTTTAAGATGAGGATAATCTGCTCGCGATTGTGGATGTCCAGTGCCGAAGTAGGCTCATCCAAAATGATGGTCTCTGGCTCTAGGCAAAGCAAGATAGCCAACATGACCCGCTGCAGCATACCGCCGCTGAGCTCAAAAGGATATTTCTTCAAAAGCTCTTCCGGCTCTCCCAGTCTGACTTCTTTCATAGAGGCTAGGGCCTTAGTCAGACAAGCGCTTTTTGAAATCTTGCTATGGCTGCGCAGGGTTTCCCAAAAATGGCTTTGAATGGTCTGAAAGGGATTGAACATAGCCATCGGATTTTGAGACATATAGGCTACTCGGCTCCCCCGCAGCTGCTGCCAGTCCTTGAGAGAATTGCGCTCTAGAGACATGGAGCCATAGTGAACTTCACCTTGCATGCTCAAGGATGAAGGCAACTGGCCAATCAATATCTTGGTTAAGAGGGTTTTACCAGAACCACTCTCCCCAATGATGACCAGAGACTGACCTGCCTCCACTTCAAAGCTGATGTCCTGCAGAATGGTCTTTTGCTCGATTTGGGCTGTCAGTTTCTTTACTGCTATTTTTTCCATATCTGTTTCCAGCCTTTCTCTTCAAAACATTCGGCAAATAGATTAAAGGCGACCACAGTCAGAAAGATAGCCAGTCCGGGCGCCAGCATCATCCAAGTTGCCGTTTGAAAATGGCTTCTAGCATCATGCAGCATCATACCCCACTCGGTAATGTTGGGCTGGACACCGATTCCCAGAAAGGAAAAGCCAGAAATCATGAGAATGATATTCCCGATATTCATCAGCACAATAATCAAAATGGGCTTGTAGATAAAGGGCAGGATATGAGTTTTGAGAATATGAATCTGAGAGAGTCCCATGGTCTGAGCAGAAATGACATAGGCTTCCTCTTTGGCACTCTTGACCAGATTGGCCGTCACCCGAGCATAGTAAACCCACTCTATGATGACAATGGCTAAAATCATATTGGTCATTCCCTGTCCTAATATCCCAACTGTAGCTAGCGATAGCAGAAAGCTAGGAAAGGCAGAAATAACATTTGCAAACCATAAGAAGGTTGATTCAGCCTTTCCCTGATACCATCCAATCAGCAAGCCAACTGTTACACCGATAACCACTTCCAGCAGACTGATGGTCAGGGATAAAAAGAGAGAATAACGAGCCCCGTGCAGCAGACGAGACAAGACATCTCTGCCCAGCTGATCGGTTCCCAATAGATGAACAGCGTCAGGAGCCATTAGTTTGTTTGAGATTTCTACATGCTGGGGATCAAAAGAGGATAGATAGGGAGCAAAGAGAGCACAGATGAAGAGGGACAGCAAAATGACACTTGAAAAAATAAATCGTTTAGACATTGCTCCTCCTTTTTCTGACTCTAGGGTCAATCCAAACTGGCAGCTGCTGGGTTAGAACATTATTTCCCAAGAATAATAGACCAAATAGCAGCATGCAGCACTGAATAATTGGCAAATCCACAGCCTGCAGAGCATCTACAAAAAGAGAGCCGACACCGTTCCAAGAGAAGACTTCCTCGACAATCAAGGAGCCTGTCAGGAGATAGACCAAGGTCAGGCTCAGGCCTGTCGCAATGGCTGGCAGGGAATTTCTCAAGAGATGGTTCTTGACCAGGAAGAACTTGCTGACTCCGCGCAGGAGAGCATTTTCAACATGGACACTGTTCATCTGTTCCAACACAGCCTTGCGGATCAAAGCGGTATATTGACCAATCAATGACATACTAAGGGTCAGACTAGGAAGAATCAAGCTGCTAAAATCCTGCTTACCCGAAACGGGCAACCATCTGAGCTGAACAGCAAAAACCACAATCAGCATGTAACCTAGCCAAAAGCTGGGCATGGAAACGCTGGAAAAGGATAAAAAGCGAGTGACCTTATCAAAGAGAGAACCCTTGTAGACCGCACTAAAAATTCCCAAAGGAATGGATGTAAGCAAAATGAGAGCAAAGGAAGTCAAACCTAGAGAAAGAGTCGACTGGAAACGCTCCAGCACCAGGGGCAGGACAGGAACCTTTAATAGATAAGATGTCCCAAAATCCCCACGAAGAGCTTTAGTCAGCCAGCTTAGATACTGCTGGGGCCAGGGTTGATTGAGTCCCAGATATTCTCTGGCTTTTTCCAAGGATTTAGGAGTCACTTGAATCTTCGATACCCTTAAATAATTTTCTGCTTGATCTGCCGAGGATAGCTTGGCCAAGAGAAAAGTCAATACCGATATCATCAAGAGAGCAGCTAAGAAAGAAACTATTGTTTTAAATAAATCTTTTTTCATAGTCCTTAAAAGAAAAGGGGCGGCTGATAAGCTTTTCACTTAGCAGCACTACTCCCTTTATATGCAAATTTTTATGTATGAAGGTAGCTTTTATTTTTTCTCAATGTAGCGCAGTGGGAAGGCATTTTCTTCTGGAGCAAAACGCATGCCATCGAGTTCTCCCTTACGATAGACAGAGACAACGGATTGGTAAGTGATTGGGATATAGATAGCTTCATCATGGAGCATAGTGAGGACTTTCTTGTAGCCTTCATCGACTTTTACTTCGTCTGGCTCAACCAGAGTCGCCTTGATAATGCTGTCCATTTCTGACTTAGATGGCAGAGCTTCTAGGGAAACATTTTCTGGGTGACCATGGTCTGCTGGTGAAGTCAGAGCAGTCATCCAAGCATGCGGATCCCAAGGTGCTCCCCAAGAGAAGGTCAGCATCAAATCAAAGTCGCCAGTCTTAATATTTTCCCAGTAGTCATCTTCTTCCATAGCTTTGAGCTGAACATCGATTCCGATTTTCTTCCATTCGCCCTGGAAGTACTCAACCAAGTCCTTGTCTGTCGCCTTAGACGAGATATAAGGAACATTCAGACTCAATTTCTTGCCGTCTTTTTCGCGGATACCGTCAGAACCTTTCTTCCAGCCTGCTTGATCCAGCATCTTTTCAGCCAGCTCAATATCGTATTCATAGGGAGTCAGATTAGCGTCAGAGTGAGGGGTAGACTTAGAGAAGATAGTATCAGCTGGTGTTTCTGTTCCGCGGAAAATGTCTTTCGCGATAGACTTCTTATCAACCGCATGGTTCATCGCCTGACGGACCGTCTTGTCTTTGAAGATTTCTTGCTTGGCATTCAAGAGCATGAGGCGGCTGGACATTGGCTGAGATACGTCTGTCGTGTACTTGTCATCCTTGGCATACTTGGCAAAGTTATCCAAACCGATAACGCCATTCCCATAGATCAAGTCAACATTGCCAGACTCAAACTCAAGAGCACGGGTTTGTGGATCTGGAATAATCTTGACTGTTACTTCTTTCAGTTTAGGCTTTTCACCCCAGTAATTTTCGTTACGGGTAAAGGTGATGTACTCGTTTGGCTTCTTGTCTTTGACAACCCATTGACCGGTTCCGATTGGCTTCTTGAGGTTGTCCTTGGTCGTATCATCTCCGTCAGGGAAAGCAGCATCAGCTATGAAGCGAATCGGACGAATCATTTATAAATCATAGAGAGTCGCACTGTAGGCTTGTTTGAGCTTAATCTCAAAGGTATGCTCATCTACAACTCGATAGCTTTCCAGCTGGTTGGTAAAGTCAAACCAAGTGTGGTTTTTCTTATTTTCCTCTGAAAAGACGGTATCGAAATTCCGTTTGACATTCTCAGCATTAAAGTCAGAGTCGTCTGAGAATTTTGCTTTTCTCAGCTTGAAGGTATAGGTTTTACCATCTTCGCTGATATCCCAGCTTTCAGCCAAGGCTGGCTCGATTTTACCATTGTCACCGTAGCGGACTAGGCCTTCATAGACCATATCCTGAATGACAAATTGATCTGGATTGTAGCGGTGAGGATTGACATCCCCAAAGTCCTCTCCCCAGACCATAGTGAGTTTGTCTTTCTCATTGACCTGTTTGGAAGAATTTGAGTTTTGCTGGCAGGCTACCAAGAATAAAGGCAGCAAGAGGACAACTAATAAAAATAATTTTTTTCTCATTTTTATTGAATCACTTTCTTGTATTCATATTTTTTATGATTGCAGTCCCAAGAGATAAGGGGCTATAGTTTTTTAGCTGTTGATTTTTTGATGATCAATTCATGCGGTTGTACTTGCTGTTCAGAGCGTCTCCGAACTTGGTAAAGAGGAGAATCGTCAGAATCAGCAAGATACAAGGAAAGACCACAATCCAAGGGGCTTCCTGAATGTAAATCCGGCCGTCATTAATCATGGCTCCCCACTCAGGCGATGGTGCCTGAGCTCCCAGACCGACAAAGCTGAGGCCAGCGATTTCCATGATAATGGTGCTAATATCAAAGCTCATGGTTGTCAGAATCTGAGGAAAAAGACTGGGGAAATAATAGTTTTTCAGGCTTGTCCAAAAACTATTGCCATACATTTTCGAGGACTGGATATAGGGTTCATTTTTCAGCTGCAGGGTCATGGAGCGCATCAGGTAGGCATACTTGGTCCAGGCCGTTAGGCAGATAGCGATGAGGGTCTGCTGGAGACCGATGCCCAAGATACTGACGATGGCAATGACCAGAATGATAGATGGGAAAGACTGAAAAGCCGTGATTACCAGCAAGATGAACTGGTCGAATTTCCCGCCGATGAAGGCGCTGGTTACCCCAATAAAGGAGCCTACCGTCGCAATTAGCATCAGAATCATCAGGGCTGGCAGGACTGTTTCCGCACCTCCGCTCACTGCACGCGCAAAGACAGACCGTCCTAGAGCGTCCGTTCCGAACCACTCACTGCTGCTCGGCCCTTGCAGGGCTTGGCCCAAATTGACCTTGGTTAAACTATCACCCAAGAGATGAGGGGCCAAGGAGGATAGGATCAGAGCCAGGACGATGAGGCCGCCCAAGGCCAGGAGTTTTCGATTGATTTTCTTATCCATACGAACCCTCCTTGCTTGCTTTTAATTTCTTCGTGCGCGGCAGCAGTTTGGGATTTTCCTGAGCCAGTCGGACGCGAGGATTGAGCCAAATCGTAAGCAGCTGAAAGACTAGATTTACAGTCAAGACTCCCGCTGTGATAAAGAGGACCGCACCCTGAATGAGGGGATAATCCCGCTTGGCAACTACGCCAATCAGCATCTTACCGATGCCCGGCCAGGAAAAGAGGTGCTCGATAATAGCCACCCCTCCTAGGAGCGAGCCCAGAGAGAGGCTGACTAAGGTGAGAAGAAAGGGCAGGACATTGTAAATCACGTCATGCAACAGGATATGTCCCTCTCGAATCCCCCGACCACGCGCACCTTCGACTTCTGGCGAATGCAGCACTTCTATCAAAGCGGTCCGCAGCTGCGGGATATAACGAGTGGACATAATCATGGCCAGTGTTATGACTGGCAAGACTAGACCCAGCTCATTAGCCGTTGCCTGAATGGGAAACCAGTGCAGCTGAACAGAAAAGATCAGAATCAGGATAATCCCCATAACAAAGCTAGGAATGGCATTCAGAAAAGCCAGACCTCCCATCAGGAAGCGATCAACTGGCTTTCCTGCATGGTAGGATGTGTAGAGAGCTGTCGGCAAGGAAATTCCCAGAGTTGCTAGCAGGGTATAAAAAGCTAGGTAGACTGTATTGGGAAAATAGAAAACCAGCTGCTCCCAGACCGAAGCTCCGGAATTATAGGTCACACCAAAGTCGCCATGGACAATCCTGCCCAGCCAGGCCAGATATTGCTCCATAAAGCTGCCATTCAGGCCCATCTCAGCCCGCTTGATTTCCAGCAATTCCTTGGTAAAAGGAATACCCTGAGCATTGAGGATACTCTCAGCCGGATCTCCCGGTGCTAGATAAACCAGCAAAAAGGAGATAAAGCTGACGCAGAGCAGGATGAGGACGAATTGCAGAATAGTTTTGATAATAAATTTAATCATGCGCCTCCCTTTCAGATGTCTGGTAGCTTTCAGGCTTCTTGCTGGCTACGGCCAGCAGCACTTCGCCTTGGTGGACGACCAAGGTCGCTTTCTGGTAGAGGACCAGACCGTCTTCCTTGGCAGTCACCTTTTCTAAAATATTGCCATAAATATCACAGATTTCGCCAATGACCTGACCAGCCTGTACTGTTTGATTGGGTCGGACAAAGCACATCCAGCAGCCCGACCTTTGACAGGTCAGATAGTAACTGTCGTCAAAGATCAGCGGCGCCCGCTTATAATAGGGCATGCTCCCTTCAAAAAGGTATCGGGCGACTTGTTTGATCGACTCCTTCATAGCCAGCACATCCTCTGGCAGACAGGTGCCATTTTCTCCCTGCTCCAGCAGGATGCTAGGCAAACCATAGTCCACCGAGGCAGCGTGATAAAGATTGCCACGGTCCTGAGATCGATAGATAATCGGTGTCCCAGAAGCCTGCAGCATCTGATAGGACTTTTCCATCACCTCTGGATTTGCCCGCAGGGAATAGTAACCATGAGGGGTCAGCAGTTCTTCCCGATTGCCACTATGCAGGTCAATGAGGAAGTCACTGACACTAAAGACCTGACTCTCAATCACAGACCGAATCTGATAGCTGAGGCTGGAAACTGGCTCTTGATCCTGAAAAATCCTGTTCAGATTGAGGCCGTCCTCAGGTACAAGTGTCGTCTCCCGAGCCCAGAAGCCGCTGACATTGACTGCATGCAGGAGGAGGACAGAGCCTTGAAAGTTAAAGTCCCACTCATGCGCTAAATCCATTAGCGCCTTGACACCGACATACTCGCAGCCATGGACTGCAGCACTGATGGTCAGCAAGGGCTGGGAGGCCTGTCCTTTGAGCAGAGTGTACTGGATAGCCAGCTCATCCGTGATGGGCAGACTTCCTTGATAGCTGCTGCATGGAGCCATAGAGTCTAGTTCTTGCTTAATCCTCATCTTTATCCTCCCTGTACTGACTGAGCAAGAGCTTGGTATAGTCACTCTTGGGAGCAGAGACGACCTCTCGCATGCTGCCCTTCTCCTGCACGATTCCGTCCTTGAGGACGACCAAATCTTCCGCAAAATTGCTGACCAGAGCGATGTCATGAGAGATGAAGAGAAAGGAGGTCTGCGAGCGTTCCTTGATATCTGCCAGCAGCTGCATGACTTCATACTGGACGGTCACATCCAGAGCACTGGTGATTTCATCGCAGATGAGCACATCAGGATTAATCAGCAGGGCACGGGCAATGGCCGCCCGCTGACATTCTCCTCCGCTCAGCTGATGCGGCAGCCGCTGAGCAAGCTCAACTGTCAGACCGACCGAGGTCAGCAAGTCATGGATGGCCTGCTTTCTATCTGACTGCTGCTGATAGAGAGAGAAATTTCGACAGACCTCTTCTAGGCTCTGCTGAATGCTGCGCTTGGGATGAAAAGTCGACTGGGGCTGCTGGGCAATATACTGGACCCGAGCATAGTAGTCTCTATCTCTGTAGGCAGAGACTGGTTTGCCCAGTAGGGTCAGCTCTCCTTGGTCCGGCTTTAAAAAGCGGCAGATGAGTTTGGCAATGGTACTCTTACCAGAGCCTGATTCACCGACCAGACCCAAAGCCTGTCCCTTTTCCAAGCTAATGTCAATATCAAAGACACCGCTTCTCCGCTCGCCTATCTGACTGTACTCGTAGGTCAGCTGGCGACCGATCAATACTTGATTCATAGCTGCTCCCCTTCTCTAAACTCTGCCAGCTTGGGTACGGCCTTCAGCAATTTCTGGGTATAGGCCTGCTCAGGATGGCAGAGAATTTGATGGGCTGGACCACTTTCGACAATCTGCCCTTCTTTCATGACGACTACCTTTTGCGCTAGATGCTCAGCTACACTGATATCATGTGTGACAAAGAGAATGGCCATGTTTTCCTCCTGATGAAGCTTGCTCAAGAGATCAAGCAACTTCATTTTCGACAGGACATCCAGAGCGCTGGTCGGCTCATCAGCCAGAAGCAGTTTGGGCCTGCTGGCTAGAGCTAGCGCCACACCGACCAGCTGCATCATACCACCGCTGAGCTCGAAAGGATACTTATCGAGGACTTTTTCAGGCAGCAGTCCCACCATCTCTAGACATTCCTCCAAGGGACGGAGATTTGCTGCTTGCTGGCCCTGATTTTTCACCAAGTCCTGATAATGCTTTTTGATCTTACGACGGTTATTGAAGCTGAGACTGGCATGCTGACTAATCCAGGCCACTTCTCGGCCTACAAAAGGCAGATAAATGCGATGGTCCTGGGGATGAATTTCCTGCCCCTCAAAGGTAATACTGCCCTCTGTCACTGTCAGCCCCCTAAGAGGGAGGCCCAGCAGCATCTTGAGCAGGGTAGACTTGCCACTGCCACTCTCGCCCACAATCGAAAGGGACTCCCCCTCTGCAAGAGAGAGGGAGACCCGATCGAGAATGACTTTATCTGCTGACTGCACCAGCAGATCTTTCATTTCCAGCATGTTTTATTCCTTTGATAGTTTGTTGCTGACGTGATAGTAGTCTGTTGGATGGGATTCCAAACCAGAGACGGACTTGTCCATTACCAGAGCGACCTTGAAGAAGCCGATAATGGTAAAGCCATAGTCCTTGTCCATGATTTCTTGGATTTCCTTGCTGAGCTGATTGCGCTTAGCTGGATCAGTTTCAGTCGCCAACTCTTCGATTTTCTTATCCGCTTCTGGATTGCTGTAGTGACCGATATTGGCTGTACCATTGGTCTTAACAGCACTGTTGAAGAAGGCATACGGATCACCAATCGGAGCTGCTACCACCGCGTAAGGTGTGAAGGCATAATCCTTTTCACTGGCAACGGCACTGACTTCAACTTTCTTAATGGTCGCTTCGATTCCGACTTCCTTGAGCTGTTGCTGAGTTGCTTCTACAGCCAGCGGCATTTCAGGCAGACGGGTAAAGGACAGCAGCTCAATACTGACTTTTTGACCGTCTTTTTCACGGTAGCCATCGCCGTCGGTATCCTTGTAGCCAGCCTCATCCAAGAGTTTCTTAGCCTTGTCTACGTTAAATTCATGGACGCTCTTTTGCAGGGCAAAGGCGAAGCCAGTAGGGAAAGGTCCAACAGCTGGCACAGCTGAGCCTTTAAAGAGGGATTCAGAGTAGGTCTTCTTGTCTACCAAGGTATCTAAAGCCTGACGGAACTTATCATCTGCCACATAAGGATTTTCGAAGTTATAATAGTAAGCTAGGTAGCGGGAACCTTCTACTTCAGAAATTTTGTAGTTCTTATCGGAAGCATAGGTGCTTAGATTTGCATAAGGCAGACCATAGACGGCATCCACTTCCTTAGACTTGAGGGCTGCAGAAATAGCTGTCGGATCAGAGAAGTATTTAATCTTCAGATTAGCAACTTTTGGCTTGCCATCCCAGTAGTCTTCATAAGCCTTGAGCTCTGCTCCGCTCTCAGGAGTGTACTTGGTCACCATGTAAGGTCCAGTTCCGACAGGAGCCTTGTCAGATGCACTCTTGCCAGTCGTATCGACAATAGCGGAGTAGGGCTCTGCCAAGAGATTAGCCATGATAGGCTGCACAGCCTTTGTCTTGATGGTCACGGTTTGACCCTCTGCAGAAATGCTGTCAATGCCCATATCTGATGCTGCCCGCTCGCTTGTCTTAATCAAGCGTTCCAGAGAAGCTTTGACCTTTTCACCGGTCATTTTTTCACCATTTTGGAAGGTCACCTTATCCTTGAGGGTAATTTTCCACTCTAGGTCTGAGACTGCTTCGATTTTCTCAGCCAGCCAAGGTTTCACCTCAAGTTTGTCGTCCATCTTAAAGAGGGTTTCTCCCACTCCGTAACGGACCGTGAACCAGCCATTGTATTCCGCTGCTGGATCCACATTTGCTGGAAACTGAGTGTAGCCAATGGTTACAGTCTTACTGCCACTATCGCCAGCAGGCTCGCTGGTTTTGCTAGGGTTTACACAGGAGGCTAGGGCTAGGCCTGCCAAGGCTAGAGCCATAATTTTTTTAAAATGTTTCATAAAGTATTCAACTTCCTTTTCTATTTTGTAAACTACTTTAAGACGGTCTGTCCTAGTCAAATCTATATATACTTCGCTCTCTGTCTAAGGTGGGTGGTTCTATGTCCTGAAGATGAGAGAGCAAACGAGTGAAAAACAAATGATTGCTCATTCTTTTTCCTCCTTGGGGATGTGCTTGTCTTAATCTTTTCCTTCCAGATAGCTTCTAGCATCTTCGACAAAGGCAGTTGGCAGAGCCAAGTCTGCCTGCAACTCATCGCGATAAGCTCGGATGACTTCTGCCTCTCGGCCAGAGACAACCTTTTCTGCCCAGTCGGGGTCTAAGAGCAGGGCCTTGCCCAGGGCAAAAAGCGGAATCCCCGCATCCAATACTTGCTGGGCATCCTGCTTGGTCTTTATCTGACCGACACCAATCAGGGGCACTCTACCATTAATTTTTCTGATAATTTTCTGAATCACTGGCTCCGAGTCCTGAGAATCTCTGATAGACGAGCGCCAGACATCAGAGGTCGAAATATGCAGATAGTCCACCTGATGATAGATGAGCTGCTCCAGCAACTGCAGGGTATCATAAAGCTGGATACCTGGCTCTTCAATCTCTTCCGGAGAAAAGCGGTAGCCAATCAGGAAGGGGCGTTCTGCCTCTTCTTTGACTAGTTGCTTGGCTCTTTTCAGCAAGGTCTTTGGAAAGCGCAGGCGGTTGTTAAGACTGCCGCCCCACTTGTCCTGACGGACATTGGAATGGGGAGAGACAAACTGCTGAATCAGATAGGTATTGGCGCCATGAAGCTCGACTCCGTCAAAGCCAGCCTGAATGGCCCGTCTGATAGCTGATAGAAAATCCTCTATCACCTGCTCTACTTCAGAATTCTTGAGCGCCCTCGGCTCTGCCAGATAATCGCGCGGAGCCTTGACAGCGCTAGGTGCTACTGGCTGACCGTCAATCAAATCAGGCAGAACCATGCGACCACCATGATAAAGCTGCACAATAGCTAAAGCCCCTTGGTCCTTGATGGCCTTGGCCAGACGACTAAGCCCCTCAATCTTATCGTCCTCAGCGCCGCTGAAGCTCTCCGCAAAGGACTTGCCCAGAGGATGGACATAGGTACTGCCAGTTATGACCATGCCAACCGACCTCGACCGGCGGGCAAAAAAGTCAATATCTGCCTGAGATACATAGCCTCCAGGCTCACTAGCACAGATGGTCATAGGCGCCAAGACAACGCGATTGCGCATGGTCTGACCATTTTTAAAAGTAAATTTATCCTGAATCTGTGTATTCATCTAGTCACCTCTTTCCCAAGATAAATCATGTTGTTTTTTAATAATAAAGCCTTAGAGTAAGGTCGCCTGCCAAGTCTGGTCCCGCTCTTCTAAGAGCAGCACTCGTCCTTGGGGGACATCAATGTTCCAAAAAACAGCCTCTCCATCAACCAAATGCTGGTAAATCAAGCGAAGGACTCCCAAATGAGCCACTAGAGCCATTAACTCATCAGCACTATCTAGCAGGCGGTCCGTTGCTGCCCAGACTCTGGTCTGAAAGTCTGAGAAAACTTCTGCTTCAGGAGGCGTGACCTCAAAGGGGGCCTCCAACCAAGCTTGCCAGACTTCTGGAAACGCCGCTTCAATCTCATCAGCTGTCAAACCTTCCCATTGTCCAAAGCCCCGCTCGTCAAAATCAGCTATGGCCTGTACTTGCCTGTCTGGAAAAGCCAGCTGGGCTGTTTCCTGCGTCCGCTTGAGACTACTAGTGTAGATTGCATCAACCGCATGCTTCTGCATCAGCAGCGCCAGCTGCTTAGCGTCCGCTTGGCCTTGCTCATTGATAGAGACATCATGGCTGCCGTAGAAACAGCGCCTGCGATTGTAGTCTGTCTGACCGTGCCGCATCAGATACCATCTTTTCATCCTAGCACCACCAATCCTAAAAGATAGAGGAGTTGGGCAACTTCAACATAGGCTCCTAGCGTATCGCCTGTGTGGCCGTCAATTTTATTATAAACGAACCGGCGATAGCCGATTGCTCCCAAAAATACTAAGCCATAAGCCAAGAGGCCTCTCCAGCTAAAAACTAGCAGAGACAGGAGCAAGGGGAGAAGCTGGGCAAGCAGGATATGACTCGTCTTGCTGCCACTGAAGAAATTCCCCGAACCGCCGCCTTCTCTGGCATAGGTCATCCGGTAAAGCTGTAGGCTCAAACCGGCCTTGCCAATCATGGACAGACTAGCCACGATAAACCAGCGAGGCTCTGGCAGATAAGGATAGAGAACCAGCATCAGAGCATAGTAGAGAATGAGCGCCAGAACTCCATTGCTGCCAATCCGGCTGTCCTTCATAATCTCCAGCATCCGCTCCTTCTTACGAGAGGAGAAGAGCCCATCCGCCGTATCCGCTAAAGCGTCCAAGTGAAAGCCACCTGTCAGCAGAACATCGAAAGCAAGGGTCAGAACCCAAGCAACCATTCCTGGTAAGACTAGACTCATTAGGAAATAAAATCCACCTGAAATCAAACCCAGCAAGAGACCAAAGAGGGTCAGAAAAGGAAGTCCCCGTCGCAGATAGGAGATATCCACTGCCTTTGGAATCACAATCCGGCTAAAAAATTGGGTATAGATAATCAATGCCTTTATCATTTCAACTGCTGAGCGAGACCGCAGATAACCAGATAAGCCTCACTCGCCTCCTTTGCAATCAGTTGGTTGATCTTGCCCTGCACATCACGGAAGAAGCGTCCTAGTCTGGTCTCTGGGACAATGCCCAGGCCAACCTCGTCCGTCACAATCCAGCACTCAGCATTTGCCTGACGGATTGTGGATAGGAGCTCTTGCCATTCTTCTTCCAAGAGCTGCAGCAGGAAAGACTGCTCCTGCCGACTGAGAAAGTGCTCCTCTGTCAGCTCCAGCTTGTCTGGAAAATGCTGAGCAATCAAATCAAAGAGGCGATTGCTGGTCAGAAGCGTGGCACAATCCAGCAGATAAACTGGATGCGACTGCTCTCGCAGCCAGTCGGCCAGCCCTGCATACTGCTCTTGAGTCGTCCAGGAAGTCGGCCGGCGTTCTTGGTGCAGCCGAATCCGCTCCTGCCATTCTGGATCTTCTCCTCGGGGTAGGCCGGTCGCAATATAGCAAACTCGCTCTCGATCCGCCAACTGCTCCTCCGCAAATGCTGACTTGCCGCTTCTGGCCCCGCCTGTCACTAACACAATCTTAGCCATTTGCTTCTTCTTTCATTGCATGAAATGCCCGCTCAAAGGCTGCCAAGGTCTGGTCTAGATCCGCTCTAGTATGGGCACTGGACATAAAGTTGGTTTCATACTGAGATGGCGCCAGATAGATGCCCTCTTCCAGCAAGAGACCGTGCAGTCGTGCAAACTGTACATGGTCAGCCGCCTTAGAATCCTCAAAGTTGCGGACTGGCTTCTGGCTGAAAAAGAAGCCAAACATGGTACCTTTTGATACGACTTGCAGATCAATGCTGTACTTGTCTGCTAGATTTCGCAAGCCATCACAGAGGTAGCTTGTTTTCTCTTCAATCTCATCAAAGAGTTCAGGTGTTAGCTGTTTCAGAGTTTCATAACCGGCCGTCATAGCGACTGGATTCCCCGACAAGGTACCAGCCTGGTAGATGCTGCCTAGAGGCGCTACCTGATCCATATAGACGGCCTTGCCGCCAAAGGCTGCGACGGGGAAGCCGCCACCAATAACCTTGCCCAAGCAGACCAGATCTGGCTCTGTCTGATAGAGGCCGACTGCCCCCTGATAATGAGCTCGGAAACCACTCATGACCTCGTCCACGATGAAGAGAGAGCCGTATTCCTGAGTGAGGGAGCGAATAGTACTGATAAAGTTCGCATCCGCTGGAATCAAGCCCATATTGCCAGCAACTGCTTCTAAAATGACACAGGCAATGTCATCTCCGTACTTTTCAAAGCAAGCCTTGAGAGCATCTTTGTCATTGTACGGCAAGGCCAGAGTTTCCCCAGCTACCTGAGCAATGACTCCGGCAGAATCAGCAATCCCAAAGCTGGCCAAGCCTGAACCAGCCTGAACCAAAAAGGAATCACTGTGGCCGTGATAGCAGCCGATAAATTTAACAATTTTAGATCGCTTGGTCACTCCACGTGCTACCCGAATGGCGCTCATGGTCGCTTCCGTTCCCGAATTGACCATCCGCATTCTTTCCATGAAAGGCAGACGCTCCTGCACCAGCTGGCCAAGAGCGATTTCTCTGGGACTCGGAGCACCAAAGCTGGTCCCCTCCCAAATAGATTCCTCAACTGCCGGCAACACATCCTTAGGAGCATGCCCCAAAATCATGGGTCCCCAAGACAGGACGTAGTCAATATAGCGGTTGCCATCGACATCATGCAGATAGGCGCCGCTGGCTTTTTCGATAAAAAGCGGATGGCCGCCCACAGCCTTAAAAGCCCGTACAGGACTGTTGACCCCGCCTGGAAAGAGCTTTTGAGCCTCTGTGAAATATTGGTTGGAATGTTCTCTCTTCAAGTTCGTCCTCCTTATCTAGAAAACTGCTGATTTTCCGCAGTCTCTATCCTTCTTTCAGATAGCCGGCCGCATCCTTGGCAAAATAAGTGATAATCAAGTCTGCCCCAGCCCGCTTCATACTGGTCAAAGTTTCCATGACTATAGCTTTTTCATTGATCCAGCCCTGCTGGGCTGCTGCCTTGACCATGGCGTATTCTCCACTGACATTATAGGTCACCAGAGGCAACCGAGTTTCCTGACGCAGCTCTCTGAGGATATCCAGAAAGGCCAGAGCCGGCTTAACCATGAGAAAGTCTGCTCCCTGCTCCTCATCGCTCTTGGCTTCTCTCAAAGCCTCCAATCGATTGGCCGGATCCATCTGATAGGTCTTGCGGTCACCAAAGGCCGGAGCACTCTCACCAGCATCTCGGAAAGGTCCATAAAAGCTAGAGGCAAACTTAATGGCATAGGACATGATCGGAATGTCTTCAAAGCCCGCTGCATCAAGTCCCTGACGAATAGCCGCCACAAAACCGTCCATGGCATTGGAAGGCGCAATGACATCTGCTCCAGCCCTGGCTTGGCTGACAGCGACTTCTGTCAGTCTAGTCAGAGACAGATCATTATCCACTTCTTCCCCTCGCAAAATACCGCAATGGCCGTGACTGGTAAACTCACAGAGACAGGTGTCTGCAATGACGACCGTCTCAGGAAAATGCTTCTTGATCAGACGGATAGCTTCTTGGACAATGCCATTTTCAGCTGAAGCCTGACTGCCTATTTCGTCCTTTTCTGACGGAATGCCAAAGACGATAAAAGCTCGAATACCTAAGTCCACACATTCCTGAACTTCTGGCAGCAAATCCTCGAGGGAGAACTGATAAACTCCCGGCATAGAAGCTACCTCTTGCTTTTCAGTCAACCCTTCCTTGACAAACAAGGGTTGGATAAAATCATCCACAGACAGCTTGGTTTCTCGAACCAGCTGCCGCAGACTGCTGCTTCTCCTCAGTCTGCGATGTCTATAAAATTCCATGCTTCTTCTCTTCTTTCTTGATTATTTCCTTGACCATTTCCTCAACAGAAGGACTCTGGGGCTGGTAATCTACCCCATAGCCAGACTCCTTAACCGCCTGAGCCGTTGTCTGACCAATCACTGCAATCTGATGGCTGGATGCTAGATGGGGCTGAATAGCACAAAAACTCTGCCAAGCCGACGGACTGGCAAAGGTCCAAATCACTTCCTCTTGAGACAGATAGGTCTCGAGCTGGTCCTGACCAGCAGGATTTGAGGTCGTTTCGTACATAGGCCAAGCCCAGACATCATGACCTGCTTCTTTTAACTTCTCAGCCAGACTGGGATTGGACAAGCTGCTCTGGGGCAGCAAAATCTTCTGCGTTGGCAGAGCCAAATCCAACCACTCCTGAATAAAGTCAAGACCATAGTGGCTGCTGGCCTGAAAATCACAGGCTCGGCCTAGCTTGTCCAGCGCCTGACTGGTCTGCGGCCCGATGGTCGCAATCTGGTAGTCAGCTTTCAGATAGGGACTGAAAGCCTCTACTGCGACAGCACTGGTAAAAAAGGCCCAGTCAGCTTCTGGCAGTGCTGCTTGGACATCTTCTGGCAAGGGCAGAGTCTGACAGCGAATGAGAGGAACATGATGCGTCTCAAATCCAGCCTGTCTGATCTTTTCTAGCCAGGCAGAGTCTGGCGCCTGCTCTCTGGTAAAGATTATTTTTTTAACCATGGCATTCCTACTGCTCCCTTATCGGCTAATTGGCGCACAGCCTGCTCTGCCAATTGCTGGCCATCCTGCCCTTGAAGGATGACAAAGACACATTGGCCGTCCTCCTTGGCCAGCATGGCCTCTAGCTGGTAGTCCTGACCGTTTTTCTGGGCAAAAGCAGCGATAGGGAAAGTACAGTCTGCATTCATCTGAGCCAAAACTGCCCTCTCAACTTCCACTTCAGCTGCTGTCTTCTCATCCTGAACAGTTGCCAAGAGACTCCGCAGTTCCTCATCCTCTTCCCGGCATTCCACTGCCAAAGCTCCCTGAGAAATAGCCGGCAGGCAAAGACTGGTCTCTAAAGGCTGAATGTGAAGATGGCTTTGGTCCAGCCAGCCCAAACGTTTAAGTCCAGCCATAGCCAAGACAATCGCATCGTATTCACCTTCTTCCAGCTTCTTGATGCGTGTATCAATATTGCCTCGCAGTGGCTTGAACGTCAAATCCGGCCTCTGAGCCTGCAGCTGAACCTGTCGGCGAATGCTGCTGGTTCCTATAAGAGCGCCCTTAGGCAGGTCAGCCAATGTCTGGCCAGCTTGACGGAAAATCAAGCAATCTCGAACATCTTCTCGCTGGCTAATCGCACCGAGTGCACAGCCCTCAGCTAGTTTAGCGGGCATGTCCTTGAGACTGTGGACTGCCATATCAATCTCACCAGCCAAGAGGGCTCGCTCGATTTCCTTGACAAAGACTCCCTTGCCGCCAATTTCCTGGAGGCTGACATGGGTCAATCGATCTCCTTTTGTGGTATAGGGAACGAGGACAAAATCCCGCTCTGGATGGAGCTTCTTGAGCTGGTCGACTAACTGCTGGGTCTGGGTCATAGCCAGCTTACTCTTGCGGGTTCCTACCTTAATGACCTTCATCTTTTCCCCTTTCTCTGTGCAAGCCAAATATCTTGGCAATCAAGGCAATGTCATAGTCTGAATGCTCTCCGACTGACAGCTCTTTGAGCTGCAAGATTGGCTCCTTCAAGACTTGGTTGATAATACTCTTCATGTGCTTGGAAATCTGCTTTTGCTCCCGCTCGGTCAAATCCGGAAACTTACGATTAAGGCTTTCCATGGCCGAAGCTTGAGCTTCCAAAGCCTTATCCCTGATTTCCTGAATCAGAGGAATAATGCCCAGTTGCTGACGCCAGTCAGCAAACTTGACCAGCTCCTCATCAATCTCCAAAGCAATCCGACCGGCAATCTCCTGCCGTTCCGCTTTGTATTGCTCCAGTTGATTGGTCAGATTTTCGATATTATAGAGCTTCAGAGATGAGCCTGGATGGCAGGAACGAGGCAGACAGAGGTCAAACACGACCGCATCCGCCTTAAGCATGGAGGGAAAGATAATGTATTCTTCCGTTTTAACAGCTGAAAAGACCACATCCGCATCCGCCAGCACTGCCTCCAACTCATCCCAGCCATGGGCAGATACCCTGTCCTCTGTCAGAAAAGGCTGGGCCTTGCTGACTGTCCGATTGAGCAGCATAACTGACTTGAAAGGCCGCTGTAGAGCATACTTAGTCACCAGCTGACCAATCTCTCCCAAACCGATAACAGCTACCTTTTTAGTGCTGTAATCCAGCCCCAGTCGGTCCAATTCTTGGATAGCCGTCAGGCCGATAGAAATAGGCCGGTCATTGATCCGATAAGTATCATGCATGCACTTAGCAAAGGTCAGCGCCTGCTTGAAAGCCTGATTGAGGACAATTCCAGTCGTACCAGCATCTTGCGCTGTCAGGAAAGCCTGCTTGAGCTGGCCCAAGACCTGACTTTCACCAACAATCTTGGATTCCAATCCGATAGAGACCCGCAGCAGATGCCGCAAGGCCTCATCCCCTTCACGAAAGACTAAATACTCTTCCAGCTCCTTGACAGGAATCTGAAACCAGTCCGCCAAAAAATGCTTGGAATAGTAGCGGCCAGTATGCAGCTGGTCCACCACCAGATAGAGCTCGGTCCGATTGCAGGTGGACAGGATGATATTTTCCAAGATACTTTTTTCTCTTTTCAGGAGCTTTAGGGCTTTCAGCCCCTCCTGATCTGAGAAATGCGCTTTTTCCAAAATTGGCAGCGGCGTTTCCCGATGGGTCAAACCCACATATAATAGGTGCATGCTTCTTTCCTTCTTTTAAAGTTGGTCTAAAATTGCTTCTATCTTCTTGCGAATCTCCTTGGAGCGACTAGGCGAGAGACCGTTGGTCGAGATCATGACAGACACGTCCTTCTTTCGCGCAATGGCTACATTGTAGAAGTCAGAAAAGGTCTTGTCGCCCGTATTGTTTACCAGCTGACTGGGTGCAGCATCCTCCATAATCTGACGGTTAACTTCCGCCTGATCTGTACAGGCAAAGACTAGCTTTGCGCCTTCCAAATCGCCTGTCTGGTAGGGTCTAGCTAGCCACTGGATCTCCGCCTGTGGAATATCAGCATGCAGAGTCGGACTGACTACTGTCACAGCAGCTTGCTCAGCCAGCAGGGTCTTAATCTTCCGCGCTGCGACCTTGCCGCCTCCCACTACCACGACTTTCTTCTCTCTGATATTAATCATGACTGGATACATGCTAGCTTCTCCTATTTCTTTTCCCGAAAGATTTTTGCGCTGCGTTTGTAGACCGTATCTGGCTCCTCGAGCCGGTCATTGACCAATCGAGCCAGTACAAAAAAGTAATCCGACAGACGGTTGATATAGATCAAGCCGATCTCATTGACCGCTTCATCTGCCTCTATAACAGCTACCATACGCCGCTCCAGACGTCTGGTCATGGTGCGGGCCACATGCAGGAGACTGGCAATCCGATGGCCGCCCGGAATGATAAAGCGGTCGATTTTCGGAGGGATATGCATATACTCATCCATCCGCTCCTCCAGCCAGCTGACATTGGCTGGTTCTTGCTTGTAGGGGCGTAACTCCCGCGGCGTAGCCAAGTCGCTGCCGCAGTCAAATAGATGCTGCTGGATTTCCTCGCATTCCAGACGTAGGTCATCCAAGATAGGATAGTCGCGCATCTCAGATACGACATAGCCTAGATGAGAGCATAGCTCATCCATCGTTCCATAAGCTTCGACTCGAATATGGGTCTTGGATACTCGATCCCCACCGTAGAGCCGAGTAAACCCTTTGTCTCCGTATTTCGTATAAATTCTCATTTTTCTTCTCTGTTGATGATTTGATAAATCTGCTCCATGTCCAAAGACTGGCGCAGGACGTCTGCTAACTTATCATACTCTCTATCTTTAAAGTCTTTGATACTGACAAGCTGGTCCTCTAGCGGTTCTAAGCCCTTAGCCAGACGAAGTTCATTCAGGTACTGACGAGTCCATTCTAGATTGTCAAAGACCCCATGAAGGTAAGTTCCTTGCACCTGCCCGCCATAAGCCACAGCTCCATCTGGACGCTCGGTTGCCTCACCATTTTGCTCCTTGATGATGGAAAATGGCTCCAGACGATCCGCCAGCTGGGTTTCCCCCATGTGAATCTCGTAGCCCTCTAGTTCTTGTCCCTCATGCAGGGCTCTGACCTGCGTCGTCCTCTTGACCGGCTGAAGCACCGTCTCGGTCTCTAAAATACCCAGCCCGCTAATCTCTTCTAAGTCAGACTCTAGGTGCAGCGGATCGCTAATCTTCTGTCCCAGCAGCTGATAGCCGCCACAGATACCAAAGATTCGCACGCCCTGCTCTAGACACTCGAGAATCTCAGCTTCAAGACCAGACTCTCTCAGATAGTTCATGTCTTCGATGGTGTTTTTGCTGCCCGGCAGAATCAAGAGGTCCGGTCGACCAATCGCATCACCAGGCTGGACATAGCGGACAGAAACATCCGGCTGGATTTCCAGACTGTGAAAATCCGTAAAGTTGGACAGGCGCTTGAGGCTGACAACTGCGATATCCAGACTCTTTCTGCTATCAAAGCGCCGACTTTTCTGTACCAATGCCACACTGTCTTCGCTGTCAATATCCAGCTGGGCATAAGGCACGACTCCGATAACCGGCACCTGGGTCAGCTCCTCAATCATATCAATACCGGACTGCAGCAGGGCCACATCGCCACGGAATTTATTGATAATAACACCCTTGATCCGCTTGCGGTCCTCAGGCGGCATGAGCTCAATCGTTCCATAGATAGAGGCAAAGACGCCGCCCTTATCAATATCCGCCACTAAAATCACTGGCGCATCAACTAACTTGGCCATGCCCATATTGACAATGTCTCGGTCATTGAGATTGATTTCAGCTGGACTGCCCGCACCCTCAATGACGATGATATCATTCTCAGCGCCCAGCTCCTCATAGACTTCCTTAATCTTAGGCAGGAGCTGCTGCTTGTATTCATGGTATTCGACGGCATCCATATCCCGCAGTACACGGCCTAGAAAAACAACCTGAGACTTACGGTCAGAGGTGGGTTTGAGCAGGACCGGATTCATGCGGACATCCGGCTCTTTGCCAGCTGCCTCAGCCTGAACGACCTGAGCCCGGCCCATTTCATCTCCTTTTTTGGTGATAAAGGAATTAAGCGCCATATTCTGCGACTTAAAAGGCACCACTTCTAGGCCATCCTGCTTGAAAATCCGGCAGAGACCCGCCGCAATAATGCTCTTCCCAGCATCTGAGGCAGTTCCCTGTACCATCAATGATTTGACCATTTTACATTTCCTCCTAGCTGCTCAAAGAAAGCAGCTTCATTTTCTGCCAGTGGCGTCTGGATAGTCTGATGAAGCTTGACAATCCAAGGTACAGCCAATCCTGCCTCTACTAGCAGTTCTCCCTGCTGGAAGAAATCAAACTTGCTGCCCTCCGCAATCAAATGCCCCTTCTGCAGCAGGTAGGCATAGTCACAGCAGTCATACATCAGATCCATGTCATGGCTGGATACGATGATGTTAGTTCCAGCCTGGACTAGCTTTTTCATGGTCGCTGCCATCTGGTCCCGCCCTTTGGGATCCAGTCCTGCCGTCGGCTCATCCAGCAGCAGATACTTGGGCTGCAGGGCTAGCATACCTGCAATAGCCACACGCTTTTTCTGGCCGTAGCTCAGATACTGCAGCGGTCTGTCCTGCAGATGGGAAATGTCCATCATCTCTAAAGCCGTCGCTACTCTGCTGGTTATCTCGTCTTCTTCATAGCCTAAGTTTTCCAAGGCCATGCCAATATCGTCCTTCACAATGGTATAAAAGAGCTGCTGCTCTGGATTCTGAAAGACCATATTGACATGCTGCCGATACTGGAACAAAGCCTTCTTAGAGTCGCCCACAGGCTGACCATCATATAAAATGCTGCCCTTCTGCGGTTTGAGCAGTCGGGTGATGATTTTCATGATGGTAGACTTACCTGAGCCATTAACTCCCAGAATACCGGTAATCCGGCCTTCTTCGAAGTCCATAGAAATATCGTGCAGCGTTGGATTTTCGTCATACGAAAAAGAAATATTCTTTACTTGTAACATCTAAGTTTCCTATCTACTTTCCATTATAGTATAAAAGCAGTCTTATTGTAAATGCGCTTTTATTATTCACTGTGCTCTGCATCAAATCTTAGCGTTAGCACCTCATTTAAATGCTGATTATCATCCAGCAATTTAACAAAAAGAGTATTGGCTAATCTGCCCCAGGCTTGGTGTTGCTTCCTTTTATTGTAAAAGGAGAATTTCAAGTCCAAGGTATCCCGAATGGTCACAAACTCATAGAAGACCAGGAAAATGAAGCGATACATGAGGACAATCAAGTCTAGCAGTACCCGTGGAACATGCATGGCTTTAAAAAGCCGCAGCATCTGAGCAAAAGGCACCGTCAGGACAAAGAAATAAGTCGAAACCAAGGATGAATAGATGCGCAAGAGGATAAAAATGGTCTGCTGGACAGAGGATTGGCTGATGCCCAGATAGCCCTGACCCAAAGGCAAGGCCAGCAAGAGCTGCTCCTGACTATTCTGATAGGTCAAGACAAAGGTCAAGAGACTGATCAGGATAAAGATACTGGCATGCAGATACCATTTCAGATAGCGCAGCCACGGAAGCCGAGCCACATAGCAAGTCAGAGGCGCCATCAAGACGATAAGTCCTAGCTGCAGACTCCTGACACCAGAAAAGCTGACAGCTAACAAGAGCACATAGATGACAAATTTATAAGCAACCGGCAGATTTTTCAGCCGATTTTGATAGGCATATTTATCAATCGCAAACAAGTGGAGGTACTCCTTTCTAGCTTTGTTTTTACCACGCCCCCAGTACAGAGCAGCTCCGGTCCCAAACAAGCTGAATCGCTATCAAGAACCAGAGCTCGCTCATACTGTTGAAGGCTTTTATTTATGTTCAGAGTTTTCCTTTTGTTGGCCTTGCTTTTTCCCTTTGTGGTAGCCAATGACATAGAAGATGATACCCGCTCCGATACTGCCTTGCAGGGTGAAGAGCAGACTTTCTACTTCTGGACCCGCTGGCTCAAAGATTGGTGAAAACCAAGGCTCATAGTCCTTTTGGATAGAGCTAATGGTTTTTTCAGCAGCGTCATCTGTTCCACTGTATTCCACACCCTTAGGTGCAAAGATAAAGGCAGCTAGAGTGACTGCTACTGCAGCCAAGATTAAAATGATATTCTTGTATTTTTTCATTTGAACAGACCTGCTCTTTCTTTGACATTTTCTGAGATTAAGTTATAGAGGACAACTGTCAGCAATCCTTCTACGATAGCGATTGGGATTTGAGTAGTCAAGAAGACACCCATGAATTTCAGTGCAGAACCAACAAAGCCACTGTTAGCATCAGGGAAGACCAAACCGAGCTGGATAGAAGTTGTCGCATAAGTCGCCAAGTCCGCAATCACAGCACAGATAAAGATTGAAACCGGTGTAGAAAGCTTGATAGATTTAGCAAACTTGTAGACGAAATAACCAACAAATGGACCAACCACTGCCATTGAGAATGCATTGGCACCCAAAGTTGTCAAGCCGCCGTGAGCCAAGAGAAGGGCTTGGAAGAGCAAGCAGATGGTTCCCAAAACGCTGATAACGGACGGGCCAAACATAGCTGTCCCCAGACCAACCCCAGTCGGATGCGAACTAGATCCTGTAACAGACGGAATCTTCAAAGAAGACAGGATGAAGATAAAGGCACCGGACAAGGCCAACATAGTCTTGGAATTTGGATCCTCTGCAACGATTTTCTTGATGCGCATCAATCCTACTACAAAGAAAGGCAGGAATACGGCGAACCAGAAGATACACCAAAAGAGTGGAAGATAGCCTTCCATGATATGCATAGCTGACACAGACTGGGTACTCAGTACCGCCAAAATAGCCAGCAAGGCAACAAAAGTTACTTTTTTATTTTTTAATAGTTTCATGTTTTTTTCCTTTTCTAAGAGCCTGAGCTCACAAGAATGAATCTTCATCCTTGAACATAGACTCTGATTTTAAAAAATCTTCTTTTTCACGAGGAAGGTAGTAAAATAAGGCAGCTTGGTTTCTGGTGTGATTCCATCGAGGCCCAGCAGAGTCTGCTGCTTATCTGTCGAAGAATTGCTAACCATGAAAGTCTGCTGCAAGAGACCGAGCTTTTCGAGCAGAGGCAGGACAGTATCTAGGTGATTGGCCACCTTCATCAGCACAATCGAGTCATGCAACTCAAGTGCCGCCTCAATCTTCTCAGCTGAAGCCGTAGCTGGAATGACCGCCAGAGACTCCTCATCCATAGTCAGGGGCTGACCTAACTCAGAAGCCATGCTGCAGAAAGAGGTGATACCAGGGATGGTCTGACAGTCGATTTCCTTATTGAGCAACTCCAGTAGATAGCTGTAAGTACTATAGACCATGGGGTCACCCAGTGTGATAAAGCCGACATTCTTGCCTGACTTGACATCCTCTGCGATTTCAGCAGAGATGGCCTGCCACTGGACTTCTTTGGTCAAATTGGAACGGACCATAGGGAAATGCCGCTGCTTGATTTCCAGATGCTCTTTCAGGTAGGGCTCTGCAATGCCTAATGCAAAGCTCTTGCTTCCCTTCTTAGCTTCTGGTGTATAGAGAATATCTAAGTCTTCCAAAAGCCGACTGGCCTTAACAGTGACTAGCTCACTATCACCCGGTCCCACACCAATTCCGTAAAATTTTGCCATTCCTTCCTCCTATTCGATGATTTCTTCTAAATGCTGGATATAGAGCTGCTGAACCTCAGGGTATTCGCCCAGACCGACCAGATGGGCCTTGACCTCATATCCCCGCTCCTTGAAGAAGTGATACCAAGAACCTTCCTCATCTGAGCTCATATCATTGGTCGCATGGTCACCAGCCACCAGCATGAAAGGTGCCAGATGCACTTCTCGGACACCCTCTTTCTTCAGTTCCTGCTCAATCAGCTCAACTGGAGGATAGCTTTCTACACAGCCGATATAGACTGAGCTTTCCTTCATCATATGATCCAAGGCCGCATAAGCTGTAAAAGCATAATGCTGGCTGCCGTGGCCCATCAGAACTGTTGCTGCCTCTTGACCTTCATGGCCATACCGTTCCAGCAGAATATCCTTGACAGCCTCATAGTCTTCCTGACTATTGAGCAGAGGCTTGGCAACGACCAGCTTTTTAAAAGCTGATTCAAACTCTTTGGCTTGGGCGAGAATCTTCTCATACTCGCTGCCCAAAATGACATGGAGAGGCTGGATATAGACCTCTTCAGTGCCCGCTTCCAAGAGCTGCTCCAAAACCTCTTTGACCGTAGGAATATCTAGCCCTTCCTGCTTCTTAATCCGACGTCTAACGACATTTGAGGTAAAAGCTCGGTGGACTGGATAGTCTGGAAAATGTTCCTGAATAGCCTGCTCACAAGCCTCAATTGTTTTACGTCTGGTCTCGGGATAGGTCGTTCCGAAACTGACTACTACTATAGCTTTACTCATGACCTGTATCCTTTCAGAGAATTTCCCGACATTTATCGATGATAGAAGCAATAGTCGCTTCATCTGTCTCAACAATCTTGCTAAAGCCTGCTTCCTCTAAAACAGCCCGCGTGCTGGCACCCATGACAACGATAGGGACATCTGTCCAGTCAAATCCAGCTTCTTGACTAGCTGCTACAAAGTTCATGGCCGCAGCAGAGTTCGGAAGACAGACCACTTCAATCTCTGACCAATTGTCACTGCTAATCTGACTGTCAAAGGCCAGCCTGTGGCTAGCGATAATCGGCAGCGAATAGAGTTCTGCCAGACTGGCTTTCTTATGCTCAGCTGTCAGAATATACCAGTTGCCGCCTTCTTTTTCCAGAGCAGCTGCAAAATCCGCATCGGACTGCTGAGGCGTCATCCGATCCAGCACAATGCCGCTCGCTTCAATAGACTTAGCCGTATGATGACCAATAGCTGCAAAGCGGATGTGCGGTAGACTGCGCAAGTCTCTGCCTGCCTTGCGGAGAGCTTTCAAGAAGAGCGGCCAGCTTTGCATATCTGCAAAGAGGAGGCCGTCTACTTGCTCCAAGTCCGGCAGCTGCAAGTCTAACTCTTCAACCAAATCTCGAGCAGGGAAAGTGGTCAGCGCAGCTCCAGCATCCCTGAGCAAACGAGGAAGTCTGCCAGTCTCTGATTGCTGGATGAAGATTTTACGGCCGAAAAGCGGCAGATTCTCATGGAAATTCAGCTGCTGTCTATAGGCCACGACATCACCTACCACGATGACACTCGGTGCCTTAAAGTCTTCAGCTTCTGCTAGTTCTACTATGTTACCCAAGGTTCCATCCACCGAGCGCTGTTGAGGATGGGTTCCCCATTCAACGATGGCGGCTGGCTTGTCCTTGCCATAGCCTCTAGCCGTCAGCTCTTGGACGATGGAAGGCAGATTTTTCATGCCCATGAGGAAGACTAAAGTTCCTTTGAGCTCAGAAATTGCTTCCCAGTTGAGCATTTCTGTCTCATCCTTGAGATGGGCTGTAAAGACATGGAAGCTAGTCGCTACATCCCGATAAGTCATAGGAATCCCTGCATAGGTCAGACCAGCCACAGCAGAGGTGATGCCTGGCACCACTTCAAAGTCCACACCAGCTTCCACCAGCTTGACTCCTTCTTCTCCGCCTCGGCCAAAGATATAGGGATCGCCACTCTTAAGGCGGACTACCCGCTTGCCCTGACGGGCTTTTTCGATAAGAATATTTTCAATTTCTTCCTGTCGGATGCAGGGCTGACCTGGCTTTTTGCCGACATCTATCTTTTCGCAGTCAGACTTTAGATGCTGAAAGAGCTCTTGATTGACCAAGCGGTCAAAGACCAAGACATCTGCTTCTTGAAGCCGTCTCTTTCCTTTGAGGGTCAACAACTCCGCATCCCCTGGACCTGCTCCCAGTAATGTTACTAAACCGGACATTTTTTCTCCTTTTATTAGCTATTTTTTCAGATAAGCCTCTAACTCTTCCAAGTTAGAAACCATCTGCGGATAGGCCACAATTGGCCGAGAGATGATAATGCAGTCCATCCCCAGCTCTTGACAGCCATCAATCTTTTCACGAATACCGCCGACGGTACCGCTCTCCTTGGAAACAAAGACATCTGCTCCTGAGCGCAGCAAGAGCTCTTTATTACACTCTTTGGAAAATGGAGCCTTAATCGCATCAATCTGATCCGCTACCAGTCCCAGCTGCTCACAAGCCAGAAGCACTTCCGAAGTCGGCAGAACGCGAACGACAATCCGCTGCTCTGGTAGGCCCTTGACAAAGAGCGGCAGGGTCTTGCTGCCTGTTCCCAGATAGACTGTCTTGTAGCCGCGCTTGGCAATCTCATCAATGGCTTCTTGGGTCGAATGCACCACGATGGCCCCGCTCAAATCCAAGGTAGCCTGGCGCTCAAAGCGCAGGTAAGATACACCAGCCATCTCTGCCGCCCGAATGGCTTCCTTGGAAACGATGTCCGCAAAAGGATGGGTCGCATCAATGATTTCATCCACATCATTCTCTTTGATGAAGGCAACCATGTCCTCAGCTGTCAGCCGGCCCTGAATGACCGGCTGGCCGAACTTGGAAGCCAAGTGCCGGCCGTAGTCTGTGACAACAGAGCTGGTCACATCGATTTTCAAGCGGTCAAGCACTTCTAAAATAGCGGTGCTGTCGGATGTCCCTCCCAGCAGTAATTTCATCATAAAGTATATCCTCGAGGTGTGATCATGCGTCCGTTTTTAACATAAGTTTCTTTGTTACCAACGATAACAATTGTCGTCATATCTACCAAAGTTTCATCCAAGTCTTTGATAGTCGTCAAGATGATTTCCTCATCCTTACGGCCAATGTCCTTACCGATACCGACGATCGTATCCTCTGCCTTGTACTCAGACATGATAGAAAGTGCTTTTGCCAAATGGTCTGGACGTCCCTTACTCCGAGGGTTGTAAAGGCAGACAACAAAGTCCCCTTGAGCTGCGGCATGCAGACGCTTCTCAATCATTTCCCAAGGCGTCATCAAGTCACTCAGACTGATGTGACAGAAGTCATTCATAAGAGGAGCTCCCATAGCAGCAGCGGCACCTAGACTAGCTGTGATACCTGGAACCACTTTAACTTCTACATCACTGGCATCTCCCAGCAATTCTAAAATCAAGCCAGCCATCCCATAGACTCCAGCATCTCCACTGGAAACAACTCCGACATTTTTGCCAGTCTCTCTAGCCAAATCAATAGCCTTTTGACAACGGTCGATTTCCTGGCGCATACCATTCGCTACGAGCTCCTTGTCCTTGACCAAATCAAGAATCAACCGCATATAAGTCGAGTAGCCGACGATAATCTCACAATCGGCTATAGCAGCCAATGCTTCTTGTGACATCAATTCTTTTTTACCTGGGCCTAATCCGATAACGTATAACATATATTTTTTCTCCTTTATGGGTATGATAAAATTTTATAAGGACAGTTGGTTTATAAGACCGTCTGCTCTTTTGGATTTACTTTTTGGTTATTGCTTTTGCAAGCGCATAGGTACAGCCGTTCTTGGCAAAGCGCTCTGTCAGGACTTGACCCTGACTGGCCAGATCTGCGCTGGCCAAGGCAACACTGCCGACTCCGACTGTCTTTTTGACAAATTCTGACTGAGGATAGCGGTCTGCTACAACAGACAGCTCTTCCTTGCTAAAGGTCTCAAAGGGACAGCCCAATTCCTTGGCCAAGGCCAGAATAGCTGCTTCATCCTTCTTGACATCAATGCTGACGATTTTAGAAATCTCACTGGCAGAAATCCCCTGCTGCTGACAAAATTCCTCAAAGCCTTCTCGGAAGACAGCAGCAGCCACATCCTTTCTCGCTCCAACTCCTAAGATATAGGGTTGAGGATAGATGAGAGCCAGATTTTCTCTTTGAATGTCCTTTTTTTCAGTAGTTATTAGAATCAGCGGTTCCGTTCCCTTGAGAACAGCCGCAAGTCCTTCCTCATCCACCAGAGTCAGACCGCGAAGGTCCGTAACCCAGTCCTTTTCCTGATAGAAATAGACGGTTCGGCCGCTGCCTAGATAGCTGTTGAAAGGTTTGATGAACTCTCTCAATTCCGGCCGCCAGCCATTGACCGACTGTGCCAGATTGTCCAGAGCTGTTACATTCTGCACATCTGTCGCTGTTGTGATAACGGGATTTGAACCGAGCAATTCTGCGATGTCTAGCGTCACTTGATTGGCTCCGCCTAGATGTCCGCTCAGCAGGCTGATGACATTCGTCGCTTTCTCATCCATGACCACTACTGCTGGATCGCTCGCCTTGTCTTTCAAGACTGGAGCAATAGCTCGCACAACTGCCCCGATAGCCATGATACAAATGAGTACATCCACTTCCTGAAAGAGCTGACCAAGCGCCTCAACCACTCGTCCTTCGATAGCAATGACCCTGTCATCTGCCAATCGAGGTGTCGTATAGATAGGGATTTCCTTGCCTAGCTTTTCTCGCAGAGTCAGAGCCAAGTCCTTGCCGACCGCTGTCACTGTTGCGATTGCGTAGCGGGCTTGAGAATTACTTGGCATGGCTGCTCTTCCCCCGTCTGAACTCATGCTGGAAATCTGCATGATAGAGCTTGGAATAGTAGAATTCCTGACCTAAAAAGTCCCCGACTAAAATCAAAGCTGTTTTTCTAATCTTAGCTTCCTTGACTTTCTCAGCAATGTTAGTCAAATCGCCAAAGACCTTCTTCTCATCCGGCCAAGTAGCCTTGTAAATGACAGCCACAGGCGTTTCTGGAGGATAGCCACCCTCAATCAGCTCGCTGACCACCTTCTCAATCCCTTGAACTGACAAGAAAATGGCCATAGAGGTCCGGTGCTGTGCATAGCTTTTCAGGGATTCCCGATCTGGCACAGGCGTCCGGCCGGCCATCCGAGTGATGATGAGGCTTTGAGAAACCTCTGGCACGGTATACTCTGCCCCGATACTGGAAGCAGCTCCCAGAAAAGAGCTGACACCCGGCGTACAGTCAAACTCTATATCCCGCTTCTTCATCTCTTCGATCTGCTCTCGAATGGAGCCGTAGATGGAGAAATCTCCCGTCTGCAGGCGGACTACATCTTTACCAGCCTTGACTCCAGCTTCCATGACATCGATGATTTCCATCAAGTGCATACTGGCGCTGTCGTGAATCTCAGCTCCTTCCTTACAGTAGTTCAGCAAGTCTGGATTGACCAAGGAGCCTGCGTAAATGACCACATCAGCCTCAGACAGCTGCTTGTAACCTTTGAGCGTAATCAGCTCCACATCACCTGGGCCTGCTCCAACAAAATGTACTTTGGACATCAATTAGCCTCTCTTTCTTTTTTCTTACAGGAAACGATAATGGTCGGATTCTGAGGCTTAAAGTAGTGCCCCTTACCTATAGCTGTCCAGCGACTAGCCTGAACTGATACAATCTCTAAATCCTCCCAGTCCATCTGCTCCGCTATTTGAGCTGCTTCCAGAGCATTCTCCAGCAGGATAAAGTTCAAGACCAACCGACCGCCCGGCTCCATGAGCTGGGCACACCAGTCGAAAATCTCCTGCATGTTGCCCCCTGTCCCTCCGACAAAAATGGCATCAAAGCTGCCTTCCAGCTCAATCGGAGCCAGTCCTTGATGGAGACGGACATTGTGGCATCCAAAGTGCTGGATATTCTCCTGCGTCAAGGCCACCGCGTCTTCATTGCGCTCAACCGCCACCACTTCCAGTTCTGGATAGGTTCGGGCTGCCTGAATCGTGACACTGCCAGTGCCAGAACCGACATCCAGCATACGCTTGGCTCGATGCAGCTCCAACTTATCCAAACTGATGGCTCTGACTTCTTCCTTAGTCATAGGGACTTTAGCCCTGATAAATTCCGAATCCCTCATCTAACACCACCACTACATTCATTTCATATTCTCTGTCTTCTACCTCACTCGCAGGCAGAATGGTAATACGCTCGTCTTCATAACTCAGCTGCTCACCGATGACCAGCACCTTATCCAAACCTCTTTTAACGGCCTCTTGAGCAATTTCGTAGGGGCCAACTTTCTGATCCGTCACCATAAAGACTTTTGACAAACTCATAATCAAGTCAAAGTTAGGCACCTTAGCATGACTGCTCGTCAGATAAGCGTCGTTCATAGGCAGGGCAATTCTGCTGGCCAGATACTGCATGGCGCTGATACCCGGCGAGATGACCACGCGCCCCTTGAACTTCTCTGACAGCCATTTGCCCAAACCGTAAATCAGAGGGTCGCCTGAGGCCAGATATAAAATTTCCTCATTCTCACCAAAGCTCTCCAGCAATTCTGCTAACGCAGCTAATTTTTTGGGAGGGACCAAACCCTTATCCCGATAAGCAGGTGGTAAAATTTCCAGATGCCGCTCGCTGCCCAAAATGCGGTCAGCCTTTTCAAAGTAGGCTTCCTGTCTCAGAAGACCATAGCTCGGATCTCCCGGACCAATTCCGATAACATAAATCATGTCCATTCCTCCTTTATCTGCTCTAAAGGCTGAGTTGATGCCAGATAGCCTTCCTCAGTCCCAAAGACGACCACTTCAATATTGACTTTTGGCTTACGGTAGCGAAGCAGACGCTCACTTCTAGCCTTAATCTTATCCGCCAATACCTGATAGACACCCTCATAAGAAAATTCTTTAATGGCTGTTCCAGCTGCCTCGGTCGTCAAGCACTTGTCAACCTTTTCCAGCAGCTCAATAGGCGCCCCCATCAGGGCTAGATTAGCCACCAGCGTTTCCATACGGGCATCCGAGTCCTTACTATGAGTAGAGAAAATACCAGCCGCCACTTTGACAAACTTGCCCATGTGACCGATCATCAAAACCTTGGTAAAGCCGATTCGCTGGACTTCTTTTAGGACATGGCCGACAAAGTTACTCATATTGACGATGCGCCCAGCTGGAATCCCCACAGTATTAGTCGCAAAATCTTCACCGTAATTCCCCGGCACCAAGACGACTGAGCGATGCCCTTGATTGTAGAGCATGGTTAACTCGATCGTGATGGATGCCTTCCAGCTATCCTCGGACATTGGATTAACAATCCCTGTCGTTCCCAAGATTGAAATGCCACCGACAATGCCTAATCTGGAATTGTAGGTAAGCTTGGCCGTTTCTTCTCCTCCGGGAACGGAAATGATGACCCGTGCTCCACAATTGGGGCCGATAATCTCACGGACATGCTGCTCAATCATCCGTCTAGGAGTTGGATTGATGGCTGCCATGCCGACATCACAGGCCAGCCCCTTCTCGGTCACGCGCCCGACGCCCTGACCACCGTCAATCTCGATTTCCTTCTGATCTGGCAGAAGAGTCACGGTCGAATAAATCAAGAGTCCGTGCGTCGCATCCGCATCATCGCCGCCATCTTTTTCAATGGCCGCAGTCGCCTCTTCTGGTCCAAAGGAAGGATTGTGAACATCCATGGTCACTTCCACACCTGAAGCCGTATGAACAGTGACCTTTTCTTCTCTTTCCTGATTTAAAATCATACTCAATGCTGCAACAGTCGCTGCCGTTGCACAAGTACCAGTTGTAAAACCTTTTCTTAATTTCTTTCCATTGACATAAGCGTATTCATCCATCATTAGCCCTCTCCTTTCTCCGGAGCCTGCTTTTTATCTGAAACACTGTAACGCTCATAGTCCGTAGTGTCGAGCTTGAGCTGGTAGAGAATGGCATTGACCACAGCTGCTGCAATGGTACTGCCGCCCTTTTGACCCAGTGCCGCAATAGAAGGCACAGAACTTTCATGCAGTTTGAGCTTGGATTCTGCCGCTCCGACAAAGCCAACTGGAACTCCGACAACTGCATCCGGCTGCAAGCTTCCTTCTTCGACCATATCCAAAACCTTGAAGATAGACGTTGGAGCATTCCCGAAGACAAAAAGTTTTGGACCATCCACTTTAGCTGCATATTCTACAGCTGCCATGGAGCGAGTAATTCCTTTTTCCTTAGCTTCCTTAAAGATTGCTGGCTCATTGACCAGACAGCGATAGGAAACACCTAGATCATCCAGCAATTTCTTATTAAAACCGCCCAAGACCATGGTTGTATCCGTAAAAATGGTGCCCTTGTTTCGGAGGACGTAGAGGATTTTCTCAATAACCTGATTGGAAAACTTGATATTGTAGAGGTAGTCAAAGTCTGCACTGGTAAAGACAACCCGCTTGAGCACTGCCTCTTCAAAAGGATCCGAAAATTGAATATCTGGATGCTCTTGGTCAATAATTTCCTGAATCTTGCTGAAACTAGCTTCTTCAATCTTATGCGCTGCTTTTAGATAGGACATCTAGTTCTTTCCTCCTTCTTTACTGGATGGTGTAGAGTAGCGGACATAGTCGTCCGTCACCACTTCTCTCAGCTGATAGATAATGGCATTGATAATGGCTACTACAATCGTGCTGCCGCCTTTTCTGCCGAGATTGACAAGGGCAGGAAGACCTGACTGAAGCAGTTCTTCTTTTGACTCTTCGACATTGATAAAGCCGACTGGAACCCCAATCACTGCATCCGCTTCTACCAATCCCTGCTCTGCCAGCTCAATCAGGTAAGATAAAGCCGTAGGAGCACCACCGAAAGCAAACACTTTAGGTCCTTCAATCTTGGCTGCTATCTCAACAGCCGCCATAGCTCTGGTAATCTGCTTTTCCTTGGCAAGCGCAACCACTTCTTCATCGCTAATCAAACAGCGATAGCTCACACCCAGCTGGTCAAGCACGCGCTTGTTAATCCCATTGAGAGAGATATTGGAGTCCAGCAGGATGGTACCCTTAGCTCTGATTACTTCTTCTATTTTTTTAAGGACATCATGCTCAAAGCGCATGGTATAGAGATAATCAAAATCTCCCGTCGTATGGATTGCCCTCTTGATGATGGATTCTTCCATTTCCGAATGGAAGACATAATCAGGGTCTTTTTCAGTAATCATAGACTGAATAATTTGAAAGCTCTTTTCCTCAATAGAGGAAGGGTTTTGGATATATGTCATAGTATACTCCTAGAAATATGCTTGCTTTACTAAATAAAAAAGAGTGAACAAGATTAAACCTGTCATGGTGCTTGTATAAAGCAGAGAGATAGCTGTCTGAATATCATCAGCCGCAACCGGCCTGGAAGCCTCTCCAATGGTCGGCTTCTCAATCAGCTCTCCGTGATAGACATGCGGTCCGCCCAGCTGAATGCCCAGAGCTCCAGCTACAACTGCCTCCGAAAAAGCACTGTTGGGACTGGCATGCTGGTAGCGATCCCGCCAGCCAATTCGCAACGCCCCCTTGAAATCTAGCAGTAAAATCTGACTGCTGAGAATCAAGAAAAGCCAAGTCAAACGCGCAGGAATCAGATTGGCCAGATCATCCATCTTGGCAGATATCAAGCCGATTTTGCGGTATTTCTCCGTCTTATAGCCCACCATGGAGTCTAAGGTGTTAATGGCCTTATAGGTCATAGCTAGAATGGGGCCGCCCAGAAAGAGGCAGAGCAGAGGGCCGATAACCCCGTCACTGGTATTTTCAGCCACCGTCTCAATTGTCGCCTTGCTGATTTCCTCTGGTGTCAGCTGGGAAGTTTCACGGCCGACAATCATACCAACTTGCTTTCTAGCTTCTTCCAAAGTGCCAAACTTGAGTGTATGGTAAACCTTTTGGGCCTCAAAAGCCAGACTTTTAGCCGCCAGACTGGCATAGGCCAGATAAATCCAGACGAACCAGTAGAGAACGGGATGAGCCAGACCAGCCAACCAAAGCAGCCCGCAGCTCACTCCCAGCGCCAGTCCAACTGTTGTCAGCCAGAGGAAAAAGCCAAATAGATAGGGCGAAAACTGCCTTTTCTCCTGCAAGCGCATACACAGATAAATATAGGAACCCATCCACTTGACTGGATGAGGCCAGCTATAGGGGTCCCCAATAAGCCAGTCCAGCAAGACGGCCAAAAAAATTGCAACGAGTGTCATATCAGTCCGCCTCTTTGATATAATTCAGCCAGTTGGCCAGCAGCTGCTCGTCCTGATAAAAATGAACATGCAGGTAGCTAGCAAAGGTCCGGTTCTTTTGATAACCGCCTGTCCAGGCAGCTACGACCTGACCGTCTCTAACCTTCTCTAGCTTGAGGACCGTATCTTCCTCCGTCTCAAAGACTGAATGATGAAACTCATGTCCCCTGACCGCCGTACCTTTAGGACCAAAAAGACTGTCTACCTGCGTTTCTGCTTGGCAGTAGCCAAAGCTTTTCAGGCCGGGAGTCATCAGGCTCTTGCCCTTGAAAATGCCAACCATTTCATAGACCTGACCCTCTACTTCCAGCAACTCTCCCAGATACATGAGTCCGCCACATTCTGCGTAGATTGGCCGGCCCTGCTCGTGAGCTTTCTTAACCGAAGCCCGAAAGGCAGCATTTGCCATCAGCTCCTGAGCGTAGACTTCTGGAAAACCGCCGCCAAAATAATAAGCATATGCAGCTGGCAGTTCCTTATCTTTCAGAGGGCTGAAAGGCACCAGCTGGACATTGAGCTCTCTTAGAAAGTCCAGATTGTCTTCGTAGTAAAAGTGGAAAGCATCATCCAAAGCATAAGCCAAAGTCAAGGGCTGGTCATTGCTGATACGAAAAGGATTTGTCATCCGCTTATCGGGAAGTTCTGCCTTTTCCAGCAGTCTGTCTAGGTTAATATGTTTGGCTGTTGCTGCTCCCAAGTCCTCAAATCGACGGTCCAAATCATCCATTTCTACGTCAGGGATTAGACCCAGATGGCGCGATGGCAGCTCTGCAGTTGCATTCTTAGGCAGATAACCCAGCACTTCGACATCCGTGTAACGCTCAATGGCGCCCTTGATAAGTTCAAAGTGAGTCTGTGAAGCCACCCGATTGATAATGACCCCAGCAATATCCAAATCGGGATCAAAAGTCGCAAAACCATGGACCATAGCAGCCGCTGAGGTGGATGTCGCTTTCCCATCGATAATCAAGACAACCGGAATGCCCAGCTTCTTAGCAACAGAAGCAGAAGACGCACAGTCCTTGTCTGTTCCCAGACCATCAAAGAGCCCCATGACTCCTTCGACCACTGCCACATCAGCATCTCCATGCCATTTATAGTAGGACCAAGCCAGACTCTGATCGTCCGGTATCATAAAGCTGTCCACATTCCGTGAAGGCCGCTTGGTAATCCGACTATGATAAGCTGTATCAATATAATCAGGTCCTATCTTATAAGGCTGGACCTGATAACCTCTGTCTGCCAGAGCTTTCAAAATCCCTAGGGTAACTGTAGTCTTTCCAACACCGCTGGAAACACCAGCCAGCATAAATTGCTTCATCGCTTTACTCCAGATTCACTGATAAAAAAAAGCACTACAAAAAAGAAGTTTCATTTTTTGTAGCACCGTTGCTCACTTATATGTAGTTCAAACACTCCGTTGTGTTCGTTTTCAGTTCTTATATTAAATTTATTTTAATATAAATGACAAAAGCTGTCAAGTTTTTCCTAGAGCATCTGCGGAGAAAGTCAGTGTTTTAGAGCGTTTTCGCTGAAAACTGAGCAATTTTTACAATTCTGTTAAATTTAAAAAAACATCAGGAAAACGAACATTCCTGATGTTTTATTTGAGTATCAACTTGCATCTTCCTCTACAAATTGACTATTATAGAGGTCCGCATAGAAGCCATTCTGATCCATGAGTTCATCATGGTTGCCCTGCTCGATGATATTTCCATCGCGCATGACCAAGATAAGATCCGCATTACGGATAGTAGACAGGCGGTGGGCAATGACAAAGGAAGTCCGGCCCTCCATGAGTTTGTCCATAGCCTTTTGAATCAGCTCCTCCGTCCGCGTATCGACTGACGAAGTTGCCTCATCCAAGATCAAGAGCGGCGCATCTTTCAACAGAGCACGAGCGATGGTCAACAGCTGCTTCTGACCAACCGATAAGTTGACCGTGTCATCCAGCACTGTATCATAGCCCTGCGGCAGAGTCATGATAAAGTGATGAACACCGACCGCCTTCGCTGCAGCAACAACTGCTTCATCCGTGACATGCTCCTGATTGTAAATCAAGTTCTCTCGGATAGTTCCTTCAAAGAGCCAGGTATCCTGCAAGACCATTGAAAAGGCATCGTGAACCTCAGAGCGTTTCATATCCTTAATATCTATACCATCAATGCTGATACGCCCTTTATTAATTTCATAGAACTTCATGAGCAGATTAACGATGGTCGTCTTACCAGCACCCGTCGGTCCGACAATGGCAATCTTCTGTCCGGCTTTGGCCTGGGCTGAGAAATCATGAATAATCGTCTGGTCTGGCTTGTAACCGAAGAAGACATCTTCAAAGGCAACATCTCCCTTGACAGCAGCAAGCTGCTGCTCTTTATGCTGGTCGTCTTCCATCTCAGGCTCAGCCAGAAATTCAAGGACACGAACCAGTGCTGCACCAGCCTGCTGCAAGACAGTGATTCCTTGGGCAATCTGTGACAAAGGCTGAGAAAAGGTCCGCACATAAACCATAAAGGCGACGATAATTCCGATACTAATAGAGCCATTAATCGCCAGAGCAGCACCGACCAAAATAACCAGCACATAAGCAAAATTCCCCGTAAAGAACATGAGCGGCATCATCATACCAGAGATAAATTGAGACTTCCAAATACTGTTATAGAGATTATGATTGAGAACCGCAAAGCGCTCCTTAGACTGCTCAATGGCATTATAGCTGGTAACAACATTATGACCGGAGTACATCTCCTCTACATAGCCGTTGACAGCCGCCAGATTGTTTTGCTGGGCAGTGAAATAGCCCTGAGACTTACCCATGATGAGACCGACAAAGACAAAGCCTAATACAGTAGCTAAGATGGTTACCAAGGCCAAGATCCAGTTCATGAAGAACATGGTCAAGACCACAGCCACCAAGAGCAGGCTGGCAGAGATAACGTTACCCAGACTCTGGTTGAGGGATTGGCCGACCGTATCAACGTCATTGGTCACGCGCGACAGAGTATCTCCCTGAGAATGACCATCGAAATAGCCCAACGGCAGCTTATTTATCTTCTCTGCAATAGCCGTCCGCAGCCGCTTAGAGAAATACTGGATAACCGTACTGATGATAAAGGACTGGCCATAGTTGAGCAGGGCTCCGACTGCATAGAGCACGGTCAGCAGCAGGGCAATCTGAGACACAGCTTTCAAATCAATACTGGTAGCCAGACCATCAGAAATGAGATTGGTAATTTCTTTTAATTTATTTGGCCCATAGACCGTAATAATGTTTGACAAGACAGCTCCCACAAATGCCAAAGCAAGAGGAAGCTGGAAGCCTTTGAGATAAGGCCGTATCTGGCTAAATAATGAAGGCTTCTTATTTTCCATTTTCTAATTCCTCCTTGGATAGTTGTGAGTAAGCAATTTCTTGATAGACTTCGTTGCTGGCCAAAAGTTCTCGGTGAGTACCTTGACCGACTACCTTACCAGCATCCAAGACCAAGATTTGATCCGCATCCATGATAGTAGAAATCCGCTGCGCCACGATCAGCTTGGTCATATCCTGCGTCCGCTCAGCCAGTTCCTTGCGCAAAATGCGGTCTGTCTTATAGTCTAGGGCTGAGAAGGAATCGTCAAAGATGAGGATTTCTGGCTTACGAGCCAAGGCTCTGGCAATGGCCAAACGCTGACGCTGACCACCAGAGAAGTTGGTCCCGCTTTGAGCCACTTCTGACTTGAGCCCTTTTTCCTTCTCTTGGACAAAGGGCTTAGCCTGCGCTAAATCAAGAGCATCCCACATTTTCTGCTCATCCAGTGGGCTTTCTTTGCTTTGACCGAAGTCCAGATTACTCTCAATATCGCCAGAGAAAAGCACAGCCTTTTGCGGGATGTAGCCGACCTTATTATGCAGATCTTCCAGCTGGTAATCCTGAACATTGACGCCATCTACCAGAATCTCTCCTTCAGTCACATCGTAGAAACGAGGGATGAGATTGACAAGCGTGGATTTCCCTGAACCAGTTGAGCCGATAAAGGCCACGGTATCACCAGCCTGCGCTGTAAAGCTGACATGCTCAATGATCGCTTCTGAATTCTTGGAATAGCGGAAGGACACGTCTCGAAAGACCACCTCTCCCTTGCTATCCGCTGCTGCCTTAGGCTGTTCCGGACTGGTGATAGAAGAATGCAGGTCCAGTACTTCATTAATCCGGCCAGCGGATACAATGGTCCGAGGCAGGACGATGAAGAGGGCACCCATGAGCAAGAATCCAATCACAATCTGCATAGCATAGGACATAAAGACGACCATATCACTGAAGAGTGGGAGACGCTCCTGCAGCCCAGCCTCCTGGATCAAATAAGCACCAATCCAGTAAATAGCCAGTGTCAATCCGCTGGAAATCCCCATCATAACTGGATTCATCATGGCCATCAGACGACCGATGAAAAGATTGAGCCGGGTTACTTCATCATTGGCCGCCGCAAATTTCTCATCCTGATAATCCTCAGCATTGTAAGCCCGGACCACGCGAATCCCAGTCAGACTCTCTCTAGTGACACTGTTTAGCTTATCGACCAAGCGTTGCGCAACTGACTGTTTGGGAAAGGCCAATGTCACCAAAACTACTGTCAGCAGGATATTGACTATAACAGCAATAAGAACTGCTATCAGCCAGTTCTCGGACTTGCCAATAATCTTGGTCATGGCCCAAATCGCCATAATCGGTCCCCTGGTCACCACCTGAAGCCCCATGGTAATTAAAGTCTGTACCTGGGTAATATCATTTGTCGTCCGAGTCAGCAGACTAGGGATTGAAAATTTCTTAATCTCCGTCTGCGAATAGTCTAGCACACGGTTGAAAATATCGCTCCGCAAGCTCTGGGTAAAGCTGGCTGCTATACGAGCGGCAAAAAAGCCAACCACAATAGCTGACAGCAAGCTAGCAAAAGACAGGCCGATCATTTTCAGACCTGGCTCCCACAAATCTGCCAAACCAGTCCCTGGTGTTTGCAGCAACTCTGTAATCGTCGAAATATAGGTTGGAACTTCTAATTCCAGATATACCGTTAGGAAGGTGAAGAGCACACTGAGAACAATCATGCTCACTTCCCTTACCGTCAGCCGTTTAAATAACTTAAACATCTTTCCCTCCATTTTCTAAACTTTCGATATTCTGATAAAACTTGGCCATGACTTGAGAAAAAATCAGCAGTTCCTGCTCAGAAACACCATTCAAAATAGAACGGTTCATTTCATCAAAAAAGTCACGGATTTTCTTCATTCTTTCCTGCGACTGCGGAGTGAGACGGATATATTTAGCCCGCTTGTCTGTCTTGCCCATTTCCAGCTTGATAAAGCCATTCTTCTCCATCCTTTTCATTAAGTTAGAGGCCACTGATTTGGAAATATCCAACTCCTGCTCAATATCCTTGATAAGGGTATCCTTCCCCTCTTCCATACGACAGGCGACAATATGCAAGACCTGCCCCTGAGGCCCAGCCATGGACTCAATCCCTTGCTCCTTGGCAAGCTTTTCCGCTATGAGATGAATCTTTCGTCCAAAACGCTTCAATTCCAGTAAAGGCTTATCCATACCTGTATCCTTTGTAAAAATAGTTTTCGTGAGAACTATTTTAACACAAGAAAAAAGAAAGTCAAGAAAAAAGTTTCCATGAGAACTATTTTTTCAACAAGAAAAAAAGCGAAGAAAATTTCTTCACCCTTCCTTTCAAACTGACAAACAGCCTAAAAATTGATTGGTCCCGCATTAAAATTTTGAAGAAGAAGCGAGGAATAGAGCCCCTCCAATGATAAGGAGAATGCCTGCAATCCAGCCTATAAATGGAATGGGCGCGATGTTGCTGCTTCCGACGATAAGGAGGACGCCCGCTGCGACACTGAAACGCATTTGACCTTTGTAATAAGCTAAGGAAGTAATTCCCAAGCCCAGAGCTGCCAATTTAATCACCGCTCCCAGTAAATTCAGGCCAGAATCACCTAGTAGGGCTGAAAAAGGAACAAAAAAGATATTCGAGAGCAGCAAAATAGTCCCTCCAATCAAACCAACCAGACCGCTTATCAGTGCTAAAGTTTTTGTTTTCATTTACATCTTGCCTCCTTCAATATTATTCTGCTAATTATCTCTAATTTTAGACATTTTTTGCAATTTTGTCAATTTTTTCTAAATGATAATCCCTTCCAAATGATCCAATTCATGCTGGCAGATTTGGGCAGGCAGGCCTTTCAAGGTCATGGTCTGCTGCTGCCAATGTTTATCCAGATAATCGACTGTGATTTCCTGATAACGTTGAGTGGGACGGCTTCCAACCAAGGACAGGCAGCCCTCTTCTGTCTTATAAGGGCCTGACTTAGAGAGCAGCACCGGATTAAACATGACTACCGGCACCAAGCCATATAGAAAGATAATGACCCGCTTACGGACACCAATCATATTTGCTGCGAGCCCTATACAGTTTTCTCGATTGGCCTGCAGAGTATCCTGCAAGTCTTGAGCCAGATAAAGGTCTTCTCTGCTAGCCCGCTCAGACAGCTGCTGCAGAAAGAAAATATCTTTGACAATTGCTTTTTCCATTGCTTTCCCTCATAGAGAAGAGCCTGATAAATCAGACCCTATAAGCTTATTTTGCGTGGCGTTCACTAACTTCTTTAGCCAGTACAAAGTTGCCCAGCGTTGCGGAGCCATTTCCAGCCACAGCCGGTGTCACGATATAGTCACGAACATCAGGAACTGGCAAATAGCCATTCAGAAGAACTGTGAATTTCTCACGAACTCGATCCAGCATGTGCTGCTGAGCCATAACTCCGCCACCAAAGACGATGACATCTGGACGGAAAGTCACTGTCGCCTGAATAGCTGCCTGAGCGATATAGTAAGCTTGAATATCCCAGACAGAACTATTGAGTTTAATATTTTCCCCACGAACTCCGGTCCGCGCCTCTAAGCTTGGTCCAGCCGCCAATCCTTCCAAGCAGCCATTGTGGAAAGGACAAACGCCATTGAACTCTTTTTCCACATCCATAGGGTGCTTAGCTACATAATAATGCCCCATCTCTGGGTGTCCTGTCCCCCCTACAAATTCGCCTCGCTGGATAGCGCCAGCACCGATTCCTGTCCCAATCGTATAATAGACCAGATTTTCAATACGGCCGCCAGCATTGTTACGGGCTACTACTTCACCGTATGCCGAGCTATTGACATCCGTTGTAAAGTAAATGGGCACATTGAGGGCTCGGCGCAGAGCGCCAACAATGTCCACATTAGCCCAGTGCGGCTTAGGAGTAGTCGTGATAAAGCCGTAAGTCTTTGAATTAGGGTCAATATCAATTGGCCCGAAAGATCCAACAGCTAGACCAGCTAGATTGTCGAAACGAGAAAAGAACTCAATCGTCTTGTCTAGCGTTTCAATAGGCGTGGTCGTTGGAAACTGTGTCTTTTCAACAACTTCAAATCGTTCATCGCCTACAGCACAGACAAACTTAGTGCCGCCCGCTTCCAAACTTCCATACAATTTTGTCATTATAAATCCTCTTTTAAAATTTGATTTCTACTCTATTCATTATAGCATATCTCTTGCAGACTATTTGCCAAAAACTTTCCTTATGACACTCTTATAGATAGACTTACGTTATTAGAAAAAACGAACAAATCAACTTTTGTTCGTTTTCTAAATTCCATTAGGCTTTCACTTCGATAATTGCGTCGCCTTTAGCAAGTGCTCCTTTTGCTACTGGAGTCACAGAAGCGTAGTCGGCTGTGTTGGTAACGATGACCATAGTCGTATCATCCAGACCAGCAGCTGCAATTTTCTCAGCTTCAAATGTTCCCAGAACATCACCAGCTTTGACCTTGTCGCCTTGAGCAACTTTTTGGTCAAAACCTTCGCCGCCCATAGACACTGTGTCGATTCCGACATGAATCAGAATTTCAGCACCATTAGCTGTCTTCAAACCATAAGCATGGCCAGTCGCGAATGCAATAGTAACTTCTGCATCAGCCGGAGCATAAACCACACCTTGGCTAGGTTTGATAGCAATTCCTTGCCCCATCGCTCCGCTAGAGAAAACAGGATCATCAACATCGCTCAAAGCTACTGCCTGACCAACAATTGGAGAAATAATTGTTTCGTCTTGGAGGGCAGCTGGCACATTACCAGTTGTTTCTTCTTCGACCAGTTTTTCAGTTTCGGCTTTTTCATCTTTTTTATCAAGTGCAACTCTCAAAGCAACGCTAGGAATTGAAGCTTTTGATAAAACATCCGTCATTTTATCTTGCCACTCATCTTTCTCATCTTCAAAACCAAACATATACGTCAAAGCAAATCCAAGCGCAAATGATACAGCTACCATGAAGAGATATTGTAAGAGTTGTCCATTACCGATGTAAAGCATTGTACCTGGGATGATAGTGATACCATTACCAGTACCAGCAAGTCCAAGGAGAGATGCCAAGCCACCACCAATTGCACCAGCAATCAATGAAAGGAAGAAGGGTTTGCGGTAACGCAAGTTAACCCCGAAGATAGCCGGCTCTGTAATACCAAGAAAGGCAGAAAGAGCAGCTGGGAAAGCAAGAGCTTTTAATTTAGGATTTTTCGTTTTGAACGCAACGGCTACAGTAGCTGCACCTTGGGCTGTCATGGCAGCAGTGATAATCGCATTAAATGGATTCACCTTATCAGTAGCGAGTAACTGAATTTCAAGCAAGTTGAAGATATGGTGAACACCTGATACGACAATCAATTGGTGAACTCCACCAATCACCAAACCACCTAAACCAAACGGTAAAGCAAGGATTGCTTTTGTTCCAAACAAAATGTAGTTTTCAACAACGTGGAATACTGGTCCTATGATGAAAAGTCCAAGGATAGACATTACAAAAAGTGTAACGAATGGAGTCACCAAGAGATCCAAGACATCTGGCACAACCTTGCGGAGAGCTTTTTCAAACTTAGCTCCAACAACCCCGATAATGAAGGCTGGAAGAACGGAACCTTGCAAACCAACAACCGGGATGAAGCCAAAGAATTTCATAGCAGTCACTTCACCACCAGATGCTACTGCCCAAGCATTTGGAAGCGAGCCAGATACCAGCATCATCCCAAGGACGATACCAACAGCTGGATTTCCACCAAATACGCGGAAGGTTGACCAAACAACCAAGCCTGGTAAGATGATGAAGGCTGTATCCGTAAGGATTTCTGTATAGGTCTTCACATCATCTGGAAGCGTCATTCCAAGAGCGTTCAAGAGTCCACGCACACCCATGAAGAGACCTGTCGCTACGATAACTGGGATGATTGGCACAAATACGTCACCAAATGTACGGATGGCACGTTGGAACCAATTCCCTTGCTTAGCAGCTTCTGCTTTCATGTCATCTTTTGATGAAGTTGGCAATCCTAAGGCTACAACTTCATCATAGATTTTATTAACCGTACCGGTACCAAAGATAATCTGGTACTGGCCTGAGTTAAAGAAGGCACCCTGAACTTTTTCCAGATTCTCGACAGTATTTTTGTCGATTTTACCTTCATCTTTAACCATCACGCGTAAGCGAGTCGCACAGTGAGCCACACTGTTAACATTCTCACGTCCGCCAAGGGCTTCAATGACTTTTTTTGCAATGTCAGTATTATTCATTTGCAAAAATCTCCTTATAAATATTTTTAACTTTTTGAAAGCGATTTTATCGCCTTTACGAATATTATTTTACCATGATTCAAAAATATGTCAAGCGTTTTGCAGAAAAAATATTTTTTTACTGTTAAATGTTGATTTTTCAGCAGAAAACGTTTACTATAGTAATAAGAAATAATATGATTCGGAGGACAAAAGATTGGCTTGGACGACTGAAAAACGCTACAAACGCTATGAAGACTGGACTCAGGAAGAGCTACAGCAGATCAAAGAAAACATCGCTAAATCTCCTTGGCGGGCTAACTACCATGTAGAGCCTCAGACAGGTCTCCTAAATGACCCCAATGGCTTTTCTTATTTTGATGGCAAGTGGGTGGTTTTCTACCAAAACTTTCCTTTCGGAGCAGCTCACGGTCTCAAGTGCTGGGTCCAGATGGAAAGCGATGACCTAGTTCACTTCACGGAAACTGGCCTTCGGGTGCTGCCAGATACTCCTCTAGATAGCCACGGCGCCTATTCTGGCTCTGCCATGCAGTTTGACGACAAGCTCTTTCTCTTCTATACTGGCAATGTTCGTGATGAAAACTGGGTGCGTCATCCTTATCAAATCGGTGCCTTGTTAGACAAATCAGGCAAGCTGGAAAAAATTGACAAGGTCTTGATTGAACAACCTGCTGAAGCGACTGACCACTTCCGTGATCCACAGATTTTCAACTACAAAGGGCAATTCTATGCCATTGTCGGTGGGCAAAACCTAGATAAACAAGGATATATCAAGCTTTACAAGGCTGTTGATAATGACTATAGCAACTGGGAAGTCGTCGGCGATTTGGACTTCGCCAATGACAAGACAGCCTATATGATGGAGTGTCCTAATCTAGTCTTTATCAACGACCAGCCAATCCTGCTCTATTGCCCTCAAGGCTTGTCTAAGGATGTACTGGATTATAGCAACATTTATCCAAACATGTATAAAATAGGTCAATCGTTTGACACAAATAAAGCTGCTATGATTAATCCAAGCCCTATCCAAAATCTGGACTACGGTTTCGACTGCTACGCGACCCAAGCTTTTAACGCACCTGACGGTCGTGCACTCGCTGTCAGCTGGCTAGGCTTGCCTGATGTGGAATACCCATCTGACCGCTTCGACCATCAAGGTGCCTTCTCTCTCGTTAAGGAATTAAGTCTGAAAGACGGAAAACTCTACCAGTACCCAGTGCCTGCTATCAAGAATTTGCGAGCAGAGGAACAACCTTTCGCTGCTTTGGTAGAAAGCAAGAATAGCTACGAACTAGAGTTGAATCTCGCTGCAGACGCCGAACACGAAATCATTCTCTTTGCGGACAAGGATAGCAAGGGCCTACGCATCAATTTCGACCTCAAGGCAGGTCAAGTGACTGTTGACCGCAGTCAAGCGGGTGAGCCATTCGCTCTGGACTTTGGAACCAGCCGAAGCTGTAATATTGACAAAGAAGCAACTAGTGCTACTATCTTCATCGATAAATCAATTTTTGAAATTTTCATCAATAAAGGAGAGAAAGTATTTTCCGGTCGTGTCTTCCCGAGAGAAGACCAGACAGGCATTGCCATTACCAAAGGCAATCCAACCGGTACTTACTATGAATTAGATTATGGTCGCAAAGCTAACTGATGTAGCAAAACTAGCAGGAGTCAGCCCCACAACTGTTTCCCGCGTCATCAACAGAAAAGGCTACTTATCCGACAAAACGATCTCTAAGGTTGAGGCAGCCATGCGAGAATTGGCCTACAAGCCCAACAATCTGGCGCGCAGCCTCCAAGGAAAATCAGCCAAGCTAATTGGACTCATTTTCCCTAATATCAGCAATGTCTTTTATGCAGAATTGATTGACAAGCTGGAGCATGAGCTCTTTAAACAAGGCTATAAAACCATCATCTGCAATAGTGAGCATGACTCTGATAAGGAGCGTGAATACCTTGAGATGCTGGAAGCCAATCAGGTGGACGGCATCATTTCTGGCAGCCACAATCTAGGCATTGAGGACTACAATCGCGTGACTGCTCCAATCATTGCCTTTGACCGCAATCTTTCTCCGGATATCCCTGTCGTCTCCTCAGACAACTATGGTGGCGGAGTGCTGGCGGCTCAGACCTTGGTCAAGGCTGGGGCACAAAACATCATCATGATAACCGGCAATGACAATTCCAACTCGCCAACCGGCCTGCGCCACGCTGGCTTCGCTTCCGTCCTGCCGGACGCACCGATTATCAATGTATCCAGTGATTTTTCTCCCGTCCGCAAGGAAATGGAAATCAAGCAAATTCTGACTCAGACCAAACCTGATGGCATTTTTACATCAGACGATCTGACAGCCATTTTAATTATGAAGGTCGCTCAGGAGCTGGACATCCAGATTCCTAAAGATTTGAAAATCATTGGCTACGATGGTACCTACTTTGTAGAGAACTACTACCCGCAGCTAGCAACTATCAAGCAGCCACTGAAAGATATCGCCCGTCTCTCTGTAGACCTGCTCCTCAAAAAAATTGCTGGCCAAGAAGTCCAAACAACTGGCTATTTCCTGCCAGTCAGCCTCTTGCCTGGTAAGAGTGTTTAACACAGATATAAGCAAGCAAAGACGACCTCCATTATTGGAAGTCGTCTTTATTTAGCCATAGTCTAAAAAATTTCTCACAGGGCATTAATCAAATTACTACTCTTTCTTTCTAAAGGTTAGCAGACCGGCTAGGAAAGCAAGGAAACCACCTAAAAGTGCCAGCAGGGAAGTACTTGTTCCCGTTTTTGGCAAGGTTTTTTCTGTTTGGTTATTCGCTTCTTTTACTTCTGAAGCCAGAGCTTTTTGCCCATCCAAGGATAAAGCTTGAGGCTGAACGCTGACCACAGAAGGAGCAGACAGCTGCTCTTCTTGAGCTGCTGGAGCTTGGGATTTTTCTTCCTGAGCTGGGTTCGCTTTTCGAAGTCGCAAAATAGTCGCTGTCAGCGGAGCTAGAGCTAAACCATTGCTGTTTCTGGTAATACCTGCTGGATCAGAAATGGCTGTCACTCCTGCGGTATTGCCGTCTGCTACAACCTCTGCACCTGCTAGATGCTTGTAGGCTTCACCAAAGTTGAATTGTCGTTCCTTGGTGTCCGCATTGACAAAGACAGCATAAATATCGCCATTCGACGCAACTACTTGGTAGCCGAGAACAAGGTCTTCTTTCTCAATACCATCCGTACCAGGCTGGGTGATGAGGGTCACATTTTGCTCCACTTCATCTTTGGAACTGCGGGTAAAGGCATCCGTTGATTTCCGCAAGGCAATCAAGCCTTTCATATAGGCCCGACTCTTGGCATTTTCAGGGAATTTCTCCGAATCAGTCGCCTTGGTCCAGTCAAAGTGGTTGACCGCGTCACTCGAATCATAAGAATCATGAATGAAGTATGGATAGTCAAAGGGCGTGCCGTCTTCATTGGTCAACAAATGCGCTTTGTTTGGAACCTTGTCTTCAGAGACCGGATATTTATAGTCGGGATCACGGAATTGCTTGGTCCGGCCGTACTCTTGACCAGAGTGGATAAATGGTGTCCCTTGCGAAGTCAGAATCATCAGATTTCCCAGACGTAGGCGGCGATGAATCTCTTGATAATTGGCAGCCACTGCCGGATCTTTCTTGATCGACTGGGCAATGATATCAAAGAGCGTCAGATTATCATGGGCTGCGATGTATTGGATCACATCCCCTGGGCTATCCGCCTCAAAATTGGTTGGTTGCGCCTTGATGTTTTTAAAGACATTTTCTACACTGCGTTTGCCACCGGTGATAAAGGCTGGTGTTCCCTCATTTGGATAACCTGATTTCAAGGTATTGCGAATATCATCAGAGAAGACTGCTACCGTGTCTGTTGACTTCATCCAAGATTGGTCAGCCGGCTGGACAGCTTTATTTTCATCACCTGCATAAGTCTTCCAGCCCTCACCCAGCATAATGAGATTTGGATTCAGCTTCTTGGCTTCTTCAAAAGCTTTTTGGATGGACTCAGCATCGTGGTCCCCCATCATATCAAAGCGGAAACCATCTACCTTGTACTGCTCTGTCAGGTACTTGATCGAATCCACCAAGACCCGTCTGCTCATATAGTGAGTAGTACCCAAGCGGCCGCCGCCAAAGCTGGATCTCGGTGTACGATCCGCATCCATAAAGTGGTAGTAATTGGGCTCCAAATCCTCAAAGATAGAGGTTTTAGCCGTATGATTATAGACCACATCCATGATAACGCCCATGCCGCGCTTATGAATTTCATTGACAAGATTTTTGAATTCCTCAATGCGCTTGGCTGGATCTGTCGGCGCACTGGAGTACATACCTGTCAGCGAGAAGTAGTTTTGCGGGTCATAGCCCCAGTTATAGTTGCTGTTGCTAGAAGCGTACTTGTCCATGCGCTCAGCATTTTTCAGCTCATTTACAAAGTAATAACTTAGAACTGGCAAGAGCTGAACGTGGGTCACTCCTAAGTCTTTCAAATAATCCAATTTCTCAATGAAAGCTGAGAAAGTTCCAAATTGAGATTTCAAATCCTTTGAAATAGCTGGATCAGAGGTAAAGTCACGAACGTGCGCCTCATAAATCAAGGCATCTTCCCGCTTCTTGAAGTTCGGAATAGTAGCATAGGTCAGGTCTTTCGGTCCATATTCACTTGGATCTACAAATGCTGCCTTGGCAATCTTGTAGGCATCCCCCTTGTCCGCGTCTTCACTGTTCCAAGCAGCTAAAGACTTAGCATAAGGATCCAGCACCAGAACTTTTTTGCCGCCACGAGTAATTTCATAATGATAGAAATACCCTCGATAGTCAGAAATCCCCAGACCGCTCTCAGGGGTCAAGCTACTCGTCCATGTGCCAGACTCACCTCTCTGCATAGCTAGGCGACCAATGACCTTGTTCTGATCTTCTTTGTCATAGACCACCAAATCAACTTGGTCCGCACTCGGTGACCAGAAGGTTAGATCCACTTGTTTGCCCGCCTGAGAAACACGTGCTCCCAAATCACCATCATACTTGTAAAGGCTGTCTTTCAGTTGCCAGTTCATGCTGGTTTTGAATTGGTCATTGCCATATTTGATAAGATAAGGTGACTGAGCTTGGTTAAAATCACCGATGAATTTGGCACTTTTGGTCTTAGGATCCAGAACCACATCTTTAACAACGACTTCATGGCCATCTTTGTCTGTAATCTTTAAGTTCTTTAAAATGTCCTCTTTTTTAGCATTCTCTAAGGTAGAAAAGCTGGCTTCAATCTCGGTCAAGCCAATATGCTGGGCCCCCGTCATACGAATATCGTTGACAAAGTAAGGATTGGTATAAACTTTCGGATCCGCATCACGCAAGAAAATTTGGCTGTTTTTTTCCAAATTCGTGAAATTATAATCCTGATTTTGAATCTTCACATCATCTCCTGATTTGCTTTCGTCTAAAAGTAAAAAGCCAATCATCTTAGCAGCATCTTTCAAAGGAACATCTACATAGCGACCATATTTCCCAGTCTTCTCAAAGTCCACTCCGTCAGGCCAATTCTTGCTTGGGTTTTGGACATCTCCCCAGAGCCAGAGCGACTTCTTATCATACTGCCCATCTGTACGATAGTAGTTGATTCGAACCATCCCTTTTTTCAAAGGCTCATAAGTATGAGGTTGATAGTCTGTGTCAAACCAAACCTCATTCATCTGAGGACTGAGCAGCTCAACTGTCTTGTCACCTGTAATATTTTGCCCAGCTGTATTATTGATTAAAAGGCTAATCTTGCTTCGTTTTTCGGCCATCTTGACATCAAGATAATAGCCGTAGTCGTCTTCTTTAGCAGTCGCAAAGCTAGTTGCTCCAGTCGGCCAAGCTCCCTTTTGGCTAGAAGGTGTCTCAACATCGTCCCAAGTCCACAAGCCCAAGCTGTCTAGATTTTGTGACGGCAAGGTTTTGAAATGAAAGCGAATATTACCTTCTTCGATAGCGTCTTTCGCCGAAGCTTGCGGCTGACTAGCTGGTTCTTGCTTGTCTTTTTCACTTGGATTTGCAGCTTCTTGACCAGCTGCTTCTGAACCTGCACCAGCTGGAGCTTGATCTGCTAGCACACCAGTTGGAGCAGCCTGCTCTGAAGCCCCCGCTCCTGAACTATCTGCCTCTCCAGTTTTTTCTTCATCTGCTGACTTAGGTTGGGCTGCCGCATTTATATCAGAGACTGCTTCTGTTGCTGGGCTGGTCGATGTGCTCGCCTCATCCGCTCGGACTAATTGGGCATTTCCCAGTAGGAAACCTGAGGCAATGACAACAGATGCTACTCCTACTTTTAAACGACGGATGCCAAAATAATGACGCTTTTCGCCCATCCGAGACTGTAGGTGATCGTTATTTTTCATAAACAGAAAACTCCTTTGTATTTCTTATAGAGAACATCTATGCAAACGTTTTCTTTATTTATTATACCGATTTTTTTTCAAGTTGTAAAGGTTTTCAAGGAGAGTTTTTTAACTCAGATATTTCATGATCTCTGTGCGGATTTTGATGATTAGGATAAACTATTTCTGGTTTAAACCACCTTTGACAGTTATGAACCACCTTAAAAACGGATGACTTGTACACAACTTTTCCCTTATCACTAAGTCTAAATGCAGACTTATTTTGCTAAAATTAAAAAATCCGAGATCAACTCAGAGAAAATCAAAAACAGATTTTCAAAGAGTATCATCTCGGATTTTTTGTTATCTTTCTAGCTCGCAATGAGACTGTATAGTAAAAACAAACATAGAGGACGATTGCGAAAGCTAGCAGAGCTTCTGCATGACTTAGCCAAACAAGCCAGGTCCAACCTAGATAATCAAGTCCCAGTTTCAGGGCAAAAGCTGTATTGACAAGAGGAAAGGTCAAGGCTGACCAGCTAAGCTGAGGCCCCAGTCGGAAAATGCGAGGTAAAAGACATAGGACCAAGAGATAAAAGGCCTGCGATAAGAGGAGCAGCAAGGCAACAAACCAACCTTCAGCATCAGAACCAGCCAGACGGATATAACTTCCCAGCAGGAGCGAGAAAGGCGCACAGTAAATGGCCCACTGTGGCTTTAAAGTATCTGGCAGCCTTTGTGTCCGCCTAACCTTGTAAAACAAGGGATAGAGAAGCAAACTCAGTAGCAGAGCAAAAAACCAAGCCAAATAGCCCAAAAGCGGCTGATGAACTACACCCTGAGTCAAGCTTGCCATGGCTAATCCAACATATAGGACCGTCCAGCTCGGGGTTAAAGATAATCCTTCGGCCTTAAACACATTCTTCCAAGTAAAGATAACTATTAGAAAAACATGCAGCAGCAAGGCCATGTACCAAAGCAACTGACTCACCCAAAATAAGCCAAGCTTGCTTAGGTAAGCAGCTAAGAGCATACTAGCCATAGGATAAGTCGCAAAGCTCGATAAGAAAGGGGCCTTTTGCAAATCCTGTCGATAGTACGAAAATGACAGCACTAAAGCCAGTGTCAGATAAAGCCAAAGTATCAAAGCCAGACCATTCAAGAAGTGGAAAAAGATAGAATGGTAGTTCAGTAAAAGATTAGCTAAACCAAATAGGCCAAGAATCAACCCGGATAAGAGAATGGGCGGTCGTTTGCTGTTCACGATGCAACTCCTTTATAGTAATGTCTTGAAGTCCCTTTTCAATGACAATCAAACGTTTGTTTGCTATCATTTCTATGAAACTTCTAAAATATGCCGTAGCTGGACTGCACTCGGTGAGACAATGGGAAGAAAAGCTCCTTCGTTCCAACGGCGAATAAAGCCAGAAGTCGAATTACTCAAATATCCTCTGCCTCCACTAGCCTGCAGCTCTAAGAGCAGACTTTGGGCCACCACATCAACTATATCAATTCGCAGCTGGAAGAGCTCCTTAGGACGCTCAACAAAATAACCAGGCTGAAGAAGACCTCTATAGAGCTGATCCTGGATCGCAGTCAGAGCAGCCACTTGCTCCTCCCACTCCTCTCTCAAAATAGAGCGGACTGACAGATTAGCTTCGACCTCCGCCAGCGATTTCTCCGCTAGGCCAAGAGCCAGACCAAACTGATAACCTAGAAAAGCTGGGCGATTTTCTGCCAAAAAGGTCTGGGCATCTCGAGCGAGAATCCATTTCTCTTGCAAAGGCACATGGTTAAAGGTCAGGGCAGCTGTATTTCCCCCTTGCAAGGATACAAACTCTAAATCCGCTGAACGGGAGAAATTCTCTGCGTCAGACGGCACAGCCAGAACCAGAGGCTGGCGGCTCCCGTCTTCGAAACCGGCAACAAATATACTGAGGAAGCGATCCGCTCGAGCATTGGTTACCCAAGGCAGACGCCCCTTGAGATAAAGCTGCCCGTCTTCCTCCACAATAGAGACATTTAACTCCTCTAGGTCCGACAGGAATTTGACAGCATTGGACAGGGCTGTCGCACCTGCATATTCCCCTGACAGGAGCCCTTCCAAATAGTGGTCTCTAAAGTAGGGATTAGGAGATTTTAAAATGTTATCAATAAAGGTCCTTTGTCCCCAAGAGATAAAGGAAGCGGTCAAGGAATGGTGAGCCAGCTCCTTGAGCACTTCAATCACATCCGTATCATTGCCACCTCGGCCTCCCAGCTCTTCTGGAACGCCAACCCTAAAGGCTCCTTCAGCGGCGATACGCTCAATCAGTTGGTTACCCGCTGCACAGGATTCTTTGTCAATTTGGTCAGCGTGATTATCCAACCAGTTGATAAACTCTTCTGAAAAAAATGTCATTTGCCACCTCCTCAAAGACTAAGCATAAGGTTGCAATTCCGGATTAATTGGCGTGTTGGCCAAATTATTGGCATAATTGCAAAGGGTCGCAAGGCTGACACCCAGAACTACATCTAGAGCATTCTCATGTGTATAGCCTGCTTCTAGGAAGTCTGCCAAAGCCTCATCTCCGACCCGTCCCTTAGTATTAATGACAGCAATGGTAAATTTAGCAAGCGTATCTAGCTTCGGATCTGTATCAATTGGAGTACGATTGCGCAGAGCATCCAAAAGATCATCATTCATTTGAATCTGCTTGATTGAAAAGGCTGTATGACCCGCTACACAGAAAGCACATCCGTTGGTAACTGCAGCCGTTATCTGCACTACTTCACGCTCAGTCGGTGTCAGGCTGTTACGGCGATTGATGGCTCCGACCGTCCGATATGTTTCCAAGGCAGTTGGTGCATTGGCCAAAAGACCAATAAGATTAGGAATATAGCCACCGTTATCTTTTTGAACAGTTTCCAGGACTTCTTTTACCTCAGCTGGTGCGGACTCAATCGTGTGGATAGTAAATTCTGACATATGAAACCTCATTTCTTTTAATTAGAAACTATCTTAACATAGGATCAATGGCTTGTATAATATATATTTTATATAAGTCCTATAAAGAGAATATAATGCGATTTTTCAAACTAAAATATATTTCCCTCGTGAGGTAGCTCCACATCAATTCCAAATAAGAATCCGAAACGAGAAAAAGAAGCCTTCTGGCTTCGATTTTTTAATATCTCCTGAATCGCTGGTAGCGATTTTCCAGTAATTGTTCCAAGGGAAGCTGAGACAGATTATCCAACTCAGCAGCGATTTCTTCTTTCACTGCAGCCAGTAATTCATGGTTGTTAAAGCCTCTTTCAGGAATAACCTTATCCACCACTTCCATCTGCAAGAGCTCGTGTGAAGTAATTTTCATCAGTTCTGCCGCTTCCATAGCGCGGCTGCCGTCTTTCCAGAGGATAGAAGCAAAACCTTCCGGGCTGAGAACTGCATACATAGAGTTTTCCAGCATCCAGACCTTGTCTGCTACAGCCAAAGCCAAGGCTCCGCCTGAGCCACCTTCACCAATGATGATGGCAATAATCGGTACTTTGAGATTGCTCATTTCCATCAAGTTACGGGCAATAGCCTCCCCTTGACCACGCTCCTCAGCACCGACACCAGGATAAGCACCTGCCGTATTGATAAAGGTTACCACAGGACGTCCAAATTTTTCCGCCTGCTTCATGAGGCGCAGAGCCTTGCGGTAGCCTTCCGGATGCGGCTGACCAAAGTTTCTGCGCAGATTATCCTGCAAATTGCGTCCCTTTTGAATACCGACCACCGTTACAGGCTGACCGTTTAGCGTCCCAATACCGCCAATCACTGCACCGTCATCTCGAAAAGAGCGATCTCCATGCAGCTCGACGAAGTTATCAAAAATTCCTTGTGCAAAATCCAGCGCAGTCAAACGAGCCTGATCACGCGCTTCTTTAATAATCCGAGTGATTTTTGTCATGCTTGACCTCCATGGAATGCTAATAAGGTAGCAAGTGTATCTCTCATATCACCACGCTTGACGATGGCATCCACAAAACCATGCTCCATGAGAAACTCAGCCTTTTGAAAATCATCTGGCAGCTTCTCACGAACAGTGGACTCGATAACTCGACGTCCGGCAAATCCAACTAGAGCCTGTGTTTCAGCCAGAATAATATCGCCTTCCATGGCAAAAGAGGCTGTGACACCACCAGTTGTCGGATCTGTCAAGACGGTCAGATAGAAGAGACCTGCTGCAGAGTGACGCTGCACCGCTGCAGAAATCTTAGCCATCTGCATCAAGCTCATAATACCTTCCTGCATGCGGGCACCGCCAGAAGCCGTAAACAGAACGACTGGCAATTTATGCTCTGTCGCATACTCAAAGAGACGGGTAATCTTTTCACCCACAACTGTCCCCATAGAAGCCATAATAAAGTTTGAATCCATGATGCCAAGAGCCATTTTATGCCCCTTGATACTAGCTGTCCCAGTCAAAACTGCCTCATCTAAGCCTGTCTTCTCGCGGGTAAGTGCTAATTTCTCCTGATAGTTAGGGAAGTTCAGAGGATCCTTGGTTTCAATTCCAGTGAACATCTCCTCAAAACTGTTCTCATCCACAGTTAGATTTAAGCGCTCATGAGCAGAAATACGGAAATTATAGCCACAGTTAGGGCACACACTGTCATTTCCAAGATCTTTTTGGTAAATGGTATGCTTACAACCTGGGCATTTCGAAAAGAGTTCGTCTGGTACCTCAGGCTTTGCTTGAGGCTTTTCCCGACTCGCTCGATTAGGATTGATACGGATATATTTATCCTTCTTTGAAAACAAAGCCATCGTTTACGTCTTCTCCTTTTCAAGATTTTATACTCAGGCACATCAAACAGCAAAAGCCACCGTCTTTCGAATTTACAGAGTAGCTCTTACATGTCGTATCTATTGTTTCTCTTGATAAGCCGGAAGGAACTTCTCCATGAGAAAGGCTGTGTCATAATCACCAGCAATTACATTAGAATCTGAGATTAAGTCCAGTTGGAAGCCGCTGTTGGTCACAACACCGTCAATTTCTAGTTCATAGAGTGCACGTTGCATCTTCATGAGAGCATCAAAGCGATTTTCCCCATGAACAATTATCTTCGCAATCATGCTATCGTAGTAAGGGGGGATGGTGTAGCCAGGATAGACGGCTGAATCCACGCGCAGCCCCACTCCACCGCTTGGTAGATAAACATTTGAAATCTTACCAGGACTCGGCGCAAAGTTAAAGGCTGGATTTTCAGCATTGATCCGACACTCAATTGCATGCCCTCGGATTTCAACATCATCCTGACTGAAGGACAGCTCTTGACCGTTTGCAATCTTGATTTGCTCTTTTACAATATCCACACCAGTAACAAACTCGGTGACTGGATGCTCGACCTGCACCCGAGTGTTCATCTCCATAAAGTAGAATTCACCCTTTGCTTCATCAAGCAGAAACTCAATTGTACCAGCATTTTCATAGCCGACAGACTGAGCAGCCCGAACAGCTGCTTCACCAATCTGCTGACGCAGGGTTTTCCCAATCGCCACGGATGGACTTTCTTCCAGCACTTTCTGATTATTACGCTGCAAAGAGCAATCCCGCTCGCCCAAGTGGACCACATGCCCCTGCTGATCCGCCAAAATCTGCACTTCAATATGGCGCGCTGGATAGATGACTCGCTCCATATACATGGCACCATTACCAAAGGCTGCTTTGGCTTCGCTAGATGCAGACTCAAAGGCCGATACTAAATCCTCAGCCTTTTCAACCTTACGAATGCCCTTGCCGCCGCCGCCAGCAGAAGCTTTAAGCATGACTGGATAGCCAATCTTTTCGGCGACTACCAAGGCTTCTTCAGAGGTATGGACTTCTCCATCAGAACCTGGGATAACCGGCACTTTCGCCTTAATCATCTGAGCCCGAGCATTAATCTTGTCCCCCATCAAGTCCATCACAGCACCTGAAGGCCCAATAAACTTAATGCCGACTTCTTCGCACATAGTCGCAAATTTGGAGTTTTCACTCAAAAAACCAAAACCAGGATGAATGGCTTCTGCACCTGTCAAGACAGCAGCAGACAGGACAGCGTTCATATTCAGATAAGAATCTGTGGACTTGGCTGGACCGATGCAGACGGCCTCATCAGCCAGTAAGGTATGGAGTGCTTCCTTGTCAGCCGTTGAATAAACAGCTACCGTATCAATTCCCAACTCGCGGGCTGCACGAATAATTCTGACCGCAATTTCCCCACGGTTAGCAATTAAAATTTTACGAAACATGGTGAAAGCTCCTTTTATCTACTGGCCAATCGCAAAGGTCAAGGTACCGCTGGCTGCAAGTTTTCCATCAACTTCTGCTTTCGCCTCTACAACCGCAATCGTTCCGCGGCGCTTGACAAACTTAGCTGTCATAATCAGTTGATCACCTGGTACAACTTGCTTCTTGAACTTAACCTTGTCCATGCCAGCATAGAAGACCAGTTTGCCCTTATTTTCTTCTTTGGACAATTCCAGCACGCCGGCTGTTTGAGCCAGAGCTTCCATGATCAAGACACCTGGCATAACAGGATACTGAGGAAAATGCCCGTTAAAGAAAGGCTCATTGACTGTTACATTTTTCAGAGCAACAATCTCATCTTCACTAACTTCCAAAACGCGGTCTACCAAAAGCATTGGATAGCGATGCGGAAGTGCTTCTTTTATTGCATTAATATCAATCATTTGATCCGTACCAGCCCTTTCCCAAATTCAACCATTTCTTCATTCTGAACCAGAATTTCTGTAACCAGACCATCTTTAGGTGCTGGAACTTCATTCATGACCTTCATTGCTTCAATAATCATCAGGGTTTGACCTTTTTTAACTTGGTCTCCAACTGATACAAACGGCGGCTTGTCTGGACCAGCTGCTAAGTAAGCCACACCAACCAAAGGGCTTTCCACAACATCACCTTCAGCAGCAGGTGCCGGAGCTTCTGAAGCTGTTTCTGGCTCTACAGACGGAGCTGCTTGAGGAATTGGCTCAATCACAGGCGCACTCGCAGCCTGCAAAGGTGCAGCAATTGGAGCAGAGCTGGCTGTTGGAACTGCAGCCTGACCTTCATTCTTACTAAAAGTCAGCTCATCGCTCTGATTTTTGTAAGAAAACTCACGCAGACTAGACTGGTCAAACTGCGCCATTAAATCTTTAATTTCGTTGATATTCATAGGTTTTTAAGCCTCCCAGCGTTTAAAGGCAAGAACTGCATTGTGGCCGCCAAAGCCAAATGTATTGGAAATCGCATAAGGGATTTCCTGTTCCTTACCTTGACCGTAAATAACGTTGGCTTCAATATAGTCTGGCAGCTCTGTTGTACCAGCTGTTTTTGGCACATAGCTATGACGCATTGCTTCAATCGTCGCAATAGCCTCAACCGCGCCCGCTGCACCGAGCAAATGTCCTGTAAAGGATTTAGTAGAAGACACCGCTACATCTTTACCAAAGACAGAAACAATGGCTCCGCTTTCGCCTTTTTCATTAGCAGGGGTCGATGTACCATGAGCATTGACATAAGCCACATCTTTTGGCTCAATTTCAGCTTCTTCAACTGCCTGTTTGATCGCCTTGATAGCTCCCAAACCTTCTGGATGCGGAGAAGTCATATGGTAAGCGTCACAAGTGTGGCCGTATCCTACTACCTCAGCCAAGATAGTAGCTCCGCGCTTCTCAGCATGTTCCAAGCTTTCCAGAACCAGCATACCAGAACCTTCACCCATGACAAAGCCATTGCGGTCCTTGTCAAAAGGAATAGAAGCACGCTTAGGATCTTCTGTGGTAGAAAGAGCAGTCAGAGCTTGGAAACCAGCAATCGCAAATGGTGTAATAGAAGCTTCTGAACCACCAACCAGCATCACATCTTGATAACCGAATTTAATTGAGCGGAAAGCTTCACCAATCGCATCGTTTGCTGAGGCACAGGCTGTATTGACCGACTTACAGATACCATTGGCTCCAAAGCGCATAGCCACATTTCCTGCCCCCATATTTGGCAGGGCTTTTGGCAAGGTCAAAGGTTTGATACGTTTAGGACCTTTTTCATGCAAGCGAACAACCTGCTCTTCAATTTCCTGAATCCCGCCGATACCTGAGGCAACGATGACACCAAAGCGATCCTTATCCAGCGTATCTACATCTAAGTGAGCATTATTCACCGCTTCTTGAGAGGCATAAAGCGCATAAAGAGTGTAATTATCATAACGGTTGGTATCCTTTTTGACAAAATATTTATCAAATGGAAAATCCTGAATTTCCGCCGCATTGTGAACACTGTATTCACTATGATCAAATTTAGTAATTGGACCGATTCCAATATTGCCTTCTTTTAAATTATTCCAGAATTCTTCTGGAGTATTCCCGATAGGTGAAGTTAAACCGTATCCTGTTACAACAACTCGATTAAGTTTCATATTGAGCTCCTTTATTTAGATGAATCAACTGATTTTCTACTCGTTAATATTCAAAAACTGTGACTTACTGCATAGTAAAGCCGCCATCAATCGTGATGACTTGACCCGTCAGATATTCTTGACCTGCCAAGAAGAGAGCAACATCCGCTACTTCTTCCGGAGTACCAAAACGCTTCATCGGAATGAGCGCCAGAGACGCTTCCTTAATTTTTTCTGGGAGCACATCTGTCATATCAGATGCGATAAAGCCAGGGGCAATGCAGTTCACACGGATATTACGCGCTGCCACTTCACGGGCTACTGACTTAGAAAAACCAATCAGACCGGCCTTGGAAGCTGCATAGTTTGCCTGACCGATATTTCCAGCCAAACCAACGACACTCGATAGGTTGATAATAGCACCCTGACGAGCTTTTGTCATCGGTTTCAGGACTGATTGTGTCATATTGAATGTTCCAGTCAAGTTCACTTTCAGCACCTGCTCAAAATCTTCTTCCGTCATTTTCAGCATGAGCTTATCACGGGTAATACCAGCATTATTGACCAATACATCAACAGACCCCAGAGCCGCAACAGCTTCTTCCACTATCCGCTGAGCATCCGCAGATTTAGACACATCCCCAATAACAGCTACGACTTTACCAGAATAGCCGGCAAATTCAGCCAAAATATCATCAGAAATCCCGCTTAGTCCGTTTAAGATAACATTGGCTCCGACACTGGCAAATTTATGCGCAATTGCCAGCCCAATCCCACGAGCGGACCCTGTAATTAACACATTCTTGTTTTGTAATTCCATGATGATTCCTCATTATTTTTCTAGAAGAGCATTCAAACTTTCTACATCTTCAACTTGGCGTACATCCGCAGATTTATCAATTTTCTTAATAAAACCAGATAGGACTTTGCCAGGACCGATTTCGATAAATTCAGTCACACCAGCTTCCTGCATTTTAGCAATGCTGTCATAAAAGCGCACTGGCTCCATTACCTGACGAGTCAAAAGCTCTTTGACTCTCTCTTTTTCCATCACAGTTGCTTCTGTATTTCCGACTAATGGCCGTACAAAATCTGAAAACTCAACTGTTTCCAAGACTTCTGCCAATCGTTGGCTGGCTGGCCTTAAAAGCGCCGTATGGAAAGGCCCGGATACATTGAGCGGGATTAAGCGCTTGACACCGGCATCTTTCAAAAGCTCCACAGCCTTGTCCACCGCTGCCACTTCTCCGCCGATAACGATTTGACTAGGCGTATTATAGTTAGCTGGTGAGACTACACCAATAGCACTTGCTTCTTGACAGACCGCTTCGATGAGAGAAACTTCTGCATTTAAAACTGCGACCATTTTCCCTGATCCAGCTGGAGCCGCCTCTTCCATGAAGCTACCGCGCTTAGCAACCAAGGCCACTGCAGTCTTAAAATCAAGGGCGCCCGCAGCCACCAAGGCAGAATATTCTCCAAGTGAGAGACCAGCTACCATATCAGGTTCTATTCCCTTATCAGCCAAGATCCTATAAATAGCTACTGAAGTCGTTAAAATAGCCGGTTGCGTGTAGCGAGTTTGATTGAGCTTTTCTTCATCCTGATCGATCAAAGCTCGGACATCATAGCCTAGAACTTGGCTAGCCTCATCAAAAGTTGACCGCACAAGCTCATACTGATCATAAAGCTCGCGCCCCATTCCAAGGTACTGCGCTCCCTGACCGGCAAAGAGAAAGGCTCTTTTAGTCATTTCTAGTTACTCCTGCCCAACGTTTTGCTTCCTGCTGAATCTTCTCAGCAGCACCATAGTAGATATCTTTGAGGATTTCTTCGACTGTCTCTTCCTTACTAATTAAACCAGCAATTTGACCAGACATGACGGAACCATTTTCCACATCTCCGCGAACAACCGCATTAGCTAAAGCACCAGCACCCAGATTTTCAAAAACAGTCAAATCTGGATTTTCTTGCTTGAAGGCTTCTTTTTCTGCCTTTTCGAAATCACGCGTCAGCTTATTCTTGATAGCACGAACCGCATGACCAAAATGCTGGGCAGAGATAGTTGTATCAATATCGCGAGCCTTCAAAATCATATCCTTGTAGTTCTGATGAGCATTGGATTCCTTAGCGACGACAAAGCGAGTTCCGACCTGAACAGCCTCCGCTCCCAGCATAAAGCCAGCCGCAGCCCCAGAGCCATCTGCAATACCACCGGCAGCAATAACCGGAATGCTAACCGCTTCTGCAACCTGACGAACTAAGGACATGGTAGTCAATTTTCCGATGTGGCCACCAGCTTCCATGCCTTCTGCAATGACTGCATCCGCACCGATCTTTTCCATCCGCTTAGCCAAGGCCACACTTGGCACAACAGGGATAACTGTAATCCCCGCTTCATGGAAACGAGCCATGTGCTTGCTTGGATTACCCGCACCAGTTGTTACTACTTTTACTCCCTCTTCAATGACGAGATCCACAATGTCATCTGCAAAAGGAGAAAGGAGCATGATGTTAACTCCGAAAGGACGGTCCGTCAAAGACTTAATCTTGTCAATATTAGCCTTTACCACTTCCTTGGGTGCATTTCCGCCACCGATGATACCAAGACCGCCAGCTTTTGAAACTGCGCCAGCCAAGTCACCATCAGCAACCCAGGCCATCCCGCCTTGAAAAATAGGATAATCAATATTCAATAATTCTGTAATACGTGTTTGCATAATACCTTCCTTTTATCATTGCTTAAGTAATAGCTTGATCTCAAACTATCACATACTGGTGTATTTTCTTTACTTTGACAGTCAAACTATTACCTAAACAAGAGAGAATATCTTTCGATACTCTCAGTTACTTGCTTATTTAGTTTTTTCTTCTACATAAGCAACCAAATCACCAACTGTGTTCAAACCTTCTTCAGTTTCAATTTGGATGTCAAATGCATCTTCAATTTCTGAAATCACTTGGAACAAGTCCAATGAATCTGCTTCAAGATCATCGAAAGTTGACTCAAGAGTAACTTCTGATGGCTCTTTGCCAAGTTCTTCAACGATAATTTCTTGTACTTTTTCAAATACTGCCATGGATAGACTCCTTTAAAAATAAAATATTTTTTATCATGTGTTTCCACTTGATTAACTAAATTGTAACAATAAGCGTGCCCCATGTCAAACCTCCACCAAAACCTGACATCAAAATTGTCTGATTTCCGTTCAGTTTGATCAGACCTTGCTCCACACACTCAGATAATAAAATCGGGATGCTAGCTGCGCTAGTATTGCCATATTCCATCATATTGGCTGGAAGCTTCTCTCGCGCAACACCAAGCTTCTTAGCCATTTTATCTAAAATACGGATATTGGCCTGATGGAGCAACAAAAAATCCAAATCTTCCGCTGAAAGCTGACTGCTTTCAATGGTTTCCTTGATAGAACGAGCAACATCACGAATAGCAAAGTCGAAAATAGCTCTACCGTCCATTGTTAGATAAGGCTGATTCTCACCTTTTTCAGAAAAAGGTGAAGATAAACCAATTTTTCCGCAGGTCAGACTATCTCCGCGAGATCCGTCCGTAAACTGACTTTCTGCCAAAAAATGCTGTTCTGAAGCACTTTCCAACAGTACACCGCCAGCTCCATCTCCAAAGAGGACAGCTGTTGAACGATCCGACCAATCTACCGTCTTAGAGAGCGTCTCACTTCCTATGACTAGACCTTTTTGATAACGGTCTGAAGAAATAAACTTTTCCCCAGTAGATAGTGCGAAGATAAAGCCACTACAGGCTGCTGTCAAATCAAAGGCAAATGCATTCTTAGCACCGATATTTGCCTGTACTCTAGCAGCCGTTGAAGGCATTAAAGAATCCGGCGTAATGGTGGCAACAATGATAAAGTCCAGGTCCTGAGCAGAAATTCCTGACTTTTGCAGCAAATTCTCTGCTACTTTTGTAGCTAAATCACTGGTCGTTTCATCTGACGATAAATGGCGGTTTTTAATCCCAGTTCGACTTGAAATCCACTCATCACTGGTATCCATAATCTCGGCTAGATCATCATTGCTGACAACCTGACGGGGAGCATAATGAGCCACCTGGCTAATCTTAGCATAGTTCATTATTTCAAATCCTCTAGGAAACTATATAAATTTTGCAGGCCCTTTTGCATCACTTGTCTCTCTTCTGGACTCATCCCATCCACTACCTGCATGACCATGCGGTTGTGGAATCGCTTGTGAAGACGATACAAAAGCCGCCCATTCTTTGTCAAATTTAGATGCACCACACGACGGTCAACTTCCGACCGACGCCGCTCAATATAACCCTTACGCTCCAGATTATTCAAACTAGTCGTAACAGTCCCCAAAGTCACCATCAATTCTCGTGATATATCACTTGGAGTAGCATTTGGGGTTGTGCCGATGACATCTATTGTATGCATTTCCTTAATGGAGACATCGTTGAAGCGACTGCTTCTTAGGCTCGATTCTTCAATAACCAAGACATTATTGAAAATAGACGTTAAGTAATCATTTACTAACTGAAAATTCAAAACCATACCTCCTTAAGAAAATACTTTGACAATCAAATTTTATCAGATAGAAAAGTAATTTGCAAGCTTTTTTGAAAATTAATTTGATTTTCAAATATTTTTGTAAACAACTTGCAAAATAAGCAACCTTGAACCAGTACATTATTTACCTGTGAAGTTTGGACGACGCTTCTCAGAATAAGCCCGAACCCCTTCTTTGAAATCCTCTGTGAAAGCCAGCGATTTCTGAAGCTCCAATTCTAGCTCAGCATACTCAGACCAGCCGCCAAACAAACTCTTCCAGACCATTTCTTTCATGGCTCTGTAAGAATTCAGAGAGCCTCGTTTCAGTTTCTTCAGCAACTGTTGCGTTGTTTTTTCCAATTTCTCTGCTTCACAGACTTTATAAAGCAAGCCATAATCCAGAGCTTTCTCTGCAGTCAGAGCTTCCCCAGTCATAACCAGATGGGTCGCCCGAGTCACCCCGATAGCACGAGTCAGTAAGTAAAGACCACCAGCATCTGGCGCCAGACCAACACCGACAAAGGCCTGAATGAAACGGGATTTTTCAGTCGCAATACAGAAATCCGCTGCAACGACCATATTGGCAGCCGCACCAGCAACAGGACCATCAACGCTCATGATGACAGGCTTAGGAAGACGTTTCATAGCAAAAGAAATATCATTGACCAGTTCGGCAATTTTCACCAAGGATTGGACGTCATCATCACTGACAGCTCTCTGCATTTCAGCCAAATCCCCGCCCACTGAAAAAACCTTACCATTCGCATTGATAACTAAAAATTTGACGGACTCATCCTTAGCAGCAAGTTCAATAGCCTCTAAAATTTCCTCACACATAGGAATATTAAAACCATTTGAAACTTCAGGACGATTGAAAGTAATCGTTGCTACCTCATCTGCTACATGATAGAGAATTCCATTAAATGTCATTTCAGCTCCATTCCCGACCCGATTTCAAATCAGCCGTTTTGTTTTATTCTTAAATAATTTGATATTCAAATTATAAACAACTTATATTTTATCATAAAATATAAAAGAAAGGAAATAAAAGATGGGAAAAATTAGATGGTCTTCAAATTTGAAGTGTAAAAGCAATATTTTGGTTAAAATATAGTATAAAAACTGCGTTTGAATAATTTTCAGAATTTTGTTATAATTTTTAAAATAAGATAGGAGAACCAATGAAAGTTGTAAAATTTGGCGGAAGTTCACTGGCTTCTGCGACTCAATTAGAAAAAGTTTTGAACATTGTCAAATCTGATCCTGAACGTCGATTTGTTGTAGTATCAGCGCCAGGAAAACGCCATGATGACGATATCAAAGTAACCGATGCTCTGATTAAATATTACCGAGAGTATATTGCAGGAAATGATGTCACGCCAAACCAACAGTGGATTATCAATCGCTATGCAGATATGGTGGCAGAACTAGGTTTGAAACCAAAAGTTCTGGAGAAAATTTCCAAAAGTATCACAAGCCTTGCAACTTTGCCAATTGAAGATAATGCATTTCTTTATGATACTTTTCTTGCTGCAGGAGAAAACAACAACGCCAAATTAATTGCAGCTTATTTCAGTCAAAATGGCGTTCCAGCTAGCTACGTACATCCAAGAGAAGCAGGACTCGTCGTTTCCAGTGAACCTAGCAATGCAAGAATTCTTCCTTCCAGCTATGATAAGATTGAAGAACTCAACAATTCTGATGAAGTTCTAGTTATTCCTGGTTTCTTTGGTGTAACTCAAGATGGACAAATCTGTACTTTCTCTCGCGGGGGTTCTGATATTACGGGCTCTATCATTGCTGCGGGAGTCAAAGCAGATGTTTATGAGAACTTTACTGATGTTGACGGAATCTTTGCCGCCCATCCTGGCATCGTTCACAAACCACATTCCATTCCTGAGCTAACCTATCGGGAAATGCGTGAATTGGCCTACGCTGGCTTTACAGTTCTCCATGATGAAGCTCTGCTTCCAGCTTACCGCGGCAAAATCCCTCTGGTTATTAAAAATACCAACAATCCAGAACATCCAGGTACTCAAATTGTCCATAAACACAGCAAGGACCATCTACCAGTCGTTGGAATTGCTGGAGATGCAGGATTTGTCAGCATTAACATGTCCAAGTACCTGATGAACAGAGAAATCGGCTTTGGTAGACGCGTCCTTCAAATTCTAGAAGATTTGAATATTGGTTGGGAGCATATGCCTACAGGAATCGACGACCTCTCTATTATCTTGCGCGAGCGCGAATTAACTCCTATCAAAGAGGAAGAGATCCTTCGTCAGCTTGTTCAAAAAGCAGAGGTTGATCATGCAGAAATTGAACACGACCTTTCCATTATCATGATTGTCGGCGAAAAAATGAAAAGCCATATCGGGGTTACTGCCACTGCAACTAAAGCTCTTTCAGAAAATAACATCAACATTCAAATGATGTCCCAAGGCTCAAGCGAAGTATCCATCATGTTTGTTGTTGAAAAAAATCAAGAAAAAGCTGCCATTCGCGCGCTTTACCGAGCTTTCTTTGAAGTCAGTACAGAATCATAAATGTAAACCTCAGAAGCATTTTTATCATACAATCACTCGATAATCGAAAAAGGCAGAAGTTAGTTACGCACTAACTTCTGCCTTTTTGATTTAACTGCTAAATACTGTTGTTTAATTCACAGACTATCTGAAAAACAATAGCTTTTAACACTACCACTCACAATCATAGAATTATCTCCCATTGTAAATAATACCAAAAAGTACAAAAAAAGAGGTAAAACCTCTTTGAAACTCCGCCAGTAGGACTCGAACCTACGACATCATGATTAACAGTCATGCGCTACTACCAACTGAGCTATGGCGGATAAACGCTAAGCGACTACCATATCTCACAGGGGGCAACCCCCAACTACTTCCGGCGTTCTAGGGCTTAACTGC
>NZ_VIBR01000003.1:0-370163 GCF_008329445.1 Streptococcus sanguinis | reverse complement strand
CTTTCGCGACAACTATATTAGTATATCACCTATACCTACTACCTGTCAATACCTTTTTTAATCTTTTTTGATTTTTTTTAAAGTTTATTTTTCAGTTCTAAGTATAAAGTTAATTTCTTTGTGAGCAGGAAGCTGGTTTATGTCACCTGAGTGTATGACTTTCTATAATCTAAAAAGGTTGAGAAAACTGCTCTCAACCCTCTTTTCTTACTTTATTTAACCTCTAAAAGGCCAATATCTCCATCCTCGCGACGATATATAACATTTGTGCTGCTGTCCTCAGCATCGGAATATATGAAGAAATCATGACCCAATAAATCCATCTGCAGAATCGCTTCTTCCAAGTCCATCGGCTTCAAATCTATGTGTTTTGAACGGACAACTTTTGACGGAACTTCTTCTGCTTCTTCAGCAAAGGAATCTGTGAAAAGCTGGCTTGTAGCAACTTTATTGCGATTCTTTCTTTCAATCTTGGTTTTATTTTTGCGGATTTGGCGCTCAATCTTATCTGTGACCAAATCAATTGATCCATACATGTCCTGAGAGATATCTTCTGCACGAAGAGTGATGGAGCCTAGCGGAATTGTTACTTCCACTTTCGCAGTTTTTTCACGGTAAACCTTGAGGTTCACACGCGCATCAAGTTCTTGCTCTGCTTGGAAATACTTCTCAATCTTCTCAAGTTTAGAAACTACGTAGTCACGGAGAGCATCTGTTACTTCTAGGTTTTCACCACGGATACTATATTTAAGCATATAAGTACCTTCTTTCTAAACATAAATGTTTTATTTATAATATCATTATAACGCTTTCATTCTTTTTTTGCAAATTTTTTCTTATCTTGCGATTGAAAATGTCAAAATTTCTTTCACTCCTGCTTCCAGCAAGATTTGCTTAGCCAATTGCAAGGTTTTTCCAGTCGTATAAATATCATCAACCAGCAAAATTTTATCTGGTAAATCAACTCCTTTCTTAACTTTAAAAGCCTGCTGCGTTCGCAGACGCTCCTCACGTGTCTTACTCGACTGTGCTAGGGTGTCTTTTTTCTCTAAGATATTTCTATATGATAAGTTTGCAGCATCTAAAATCCCCTGCACTTGATTAAATCCTCTTACTTGAAATTTTTTGTTACTCACTGGAATTGGAACAATGGTATGCTCTCTAAACATTTTGACTGCTTTTTTAGTTGCTTTTGCAAATACAAAACGCAATGCATAGTCTCCCTGAAACTTGTATTGACTGAAATAATCCTTCATTGCATCATTATAGGTAAATAGTGACTGATGCTGGACTTGATTCCCCTCTTCCTCCCACTTTTTGCAATCTGTACATAAATCTGATTGCGCGTTGCGAAAACAGCATGGGCAATGCTCTTCAGATATGCGTTCAAAATTTTGATAACAAGTGGAGCAGCAGCTTGGTCCTTCTTTTTTTAATAGAAAAAGCCGTAAAAAACTGCCTTTCTCCTTAATTTGCTCCTTACATAAAAGACACTCTGTCATAATCCCGCCTCCTTATTCATATCTCTCATTTCCCGAATTGCCTTTTCCATAGCAAGGGTAGTCCCATCATGAAAAAATAGCAACTGTCCAGTCGGTCTATCCATACTACGGCCAACTCGGCCTGAAATCTGAACCAGAGCACTACGAGTGAACAGGCGATGATTGGCTTCCAAGACAAAAACATCTACGCCAGGAAAGGTTACTCCGCGCTCTAAGATAGTCGTTGTCACCAAAATAGTAATCTCCTTGCGACGAAACTGCTCGACAATCTCCAGGCGATTTTCTGTTGTGGAGGCGACAAAAGCTAGCTTTTCATCTGGCAGAGCTATCTGCAAAGTCTGAGAAAAATCCTCTCCTCTTTGAATTTCTGCAGCAAATATTAAGAGAGGAAATTGGGTCTCCCTCTGTTTTTCTATATAGTTCAAAAGTTTAGGTGCTATTTTCTTCTTCTGAAGATGTTTTTGAAAATCGGATAACCAAACTTTCTGAGGGATGGTCAAGGGATTACCATGAAATCTTCTGGGAAGACTCAGGCGTTTCAGCTGGCCTTTTTGAACTCTTTTATCCAGTTCATCTGTGGAAGTGGCTGTCAGAAAAATAGTTGTAGCATCCTCTTTCACAGAATGCTCTACAGCGTGATACAACATGGGATTATCCACATAAGGAAAAGCATCTACCTCATCCACAATCAGCAAATCAAAAGCCCGATAAAATTTTAAGAGCTGGTGGGTGGTGGCAATCACCAAGGGGCTGCGAAAATAAGCTTCTGATTCCCCATGCAGAAGGGCTATTTCACAAGAAAAATCTTCTTTAAGGCGCCGATAAAGCTCTAAACAAACATCAATCCGCGGACTGGCTAGACAGACAGAACCTCCTCTATCAATAACTCTTGCAAGCACTTGGTAAATCATTTCTGTTTTTCCAGCGCCAGTAACAGCATGCACTAACGTATTCTGTCTTTTCTCTAAGGCATCAAGTAAGCCCTCGGAGACCTTTCCCTGAAACTCTGTCAGTTGCCCCTGCCATTTAAGCACTTGGTTTTTAGGAAAATCCTCTTGGGGAAAAGAGTAGAGTTTTTGGTCACTCCGTACCCGGCCCAATATTAAGCATTCTCTACAATAATAAGCTCCAACAGGTAGCTGATTTTCTCGTTCAATCAAGCTGTTGCAGCGTCCGCAGCGGAGCTTGCCTTTTTCTTCTCGGATACTGGGAATTTCTTTTGCTTGTGCTCGCAAGCTAGGCTCTAACTGATTTTCTGTAAATATCCGTCCTAAACAATCTTGTAACTCTAACATACTTATTTATTCGTAATTTTTTGGCAAAATTCGTCTTTTTTTGTAAAATATAGTTATGGAATTTAAGACAATTAAAGAAGATGGTATGGTTCAAGAGGAAATTAAAAAATCCCGCTTTATCTGCCATGTAAAACGAGTTTACTCTGAGGAAGAGGCTCGCGCTTTTATAGCTGCTATAAAAAAAGAACATTACAAGGCCACTCATAACTGCTCTGCTTTTATCATTGGGGAAAAGAGTGATATAAAGCGAACTAGCGATGATGGTGAGCCCAGCGGAACAGCCGGAGTTCCTATGCTGGGAGTCCTAGAAAAGCACAATTTGACCAATCTTTGCGTTGTGGTTACTCGCTATTTTGGCGGTATTAAACTCGGAGCCGGCGGTCTGATTCGAGCTTATGCCGGCAGTGTTGCTCTGGCTATTAAGGAGATTGGGCTGGTTGAAATAAAAGAACAGGCTGGCCTGCGCTTAAAACTGTCTTACAGCCAATATCAGGATTTTGCGAATTTTCTTAAGGTCCAAAACTTAGAAGAAACCGATACTATCTTTACAGAATTAGTTGATACAACCATTTATATTGACAAAAATATCAAAGAAACCACTAAGAGAAATTTAACAGAATTTTTCAACGGAAAAATAGAACTAACTGACTTAGGCTTGCGAGAAGTTGAGGTGCATGCTATACTAGATGAAGAAAATTAAAGGAGAAAATTATGGCATTTGGAAAATTAATGCAAGGATTAGCTGGAAATTTCAGCGAACAAAATGTTGATCAACTTTCAAAAGAATACGGACAATATTTACTTGAAGGTGAAGTTATCCAGAGCGGCTATACTCTGATTCGTGACTCTATCTTATTTACAAATATTCGTATTATTTTTACTGACAAGCAAGGAGCAACCGGCCGGAAAATGTCTGTGAAATCAATTTTTCTGATGAATATTATGGACGTTGATATGGAAACTGCTGGAGCTGGTATTGATGATAGTGAAATTACAATCACTTATTTAGACAATGCCTTTTTAAAAGCCCACAACGAGTTCCCTAAGAAACATAAGTTCGAATTTCCTAAAAAAGCAGATATTGCACCCTTATATAAATATCTATTTGAATTAGCCTATAATAATCGTTTGAAAATTAATGGTTTAATCTAATATAAAAAAATCCTATCACTTTGATAGGATTTTTATATTTTACAAAGCGCTTGTTTCATTTTATACTAATTCTATTAAATTATATTGAGGTATGTATTCTATGTCACGTATTTATCAAAACATTACAGAACTAATTGGGCAAACCCCCATCGTCAAATTGAACAACTTGGTTCCAGAAGGAGCTGCTGAGGTTTATGTGAAGTTAGAGGCTTTCAATCCCGGCTCTTCTGTCAAAGACCGTATTGCTCTCAGCATGATTGAGGCGGCTGAACGCGATGGCCTTATCAAGCCTGGCGATACTATCGTTGAAGCAACCAGCGGAAATACTGGTATTGGCCTTTCATGGGTCGGAGCAGCCAAAGGCTACAAGGTTGTCATTGTTATGCCTGAAACCATGAGTGTGGAGCGCCGCAAAATTATCCAAGCTTATGGTGCTGAGTTAGTCTTGACTCCAGGTAGCGAAGGAATGAAAGGCGCTATTGCAAAAGCACAAGAAATCGCACAAGAACGAAATGGCTGGCTGCCACTGCAATTTAATAATCCGGCCAATCCAGAGGTTCACGAACGAACTACAGGAGCAGAAATTATCGCTGCTTTCGGTGAAACCGGACTGGATGCCTTTGTAGGCGGTGTCGGAACTGGCGGAACTATTTCAGGTGTGTCTCATGCTCTCAAAAAAGTTAATCCGGACATCCAAATCTACGCAGTTGAAGCAGACGAATCTGCTATCCTTTCTGGTGAGAAGCCAGGTCCTCACAAAATCCAAGGACTTTCAGCTGGATTCATTCCAGAGACCTTGGATACAGCAGCCTACAACGGTATTGTCCGCGTAACTTCTGATCAAGCACTGGAATTCGGACGCTATATTGGCGGTCAGGAAGGCTTCTTAGTGGGAATTTCATCTGCTGCTGCTATTTTCGCAGCTATTGAAGTAGCAAAAAAACTAGGAGCTGGCAAAAAAGTCCTTGCTCTGGCACCTGATAACGGCGAACGCTACCTATCTACTGCTCTCTATGAATTTGATGCTTAGTTTTTTTGAAAAATATGTCCATTTCAACTTAGCAGTCGGCTATGAATTGAATAGCAATTCTATCTAAACAAAATATCCTGTTCTCTTATTGAACAGGATATTTTTTAAACTTTTTCTTCTTTTAAGAATTTTTTTGCCTCTTTGATCCAGATAGGCAGCTGTCTGCCTAAAGGCTCAAAACCAATTTTACAGCGGTCATTTGAAAAGCGGTGGCGTCTAGGGAGGCGGTGCTTTTCTTCTTCCAGGGTCCGCATGGACAGACTGGACTTCCCAGAAAATTCATCATAGTCCACAACCTGTACCAAGACTTGCTGGCCGATCTTTACACTATCATGGATATTTTCAATATAGCCTGGACGAATTTCTGAGATATGAATCAAGCCAATCGTTCCGTTTTCCAGTTCAACAAAAGCTCCATAAGGCTGAATCCCTGTGATTTTGCCTTTTAATTTATCACCGATTTTCATCAGTCTTCAACCTCAATCGTCTCAATCACAACATCTTCCACAGGCTTGTCCATAGCCCCCGTCTCAACAGCTGCAATCTTGTCCAAAACTTGGTAGGACGCTTCATCAGCCAGCTGACCAAAGACAGTGTGGCGCCGATCCAAATGCGGTGTTCCTCCCTGACTGGCATAGACTTCAGCGATAGCTTCAGGCCAGCCGCCGCGGCTCAACTCCTTAGCCGAATAAGGTAGATTTTTATTTTGAACAATGAAAAATTGACTGCCATTAGTATTTGGCCCAGCATTTGCCATGGAAAGAGCCCCACGAATATTGTAAAGCTCAGGTGAAAACTCATCTTCAAATTTCTCACCATAGATAGACTGACCGCCCATACCGGTACCAGTAGGATCACCACCCTGAATCATAAAGTCCTGAATAATACGATGGAAAATCACACCGTCATAGTATCCGACTTTAGCAAGAGCAATAAAGTTGGCTACTGTTTTTGGTGCCTGTTCCGGAAAAAGCTGAACTTTCATGTCACCATGATTAGTCCTGATAGTCGCTTTTGGACCTTCTGCTGCTGCAAGTTCTACTTGTGGAAAATGTAATTCTTTTTCTACCATACCTAACTCCTCTAAAGCGGCAAAAATACCGTCTTCTTCTACTGTTTTTGTAATATAATCTGCTCTTTTTCGCAGTTCTTCATGGGAAACGCCCATGGCAATGCCAATTCCTGCATAGTCAAACAATTCCAAATCATTGAGTCCGTCGCCAAAAACCATGACATTTTCAGGTTTGAAGCCCAGATGCTCGACAACCTTGGAAACTCCGGCTGCCTTGGAACCTTCTGTCGGCACGACATCTGACGAATGAGGATGCCAGCGAACCAAACGCAGATGCTCCGCTAACGCCTCTGGCAACTGCAGGCCATCTCCTCTATCCTCAAAAGTCCAAAGCTGATAAATATCCTTGTCTAAATGAAAGTCTGGATTTACAGGCAAATCTGGATAAACCACATCAATGGCCTCTGAAATCAGAGAATTTCGATTGGACAAGGCTGCTCCATGGCTGCCGACCAAACCATATTCAATTCCTTCCTCCCGAGCCCAAGCAATATAGGATGTCACTCTATCGGACGGGATAACCGTCTGAGAAATCACCTTCCCTTTGCTGTCTTCGACATAGGCTCCATTCAGCGTAACGAAAAAGTCTGGTTGCAAAGCTCTCAGCTCCGGCACGACACCAAACATTCCTCGACCAGACGCAATACCCGTCAAAATCCCTTTGTCTTTCAACTGCTTGAAAACTGTCTGGATAGAATCTGGGATAAAACCTGTATCCTTGACTCGCAGGGTATCATCTATATCGAAAAAGACAATTTTTATCTTTTTTGCCTTATACTTTAATTTCGCGTCCATATCTCCCCTTGTCCAATCTTAATCTTTTCTATTATACCATTAAAAGTCTTCTTGTGGGACAAGATGGTGCTGAAAAGCATAAACAACTGCCTGAGTGCGGTCGCTCACCTCCAATTTGGACAGGATATTGGAGACATGAGTCTTGACCGTTTTAAGGGAAATGAAGAGCTCATCCGCAATCCGTTGATTTTCATAACCCTTGGCCAAAAGCCCTAAAATATCACGCTCACGAGCTGTCAAATCCTCATGGAGCTCAATATGGTTACGATGATATTCCACCTTCTTGCTGACTTCTGTTTCAATGGCAAATTCTCCCTTGGCCACTTTTTTGACAGCACGGAGAATTTCTTCAGCGCTGGAAGTCTTAAGCATATACCCGTGAGCCCCTGCATCCAGAACAGGATAAATTTTTTCATTATCCAGATAAGAAGTCAAAATCAGAATCTTTGCTTCCGGCCATTCTTTTAAAATGGCCAGTGTCGCTTCGATACCATTCATCTCAGGCATGACAATATCCATGATAATCACATCCGGACGACTTGCCAAAGCCTGCTCAACTCCTTCTTTGCCATTAACTGCTTCAGATACTTCAGCTATATCCTCTTGCAGTTCCAGATAACTTTTCAATCCCAATCTGACCATCTGGTGGTCATCCACTAACAATATCTTCATGATCTTCTCCTTCTAGTAAAGGTATCGTGATTTCAATAGAAAGACCTTTTCTGGGGGCTGTCAAAAGCTTAAAAGTACCCGCCATATCCCGCACACGGTCTTCCATATTTTTCAAGCCGTAACTGAGTTCATCCTGGGCCAACGGATCAAAACCGACGCCATTATCAGATACCTTGATTTTAAGTTCATTAGGTGCCTGATAGAGGTAAATATCCAGCCGACTTGCCTGGGCATGCCGCAGTGTGTTGTTGATAATTTCCTGCATGATTCTGAAGACATGCTCCTCCATCTGTTTTGGTAGATGCCCAACCTGATGATTGAAGTGAACATCAATATCACTTTTATCAGTCAGCTCCTTGATAATCACATCCATACCTTCGACCAGAGTCTTATTTTCCAACTCTGTAGGCCGCAGGTGGAGCAGGAGAATCCGCAAATCCTTCTGGGCTGTGTCCAGAATATCTCCAATCCCCTTGAGCTGCTTTTGCAGTTTTTGTCCATCGAGCCGTTCTACATTTCCAGCCACTCCTGAAAGAATCATATTGGCTGCAAATAATTCCTGACTGACAGTATCGTGCAAGTCACGCGCAATCCGCCGCCGTTCTTTTTCGATAATTTTTTCTTCTGTCTGCAAGGTTTGGTTTTCAGACTTCTGGAGATTCTCTGTCAGACGATGCAGCCTTCTCTCGAGCTGATGCAGAGAGCGATCCAACTCGGGTTGGTCTGTCGGCTCCAGCCTCCGTCCATCCAGCAAACGCCGAAGATTTTTTTGCACATGGGCTACCGACAGATATTGGATCAAGCGAGCTGCTATCACAATCAGAATGGTCAGTGATAAACCAATAATCACAACAAAGAAAACGAAAGACTGCAACAGCTCCAAATCATTAAAGAGCTCCTGCCAAGTAAAATCAAAAATATTGAAAATATAATGAAAGATGATAAATAAGACAAAGAAAGTATAGAGGAGAATGAGAAAATAATTTGATTTCTTCACTTTCTGACAACCTCCACATTTCCTAAGAAGCTGACGAGGACAATCTTCACTGTCTTATTGGCCCGTTTATAGTCTGGTGTCGTCAGCGAAATGGTTTCATTGCGCAGCTTGCGGGATGGATGATGCAGAAAATTTAGCTCCCCGTAAAGAGTATTGATTTGCAGCTGAATTTCCACATCCAGCGGCACAATAATCTTGGTATCACCAAAACCTTTTCGAATGACAATGACGTTATCATGGTTGACTAAAATCACGTCTTCCAAATGAATGGTGTCTTTCCCAACAATGCGCAAGAGATTGATGTCGTGGAATTGACAGCTGTCCTTAGAAAAATGCTGCAGGTCCCCCAACCAGCGATTCTTTTCACTCTGAATTTCCACATCTTCTTCGTAAACGAGATGGGTTTCTTGATTTTCCTTATAGATATAAGGGTAGGCCACAATCATCCCATAAACCAGCGCGAATAAAAGGGCAGCAATGACGTAGGGATTGAGCATAATAATGAAAAACAGCATAATCATGGAAGCGACTAGCAGAAAATTCCCTTTTTGCTTGCCGAAGTAATAATAGAGCAGTAGCAAAAAAAGGACCAATATAATGACAACTCGTGAAAAATCAGCTGCCAACATGGTCACCAATGCCATGGATAATAAGACTGTTTCAACAAAGACAAATAATTGAACCTTCCACATAGCCGTTTCCTTTCTCTACCTTCCTATTTTAACAAAATTAGGCCAAAAAACCTCCGTCCAAGGCATGAAATGGGGAAATTTGTCCAGCAAAAAAGAAAAAACCATCCGTTTTAAGCTGAAAAACTTAAAATGGATGGTTTATTAATCAACCATCAGATGAGCTGGAACTAGTTCCATGTCCGCTATCTTCAGACGATGAGCTGCTCTTTGAGCTACTGCTAGACGATGATGATGACGAACTAGATGATGATGGTGTCGTTGCCTCTGTCACGTAAAGAGTGATCTTTTCATTAGACTTGAGGTCAATTGTCTGACCTGCGGCTGGTGACTGGGAAGTTACCAAATCTGCCTGAGTCGAAGTGACCGAACGGTCAACAACTCGTTCAATTCGAGAAGAAGAAATTCCCATTTGAATCAGGTAAGAACGAGCATTGGCGTAGGTGTACTGCATGCTGCCAAAGTCAGGCATGGACACACTAGTTACTTCTTTGGCCACTGTCAGCTTAATCTTATGATTAGAAGTCAAATCATAGGTCGAACCAGCTGCCGGCGACTGACGAATCACCTGACCTGGCTCGTACTCGTCCGATTCCTCCTCAACAATCTCAATCAATTTCTCAGGAACCTTAAAGTTTTCTTTCAAATCTTTGACGGCCGCATCTTTCAGTCTCTCAGTATAATCTTCCATCACAAAGGTCTTGGGCCCCTTGGAGATAATCAGGTCAATCTTGCTGCCTTCGCGGCGCTGACTATTAGCCTGTGGATCAGTTTTAATGACTTTGCCAGATTCGACATTGTCGCTGTATTCTTCCTTTTCCTCTCCGACAACCAGCTTCTTAGCTTCGATAGCGGAGCGAGCCTCTGCTACAGTCTGACCAGAAACATCTGGCACGCTGGTATTGGACGGGCTGTTATAGAGAAGGACGACAAAGGAGGCCAAAACCAATAGGACTGCAAAGAAAAGTACTTTGTAACGTGTTCTCAAACGACGTTTCTTTGGAACTTTCTTAACCGCATCAGCAGTCTCTTCCTTAACTTCATCCGCTTCCGTTTTAGCTGGAGTTGGCTTAACAGGTGGAACTGCCGGCTGCGATACAGGTGAGATTTTTGGCAAGGTCTTGGTGTCTGCTTTCGCAACATCATCAAAGACTAATTTCTTTTCATTACGGCGCTCATAAGATAAGCTGCTGGACAAATCGACATACATTTCTGCAACTGACTGATAGCGATCCGTCAGTTTTTTGGCTGTTGCCTTAATGACGACATTTTCCAAGGCCTGAGGAACATTAGGATTTTCAGAAATGATGGATGGCAGCGGCTTTTGGAAATGCTGCAGGGCAATCGTAACGGCACTATCCCCATCATAAGGGATATGACCAGTCAGCATTTCATAAAAAATAATCCCCATCGCATAAATATCACTCTGAACAGTCGCTTTAGAGCCACGTGCCTGCTCAGGCGATAGATAATGAACCGAGCCCAGCATAGAGTTAGTCTGAGTCAGACTAGTCTCTGCAAAGGCAACCGCAATCCCAAAGTCTGTTACCTTGGCATTGCCATCTGGGGTTAAGAGGACATTTTGTGGTTTCAGGTCACGATGGACAATGCCGCGTGTATGCGCCAAGCGCATCGCCAGCAGGATTTGTCCCATGATTCTGACTGCTTCTTCATTTGAAATCGGAGAATTCTCTTTGATATAGCGCTTGAGGTCAAGACCTGCCACGTATTCCATAGCCAGATACTGCTGGCCATCTTCTTCCCCAATATCAGTAATCCGAACGATGTGCGGATGGTCCAAGTCAGCCATCGCCTTGGCTTCCCGCTGGAAGCGCGCGACAGCGATAGGATCTGTCTGGTAATTGGTCCTAAGAACCTTTACCGCAACTTCCTCACCATCCAAAATCAAGTCCTTGGCCAAATAGACATCTGCCATGCCTCCGCGGCCAATCTGCTTGATGATTTTATATCGCCCGGCAAAGATTTTGCCGATTTGAATCATGCCTTATCCTCCTTGTCAAAGCGAACCAGAGCAACTGTGATGTTATCCAGTCCTCCAGCATTGTTGGCAAAGCGAATTAAGGTTTGTGTTTTTTCAGACAGGCTGATGTCGCTGGTGACAATGTCACAAATTTCACTGTCTGAAATCATATTGGTCAGACCGTCACTGTTAAGTAGAAGGTAGTCACCATCCTCCAAGGTAATCATGCCATAGTCAGGCTGTACTTCGTCTTTTTGACCAATAGACTGAGTAATTATATTCTTCTGCGGATGACGCTCTGCTTCTTCTGGAGTAATCTGTCCAGCTTTCAACAAAGCATTAACAAGCGAGTGGTCATTGGTCAGCTGACGGTATTCATCACCGTGAATCAAGCCGATACGAGAATCGCCGATATGAGCATAGATGGCTTGATTATCAATAATAGCCAAGGCTTCCAAAGTCGTTCCCATGCCCTTGTATTCTTCATCTTGACCAAATTGATGAATGCGCTGATTTTCCTCTTCCAAGTGCTCCGCAAACCATTCACGCACCTGATTCACCGAATCAATCTGTGTATCAACCCAGGCAGCTCCTAAGTCCGTCACAGCCATTTCACTGGCAATGTTTCCAGCTCTGTGACCGCCCATACCATCTGCCAAGATGATCAGGGTCTTGCCAGCCCGATTCACAAAAAGATTGGCATAATCTTGGTTATTTGTACGCTTTTGACCAACATCTGTTAATAATGAAATTTCCATACTGTCAGTTTCCTCCTCTTATTCCGATATCTTCCTAAATTGACTGATAAAAAATCCGTCGCTTTCATATAATTCCGGCGTAATTAAGATACAGCCGTCTTTGACGATATCTTTTCTTTCATGGTCTAATAAGACTTGCTCAAAGTTCGGATGACTGGCCAGAAATTTTTCGACAACCTCAAAATTCTCTTTGGCCATAATCGTGCAAGTACTATAAGCTATTATACCACCTTTACGTAGACTTTGACAAACGCTGTCTAGTATATCCAGCTGAATTTTTTGTAAATTCTCAAAATCTGCATTTTCTTTATTATATTTTATATCTGGTTTGCGGCGAATTAAGCCAATACCTGAGCAAGGAGCGTCCACCAAGATTTTATCGAAAGCATCTGGGCCAAATGTCTCAAACACTTTGGTCGCGTCCAGCTTTTTAGTGGTGATTTTATCTGCCAAGCCCAGTCTTTTTGCATTTTCTTCTACGAGTTCTAACTTATGATCATAGAGGTCCAAGGCTGTAATGTGGCCGCTCGTCAGATAGGAAGCCATGTGGACAGTCTTGCCCCCCGGTGCACTGCAAGCATCCAAAATCTGCTCCTCTCCTTCTATGGCCAGAGTAGGAGCCACAAGCTGGCTAGACTCATCCTGAATCGTAATCGCTCCTCTTTCAAAGAGCTGATGCCCAGCAAAATGTCCTTGTCTCTTAACCAAGGCTGACGGAGATAAAAGAGAGTCCTCAGCCCCTAAAAGCTGGCGAAGCTCTGCCTTGCGCGACATATCCGTCACGCGAATGCTGGCCTTACTTCGAACAAAGAGACTGGCAAAGATAGCTAGAGCCCTTTCTTCGCCAAACTCTTCTATCAGATCTTTGACCAGCCAGACCGGCAGAGAATACTGGATCGAGTAGCGCTTGTTTTTGCGCTTGATTGTTTCAAAATCAGACACACCCTCACGCTCAATCCTACGTAACAAGGCATTGACAAATTTCTCACTGCCACGCTTACGGATTTTCGCAATCTCAACAGCCTCATGAACAGCTGCATGTTGAGGGATTTTATCCAGATAGAGCATCTGGTACAGACTGAGCATAAGCAGAATGTAGAGCCAGTTATCCAATTTATCCCTATCCTCAATCAAATGGGATAGATACCACTCCAGTGTGATTTTCCGAGCAACTGTGCCGTAAACCAGCTCTGTTACCAGACCTTTATCTGCTTGACTCAGCAAGCTTTGATTCAGAGCCCGGTTTAAGGCGATATTGGAATAGGCTCCTTCTTCAAAAACTTCTTCCAAAATTTCCAAGACCTGCCAACGGGCCGTTTTTTGCTTACTTTCCAAAAGTATCTCCTAGGGACAGGCTGCGGCCCAGTCCATTCAAAAAATCAACGATAGCCATCTTGGGCTTACCAGCAGGCTGAACCGTCTTCAGCGAGAGGGCTCCCTTACCAGCTGCAACCACCAGTTCTTTTTTACTAATAGACAATATCTGTCCCGGCTGACCGCTGCCAGCTACCATATCTGCTTCATAAATCTTAAAGCGTTGTCCCTGCAGCAAGGTATGAGCTACTGGCCAAGGATACATGCCACGAATTTGATTGAAAATTTGTCGGTTTGTTTTGCTCCAGTCTATCCTCTCTTCTTCTGGGCTGATATTCGGAGAGAAAGTGACCTGACTAGGATCTTGCGGCTGAGGGATAATCTGCCCTGCCCTATAGGCTGGCAGCACATCCAATAACAGATCTCGACCAATAATCGCCAATTTTTCAAAGAGAGTTCCGACATTGTCAGTCTCTTCAATCTGCACCGCTCTGCTGGCTATCATGTCTCCAGCATCCATTTCCTTGACCATTTCCATAATCGTAACACCCGCTTGCTCATCACCATTGATCAGAGCATAGTGAATGGGCGCACCACCTCGGTATTTAGGCAGCAAAGAAGCATGAACATTCACCGCAAAGTCAACACTGTCCAGTAAGCAGCTAGGTAAAAACTGCCCAAAAGCAGCTGTGACAATACCATCTGCTTCTAAGTTCATCAACTCCTCTAAATCCGAGCTTTGAGCCAGCTTTTCCGGTTGATAAACTTGCAGCCCGTATTCCAAGGCCAATTCTTTTACTGGAGTCATGCGAATCTCTCTTTTACGGCCGACGGCACGGTCCGGCTGCGTTACCACTGCTAACACTTCATATTGACCGCTGTCCAGCAGCCCTTTTAGGACAGTCGCTGAGAAGTCCGGTGTTCCCATAAATATTATTTTCATCATTTTCAACTATTGATTCCTTCTTTGTTCCTTCCCTTATTATATCAGAAGTCGCCTGCAACAACCTTAATCTCGGCTAAAAAGCTTTACATAAAATTTTGTGGTTCATTATCAATTGTCAGACGTAAATCTTTATTGTCCCGATTCTGTGTCCAGTCCAAGACTTGATTTAGTGTCGCCTGCAGCTTGTCTTCAAAGCGATATTTGAGCAAAATCTGATAATGATAGAGATTGTGGGTACGAGCTATGGGCTTCGGCGTTGGACCCAAGATTTGCACTTTTTCTGACAGACCGCTCCGCAGAACATCCATAACCTCATAGGCTTTTCGCACTGCTGTCTCTTCATCCTTATGCGACAGAGTCAGGCCGACCGTAAAGTAATATGGCGGATAGCCTAGCTGCCGGCGGATTCCCATTTCATAAGCATAAAAGCCCTCGTAATCCTGCTGCTTGGCAAATTCAATGGCATAATGATGAGGATTGTAGGACTGGATAAAGACCTGACCAGCCTTTTCAGCCCGACCAGCACGGCCCGCCACCTGAGTCAGCAGCTGGAAAGTTCGCTCTGAAGAGCGAAAGTCCGGTAGATTAAGAGCAGTATCCGCATTGAGAACGCCAACTAGCGTCACATTTGGAAAATCCAATCCCTTGGCAATCATCTGGGTGCCTAAGAGAATATCTGCCTGACCCTGACCAAAGCTTTCTAAAATGGCTTCATGGCTGCCCTTCTTACGTGTCGTATCTACATCCATCCGCAAAATGCGAGCCTGTGGAAAGAGCTGAACTAACTCATCATAAGCTTTCTGCGTCCCAGTGCCATAATAGCGGATGCTGCGGCAGGCACAGTTTGGACAACTCTGAGGAATGTTCTTAGTAAAGCCACAGTAATGGCAGTTCATGGTCTTAGTGTCCATATGCAGGGTCAGAGAAATATCACAGTTAGGACAGCTGTCAACGGTCCCGCATTCCCGACACATAACAAAGCTGGAATACCCCCGCCTATTAAGCATGAGAACCGTCTGCTCTCCCTTATCCAGACGATCTTGAATAGCTTCTAGCAGGACTGGGGTGAAATTACTGGCCTCATGCTGTCCGATATAATCCCGAAAATCCACCACTTCCACTTGAGGAATCTGGGCCAGCGGATTTGCGCGCTTGCTGAGCAGCTGAAAATCATAGACACCACGGCTTGCTCGAGCACGACTCTCCAAGCTCGGAGTTGCCGAACCCAGCACTAGAACAGCTTGATTATACTGAGCTCGCAGGAGAGCAACCTCTCTAGCATGATAGCGAGGATTGGAATCCTGCTTATAAGAGGACTCATGCTCTTCATCAATGATAATGGCTCCAATATTTGTCAGCGGAGCAAAAATAGCTGAACGCGCGCCGACAACGACCTGAGCAGCTCCTCGCTCCACCTTGCGCCATTCATCATATTTCTCACCGTCAGACAGACCAGAATGCAAAATAGCAACTTGGTCACCAAATCTAGAAATAAAGCGATCTGTAACCTGCGGAGTTAGAGAAATCTCCGGAACCAGCATGATAGCGGTCTTGCCCTGGGCAAGTGCCTCTGCGATGACCTGCAGGTAAACTTCGGTCTTCCCGCTGCCAGTAACCCCTTCTAAGAGGACTGGCTGAGAATGACTCTGACCAATTTTCTGAGTGATTGCCGCAACCGCTGCGGCTTGTTCATCATTTAAGGTCAGGTTTTGCTGCTGCCGCTCCTTTTGGAAATAAGCAGCAGAACGGCTGATTTCTCTATCCTCAATGCTAATTAGGTTTTCTTTGATAAAGTAATTAATAATATCGCGCGAAAAGTTTTCTCGCAAATCAGCCAAAAGCTGGCTGTCCTGCTGCTCCAGCAAGACTTCTTTTAATGTTTGTTTTTTCTTAGCTTGTCGGGGAAGGTCATGATTTTGCAGAGCGGTATGATTGACCTGATACCATTTCTCAGTCTTAATATGTTTCTTGTCCGTCGCCTGATACTCCAGCCGAATACGGCCAGTTTGAGTCAGTCGCATCAGCTTGGCCTGGCTTTTCTTGTCCAAATCAGAAAAGCGAAGGCTGTCCTCCTGTCCAAAGATAGCTGAACGTTCCTCATCATTCAGCAGCTCCGTCGGATAGAGTAGTTTATCATAGCTGGAGTTGAGAAGACTAGGCAGCATGGCCTTTAAAAGGCTAATCTTATAGGAAAAGACTGACTTGCGCAGCTCGTCCGCCAGCCAGAGCTGTTCCTGATTCAGCACGGGACTGAAATCAAGGACTTCCGCAATCTCCTTTAGCTCTTCTCGGTCTCCCATCTCATCAAAGCCGACCACAATCCCCTGAATCAGGCGATTTCCCTGCCCAAAAGGGACATGGACCCGCATGCCAGCCTCCAGCATCCCTGCAAACTCTTCTGGAATAGCATAACTATAGGGCTTGTCCGTCTGCATCAGAGGAACATCCACAATAATCTTTGCTACCTTCAAATTCTCACCCCACTTTCCTCAACATCATTACAGAAAAAATAAGATTGAGCATCCCCAACCTTAAATCTTCTCACCTTCTTCTTTTTCTTTAGCGATTTGCTCTTTAATCTTGCGTTCTTCTTCTTCTTTACGAAGGCGCTCTTCTTCTGCCCGACGGCGAACAGCCTCGCGCTTGCCTTCTGGATCTGGATGGATAACAACATTACCGGATTCAATTTCTTCCAAAGCACGAAGAGTGGATTTGACAGACTTGAATTCCTGCGTAGCGGGAGCTCCAGCTTCAAGCTCATGAGCGCGCTTAGCTTCTAAAATAACCAAGGAATATTTTGACGGAACCTTGTCCAGCAAAGTGTCAATAGACGGTTTTAACATCATAATTTTCTACCTAATTTCTAACTTTCTATCGAATAATCGTTTCATTTTTTGGAAGCATGTCCTGATAACGGCCGATAACACGGTCTACTCGGAAATGCTCTGCTTCAATCACGCGCTTGACACGGTCGGCAGCTAGCGGCACCTGATCATTGACAATGGCATAATCATACTCGCGCATGAGGGCAATTTCTTCTTTGGCCTTTTCAATGCGTTGGGCGATAATCTCCGCACTGTCTGTTCCACGGCCGACCAAGCGGTCTTTAAGTTCTTCTAAGTCTGGAGGAGTCAAAAAAATAAAGACGGCATCTGGAACTTTTTTCTTGACTTGCAAAGCTCCCTGAACCTCAATCTCTAGGAAGACATCAATACCTTTATCCAGCGTTTCATTGACATAAGTCAGAGGCGTCCCGTAGTAGTTTCCTACATACTCTGCGTACTCCAGCATCTGGCCCTGACGAATCAGCTCTTCAAACTCCTCGCGAGTTCGGAAGAAATAGTCAACTCCATCCACTTCGCCTGAGCGCTGAGGACGAGTCGTCATGGATACCGAGTACTGAAATTGGTTATCAGTGCTTTCAAAAATTTCTCGTCTAACAGTCCCTTTTCCTACACCAGAGGGACCAGAAAAGACGATTAGTAAGCCTCGTTCCGTCATCATGTCTCCTTCACAGTCTTTCTATCTAGTGTAACAAAATTAGACTGATATTTCAAGAGGATAGGAAGAAATGTATGTGTCTAGAGTTTTGAGAAAATAGAAAAATAAGCAAGCAATCATACGGAAATCCAAATAGACCAGCAGAAAATTCAAGAAAAAAGCAATCTGTTACCAGACTGCATTTCTTCTTTATTTTGCGTAGTCAACGGCCCGCATCTCACGGATAACCGTTACCTTGATATTGCCCGGATATTCCAAGTTGTTTTCGATCTTTTCACGAACATCGTGCGCCAAAATCGTAATCTTGTCATCCTTAATCTTGTCCGGCTGAACCATAATCCGGATTTCCCGGCCGGCTTGTAAAGCAAAGCTGTTCTTGACACCCTTGAAGCTATTAGCGATTTCTTCCAAATCTTGGAGACGCTTGATATAGCTTTCCAGAGATTCACTGCGGGCACCTGGACGAGCAGCACTGAGAGCGTCTGCTGCAGCTACGATAACAGCAATGACACTTTCCGCTTCCACATCTCCGTGGTGACTGGCAATCGTATTAACAACAACTGGATGCTCCTTGTACTTACGAGCCAGTTCTGTCCCTATTTCCACGTGGCTGCCTTCAACCTCACGGTCGATAGACTTGCCAATATCATGGAGGAATCCAGCACGGCGAGCTAAATTGGCATTTTCACCCAACTCAGCAGCGATGATACCGGAAAGCTTGGCCACCTCAATAGAGTGTCGCAGGACGTTCTGACCATAAGAAGTACGGAACTGCAAGCGCCCCATGATTTTCATCAGATCAGGATGCAGGTTAGGTGCTCCGATTTCATAAGCTGCGGCTTCCCCGTACTCACGGATGCGATTGTCAATTTCCAGACGGTTCTTCTCAACCAACTCCTCGATGCGAGCTGGGTGAATACGGCCATCTTTCAAGAGTGCTTCCATGGTCATACGAGCAATCTCACGTCGAATCGGATCAAAACCTGAGAGAGTAACCACTTCAGGCGTATCATCAATGATGACATCAATACCAGTCAGACTTTCAAAAGTTCGGATATTGCGACCTTCACGGCCAATAATCCGACCCTTCATACTGTCATCTGGCAGATGCACCGTTGAGTTGGTTTGCTCAGCTACATAATCACCGGCAATACGCTGCATGGCTTGGACCAAGATATTCTTCGCAACCTTATCAGACCGCTCTTTGATATCTTGCTCAGCATCCCGAATTCTAGTCGCAATCTCTTTAGAAAGCTTGTCCTCGGTCTGCGTCAAAATAATATCACGCGCTTCTGTCTGCGATAGCGAAGCAACTCGCTCCAGCTCTGCTGCCTTCTGCTTTTCAAGTTCCGCTACTTGTTCTTCACGCGCATCAATGTGTTTAGATTTATCTGAGAGACTTTGTTCTTTTTGCTCCAAAGCCTTTTCTTTGTTGCTTAAATTATCGTCTTTGCGGTCAAGGGTAGAAGCACGCTCTGTCAAGCGGCTTTCGATTTGTTTTAACTCTTGACGTTCAGACTTAAATTCTGCATCAACTTGTTCACGATATTTTCTGGCTTCTTCTTTTGCCTCCAAAAGTGCTTCTTTTTTAAGCGAACTTGTTTCTCGCTTGGCTTCTTTGACAATCAAATCAGCTTCGCGTTCAGCCTGTCCGCGTAAATTGGTTGCTTCTTGTTCAGCATTTAAAAGAGTAAGCTCTGCAGCTTCTTTAGATGATTTCATCTTAGCCGAGACACTTACATATCCAATCACTAAACCAATGATGGCAGCAAAAACAGACATAATTATAGGAAATAGGTCCATGTTTTTACTCCAAATCTATTTAATTGTTGAATTCAAAATTCCATACTATTCTATCACAAATCTAAAAAATTCACAAACCTATTTTTTGAAAATCAAGAAAGCTTTTGTCCATTTTTTAGAGACAAAATCTTCGAAGTTTGTAGAAGCATGAGCACCAAAACCTTTTCAAGACATAAGTAGGATTATTCAAACTTTTCATTTTTCTAAGACGTAAACTTTATTCCCAAATAAAAATTTTTTATGCTATAATCAGAGAAGAAATTGTGTATATGAGACAGGCTTTTTCTTCGCTAACAAGACAAACCTTTGGCTTAATATCACTAGAAAAACCTTCTCGCACTCGCTACATTATAAAGGAGAAACCATGTCTAAAGAAGTTATCGTTGAAAGCTTTGAGCTGGATCACACCATCGTCAAAGCGCCTTATGTCCGCCTTATCGGAGAAGAAACCGGCCCTAAAGGCGACATCATTTCCAATTTTGATATCCGTCTGGTTCAGCCTAATGAAGATTCAATCCCGACTGCTGGCCTGCATACTATCGAGCATTTGCTGGCTATGCTGATTCGCAAGCGCATTGATGGTATGATTGACTGCTCGCCTTTTGGCTGTCGCACTGGTTTTCATATGATTATGTGGGGCCAACACAGCTCCAGCCAGATTGCTCAGGTCATCAAATCCTGTCTGGAAGAAATCGCTGAGTCAACTAGCTGGGAAGATGTCCCTGGAACAACCATTGAATCCTGCGGAAACTACAAGGATCACAGCCTCTTCTCAGCCAAAGAATGGGCTAAGCTCATTCTCAGCCAAGGGATCTCTGATGATGCCTTTGAACGCCATGTGATTTAAAACAATAAAAAGTTCTCGAAATCGAGAACTTTTTTTGTGCATGTATAATCAAATCCATCAACAGACTTGAAAGCCAGCTGCTGAAGAAATGTTCACAGATGACTAGAAATCAAGCGAATCAGCATGACCTGGTCCATTTCCAACAAAGTATCCAGTCTTACAGTTGATACTGAAAAGGTAGGTGCCGTCTGGCTTGAAGAGGTTATAGTAGCCGTTTCCTTTAATAATATTGACGCGTTCCAGGATATAGTTATCACCAGAAATATAACCACGCTCACGAGAAGTTTGCAAAATTTTCTCCAGAACGCCAGGGTTGAATGTCCAAGCTGGATTGTTGACGTCATCAATAGCCGCTTGGTTATAAGGGACTCGACTGAGATCTCTCTGCAGATTTACTCCATTGCTTGGAAGACCATAGCCAGAGTATGAGCTGGAAGCGCCTGAACCAGAAGCAGACGAGCTTGAACCGCCGCTTGTACCCGTACCGGTGCCTCCCTGATCAGTAGCAGGAGCCGGTGTTGGAATCTGTTGGCCGCGTCCTTGGGCAATCGCTGCTTTTAGAACTTCATCTAATTTAGCATTGCCACTTGATACATCTGAGAAGGTCGCATTGGTATTGGCCTTGGCTTCCTTGTTCAAGACGCCGTCAGTGATCGCTCCGCCATCAAACTGCGAATTGACACTTTGGATAGCTGAAATTTGTTTTACTAGGGAATCATACTTGCTCTTGGCTGCATCATAGTCTTTGCTGCCTTTTAGCTTTTCAAGTAAGGTTTTTAATTTTTCCAAGTCGCCAAATTTACTATTTTTGACAGCTGTCTGATTGCTATCTGTGAAGAATGCAGCATACTCATCATTAAAGGACTTCAAATCCTTGGCAATATTATCAGAGCTAGAGGAAGACGAGCTCTTTTTGCTGGACTGCGATGTTGAAGAACTGGAGCTTGTAACGGTCTTGTGGCCCCAATTATGCCCCAGAGCAAAGTAAAGCCCTGTGCCCGCTACAGCAATCCCTAAAAGTCCTAAGACTGGATAAAGGAAAGCTTTTTTCTTGTAGAAAGGCGTCTTAGGAACCTGTAATTCCTTCTCATCAAGCGGTTCTGGAATAGGACCGTAAGATGTCTTTTGAACGGGAGCAGCGGGAACCGCATCTTCCTGCTCTGAGCGTTGACTGCGAGAACCTAAGGGGTTTGGAGCTGCTTCTGGTTCACTTGCTGTCTCAGTGCCGGGCGACTGTGCTGTTGGAATCTCCTGCTCACTTTCAACCTCTTGCCGTCTTTCTTTGATGAAATCGGTCAAATCAGAAGTGGCTTGCTCAGCTTGAGCCGCTTCCTGCTCCTGCAGCTTTCTGATTTTCTGGGTTTCAAATTTTCCAGCTTCGATTTCCTGACGGTGCTGCTTGATATACTTATCCAGCACATTGTCGCTTTCATTCACACCGGCTTCCAGCTCCTCTTTTTTACGAGTAGCTTGACCGACTGTCATTTCCTTGGCCTCTTCAAAATCAAGGACCGACTCTTTCTTTTCTTCTTCCGGTGAGTAGTTTTCTTCTTTCGTCACGGCAAATCCTTTCTAATCTAACTGACGTTTAACCCGCTGGCCAAAATACTGATACAAATCAACTTTTAAAGTTCCATTATAAAGTTTGCGTTTTTTATCGGCCTGACTACCATATTTGCTTTCAAAAGCTTCATCGCTAGTCAGGATAAACTTGCTCCAGGTTTTGAGCGGAGCAAAAGTTTCTCCCATCTCCTGATAAAGACGAGTCACAGCCTCATCATCTAGGAGGCGCTCCCCATACGGCGGATTAGAGATAATCACACCATTAATCTTATCTGTATGCAAATCCTGCAGACGCATCTGCTTAAAGTGAATCTGCTCTGCTACTCCTGCTTGCTCAGCGTTTTTTTGAGCTAGCTCTACCATACGGCCATCGATATCCGATCCAGAAATATCCAGCTGGATGGTCTGATCAATCTGACTGAGTGCAGTCGAGCGAGCCTGAGCTACCAGGTCTTTATCCACCCAATTCCAGTCTTCAAAGGCAAAGGAACGATGGAGTCCCGGCGCTATCTTCATCCCGATCATGGCTGCCTCGATACAAAAAGTACCAGAGCCGCAAGTCGGGTCTATCAAAGGCTTATCTGGATACCAATTGGACAGGAGTAAAATGGCCGCTGCCATATTTTCCTTAATCGGTGCACCGCCTTTATCGACACGATAGCCACGTTTGAAGAGGCTAGACCCTGTTGTATCAATCATGACCGTCGCTACATCTTTTAGAATAGAAACCTCTATCCTAAACTCAGCTCCATTTTCCTGCAGGGGCACCCCTTCCGGACGTGCATAATGCTTCTGCAGCTTCTTGACAACTGCCTTTTTAGAAATAGCCTGAACACTAGGCTCATTGTGAAGTTTTGACTTGACACATTTGGCCTTGGAAATAGGAAATTTAGCTCCCAGCGGTAGATAATTCTCCCAATCCAGAGCAAAAACTCCCTGAAAGAGCTCTTCAAAAGTCTTGGCTGGAAAACTGCCAACTACAATCTTAATCCGATCGGCCGCGCGCAACCAGAGATTGGTTTGAATAATGGAACTGACATCACCCTCAAAGCGAACCCGGCCATTTTCGACCTGACAATCAAGTCCCAGCTCTCTGATTTCACGGCCGACGACAGCTTCTAGCCCTGCCGCTGCGGTCGCAATTAAATTAAATTTTTCTTTCATATTGGCTTTTTTAATGGATTCCAATCTATACAAACAAAGGGAGTGAGACAAAAATCGTGATTTCGTCACATCGATTTTCCTCACTCTCCCTTTTTAAATTTTGGGCTGAGAAGGTTTCGCTACCATTTATCAGCTAGCTCATTCCTTGAAATATCCATCAGACAAATGAAGCAACAGCTAGTTGAACTTGGCAGAGAATAGAGCGCTCAGCCACTCTCTTGCTATTCTATTATAAAATTTAAAGAGGACAGGACTTGCCGTCCCAGCCTCAGCCTATATGCAATTTTCTGTAAGCCATGTTTTGTTCCGGAAATGACTAGGTACCATTTCCTTCGATAATCATCTGTCTACTGTTTCCAGTCAGAGTGCTATGTTCGCTTCCACGCACTCCATGCCCCGACCAAAGTTTGGGTTGCTAGCTTGAGGGGTTTACCGCGTTCCACTTCTTCTGTTTCCAAAAGAACTACGTCACTGTGGCACTTTCAGACCTAATCAGACATATCCAAAGACTTAGCCTTTTCAGTCGCCGTAACGGAAAAATCCGTCCCTAGGCTTATTTCTTCGCCCAGCACAAACACTACCGGCATCACAGCCAGTGCTAGCATGGACTTTCCTCATGAAAATCTAAAATTTCCACGCGATTATCCAAAAATTGCACTGTTCTAAAAAGAACCATTATTCACGATCCAGAATTTGTTTTCCGAATACTTCCTTTTCAAGACGGTTCAAGCGCTTCAAGATATCAAAATTAGTCGCAGAAGTCATCTGAGGGAAGCTTTCTGCAGTTGACTGAGTCGCTTGTGTTGATTGGACAGGCTGAGTCGGCTCAACCGGTGCTTTTTCAACTGGCTTCGCAGCTAACTCTTCCTTGAGACGGCGATTCTCCTCACGCAGCTCCTTTACCAAGGCTGCATAAGTCTCATAATCCTTGATAATATCATCCAAAAACTCATCCACTTCGGACTTACTATAGCCGCGTACTTCGCGTTTAAAATCCTGATCAAAAATATCTTTTGCTGTAAAAATAATACTTGTCATCTTCTCTCTCCAATCTAGTTTATCATATTCAATTATAAACAAAATGCACTATAAAAATCAAGATTTATCATCTAATTTCCCGAAAAATTTTCGGCCACTTCATTCAGGTCATCAAATGTTAATTTTTTGATAAAATATTGTTCTTGTTTTTTCATTTCTTGGTAAAGATATTTCAGTTTTGTCTCCTGTTCTTCATCGTAAAACAGGTAGGCTCCGTCCGTATTTTGAATAATGAATTGATTGTAATCACGAAACTGGCTGGGATTTTGATAGGTCGGATAAGCATACTTGACGAAATCCGTCTGCTTAAAAGCAGCTAATTTTGCTTGATTGGCTTCGTTCCAATTTTCACCTTGATTCTCAAAGAGAAAGATGGTTGCCGTCTGAAATTCATAGTCCTTTTTTAGGTCATCAACAAGCTCCAAAACCCAAGACTCAAAGCCCAGATTGCCCATAAAAACCAGCCAGTCCACTCCATCCTCCAAAAAACGGATTAAGTCCCTTTTAGCGGCTTCTTTTATGATGTTTATTCTCATATCTTTTCCCGTCGAAATACCGATTTCAAAGGCTTTGTAGCCTGTAATTAGTAGACTGGTCATTTATTCTCCCTTAAAAAAGTTTTTTGTGGTATAATAGAGTGATGCTATTGTACCAATAAGGAGTTTTATGGTCAACTATCCGCATAAGCTAAAGGCAAAAAGCAGTATCAATAGGCCGGTTTCCGGCATGATTAACTTTGCCAACCGTGGGATGTCTTTTGAAAAGATGATCAACGAATCCAACAACTACTATCTTAGCAGAGGACTCGCTGTCATCCATAAAAAGCCCACCCCCATTCAGATTGTCAAGGTTGATTATCCACACCGTAGCCGAGCCAAGATTGTAGAGGCTTACTTTCGGCAAGCTTCCACAACAGACTATTCTGGCGTCTACAAGGGCCATTATATTGACTTTGAAGCCAAGGAAACCCGACAGAAAAAATCGATGCCCATGAAAAATTTTCATTCGCATCAGATTGAGCACATGGAGGCAGTCCTTGAGCAAAAGGGCATCTGCTTTGTCTTACTGCATTTTTCCAGCTTAAGGGAGACTTACCTGCTTCCCGCTTCTTATTTAATTGAGTTTTACAAGATCGACAAGGGAGGGAAGTCCATGCCTCTAACTTACATCCAAGAGCATGGTTATCCGATTGAAATGCAGCAGCTTCCCAGCATTCCTTATCTTGAAATTATCGAACAAAAACTACTAGGTGGTATTATAAATGAATAAACAAACTCTTATGCAGGCTTTAAAATATCTTGCAAGTGCACTTATAACCCTGCTTATGATTGGATTCGTGATTGGCTGTTTGGTATTTACCTACTATGCTGTCAAGGCTCCCAAGCTTTCTGAAAAAGACCTGATCGCAACCACATCCAGTAAGATTTTTGACAGCAATAACAATTTGATTGCGGACCTAGGCGCTGAAAAGCGGGTCAATGCTGAAACAAGTGAAATTCCTACGGATTTGGTTAACGCCATTGTCGCCATCGAAGACCATCGCTTCTTCAATCACCGCGGGGTGGACTTTATTCGGATTGCAGGTGCCCTTGTTAGCAACATCCGCGGAGGTCGCCAAGGGGGATCAACTCTGACCCAGCAGTTGATTAAGCTGTCCTATTTCTCAACTTCTTCTTCAGATGCGACTCTTTCACGTAAAATCCAAGAAGCTTGGCTGGCCGCTCAGCTTGAGCGTAAAGCGACCAAGCAGCAAATCTTGACCTATTATGTCAACAAAGTCTACATGTCTAACAGTAACTACGGTATGCAGACAGCAGCCCGAAGCTACTATGGCAAGGACCTAAAAGATTTGAGCTTACACCAAACGGCTCTGCTGGCAGGTATGCCTCAGGCACCGAATCAATACGACCCCTACACCCATCCAGAGGCTGCAACCAATCGCCGTAATCTGGTACTTCGTGAAATGCATGATCTCAAATACATCACAGATGAACAATATGAGCAAGCCAAAAACACACCTGTAACCGATGGACTTCAAAGCCTGAAAGCTTCCACTAGTTATCCCGCTTACATGGATAACTATATCAAAGAAGCAATTGAACAGGTTGAAGAAGAAACTGGTTATAATGTCCTGACAACTGGTATGGAAGTCTATACAAACGTCAACACAGAGGCTCAACAGAAACTCTGGGATATTTACAATACTGAAGACTATGTAGCTTATCCAGATGATGAAATGCAGGTTGCCTCTACAGTTATGGATGTCCAAACTGGTAAAGTCATTGCCCAACTCGGTGCCCGTCACCAGTCTACCAACGTATCCTTTGGGACCAACCAAGCTGTTGAAACCAACCGTGACTTCGGTTCATCTATGAAACCAATCACCGATTATGCTCCAGCTCTTGAAAATGAAGTCTATACTTCAACTGCTGCTCCTATCACAGATGCTCCATATAACTTCCCGTATTCCAGCACACCAGTTTACAACTGGGATAAGAAATACTATGGCGGGATGACCATTCAATACGCGATTCAGGAATCCCGGAACGTTCCTGCCGTGAAAACGCTGGAAGCCGTTGGTCTGGATGAGTCCCTCAAGTTCCTAAATCGTATTGGGATTAACTATCCTGAAATGTTCTATGTTAATGCCATTTCAAGTAATACCAGCAAATCCGGCAACGAGTACGGAGCCAGCAGTGAAAAAATGGCTGCTGCTTATGCTGCTTTTGCCAATGGCGGTACTTATTACAAGCCTCAGTATGTCAATCGCGTCGTCTTCAGTGACGGAACCGAGAAGACCTTCTCCAATAATGGTTCCAAGGCTATGAAGGAAACGACAGCCTACATGATGACCGATATGATGAAAACAGTCTTGCAGTCTGGTACAGGTACAAACGCTGCTATTTCTGGGGTTTATCAGGCCGGTAAGACCGGAACCTCCAACTATGCTGATGATGAATTAGCCAAGCTGACCAAGCCTTACTACTACTCTAGCATTGTCACACCAGACGAGCTCTTCGTTGGTTACACGCCTAAGTATTCAATGGCTGTTTGGACAGGCTACTCTAACCGCCTGACACCTATCCTTGATGACGGGGTTAAGGTAGCAACAGATGTCTACCGCGAAATGATGCTCTACCTAGCTCAAGATGGCTCTGCTTCAGAAGATTGGGAAATGCCAGATGGCCTCTACCGCAGTGGCTCTTATGTCTACCTCAACAGTGGTACTGGCTATAACCGTTACTACAATAACCAGCAGTACTATAACTATTCTAGCTATAGCAGTTACAGTACAGAAGCTAGCTCTGACACATCAGCTTCCAGTGAGCATTCTGGTGATTCAAACAATAGCTCTTCTAGCCACAATGACTCATCTTCCGGTGACGGTGGAAATGACTAGGGTTACGAAGATTAGAATACAAACTAAAAGAGTAAGAATTTTTTATTCTTACTCTTTTCTTATTCTCTCATCAAAGTTTACTTTGCCAAAGCCCCCATGGGATCCCATGGTGCTAGCACAAGTGGCTCTGCTTCATAAGCAGCTAATTCTGCGGCTGTCAGAAATTCTTTACGAACGACGATTTGATAGGTATATTCGTCCATCCAAGCGTCAGAGGCTACGAAATAGCCCTTGTTACCAACCTTTTCACCCCAAGAGTTTTCGACCTTCCATTTCTTATCCTTACCATTTTCATCCAAGTCTACCCCTGTCAAGACCATGGCGTGGGTCATGAGGCTTTCGCTATAGTCCAAGCGGCCAGCCTTGTCCTGAGTTAGTCGAATATCCATGCTGGCAGTGAAATCGTGCATCCCCTCAACCATAACACCAGCCTTACGATTGCTAGACTGAGCAACATCCGAACCAAACCAAACGGTCTCACCAGCCTGCATTTGCGCAATAGCCAGCTCTTTTAGTCGATTCATTTCAACATTCAAATAACGGACTGGCTTACTGCCAACGACATTGCCCAGCATCTCAACTGTATAGGACCTACCATAAGGCTTGTCTGCAGTCGGCGCATTGATGATAGAGACATAGTCATCTAGCTTTAGATCGACATATTTTTGATAGAAAGTCAGAGGTGTCAATCCGCTCTCGCTATGGAAATGATTGTCCTTATCGCGATAAGAAAAGTCAAACTGGCGAGGCGGCAAGCCTAAATTCATAGCTAGAAAGTTAAAGACTTCCTGTAGGAGTTCTTCTTTTTTAGTTTGAAGTTCAGCCGATTCTGCCCCTTCCGCTCTTAATTCTCGCAAAATCTGCGCATCTTGACGCAGGAGTTTATTGAGAATCTGATTGAGCTCGCGACTGTCACTGGAAGAGATTGACTCTGGATAGACCGACTTGGGTACGACCCCATATTTCTCAAAGAGGGAAACAACCATATCCCACTGACCGCCATCCTGCTGAGGCGTGTCTAAGAGAAACTTGACCTTGCGACTAGCCAATTCTTGGTCAGCTGTCGCCAGCACCTGCTCTAAGAACCAGTTGGATTTTTCATATTTATCCCAAAAGAAGGTATGGGCCTGAGATAGCTCAAAATCTTCCAATTGGAAGTTCGCAATCATCTTGTGGCGGAAGGTATTAAGAGCTGCAAACATCCAACAGCGCCCTGAAGCTTTCTGGTCACTGACCTTATCTTTCGTGAGATCTAGTGAAAAAACTGGTGTATTTTCCACGGCAGCGCTTCGCTTCTCCAAAGAAGTCAAAAGGCCATTGTGACTGATAGCATTTTCCATTGCTGCAAACTTGGGATTGGCCTCATAAGCAGCATACAACTTATCTGTAAAATCTTGTTCTAACGAATGCATAGAATCCTCCTTGTCATTATACATCTATTATAGAACTTTAAAAAAGGAGCGCAAGTAAAAAGGCTGGACAAAAGAGTCCTAGCCTTTTTCTAAATCGGATCTTAGGATTCCATAGACGGAAAAATCTTTGACTTGTCCTTTATGAAATACAGCCTGACGGAAAGAGCCTTCATAGCTCATGCCAGCTTTGGCCATGACACGCCCAGAAGCTGGATTGGCTGTTACAAATTTTGCTGTGACACGATTGAATCCTGCGTCTTGCAAGAGATAGATTAAAACAGCCTTCAAAGCTTCTGTCATCAGCCCTTGCCCCCAATAGTCTTTACTTAAAATATAACCGACCTCGCAAGCATTGACTGCCTCATCTCTATCTACCACACTAATATCACCAATCACTTGTTCAGTTTTTTCCTTCAGGCAGATGGCCCACTTGTAAAAATCCATGTTTTGATAGTTCTCAACCCAGCGAGCAATGGATTGTTGGGTGACTTCAGGACTCTCGTGAGCATACCAGGTCACATGCAGCAAATTATCCGGACGAGAAGCCCAGTTGTCGTACATAGCTTGAGCATCCGATTCCAGAAAAGGTCTTAGCAAAAGACGTTTGGTTTCAATGGACTGTGTACCTATCTTTTTCATAGCTTCCTCGTTTCTTAGCTCAAACTAAAAAGTTTCAATAGAGATTTTCACTTCCAAAATTCATCAAAAATCGTAATCGGCAAATGGCGTTTGTGCTGGCCTTTATGCCACCAAGATTCGATAGTTTCTTGGGCTTTGGCTGAAACGGACTTGCCTTCGAGATAATCGTCAATTTCATTATAGGTCACTCCCAGAGCGACTTCATCCGCAATCCCAGGCTTTTCTTCTTCCAAATCAGCCGTCGGCACCTTTTCATAGAGAGCCGGATCCGCTCCCAAGGCGGCCAAAAGCTGCTTGCCTTGACGCTTATTGAGACGGTAAAGTGGTAAGATATCTGCTCCGCCATCCCCAAACTTGGTGAAAAAGGCGGTGACATTTTCTGCTGCATGATCGGTTCCAATGACAGCTCCACTGTATGAACCGGCCAAAGCATACTGGGCAATCATACGGCTGCGAGCCTTGATATTGCCCTTGTTAAAATCAGAGACTTTGGTCCCCGTTGCCTCCACAGCCCTTGTCATGGCATCAGCAGATTCCTTGATATTGACTGTCAGACTGACATCAGGCTGGATAAAAGCCAGAGCTTTTTGCGCATCATCTTCATCTGCTTGGATACCGTAAGGCAAACGAACTGCGATAAAGCAATAGCTATCATCCCCAGTCTCAGCCCGCATTTCCTCTACAGCCAGCTGAGCTAAGCGGCCAGCCAAGGTTGAGTCCTGACCACCAGAAATTCCCAAAACATAACTTTTCAAAAAAGGGTGCTTTTTCAGATAGGCCTTGAGAAAATCCACCGACTTGCGGATTTCTTCCTCCGGATCAATGATTGGTTTAACGCCCAGTTGAGCGATGATTTCTTCTTGTAGACTCATTTTTCTGCTCCTGTCTGGTAGGCTTTCTTGCGCATCTGGTCAATCAAATCCATCTTATCCTGCCAGATATCTCGAGCCAGGTCAACTGGATAATCCTGTGGATTGAGAACTCGTTTGTACTCGTCCCAAAGTTTATCAAATTCCTTACGGGCATAGGCTTGAATCTCGGTCAGGCTCGGCTGAGAATAGACCAAATTTCCTTCTTGGAAAATATCCACCAAAAGCGGTACGGCATCAAAATTTTTGACCGTTTTATTGATGTAGGTATAGGTAGGATGGAACATTTCCAGCTCTTCCAAGCTATTGACATCAATGCCATCATAGGTAATGTAGTCTCCCTCAGACTTCTCTTTTTCGCGGCTGGTAATACGCCAAACCTGCTTCTTGCCTGGGGTCGAAACCTTTTCAGCATTATTGGACAGCTTGATGGTATTGCGCAATTCTCCAGTCTCATCTTCAATAGCAACAATCTTATAAACTGCTCCTAAAGCCGGCTGGTCGTAGGCCGTAATGAGCTTGGTTCCCACACCCCAGACATCTATCTTGGCCTTTTGCATTTTCAAGTTGAGAATGGTATTTTCATCCAGATCATTGGACGCATAGATCTTAGCATCTGGGAAGCCAGCTTCATCTAATTGCTGCCGAACTTTCTTAGAAATATAAGCAAGGTCTCCCGAATCAATGCGGACACCCAGAAACTTAATCTTGTCTCCTAGCTCACGCGCCACCCGAATGGCTGCCGGAACACCTAGGCGCAATGTATCATAGGTATCTACTAGGAAAACACAGTTATGATGAGTCTCAGCGTAAGCTTTAAAGGCTTCATAATCATTTCCATAGACTTGAACGAGAGCATGGGCATGCGTTCCCAAGACTGGAATATCAAAGAGCTTGCCAGCCCGGACATTGCTGGTGCCGTTCGCTCCGCCAATCACCGCTGCCCTAGTCCCCCAAATAGCAGCATCCATTTCCTGGGCCCGGCGCGTACCGAACTCCATCAGTGGCTCATCTTCGATAACAGAGCGGATACGGGCTGCCTTAGTGGCAATCAGGGTCTGAAAATTAACGATATTGAGCAGGGCAGTCTCAACCAGCTGACACTGAGCTAGAGGGCCTTCCACCTGCACGATTGGCTCATTGGCAAAAACCAAATCACCTTCCTGAACAGATCTTACTGTCAAGCTCATCTTGAGATTTCGCAAATAATCCAGAAACTCTCCATGATAGCCCAAGGTTTGCAAATAATCTAAATCGCTCTGGCTGAACGTCAGATTATTGAGATAGGAAATAATTCTTTCTAAGCCCGCAAAGACAGCGTAGCCGTTATTAAAAGGATTCTTACGGAAAAAAACTTCAAAAACTGCATGCTTGTTGTGAATATTTTGCTTGAAATAAACCTGCATCATGTTGATTTGGTACAAATCAGTGTGCAGCGTTAAACTATCATCTGGGTACATCTTCTTGCTCCTTTATGCTAGATACCTTATATTATATCATAATTCCAAAAAAGCTAAGCAAATCCTGTCAACTCACTTGAATAGACACACTTGCTTAGCTTATATTTTTATGCTTGCTCTGTAAGGTATTTGTAGGCTTCCTGACTGGCAATGGCACCATCGCCAACAGCTGTCGTAATCTGGCGCAGGTCTTTCTGGCGAACATCACCAACAGCGTAGATGCCAGCTACAGATGTCTTCATCTGATGATCCGTCAGAATCCAGCCAGCCTCATCAGTGATGCCCAAGTCCGCAGCAAATTCACTAACTGGATCTAGGCCAACATAGATAAAGATACCGCCAAACTCTGCCTGACTAACCTCACCTGTCTTGACATTCTTGAAAGTTACACCAGTCACCTTACGTTCATCACCATGGATACTTTCCACCACAGAATCCCAGACAAAGCGAATCTTTTCGTTGGCAAAGGCGCGATCCTGCAGCACCTTTTGTGCTCGTAGCTCATCACGACGGTGAACAATGGTCACACTTTTTGCAAAGCGCGTCAGGAAAATAGCTTCCTCTACCGCTGAGTCGCCACCACCGACAACCAGCAGGTCTTCATCACGGAAAAATGCGCCATCACAGACCGCGCAGTAAGAAACCCCGCGGCTGTTGTAGTCTTCCTCGCCAGGAACCCCCAGATGACGATGATTGGCACCAGAAGCAATGATGACTGTTTTAGCTTCAAAACGCTCATCCTCTGTGATGATTTCCTTGAAATCACCTCGGTCTTCAATTTTTTCTACTAGGCCAAATAAATGTTCAACCCCTAGATTCTCAAGAGGCTCAAACATTTTCTCTGCTAGCTCAGGACCGCTGATATTAGCATAGCCTGGATAGTTTTCAATGTCAGCAGTATTGTTCATCTGACCACCAGGAATACCACGCTCCAGCAGGGCAACTTTTAGGTTGCTGCGGGCTGCATAGAGGGCAGCGGTCATGCCGGCAGGCCCAGCTCCAATAATAATTGTATCGTACATAACTCTTCTTTCTCCTTGTTGTAACTAGAATTATTCTAACAACTTTTCTACAGTTTTACAAGCATTTAAGCTTTTAGGACAATGAGCAGGCCCAACGTCGCAAAAGACAGGACTGGAATCGTCATAATGACAATCAGAAGGACATCGTACAGATGGCTCTGGCGCTCCTTGGCTGTCTTGTCCTTGCGGCGAATCATCCGCAGTCCAATCCATAAACCCGCAATGATCCCTACACCGACTGCAGTATAAATCAAGCTCTCGATATAAAGTGCAAATATTTGATCTAACATGTCAACTCCTCAAAGGTCAATCAGCCTCATAGTGCAAAGAAAGGGAACAACTCCAAATCTAGCTGTCAGCATAAAACACCAACTAGATAAGAAAGTCTGCTCCACAGTATGCTAAGACTGAAAACAAACTCAGCTGGTCTAGCCAACTGAGCCTTCACTGTCTCTATTATATCAAATATAGGTCCGTTTGTAACTAGCAAAAAACTCCTTGGTTCTTTCTTCCTTTGGATGATGGATAATCTTATCTGGTGTCCCAGACTCTATGATTTTCCCCTTGTCCAAAAAGAGTACTCTATCCGCAACCTGAGCGACAAAGGACATATCATGACTGACCAGAATCATGGTCTGGCCAGACTTGGCTGCATCAGCGATCGATTTCTCTACTTCTCCGACCAACTCAGGGTCCAAGGCTGAGGTCGGCTCGTCTAGTAAAAGAACATCTGGCTTCATAGCCAAAGCCCTTGCTAAGGCTACCCGCTGCTTCTGACCGCCTGACAAATGTCTAGGATAGTGAGTTTCTCGGTCTGACAAGCCAACTTTTGCTAACTCTTCTTTGGCTATCTTAGTCGCTTCTTGGTCTGACAGTTTCTTAACTACCAACAGACCTTCCTTGACATTTTCCAGAGCCGTCCGACGGGAAAAGAGGTTAAACTGCTGAAAAACCATGGCTAGCTTGCGGCGCAGCAGCAAAATCTCATCTTTGGAAATCCTTGAAAAATCCACTTTGAAGCCGTCAATAGTAATCTTTCCGCTATCAGGCTGTTCCAGATAGTTGAGACTGCGGAGAAAGGTTGATTTCCCAGCACCCGAAGAGCCAATCAAAGCTACCACTTCGCCTTTTTGAATGTCCAAACTGAGATCATCCAGAACCTTTTGACCTGAAAAAGTCTTACTTAAATGTGAAATATTAATCATCAGATTCCTTCTCCTTCTGCTTGCTGAAGCGATTCAAATTTATCCGGCTGCTTGATATCCATCATCTTTTCGATCCAGCGGCCAAGTTGCTCAATGAGAATATTGACTGCCCAATAAATCAGCGACACCGAGATAAAACGCTCAAAGTAACGGTAATCTGCCCCCGCGATAGCCTGTGCCTTGGCAAAAATTTCCACTACACCAGCACTAAAAGCCAGAGATGTTCCCTTGGTCAAGCCAATCAGGGAATTAATCAGACTAGGTGTCGCGACTACTGCTGCATTGGGGATAATGACACGCATATAAACCTGCTTGTTGGTCATTCCTAAGCTGCGAGCAGCCTCGATTTCTCCCGGATCTACGGACAAAATTGCTGCCCGGATGGTCTCACTGGCATAAGCCGCTTCGTTGAAAGCAAAGGCAACAATCGCAAAGACAGACGCTGGAATCTCGTTGATATTAAAGCTTGTGCCATACTTCTGATTGATGGCCTTGAGCAATAAAGGAATCCCAAAATAGGTCAGCATGAGCTGGACCAGCAGCGGTGTTCCTCTCAGAAAGCTGACAAAGAAAGCCTGAATCGGATACAGGACTTTAACCCGATTAATCTTGACGATAGCAAAAACCATGGCAAGCAGAATACCAAAGACTGCACCACCCGCTGTCAAGAGAAGGGTGATTGGCAGATTTTGCAAAATGCCCGGAATGGCCTCAAAAACAGCCCTTAAACTAAATAATTTACCATCTGGAATGAACTTGAGGAACTCCTCATACCAACCAGTTGTCAGAAGATAAGTTGTAACCACCATTATTACTTCCTTTTCTTGATAATGAAATATTTTAACACAATTCTGGAACAAAACAAAGAATTTGCTTCGCTTTTATTGTCTTTTAGCAGTCAAAACATGAGTAGCTAGTGCAAATCTCGTGTTCCTTAATATCAAATAAGTCACACTAAGCCCAATATAAAAATAGACTAGTTTCACTAGTCTATCATATCTATCTCATAAAGACTAATATATTTTTCTTATCACAGCGATAAGAAAAGTATATCACTAAAAGCTTTGACGCTTAGCCTTACGCTCTGCCCGGCCACGTGCACGATTCTCTGCTCGCTTAGTTTTGCGGCGCTTTTCGTTCACTGCCCACTGGATTTTTTTCTTGTAACCTGGTTTGATTTTTTTCTTTTTCTTCTTGACCAGCCCCAGCATTTCCGTGTCCAGCTTCTCCCGGCTCTTTTCCCGATTGGCACGACGGTCTCGGTCATAGGTATCCTGAAACTCATCATCCTTTATCATCTTGGGAGTGAATTTGATCCCCATCTTTTCCAGTTCACGAATTTCTGAGTCATCACTCGGCTGGTAGAGGGTAATGGCTGTACCGTGAAGACCATTACGGCCGGTTCGACCTACCCGATGGACAAAGAAAGACAAGTCCTGAGGAATGGCATCATTGATAACATGGCTGACACCTTCGATATCAATTCCCCGCGCAGCCAAGTCAGTAGCGACAATATACTCAAAATCCAGATTCTTGACCTGATTCATGATGCGCTTGCGCTCCCGCGGAGCAATATCTCCATGAATTTTAGCAACTTTGAGCCCTTGAGCTGTCAGATAGCTGTGTAGCTCATCTGCCCTCATCTTGGTATTGACAAAAATCATAGCCAGATAAGGCTGCAGGAGCTGACTGATTTGATAAATCTGGGCATTCTTGTCTCGCCCCTTGGTTGACAGAAGCCAGTTTTCAATGGTGTCCGCAATGACCGTCTTGGTCTTAATCTGCTCAATGACTGGATTAGACAGGTATTTTTTCAAAAAAGGCTGAAGCTTCTGTGGAATGGTCGCTGAAAAAACGAGAAACTGCAGGTCTTTTGGCAGCCGGCCCGCAATCTTATCAACCGTCGCCAAAAAGCCCATGTCCAGTGTCATATCTGCCTCGTCAACGACAAAGGTCTTGGCCTTGTGAATAGCCAAATCGCCAGACTCTACCAAGTCATAAATCCGCCCAGGCGTTCCGATGACGATATGAGGCTGGCTAGACTCTAACTTTCCAATCTGACGAGCCTTGTCCGTCCCACCGACATAGTTGGCCACCCGAATCTCTTTTTCAGAAAAACTAGCTAACTGGCGAGCAGCCTGATAAATCTGCGCTGCTAGCTCCCGACTTGGGGCTGTAATGACAGCCTGCACACTGTCTGCCTCCTCATCCAGCATTTGAAAGATCGGCAGCAAAAACGTGTGGGTCTTACCAGAGCCTGTCTTGGACTCGCCGACCAAATCCCGACCTGACAATACCACTGGAATCAGCTTCTCTTGGACTGGAGTCGCTTCAACGAAGTTCAAATCCCTGAGCGCTTCCTGAATATAATCTTTAAACTTAAATTCTGTAAATTTCATCTTGTCCTCTATTCTATTATCCTAACTATTATACCAAAAAATTGACCATCCTGCTTACCCTCAAATCTAAGAAGCAGAAAAGCGAGCCAGAGACTCGCTTCTTGCTATAGATATAGGATAGCTAGGGTCAGGAGACTACCCACGATACCGATTCCCCAGAAGAAGAAATCGACTTTCCATTCGCTCCACTCCTTGCCGTGGCCAGTTAGGCCTCCCAACTCAAAGTGGTGATGAACCGGAGTCATCCGGAAGATCCGCTTGCCACCGGTCAATTTAAAGTAAGTTACCTGCATCATGACTGAGGTCGTTTCAAATACATAGACGATACCAATCAAGAGCAAAGTCCACTCTTGATGAAGGGAAATGGAGATAGCAGCCAGCATACCGCCCAAAGCCAAGCTTCCCACATCCCCCATGAAGATTTTAGCAGGCTTATGGTTGAAAACAAAGAAGCCTAGCAAGCCGCCAATCATGCTAATGATGATAATCAGAATATCAAAACGCTTCTGCTCAACAGCAATCACAGCATAGGCCACCAAGCTGATGACTACAGAAATGCTGGCCAAACCATCAATTCCATCCGTCAGATTGACAGCATTGGAGAAGCCAATCAGCCAAAAAAGGACGAAAAAGACATAGAGGAAGCCTATCTGGACAGGAACGGTGAAGACATTCAGCTGGTCACCTGCACCGTGCTGATTATAAAAGAAGTAAAAGACAACTCCGCCAACCAGCTGCAAAAACAGTTTCTGCTTGGGATTTAGACCCTCGTTGATCTTACGAAACACCTTGAGGAAGTCGTCTAAAAATCCAACAACACCGTACAGGACCAAGATAAAAAGAATCATGATGAGGCCGTTGGACAGCTGATGCGAAAACAGACCGATAACAAAGCTGGCCAAAACGGATGTCAAGAGAAAGACAGTACCACCCATGGTTGGTGTTCCGGCCTTGGCCTGATGCTGCTTGACATCTTCGTGCATCTGTTGACCTGTGATACGAGCCTTATGGTAAAAACGAATAAAGGCAGGAATGCCGATGATAGTTAGGATAAAAGTTACGATTCCTGCAATAAGAGCAATAAGCATATTAGTCTCCCATTGTAATTGTTATTTTCTTGAGATTTTTCAGCGAAGTATTGGTCTTCTCGCTCTGCTTGACGACCTTGGAGCCCTCTCCTTTGAAAGTGACTTCAATGCCCTGCCACTTCGCAAAACGTTCAACATTGCCCTTGGTCCAGCCGTACATATCGGGCAGACTTTCTAAATCATCTGACAAGATCAAAATCTGCTGATTGGCCTTGAGATTCTTGCCCTCTTTGACAGATACTTTTTTAATCTTGCCACCTGTTCCCAGCACAATTGGTTGGACTAGGTTGCGACGCAATTCATCTGCCAGACCGTCAGGACTGACTTGATGTTTCAGACCTAGTTGCTTGGTCAGATCTTCCAGTGATGGCATTTTATAGCTGGTTTCTTCAGTGACTGTTTCAAGAGCTGGAGTTGTCTCTGTCGTCAGATTAAGACTGTCTTTGAGAGCGACAGCTTCTTCCAAGACCGGATTGACCACTTCCTGCCAGAATATAGGCTGGAATTTTTCCTCAGGCTGCTGAACTGTCACATACATGATAAATTCAGGATTTTCTGCCGGCGTCATGACAACAACTGAATAGATATTGTCATTCTCACCCTCTAGATAACCATTTTCAGAAGCGATCTGAGCGGTCCCTGACTTAACAGCTACATTCTGACCAGCCACTTGAATAACAGGCTCGCCACCGACATTCAGGGTTCCTTTGTAGGGGTCTGTTCCGACTTGAACCATATAATCCCGAGTGGTTTGAGCTACTTTTTCTGAGACAGGATTTCCGATAATTTCCGTCGCAGTCTTACGAGCTGTATTGGTTTTAGGATCATGGATAGCATTGATAAACTTAGGCTCAACCATGACACCATCATTGGCAACGGACGAGAAGGCGCGCAGCATCTGCACCTGGGTCACACCAATCCCTTGACCGAAAGAACTCATGGCAATAGTTACATAGTTATCACCTGGCAAGGAGCCATAGGTTTCATTACCCATACCAAAACTAGTCGGCAGACCAAACTTAAACTTACTCAAGTAGTCCAGCCACTTGTCATTGCCCATTTTCTGCTCCAGGATAGTCATACCGACGTTACTGGAATAGGTAAATCCTTGGGCAAAGGTCAGGGTTTCCCCTTCTGAAATCCCCATGTTGACGTTCCAGTCTCGAATGGTCGCATCCATAACCTTGTACTCTCTACTGTCAAAAGTATCATGAGGATTAAAGCTACCATTTTCAATAGCTGAAGCCAGGGTCATAACCTTCATAGTAGATCCAGGCTCATACTGGCCTTGGTAAAGCATGGTGTTCCAGTTGCCCAGATTTTTCTCATTCAAGCCTTCCTTGGTATCTGCATTATAGGTCGGCCTTTGAGAAGTGGCTAGGATTTCACCGGTCTTAGCACTGACCAAGGTCGCATTGACAAACTTACCTTTGACTTTTTCCTGGAAAGCGTTCATACGTGTTTCCAGGTAGGTTTGCAAATCAGCCGACAGCGTTGTATAGACGTCCTTGCCGTCTTCTGCTTGTACAGAGACCTTTTCTGAGCCAGGTACAACATTACCATTTCGGTCTTTTTCATAGGTCACAACCCCATTCTGACCAGCAAGAATCCTATCCAGTGCCTGCTCCATGCCAGAAGTCCCTTTCAGCGTCTTATTGCCTTCCTTATCCTCCTGCAGCTGGGCAAGACCGATAAACTGGGAGGCAAAGACACCGTTACTATAACTGCGGTTGGGACTAGTAGTAAAGTCAATTCCTTCAATACCAGCAGCTTCAAAGGCTTCCCGCATGGCATTCATATTACTGTAGGTAATGCCATTACCCTGTGCCCCGAAGGAAACCTGCTTGAGATTTTTCTGAGACAGCTGGGTTTTGACGTAGTCCTTGTCCAGCTCTAGGTATTGATTGAAAATCTCTGCCACCTTATCATACTGGGATTCTTCTACGTAGAGAATCTTGCCGGTAGCTGACTTGTAACTCTTGTCAATAATGGCATAGACATTATAAGTCGTGGCATCCTCTGCAATGGGAACTCCATTTCGGTCATAGATTGTTCCCCGCCGAGCAGCGACTGTGACCGTCTTTTGATGGACCACTTCTGCACCCTTTGATAGATTAACACCGAACTTCTGGTCTGTCCCGATAATGATGGCAAAATTAATCAAGAAAACGAAAAAGAGAAAGATAGCTAAGATGCTCATGCTCTTTCCCACTTGCCGCCGATTGTATTCAGGGGTTTGCCTATTTTTCAGGGCGTATTTTTTAATTCTTTCAAAAATTCTATTCTTCATCCGTTGAACTCACTGTTTTACGATTTCCCTTCTGGAGTTTCATATCCTGAGAGCTGGCCAGCTGGGACAGCCTTTCATAGCGGGTCAGTTCATTGACTTCCTGCTTGATGTCGGCCAGTTCTGTCTGCTCCGCTTCAATCTGTGTATTGACTTCCGTCAAATCCCGATCCACCTGCAATAGCTTGGTCTGCATAAAGACGATGCTGACTGCTAAAATAATGGCAGTCAAAACGATAGAGCCGTAAAAAGCCTTCTCAACTCGGGAAAATTTTCGCATCTGATCTTGAAGCGGGTTTGGTCTTTTTTCTGACATTTCTTCCTCACTTGTGTATCTTACGGGCCACGCGCAGCTTGGCGGAATGAGCCCGGTTATTGCTTTCTAATTCTTCTTTGCTTGGTAAAATTGGTTTGCGGCTGACCAGCTCCAGCTTAGGCTGCAGCTCATCAGGTATAAAGGGCAAGCCTTTGGGAACATCCACTGTCGACGCCTCCTTGAAAAGCTGCTTGGTCAAACGGTCTTCCAGCGAATGAAAAGTAATGACCGCAATCCGGCCGTCCACCGCTAGCAGATCAATGGCCTGCTGAATGGACTCATCCGCTGCGCCCAATTCATCATTGACTTCAATCCGAATAGCTTGAAAAATCTGCTTGGCCGGGTGGCCTTTCTTCTTCAGCTCCTTAGCTGGCTTAGCTGACTTGATAATTTCAGCCAATTCTGTCGTTGTTTCAATAGGCTTGATACTTCTAGCCTGCTCAATCTTGCGAGCAATCTGCTTAGAAAACTTATCTTCGCCGTATTTAAAAAAGATTCGTACTAAATCCTGATAGCTATAATGATTGACAACATCAAAAGCTGTCAAGGCAGCCTCGCGGTTCATGCGCATATCCAAAGGCGCATCCTGTTTATAGGAAAAACCACGCTCACGCTGATCCAGCTGTGGGCTGGAAACGCCTAAATCATAACAAATTCCATCAATTTCTTCCACACCGGCTTCTTGCAAACGGCTCTTGAGGTGGCGGAAATTGTCCTTGATAAAGGTCACCATCCCCCGCTCTACATAAGGAGCCAAACGCTTTTTAGCATTGTCAATAGCCGTCTGGTCCTGATCAAAAGCATAAAGATGCCCCTCATCTCCGAGCTGGCTCAAAAGATATTCGCTGTGACCAGCACCGCCAAGGGTCGCATCGATATAGATGCCGTCAGGCTTAACCGCCAACTGGTCAACCGTTTCATGAAGAAGAACCGTAATGTGATGAAATTCGTTTGTCATATCTTACTTATTATATCACATTCAAAAGCAAAAAAAAATTTAAAAGAAAAAGTAAGCGGATGAAATCCTTTTTAAAATTTTTTTGTCAGATATACTTGACACTTTTTCTAAAAAGTATTATACTAGCATAAAATAAAAGTCAAATATAACTGACAAACTTGCTGAAAGTTATCAGTTATAGTATTAGAAAGGAAGGGTGTAATGAATCGTGTCAAAGAATTTCGAAAAGAAAAAAAGATGTCTCAGCTAGAGTTGGCCAAATCTATCGGGGTATCGCGGCAAACTATCAATATGATTGAAAATAACAAATACAACCCCACCCTCGAGCTCTGTATCAATCTGGCTAGAGCGCTGGATACTGACCTCAACGCCCTCTTTTGGGATCCCCAGCTGACAGATGAAGATTCAGAGGACTAAGAATTCTTCCCTGTAGCAAATTTCATACCTAAAGAAAGGACTCAAACATGAAAAAAGAAACATTCTCAGACAAGATGATCAAACGATTTTACGGCATTACCGGACCTTTGGACGAGCAAAAGCGCCAACAGGCTGAGCATCTAGGAAATATAGGCTTCATTTGGCTTTTCTTTATTCTGATTTTTGGCAATGCCATCGCCTTTCCCCTAGCCTTTCGCTGGCCCAAAATTATCGCTGTTGCCTATCCTATCCTGCTGGAAATCCTTATCCTCGGCTTCTGTGTCTATATAGTCATTCAAGCACGGCGCAAAGGAATTGATGACCTAGAGCTAGGACTTCAGGATGAAAAAGAAGAAAAAGCTATGAAACATGCTGGTCTCAAAGCAGGTTTCTCCTATTGGCTGCTCTTTTACCCTCTCTTCGGCATCATGATAGCTGTCATGGAAAAGAAAGATATCCTACAAGTTTTGCTTCAGCCTAAACTCATTATAACTGGATTAGCCGCAGGCCTTGGATTTGGACTGATGATGCATTTTATTTCTAAAGGAAAGATTCGTCAAGCACAAAAAAAGGAGGAAGAAGACCTATGAGACTCAATCTCAAAGAAAAAATGGATCTAGGGATTCTGTCCCTCATTACTGCCATCGCTGCTTATTTCTTTTTCCGTATCACGGAGCCTTGGATTTTCTGGCTGGATGTAGCAATCATCGCTAGCTGCATCTATGTAGCTCTCCGTATTTTGAAAAAACGTAAACAAGAATAAAAGAATCCCTCGACAGGAACTTTCTAGCTTCCTAGCGAGGGATTTTTTTATATTTTTACTTAAGACTCTGGGTCATCCAGACTACGGCCGTGAAGGCCTTTCTCGCGCTGAACTTGACGCAATTTTTCAGGCGTCACATCATTGCCATCCTCATCAACAATCTTAATGCCTTCGATGTGATGGCGAACAGAACGACGGTAGCCTTCGATGTACTCTTCACGAAGCTTGGCTTGTTCCACTTTTTCCTCAGCAGTTAGACCTTCAGCTTTTTTCTTTTTAGCCAGTTCATTGATACGTTCAATTTTTTTAGGATCCATGATTCTACCTCTCTCTTACCTTTTATTTGGTATTAATCTGATTAAACTGCGCCAACTGTCCCGCTTTAGCCGTCAAAGACGCCAGAAGAGCTAGACGATTATTACGTACAGTCTCATCTTCAGCCATGACCATGGTATGGTCAAAGAAAGCATCGATAACTGGACTGAGTGTAAAGAGTTGGTCCAGATTGGCAGCTAAGTCAGGCGTCAGCTCCACTTCTTCAATAGCAGCTGCCAAGTCTTTTTCCTCTTGATTTTCAAAGAGTGCTGGATTGACAGCTGTCTGCCCTTGGGCTTTCTCAGCTAGATTAAAGACCCGAGACAGGCTTTCGACTGCTGACTTGAAGTTGTCTTCCTGAGCTTTTTCTGCTAGGAGTGCAGCTGTTTCTACCAAATCGCGTACGACAAAGTTAGTGCTTTGAAGAACAGCCGTCACGATGTCTTTGGGAATGCCTCGATCCATCATTTTCTCAACACGAGCACGGAAGAAGTCCAGCACGGCCTCTTGATTGTCATAGCTTAGACTATCAAACTTGAGTTCGTAAAGTCGACCAAGAAGCTGAGCCAAGTCGATGTTCCAGCCAAACTTGTCCAAGATACGCACAACCCCCTGAGTCGCACGGCGCAAAGCATAAGGGTCATTGGAACCGCTCGGAATCAAGCCAACTGAGAAGAAGGACAGAATGGTGTCCAGCTTATCAGCCAGCGCCAAGACCGCTCCGACCTTGGTATCAGGCAATTCGCCATCAGCTGAAGTCGGCATATAGTGCTCCCGAATAGCAGCTGCTACCGCAGCATTCTCATCAGCCAGAAGAGCATACTTCTCACCCATGATACCTTGCAGCTCATCAAATTCACCAACCATGCCAGTCAGCAGGTCAAACTTATAAATAGCCGCTGCGCGAGCCAAATCAGCTGCCTCATCAGCATCCAATCCTGCTTCTTGCGCCAAGAGAGCAACAATCTTACCAGTCCGCTCCATGTGCTCTGCCAGAGAGCCAATTTTTTCATGGAAGGTCACATTGCTCAGTTTGTCAACCAAGTCGGCAATAGCTAGTTTTTGGTCTTCCCGCCAGAAGAATTCCCCATCTTCCAGACGAGCTACCAAGACTTTTTCGTTTCCTTTTATGACATTTTCTAAATGCTCTGCATTTCCGTTACGGACAGAGATGAAGTGTGGCAAAAGCTTGCCTTCACTATCGCGCACAACAAAGTAACGCTGGTGCTCTTTCATGGAAGTCACCAAAACTTCTTCTGGCACCTCTAAATATTTAGCATCAAAATTACCTAGGAAAGCAGTTGGATATTCTACCAGATTCAAGACTTCATTGAGCAAGTCTTCGTCAATCTCGATAGAAACCCCGCGCTCCTCTTCCAGTGCTCGAATCTGCTCGACAATCATATCTCCCCGCTCAAGAGGATTGGCAATGACAAACTGAGCCCGTAGATCGTCTTCATAGGAATCTGCTGAAGCAATCTCTGTTTCTTTCCCCAAGAAACGGTGTCCACGGCTAGTACGGCCGCTCTTGATGTCCAAGAAATCCAAATCAAAGGCCCGCTCATCTAAGAGTACAGTTAAGGTGTGGACCGGGCGGATGTATTCAAAGGTGTTGTTGGCCCAGTGCATGCTGACAGGGAAGGTCAAAGCTTGCAGAACTTCCGTCACCGCTGGGATAATCTCCTCTACCGGACGACCGACCTCTTCCTTGGTTACATAGACGTATTCCTCACCCTTAATTTCGCGGAAAGTAATGTCCTCAACTGTCAATCCCTTGCCACGAACAAAGCCTTCTGCAGCCTTGGTAAAGTTGTCGTCAGCGTCCAGAGCAATTTTCTTAGAAGGGCCTTTGAAATCTTCGGTCAAATCAGACTGCTTATCCGCCAAGCCAACCACGCGCACCGCCAAACGGCGAGGCGTAGAGAACATTTCAATTTTCTCAAAGGTCAGACGATGGTCTGTCAGGAAGGCTCCCATCTTGTCGCGCAACTGCTTCATGCTCGGTGTCACGACATAGGCTGGCATTTCCTCCAAGCCTAATTCAACTAATAAATTTTTTACCATGATTATACTCCCTCCTCACAGCGTTGTACTATAACTTTTATAATTTTAGTTAAAGTATAGGTGGGAGTTGATACCTCCTGATTATCATTTTTATAGGGAACAAAAAAATATTCAGCCTCTAAATTCTCAAGATTTTTTTTGCATGCTTCCCAATCATTACGAGAAGAGACTGACCATTTAAACGAGATTGTTTTATTGGTAATATGAGGGAATGTAGTATAAATTTGGATTTTCCTTGGCATTTTTTCCTCTTTTAAATTTTTATCAAGACTTTCGTGATCAACTTTACCTTCTAATTTTTCTAACTCTATGTCAAATATTAATGGAATTGAGGGCTCTGGAAATTTAGGAAATTTATCAGTAGTAATCATTATTCTCCCTCCTCTGCCAAGAGTTTCTCGCGAGTCTCTGCATCCAAAAGCGGATAGCCTAGACGCTTGCGCTCAGCCACAAAGGTCTTGGCCACAACACGCGCCAGATTACGAATACGGGCAATATAACCAGCCCGTTCTGTCACAGATACGGCTCCACGCGCATCCAAGAGGTTAAAGGTATGCGAGCATTTGAGAACATAGTCATAGGCTGGGTGCACCAGATGCTCGTCCAGACAGCGCTTAGCTTCTGCTTCAAACTTTTCAAAATTCACCAGGAGCAAGTCTTGGTCGCTGACCTCAAAACTGTACTTGGAATGCTCATACTCAGGATGAGTGAAAATTTCGCCGTACTTAACGCCATCAGCCCACTCAATGTCGTAGACTGAGTCCACTTCTTGGATATAAGAAGCCAGACGCTCCAGACCATAAGTCACCTCAGCAGTCACCGGCTGAGTTGGTAGACCTCCGACCTGCTGGAAGTAAGTAAATTGAGTGATTTCCATACCATCCAGCCAGACTTCCCAGCCCAGACCAGCCGAGCCAGTTGACGGATTTTCCCAGTTATCCTCAACAAAGCGGATATCGTGCTCCAGCGGATTGATGCCCAAGAGCTCCAAAGACTGCAAGTAAAGTTCTTGGATATTGCTTGGTGATGGCTTCATAACCACCTGAAATTGATGGTGCTGGTAAAGACGGTTCGGATTTTCCCCATAACGGCCATCTGCTGGCCGGCGAGACGGCTCTACATAGGCCGCATTCCAAGGCTCTGGCCCAATAGCCCGCAGGAAGGTATAGGGACTCATCGTTCCCGCCCCCTTCTCATTATCATAAGCCTGCATTAGCATACAGCCCTGATCATTCCAGAACTGCTGTAAAGTCAAAATTATTTCTTGAAAGGTAAGTTTCTTAGACATTTGTTACTCCTTAATTTGTTTATATTTCTTTGTCTATTATTTTCTGTTCTATGAACCAATCCAACAAGGGAAGTGTTTTATCTGTGTTTGCCCACCGATGATAAGAATCAAAGACCGCTTGCACACTGCCTAGATTTTCTACTAGCTTGTCGACGGTCAAAAAACTGCGCCAGTATTCGTAAAAAATACTAGCATAATTCCCTTGATAAGTTGAAGAGCCGAAATCATTCAATGAGTGCCAACCGTACTTTTTCTGAAAGAGCTCAACAAGAGACTGATTACAAGCTTTTTCCACTCGAAATTCCTCATCTGTAAAGAAATACTTGCGGCTAATATACTCAACCATCCCTTCTTCAAACCAGATATAGGCACCGTATCCATCAAAGTCATCTAAAAAATGCTCCGACCAATGAGCTAACTCATGGCCCACAATCTGCAAGAGGGAATTTCCTGACAAACACTGATAGTGGTTTGCTATTGCTTGAGTTTGGTGAGAGGACTCGTAATTCTCCAACTGAAGAAGATATAAATCTTTCCAAACCGTCAATTCGGGAGTCATAACCATCCGCTTATCATTTGTATAGGCCGGCACAGGAATTTCACGAATGATCTGCGTAGCAGAATCAAAATCGGACCAAATGATGGCTTGCGGCAAGTCATAAACCGCAAACTCGTCTTTTAAAAATGTTAGATAATCCTGCAACCTTGCGGCATTCTTTACGACGAAATCTCGAAAAGCTGCTAATTGGTTCTCGTCTTTTACAAGATAAAGGTTCTCCACGAATCTCCTTTCTTTCGAACAATAGACTCAGTACGCAAAAGAACCACATCCGACACTCCTAAGCTATTTCACCTAGGGGCGTCAAGACGCGGTTCCACCCTAATTTATTACTTCATTACTTTAAAAATTATAACCGAAAGCGCCATCTGCACTGCTTCCCTATCCGGCTCACACTATCCCGAACTCGCTAAAAAGTAGACAATGAGAATTCTTTCTAAAAAAGATTATATCAGAAAATAGGGCCAATGTAAAATACTTATCGAAAAATCCCTCAAGTTTCAACTTAAGGGATTTTAACTGACTTGAAAACCAATTAGACTTGTTTAGGTTTTTTCGGTTTAACTACTCTTGGCTTTCTGCCATCAAGCTTTCTCTTGGCTGCTCTGAGATTGGCAATGGCTTCTTTGACATCTTCCTGGCTGGCACCTGGATTATCCAAAACTTCCTTAGCCTGTGCATAAGCTTCTAGATAAGCCGCCTTAACCGCGTCAGTCGCATAGATAAACTTATTGCTGATGGCTTGGTAATGCACTTCATCATCGACTAGCTTCTTGAGATTGGTAAAGTTAGTCGCCTTACCGTCCAGCTTCTTCTCTGCTGTAGTCAGCTGAGCCAGGGCTGTATCAATTTGCTCCTGGGTCACCTTGTCCTGTACCAAGAGCAGAGCCACTGCTTGGAAGGCCTTGTCATAAGCGCGACGAGTCCTATCCTTAGCATTGGCATAAGCTCCTGTCTTAGTAGTAGCTGCATAAGCTTCCACAGCCGCCTTAACCGCAGCAATATCAGAGTCCTTGCCGTCTAGATCAGCAGATGCTGTTTCTAGTTTTGCTCTTACGGCATCGACTTGCGCTTGGGTCAGTTTGCTTGTCAAGGCTTCCTTGGCTGCCTGATATGCTTGGTCGTAGGCCGTGCGCTTCGCTGCAGAAGCATTGTAATATTGAGCAGTTCCGACCAGACTAGACTGCTGATTGACAGCTGCCAGCAAGCCTGACTTGACGATAACTCCTAGCTTCAGCAGGTTATTCTTGCCTTCTTTGACCTCGACAGTCGGCTCATTTTCCCAGAGCTCATAGCCAGTCGGCAGGTTAACAAAGACTGAGTAGAATCCAGCTGCTACGGATCTTCCGAAAGCATGCTTGCCAAACAGTTCTGCTGGAAGCGTATAGGCATCGCCATTATTATTCTTGAGAACCACTTGGGTATTCTTCGGAACAGCTTGATCAAAGGCAACGCTGACCGGTGCAAAGACCAGCTTCTTGACTAGAAACTCAATCGTCTTAAAGCTATCTTGGGCTGTCAGCTCAAACTCCTGAGTCAGATCGCTGTAGAAACGAAGCCCATCCTTATCATAAGTAAAGATCTCTGCTGTATAGCGGCCAAATGGCAGAGCGTTGATTTGCTTGCCCTTGTCCAGTTCGACATACTTGCCCTTGCTATCCTTGATTCGATAGACAAAAGTTGACGATACATCCTGACGTGTATTAGCATCTACCAGAGCGACACGGATGCGACCATCATTTTCAGCACTGACTAGCTCTGACAAAGCTATGGAATCACGGTTCCCCGCATAGTCCTCTACCACATAGAAAATCTTAGACTTGTCCACTCCTTTTGGCAAGGTGTAGCTGCCATCCGCATTGGCTGAGATGTAAACTCGACGCTCGTAATCACGCTCAATGCCAAAATCATCCACGGCTTTATAGGTCTCTTTCCCTTTTTCATCTGCTTGAAGATAGAAGACCTGTTCTCTCAAAATACCACCGTTGCCGACATCTTTTGGCTTTCGAGCCGTAAAGGTTTCCGCACCATCCTTGGTACTTATATAACCTGAACTAATCAAAGGTTTCTGCGTATCGATCTGCAGCTTAAAGCTAATCTGCTGCTCTTTAGCACCTGGTACATCTGGAGTATAGCGAACCACATAGGTATAGAGGCCATCTTCCAACTTCTCACCCTTGCTATCACGACCATCCCAGTATGTATCTTCTAGTAGGTAGGACTTAGGATTGTCTGACTGACCACTATAATAGTTCTTACGGCCTTCTCTAATCGTGCTGCTCTGCCAGATTGGGAAGCGATAGTCCCTATCATCTGCCGTATAGACACTAGCTGTCAGATTATTGATATTGCGATAGAGAACTGTCCGATACTGGATGCTGTCTTGATTACCATCTCCATTAGGTGAAAAGGCCAGGCGAATCTTGCCATCCGCTCCTAGCTGCAACACATGCTTACCATCCGCATTTTCTGCAGTTCCCAGTACAATTGAGCTGCGAGCAGCTGTTCGACCGGTAGAGTAGAGTGTATCATTTGACTCTGTCACAAGGGAAGAGACATTGTCATCAGACAGAATACTCTTGTCCTCTGGCACTGGGTAATAGAAGCCTGACTTGCCTTCTTGGACCAGATCATAGATTGGTCTTTCTACAGCTGGCAGATCTTGGAATTGCCCGCGGAAGCCCATGAATGGCAGACTAACCACATCGCCGTCATCCGCTGGATCCACAAACCGGACAAAACCTTCTAAGAAATAGCCATTTGGCATCTGCTTAAGCAGCTCTTCCGCAAACTTAGCAGTATTTACCTTGACCGTTACTTTCTGGCTGCTGTGAGCCTTGACAGTAACTTCTGGCCAGACCGTTTCAGTTAGTTTGCGAGGTGTCAGGGTAAAGTAGCCATCCTTGACCGCATCCGTGTTGGTATTGACAATCATCTTCAGCGTCCGGTCCTTATCAGTGATATTATGAACCGTAACATCAAAAGTGAAGCTGTCTTGAACATTGCCCAAGGAAACGCTAGGATATTGGTTATCCCCTGTCACATAGAGGCCGGTAGAAATAGCCGCTGCCGTATCTACGATACCAGCTCCCTGCTGACGCGGAGAGGTATAGACACCAGTTTCCTTGTTGATGTGCAGCTTGGCTGTTGACATGATGAGGGCTTTGACCAAATCAGCATTCTGGGCAGGTGTTAAGTCTGGATAGTGCTGAAGGAGATATTCCTTGACCAGAGCCGCTACACCAGCCACATGAGGCGTAGCCATACTGGTGCCCTTCATAGAGCCATAGGTATTGTCATTAAGCGATGAGTAGATATCGCCACCTGGCGCTGTCACATCTGGCTTGAGCAAGCCATCTGTCGTTACACCCCAGCTAGAGAAGTCAGACAGACTACCTGCTCCTGGATGCGGCCGATTGACCTTAAGGCCATTAAAGACCACCTTGTAATTACCAGCTGCCAAAGCCTCTCCATATTCCTTACTGATAAAGGCTGACGGAACCTTTTTAGATTCACTGTCCAGGCTCATAGTAAGGTTAGCTCCGTCGACATTATTGTAGATTAGAGCACCAACAGCACCATGGCTAATGGCATTTCTGACCTTTTCAGCAAAGGTAAAGGAACCACGCTGGATAAGGGCCAGCTTCCCTGTCAGATCCTTACCAGCAAAGTCCTCTTCACGACCAAGACCAACATGGACATACTCATATTCCTTGCCCTTTTCAAAGGTTGCATTTGTTTCACCCATGGAGTAGCTGAAATGACCGTTCAAAAGCTTATCGTTCTTTTCCAGACCACGAACTTCCATGACTTCCTCTGTCAGAACAGTGTTATTGACAGAGGCGACTGAGATAGAGCTTTCTGCTGTTGAAGGATTGCCAACTAGACCATAGTCTGGATTTTCAACCAGCGGTTTAGAGTATTCACTTCCGAAGGTGTTATCATTACCCGCCGCAATGATCACACTCACTCCCTTAGCTCGAGCGCGCTCAATAGCAGCCTGCAGACTAGGGCTGACATCAACCGTCGAACCTGTTGCTGAGCCTAGACTCATATTGATGGTATCAGCTCCCAAAGCCACCGCATCATCAATAGCCTTGATATAGATAGCGTCGCTAGTTGTGCGTTGACGGTCTGAGAATACCCGCATAAACATAACTTGTGCTTCTGGCGCAACACCATAGACATACTCATCATTAGGAGCTTTCTTGTTGGGATTTCCCGCTGTAATCCCTGTCACGTGCATACCATGTGAGTAACTGTTCTTTTCCTTGACATTGTCATCACCGTCGATATAGTTATAGGCATAGACAACCTTGTTGTTGTACCATTTCCCGTAGTCAATACCGGCCTTTTTCTTAGCCTCTTCCAAAGCCGCCTCTGTCTGATACTTGGCCTTTGACGGATCAGAAATCTTCAGAACCTCGTGATGGACATCCAGACCTGAGTCGATAATGGCTACCACACGGCCTTGACCTTTGTAGCCTTGAGACCAGGTTTGAGGAACCTTAATAATCTCATTGGTACTGATGCTGCTTGGCTTAGCATCGCGAGAAGTTGGTGACTCTGCTACTGCATCAGGATTAGCAGCAGGCTTTTCTGAGTTTGCGGCTGACGGAGACTCTGCTGTCGGACTAGCTGGAGCTGTTGGCTTGGTCTCTGTGGTAGATGGCTGAGTTACCTTCTCAGCACTTGAAGAAGCCTCTTCGGATGAAGAAGTCGCTCCTTTCTCTACAGGAGCTGCAGCTGCTTCCTTAGCCTCTGCCGTAGAAGGCTGGCTTGCCTGCTCTGTACTTGAAGCAGCCGATTCAGAAGAAGCTGGTGCTGCTTTCTCCACAGTAGCTGGAGTTGCCGGCTGACTCTCAGGTGTAGATGATTGAGAAGCAGACTCAGTCGCTGATACCACAGCGGCAATCGGCTGACCTTGCCCTGACGAACTAGCTGTTGCCTGCTCATCTGCCCGAGCCTGTCCAGCACCAAAAACCAGAGCAGTCCCCAGCAGAACTGAAGCTAAACCGAACTTGTATTTACGGAGTGAAAAACGTTGTCTTTGCATAGAAGTCTCCTTACTTTATTTATAAACCATATTATAATAAAAATTTTCTGACAATTCATACACTCCTAACAAATGTAACAAAAATGTAATAATGACGAACGTTATAGTCAAGAATAGCTATATGATAAAGTTTCAAGTCTCTATTTATTTGAAATACAGAACAAATACATCTTAAAATCCGGAAAAAACAAAAACCAATCAGAACAAGCGCGAAATACACCAGTTTGATTGGTTTGTTATAGGATGTTTATTAGATATTATTTCTCAAACTCAGCCAAAAACTTCTCTAGTTCTTCCTGAGCTTCAGGCGTTGTGCCTATGGGCAGACCCAGCATGTCAGCAAGTTCAGCTGTTTTACTTTCAATCTCCTTATTAGTACGATTGATATTGGCGACAATCTTTGTTAGTGGGTACATCCGCCGAATTCCAGAGATACTGATAAAACCCCTGGGATATTTGAATTGTTTTTTGTGTCACTGTTCTCTTTTTAGTTATTGGGTTTGTGAAACAGCAGAGCGGTTATCAATAGCCCCTGCTTCTAGAAATGCCTTGCGGATCTTGCAAGAGTTTTTTTTATAAAGTAAATAATATAGTTCTCCTTACACAATTTAATATTCTATTTTTTGTTGAATTGCTTCTATTTTCTCTACTATTGACTCATCAGTAGTATTTGATACTTGTTTGATTAGTTGATTGTAAAATTTTTTAATATCTAGATCATTCAAAATATGCCACACCTGAGTATTTTCTAGTGCAATTTCCAAAAGATCTTCTATTTCTTCAGACTTCCAAATAGTATATTTTGATAATTTCTCAACAATAGCATGAGTATTTTTGAAGCTACCGCTACTTTCTAGTGAGTTGATTAAGTCTAACTTTTCCTGCTCTTCTTTGGGTTTTTCTTGCTCAATAGCTTCTTTTAGGTTATTATACTTTTTTTCATATAGTTTTTCGTTATATACAGTTTTATCAATAATCATTTTTACTAGTTCGTCAAGTTCACTGCCTTCTGAATAATCTGCAGGAGCAAAATAAGAAATACGATTATCCCTCATCATTTTATAGACTTTCTTCTTAGCCTTCACTTCATCTTTTTCATTTGGATTAAACACACCAACAGAATATCCACCTTGAGAATTCACCAATTTCATACAAGGAATATCTGTATCACTGCCCCCTAGATAAACCATATTCCGAAAAGGAACTCTGATTTCATCAGGTGCAAAGGAATCATTAACAGCCTCATCGTTAACATCAAGAACACCCTTTGAAATGCGAAAAAGAAACTGCGTCTTATTAGTATAATTAACTACTTGAGCAGGCCAAACAGCTACCCCATCCTCATCAAAATAGAACGATGTTGCGTATAGTTCTTTAAACTCTTTCGCAATTGATGTTCCTTCTATCATCTCTTTTAATCCTGAAGATATAATATAATGTTCGATAATAATCCCTTTTTCTGCTCCATATTCTCTTATGCGATCAAACCATTTCTCCACACCTGGGAAGAGTGCTACTTTAGATCCATAGTCAGCTAACTTTTCTTTTGTAAAGACGATTTGCCCACGTGCTTTTTTCTTCATGGTATACATATAAGCAAGATTTCTATCCATATTATTTGCTGTAGCGCGACCATTTGACTCTGTCCAGAAGTCTCCAATCATATCGGTCCCTTCTGGTTGTACCGCTTGAATATATCCTTGGGCTTGCATATCATCTGGAGAGAGAGTTTTATCAAAATCATAGCAAAGTGCAATAACTGGTCTTTCTGTTTTCATTTCGCGTTTAAAAACTTGATCTGACATGTTCATACCCTTTCTAATTCTAAAATTGATTAATTACATTTTTTGAAAAAGTTTGGATTTTATGTAACTAACTTATATCATTGATTTTTTTGATTTTCACTCTTTAACAAATTTACTAAATCTAAATTTAGAAGTACTATTTTCATTTATCTACTCTCTACAAAAAATATAGTCATCAAAATCATCTATGTTAAAATTATAATTCATTGAGAGTTCAGACATCTTAGTTTCATTAATCAGCATACTCTCATCCAGTCTTTTCTCTAAACTTAGCCATTGAGAATTCCAAATTAATTTCTCCGGATTAACGACTTTTTGACAAATAGGGCTTCTGAACTTCTTATCCCTATTATTTATTACAGAAATATTTTGTAGCCAAATCTCTACAAAATCTGCATTAGGTAAGGAACTACATTTAGAAATGATTAAGTCAATTATTTTTTCTATCTCGTCAATATCATCTAAGAACGAAAGTAGCTTATGCAGAATTGCTACACAAATTTGAATAGTTCTAGGGTTTTTAATCATTATAGAGGTAACAATACTAATTAACTGCGGGATGTCATCTAGTTGATTTTCATCAACATTCAGTTTCATTACCCTATTCTTATAGAAATCTTTTAAAGCAACCAACAATTGGCCACAGTTTGGAAACTTATCACCTAATATTTTTATTTGGAGCAAATGCTTCTGAAGAGTTAATTTATAATAAAATTTCCTTTCAGTATAAGTCTTTTCTGCGATTATATTATCTAGTTCTCTTATTATTTCTTTAGTAACTATTGTTTCCCGCTCTATTAAATTGGAACTTTGAACTGTCCAATATAGTTTGTCAGGCTTAATTCCATCAATTATAATGTCTGTGCATAAAAAGGTCTTTTTTGAATTTATTTTTAAATTTAAATCCAATAAAACTTCTGAAAGTAATTTCATTATTTTTTCAGCAACATCTAAGTGATTAGAAAAGATCCGATAGTCATCTCGATATCTCAATATTTTAAATTCTTTTTCAATTTTAGCCTTCTCTACTAATTCTAAGAGTTGCAAATCAGCATACCCTAAAACCATTTCAGCAATAAAATCCATTAGAACACTCCCTTGAGGAATCCCATTGGTTTGGCCGCCTTGAAGAGATTGGATTTTAGTATCAATCATATTTCCTATTCCATCTTTAGAATGTCTATGTACCTTTGCCCATTCTTTACCATGTAGAGCCCATGAAATTGTATGTGTATAAATTGAAGGGTAGCAATCAGTTATATCTGATTGTATACAATACTCAAAATCTAAAGACATTTTTATTTGTGCCTGTTCTAAATTCTTCCACCACGATAAAATTTGTACCGTCTGATCACTTTTTTGAACAGTTGATTCTATAGGAATTGATGTACAAATCACTCGATCATCTTTTTGAAATTCTTTAAACCTTTTTACTATACCATCCCAATTTTTTTCCAAAGTAATTTGATTCACTAAATCCACATAAATTATCGGGTGAATTAATGTCAGCGGCCTCCAAGAGTACTTCGCATCTTTATTAGACATTATTTTAATATTGGCATCTACGCAATCTTTTAATAATTCTCCATCAAAGTTAGGATTTTTACTTCTTTCTTCTTGTATAGTTTTTAAACTATATGAAATATCTTCTAATTTTGAATTGCCAAGCATTTTTTGCGCTTCTCTTATCATATTAGATAACTCAAAATATTCGGGTAACTGAGTACTAAAATAAGAATTTGCTTTTAAAAAATATTTTTTGGCCTCTTCTCCGCTCATTTCTAAAATAGTCTTACTTGGCATAACTTCTCTACTCTTTTTAACTGGATACAATAAACACACATGAACATAGTCAATATCTCAATGAATCTATTATACCAATTATTTCACCATCTTTAAAGCTTCTCTACAACGAAAGGATAACTATCCAGCATTGCTAAGTCTATAAATGTTCAACTTCTCACACTCTTATCTCGTAATTTTATGAGTTATGAAATCTTCTGAATAAAACGACTGTTTTTTGCTTTAACTCTTTCACAAATTCAGAAAAGATTTGCCACCTATTTTTATACCAAAAGATTTGAATAGAATCTTTTTCTTCGCCGGCTTTATTGTAGAGTTTTAAAACTTCTTTGTCGCCCTGAATTTTCTTTATATCAAAATCAATGTTTCTTGTTTGATCTTCAAAATATAAATCAAATTCACTTTTATTCATCAAAGGTGTAAAACTGATAGATTTTTGTTTACCATCTTTTTTTATAAAAATGTAACTATCATAAAATTTCCCAAATCTCTTCTGAATTATTGAAATTGAGACTATAAATAGTATAAATGCTACCATCAAGGACACATAATAGTCTATAAATATTAATAATAAGTTAATAAAAATAATAATTCCTATATCAATACAAATTGTATAAAGCATACCTCGAATGGTATAAATTCTTGTTATGGTCCAAACTATTCCCCATAAAATGAATAATACGATAGCAAAGAAAGCTAAGTATACATCCTCCAACTGAGCTTCCGCATTTTTTCCAATTACAAATTCATAGTAATTTTTTTCAGATAACTCAGCCGGATGATGAATGCTAAAGCTCATTTTACTAGGCAAAACTAACGAAGATTTGCTAGGTATCGTTTTAATCGTGTAATGGTATTTACTGTCATTTCTATAAAGATTCCTATCATATACTCGCTCAAAAAATAACTGACTGCCCTCTTTTAATACAATCTTCTGATTTGGTTCTATTCCCCATTTACTATCATAATAGGAGGTAAAGAACTCATTTGTAATTAACTTATCTTTTTTCTTATTTTCAATATCAAATTTCTCACCCTTATGTATAGAGAAGATGGTTCCTGCAGGTAATGTAACTGGATTTCCAGATTCATCTACTAACTGATCTGTGAGTTCCTTATTAGAAGAAAGATAAATTTTTTCATTTGCTACAAAAGGATAATCAATATCATACGATGAAGTCATCTGTCTATATATAAGCTGAATTGATAGTAATACCATTGAACAGCTTAATAAGACAAAAAGTCTTAAAATAAATGAAAATAACCTAATTTTCTTATTTTCGCTTTTATTATCAGTAATATAAGATTCTGTCACTTCATAACAAAACTGATACCTTTCGCATTTCTTTATATTGTATTTTCCATCAATAACCGTAACTTCTCCCATTTTGTTTATCATTTTTGAAAAATAGAAACTTGTAATCAAACCCGAAATTAAAAATACTGATAAAAATATCCAAAGCCGGAATTCATCCGCAGGAGAAAATCTGATAATTTTAATTAACACAAAGACGATAGAAAGGAAAGCGAACAAAGATCCGCTCCAGAACAATGATGATAAAAATTTGGAAATCTTCTCTTTATTTGAATCTCCTTCAACAAAACGATTATCAATAAACATTATCTTAATGAGAGTAATTGATGACACAACTATACCAGGCAATGATAACCAATTCATTTTCCTTCTCCTATTTCTTAATTTTTTCTATTTATTATATCACTTTCTTATAGATAGAATAATTACGCCTAAAATAAAAAAGCTAATGAAATCTTATATCTCATTAACTTTTATTCTTTATCCTGCTACTTTCGGTGCTTGTTCCGGTTTGGTTTTTTTATTTGGACTGGCCAGGCGGCGCTTGCTGTCTCGGATAGTATTGAGATCCTTGAGGAGTTTGGCAAAGTGAGTCTTCTCTGGATAGGCTTCGCAGTATCGCGCATAAAGAGGTCATAAGTGCGGGAGATTTCCGTACGCAGCTGCTTGGTCTTACCGACTTCTTTGCTGGACTTGGCTGCACGCGCTAGGGCTTCGGCCTTATCATAGTCTTCCTGAGCAATCGTCACTGCGCTAATCACAGGTGAGAGTCCCAGCGTAGTCACTGCCGCATTGTAAGGCTCTTCCTTGAGGGTTTTGAGGAGACTCTTAATCTCAGCAGTGGCGACATCGTTATTATGCTTGGTGATATCCTTGTACTTAGTCAGGACTGTAGCCAGTGTCTCATGCGCTTCCTTAAACTTTGCTTCCTTTATCTTGGCAAATCCCCTATGCAGGGTAAAGAGTCCGACCAGAGCGCTATCCCGCTCCTTGTCTACCTCTGCTAGACTTGTGGTCTGTTTCTTTTCCACGCTGGCTAGCTGTTTCTGGAACTCTTCTAGCTTGCTCGCAAAGGGCTCCAAGTGCGCGCCATACATCTCTTCGTTCTTGTTTGACTTGACAAAGTCTGTGATGATTTGACGAGAATCTGTCATCAAACTTTCAAACTCACGGTGAGTAAAGTTGCTATAGGTCAAGGGACGAATGGTGTAGTTAGTAGTCATAATAAAACCTCTCCAATAATTTGATAAACTAAGTATAGCATGTGGCAATAAATCTTTCGCATGGCTGCCCTGAAATGTCATTTTTTATCCCTGAAATAGCACCTTTTCAAAATCAAAGACATAAAATATCCCATTTGATGATTTCTTTAACTTCGGATGGGGATTGTTTCTCTTAAAAAATGAATTATCAAGGCATTTCACGCTTAGAATTCTTTAAAATTTTAACAAACGCTGGTATTCAAACTTCAGAAAACCTGTAAATTATAGCAAATCGTATCATCTGACAGATAGAAAGCACGTATTTCTTCACAAACAGGACTATTCGAAAGCTAGTTTATCTAAATATTTTAGTAAATACTCGTATTCGGCCTTTTGATTGATTAGATATTTAGCCAGAGTTTACTCTTCGAAGTTTTGATAATTATCTTTCAGTTTTATCTCCCTACTCTCAAGGACTCGATACCTTCTTCAATCAGTAGGGTGTAATTTCCAATTCTTGGATCTTCTTCATCTAACTCCCCCATCTTAGTGTTTCGTTGGATATTGGTCGTACTTTACACCTCTCATTATAGCACAGAAGCACCTTGTTTTATAGTTTCTTCCGATAGTAGATATAAAAATCCCCAGCTCTTTTCAAACCGGGGATAGCTTTAGATTTTTAATTCATACACTTCCTGCCAGCCGGCTGGTCCTAATATCCGCTGGGGCTGTTTGCTAAAACCAGTCTCTCGGTAGAGATAGGAAGCGACTTGATTCCTCTCATTGACGCCTAGTATGATACTTTTATACATAGGCAAATATTCTCTTATGAAATCAGGCAAGAGCTTCAGCGTCTGACTACCGTACCCTCGCATCTGAAAGTCTTCATCCGTTGAAAAGCTGCGAAGTAACAGGCTATCTGACTGACCGCCATAAGTAAACTTCTTTTCTCCAGCATCCAAGATCAGAAAGGTTACGATTTGATGTTCTTCAAGACCCAAGATAGCATAGCGATTTTCTAAGTCAGCAACAGCCTGACTAGGATGATTGGTAAATCTCAAGTCGGTTAAATGGTAAGACTGCAAGGCTTCTCTATCTGAACTTCGATAGAATCGGATTTGCATCTAAAAATCCATCCCATCCGGATTTGGAGCGCCACCGGTCAAACCGCTGACATTTTTGAGCACTTCCAAGTCTGCATCATCTAGCTCGATGTCAAAGCAGTCTAGATTGCTGGCGATCCGGCTCGGAGTGACCGACTTAGGCAGGGGCAGGAAGCCTTCCTGCAAGCTCCAAGCTAGCGCGACTTGAGCAATAGTCTTACCATACTTGTCTGCCACAGTCTGCACGGCTGGATTTTGGAAGAGTTCACCTTGGCCAAATGGTCCCCAAGCTTCCAGTAAAATCTCATGCTCACGGCAGAAGTTCACCGCCTCTGTCTGATAGACACCTGGAGCCAGGCGGATTTGATTGACAGCAGGAGTCATACGTGCTGTTTCAAGCAAGGCTTCTAAGTGATGAGGCAGGAAATTGCTGACGCCAATCGCTCGAATCTTGCCGAGATTATAAAGCTCTTCCATAGCCCGCCAGACTTCGGCATTGCGCTTTTTCCAAGCATCGTTTTCCCTCAGGGGTTTGGGATTCGGCCAGTGGATGAGGTAGAGATCCAGATAGTCCAGTCCCAACCGCTCCATCGAGGCAGCAAAGGCCTCTTGAGCTTCCTCGTAAGTATGAATGTCATTCCAAAGCTTAGTCGTGATGAAGAGCTCCTCCCGCGGAATGCCGCTGTCCTTGATTGCCCGTCCGACGCTCTCCTCGTTCTTATAGATAGCTGCCGTATCAATGTGCCGATAGCCTGCCTTAAGAGCGGCTAATGTTGCCTGATAGGCTTCTTCGCCATCCTGAGCCTTCCAAGTACCGAAGCCCAGCACCGGAATGCCAACACCATTGTTCAAAAGATATTCTCTCATCTCATGTCTCCTTTACAAGTTCCATCTACTGCCTTCAGCAAGGCAGCTGCTACAGTGTTCACAAGAGCAGAACTGCTCACTTCTTTTCCTTTTTCTTCAGTATTGGCTTAGGCTTGAAGATATTTTCCTTGGTCGGCTCCATGCCTTTACTGAAAAAGCTATAGATAATGAAAGCAACTCCTGCAACAAGGATCAAGATTCGTCCAAAAATCAGTCCCGCCAGCAGCAAAACAAGTCCCATTATCAAAAATTTCGCATCAATTCGTTTCATAGTCTACTCCTGTTTACATTATAGTCTCATTATAACACGCCTAAGAAAGCAATTCAAATCTAGAAGAAGGCTATCAAGTAGCTTGACAAGCAAAAAGAACAGGTTGCCCTGCTCTTTCTGAAAAATATAAGGAGACTAATTTAAAATACCTGCGGTTCTCATACATGGAATCGTTCTTGACCATCAAGATAAGTAGCTACCAGCTCTAAATCTTTATCTAAAACGATAAAGTCAGCATCGTAGCCTTCCTTGATCTGTCCGCAGACATCATCAATATGGACTGATTTTGCTGGAATCAGGCTAGCCATCATGACTGCCTGATGAGGATTGGCAATGCCCCATTTGACCACATTTTTCAATCCGTCCTTGAGCTTGAGGATAGAGCCAGCTAGATTGCCCGTTGACTTGAGCCGAGCTGTTCCATCCGTCACAACCACTGGAAATTCTCCCAGCATGTAGTCACCATCTTCAAGACCTCCTGCGGTCATACAGTCTGTTATGAGGGCAATATTTTCATGTCCCTTCTGCTTGAGCAAGATATCACAGGCCTTAGGGTCCACATGGTGGCCGTCACAAATCAATTCTGCATAGGTGTGGGGCAGCTCATACATGGCACCAACCATGCCCAGCTCCCGGTGGGTCAAGCCCCGCATACCATTGTAAGCATGCACCCAGACACTAGCACCTGCTTCGACCGCAGTTTTGGCTTCATCAAAGGTCGCGTTAGAATGCCCCAAAGCAACGGTCACGCCTTCATCAGTCAGCGTGCGGACAAATTCCTCTACGCCATCACGTTCTGGCGCGAGAGCAATCTTATTGAGCAAGCCATTTGCGGCCTTTTGCCAAGCACGAAACTCATCCATGCTAGGATCTTTCATATAGGCCGGATTTTGAGCGCCTTTATACTTCTCGGTGAAGTAAGGTCCTTCAAAATAGAGACCGCGAATCTTGGCCCCACTGGCTTCTTGATAGCGTGCACCGATATTTTCAGTTACTGCTAAGAGCCGCTCATAGGATGAAGTCAGGGTTGTTGGTAAAAAGCTGGTCACACCGGTAGTCAAGAGACCCTCACTCATGGTATGAATAGTTCCTTCGATGTTATTATCCATAACATCAACACCGCCGAAGCCGTGAATGTGAGTATCCACCAGACCCGGCGCAATTGAGTAGCCGCTGTAATCTATAACTTCTGCATCCTGCGGAACAGACTGCACCAGCTTGCCAAACTTGCCGTCAGTCAGCTCTAAATAACCGCCCTGACGGATTCCCTGAGGATAGAAAAATTGATCTGCTTTGATATATGTAGGCATAAGACTGCCTCCCTTGTTCTTGAATGCTGTATTCTCGGCCATTCAAAGTGGAAGTCTGTGATAGAGCTAGCATCTTTCTATAGCTGCTTTCTAACTCCCGCTTTTGAATCTCTGAGTTTTCTTGACTATATTATAACTCTTTCTTTTTTATTTGTAAATGGTATATACCTATTTTTGCGAAAAATTGTTATATTAAATTTAAAAAAAAGAAAACCCAGCCATGACAGCTGAGTTTCTGCTTTATTTTTTCTCTAAATCACGCAGCATCTGGTCGATTTTATTGCCATACTCAATGGATTCGTCCTTGACAAAGGTCAAATCTGGAATCTTGTACATTTTCAGATTGTGACCCAGCTCACGCTTAATGGTACCAGTCGCTTTTTCCAGACCGGTCTGAGCTTTTTGATTATCAGAGGCCAGATTGCTCATAATCGTGTAGTAGACCTTGGCCATGGATAGGTCGCCCAGCATTTGGACATCGGTAATGGTCACTCCCTGCACCCTCGGGTCACGAACTTTCTTCTGCAAGATTTCATTGACTTCGCGCTTGATTTCCATACCCACACGGTCTGTACGAAAATTATTTGCCATGAGATTTCCTTTCTAATTTTTCTTTTCTGCAATATAAGCTAGGCCTAGCCTAGCTTATATGTTTTGTTTTAGTTGAGTAAGATTCGTTTTAAACTTTTTGTGAAAAAGGATGTGGAACTAAAAATATAGACTTCCACCAAAAATGATTTCACTGCGAGTTTTTAACCTATTTCTTATCTTATTTCTTAATTTCTTCCATGATGTAGGCTTCGATCGTGTCATCTACTTGGATGTCATTATAGCCATCAATCATGAGTCCACCTTCACGGCCGTTAGTAATTTCCTTAACATCATCTTTGAAGTGCTTGAGGCTGGCAAGCTCCCCATCGTAAATCACGACGCCGTCACGGATAACGCGGACCTTAGAATCACGGGTAACTTTACCGTTGATAACCATAAATCCACCGATAGTACCAACCTTGGAAACCTTGAAGGTCTCGCGGATAAGAGCTTCCCCTATGATTTTTTCTTCGTATTCTGGATCCAGCATTCCCTTCATGGCATCTTCCATTTCTTCGATAACCTTGTAGATAATGCTGTGGAGACGGATTTCGACATCGTCAGCTTCTGCCTGTTGGCGAGCTTGAGATGTTGGACGAACGTTAAATCCGATGATGAAAGCATTTGAAGCTTCTGCCAGTGTCACGTCAGATTCATTGATAGCACCAACTGCTGAGTGGACGATTGTAATCTTAACGCCTTCCACTTCAATCTTCTGCAGAGAAGCAGACAGGGCTTCTACAGAACCTTGCACATCAGCCTTGATGATAACATTAACAGACTTAACTTCACCAGCTTTGAGGGTATCAAAGAGATTTTCCAGACTAACGCGGTGAGTAGCTTGACGCTGTTTGAGAAGGGCACGTTTGGCACGTTCTTCACCGGCTGCACGCGCAGCTTTTTCATCTTCATAGACCGCAAAGTGGTCACCAGCCATCGGAGTTTCATTGAGACCAGTGATAGAAACCGGTGTAGATGGTCCGGCCACTTTAACGCGACGGCCCAGGTCATTGGTCATAGCACGAACCCGACCGAAGGTATTACCAACAACGATTGGATCCTGCACATTCAGAGTTCCCTGCTGAACCAGAAGGGTTGCGACAGCACCTTTTCCTTTATCCAAACGGGCTTCAATAACTGTACCAATCGCTCGAACAGTCGGATCTGCCTTGAGTTCTTGGATTTCAGCCACCAAGAGGACTGTTTCCAGCAAGCTATCGATATTTTGATTGAATTTCGCTGAGATTTCTACAAATTCAGAATCTCCGCCCCAAGCTGTTGACATGACACCATGCTCAGCCAATTCACCAATCACGCGCTCAGGATTCGCTCCTGGCTTATCAATCTTGTTGATGGCTACGATGATTGGGACATCGGCCGCCTTGGAGTGGTTGATAGCTTCAATCGTTTGCGGCATAACACCGTCATCAGCCGCTACGACCAGGATAGTGATATCCGTAACAGAGGCACCGCGGGCCCGCATAGAAGTAAAGGCCGCGTGTCCAGGCGTATCCAAGAAAGTAATCTTCTTGCCGCTTTCCTCAATCTGGTAAGCACCGATGTGTTGAGTAATACCACCTGCTTCACCTGTAGCTACGCGAGAGTTACGCAGGGTATCCAAGAGGGTTGTTTTACCATGGTCAACGTGTCCCATGATGGTGACAACTGGCGGACGCTCTACCAAAGCATCTTGGTTGATAAAACCTTCTTCTACGAAGAAGCGCTCAATGTCAGCTGTGTCAACTTCCACCTTCTTCTTAGCTTCGATACCGTAGTCCACCATGAGGAGCTCAATAGTATCACCGTCAAGAGATTGGTTTTGCGTTGCCATCACGCCCATCATAAAGAGCTTCTTAACAATTTCAGCTGGCTCGCGCTTGATCCGTTTTGCAATTTCTGCAACGGTCATTCCGTCTGTATATTCAAATTCAGTTGGCAACTCATGGAACTTACGTTCTGTAACAGGTTTTGGTGCCTGATTATTGTTGCCCTTTCCTTTTTTATTTTTCTTGTTTTTATTCCAATTACTATTTCTTTGATTTCTCACTTGATTTTGACTGCTTCGATTCTTTTGTTGTTTTCTTGGACCTTCTTCTTCGCGATCAAAATCATCGCGCTTCTTATCTGGTCGAGCTTGCTTCTTACGACGCGTATCCACAGCGGCTGGCGCTGGGCTTGGATTCGCTGCTGGCGCAGATGGAGCTGGTGCAGGCTGAACTGGTACACTTGCTTCTGCCTTAGGCTGCTCCTTACGGCGATTTTGCCGTTCCATAACTTCTTTTGCTTCCTGAGCTTGCTTAAAGCGTTCCTCGCTGGAGCGAGCGTATTCAGCATTCTGCTCTGCTTTCAAAGCTGCTGCCCGGGCCTTAAAGTCAATCTTGGGTCCTTGAGGCTGTTGGCGGTTTTGACCATTAAATCCTTGATGATTCTGACCATTGCGGCGGCCGTCTTGACCACGATTATCGCGACGGTCATTTGGACGATTGCCCCTATCTCGGTCGTTGCGGTTTCCGCGATTCTTATTTCGATTATCGCGATCCTCGCGCTTGCCTTGCTCTTTGTTTTGCGGTTTGCGGTTGCCTTGCTGCTTACGACGTTCTGCCTCTTCTTTGGCTCTCGCTTCACGCTCTGCCTTAAAGTTCCGGCTTTGCGGGCGCTTGACAGGCGCTGCCGTTTCTGCTTTCGCTTCTGGCTTAGCAGCTGCTTTTGCTTCTGTCTGTTCTGCCTTGACTGGTGCCGCCTCTTTGGCAGGAGTTTTTTGCGGTGATGGCTGAGCTGCTGTAGGCTTTTCTGCAGTAGCTTGAGGTGTGGCTGCTTTTTTCGTAAAGCTGGATTTGATTCGTTCACCAGCGTCAGCTTCTACGCTGGATGAATGACTCTTGACATCCAGACCCAGCTCCTTCGCACGAGCCACTACCTCCTTGCTTTCTTTTCCCAGTTCTTTGGCGATTTCATACAATCTTACTTTAGACAAATCTTGTCCTCCTCTTCTATTACATAAGAGACCTCATTTTCTTTGTAAAACCAGCATCTGTCACGGCGAGCACTTTTCTGGCCTTGCCAATGGCAGAGCTTAATTCCAGTGTTGAAAACACGGTTGATACTTCTACTTGGTAGTAACGACTTTTATCAGTGATTTTCTTGCTGAGATTAGGAGCTGCATCCTGGGCCAAAAAGACCAGATCTGCTTTTCCCTCCTGAATAGCCTTGACGGTCAGCTCTTCACCAGAAATGATGCGGCCGGCCCGCTGAGCCAGTCCCAGCAAATTTGCAAGTTTCTCTTTATTCAAGACCTAACTCTCTTCTTTTGACCTTATGATCGACATAAGCGATTAATTCATCATAGAAAGCCTCATCCACTTCCATATTAAAGCTGCGGTTAAAGACCCGCTTCTTCTTAGCTTGAAGGGCTTCCTGATTATCCAGCTTGATATAGGCTCCACGGCCGTTGGCCTTGCCTGTCGGATCGATAAAGACTTGACCTTCCTTGTTCTTGACAATCCGCAACAAATCACGCTTGTCAATCACTTCATTGGACACCACTGATTTTCTTAAAGGGATTTTTCTTGTTTTTGCCATTCCAGCCCCCTTAGTCTAGTTCTTCAGCTTCGCTTTCTAAACCAGCTGTTTCTAGTACAGTTTCCTCTGCAGCTGCGTCAAATTCTGTTGCTTCTGCTGCTGAAACTTCTGTCTCTAGGACATCTGCATCCGCAAGAATTTCTTCAGCCTCCTGAGCAAATCCGCCCAGTTCATTGGCTGCTTCCATTTCTTCAAACTCTGTGGCAGACTTGATATCGATTCTAAAGCCTGTCAAATGAGCTGCCAAGCGTACGTTCTGTCCGCGACGGCCGATAGCCAGAGAAAGCTTGTTGTCCGGTACGACAACCAAGGCCCGCTTGTTATCTTCTTGATTAAAGATAACCTGGTCGACCTCTGCAGGAGCAATAGCGTTGTAGATAAATTCAGCTGGGTCTGCTACCCACTCAATGACGTCGATATTTTCTTCAGTCGGTACCATACGGCCACTCTTCGGATCGTATTTGGCAGGATGGAACTTGCTAGTAATTTTCTTGATATTGGCTCCACCGCGTCCGACGATTGTACCGATGGCATCCACATTAGGGTTGTGACTGCGAACGGCTACCTTGGTCCGATCGCCCGCTTCCCGTGACACGCTCATGATTTCTACAGTTCCGTCATAGACTTCAGGGATTTCCTGCTCCATCAAGCGCTTGATCATTTCTGGATGGCTGCGGCTGACAAAGACATTGACACCGCGAGGATTGTCTTCTACCTTGTATACAAAAACTTCGATACGGTCATGAGAGGCAAAAACCTCACCAGGAATCTGGTCTTGTTTCGATAACTGCGCTTCAATGCTGCCAAGATTGATATAGATAAAGCGATTGTCAAAGCGCTCCACCGTTCCTGACATGATTTCATTTTCATGCTCTTTATAGGTATTGTAGGTGATTGCTCGGGTCTGCTTACGCATCTTTTCCATGATGGTTTGCTTGGCAGACTGAGCAGCGACCCGGCCAAATTCAGCTGGCGCTTCTTCAAACTTGATTTTATCTCCCAATTCATAAGCTGAACTGATAGCCAAGGCATCTTTGAGACTGATTTCCAAACGGCTGTCAAAGACCTCGTCCACGACTTCGCGAACAGTATAGACACGGAAATCTCCTGACTTTTCGTCAAACTCAATGGCTGCGCTGTCTGCCTGACCATAGCGACGACGATAGGCTGAGCGGAGGGACTCGGTCACTGCGTCAATGATATCTTCTTTCTTGATTCCTTTGTCTTCTTCCAGAATGCGGAAGGCCTCTAGCATTTCTTTACTCATTTTCATATAACTTTTGCCGAAACAAAAGTGTTCCTTTCTTTTCTATATTGCTTCTGCGGCTAAAACTTAACGGCTAATCTGGCTTTGGAAACCAGACTGTAGGGAATTTCGACTTCTTTTCTGCGAGTCTTGTCCAGATATTCCATGTGCAGAACTTCCTCTTCAAAGCTCAGCAAGGTGCCTTCAAAGACTTTCTGCTTATCAACAGCCTTATAGAGACTGACATGGATATAACTTCCGACTGCATCGGCCAGCTGTTCCTTGGTCTTGAGCGGGCGCTCCAAGCCAGGACTGGTCACTTCCAGAAAATACTGTTCCGGGAAAGGATCTGGCTTGATTTGATCCAAGAGCGGACTGATAATATCCGTCAAATCCGCTGTATCATTGACCGTAATGCCCTCAGGCTTATCCACAAAGACACTGAGAACGTAGTCTCCGCCCATCTTTCCGTACTCAATATCGACTAACTCATAGGGAGCCAGAATAGCTGGTTCAATAACCTCCCTCACCAATTCAACAATCGTTGCGATATGACGACACCTCCTCACAGATAAGAGGCGAAGATACTTCCTCGCCTCTCTTTCCTTATTCATTATTAGTATTATAGCACGACAAGTCCCAGAATGCAAGGGAAATGTGCCATGCAAGCTTGTTAAGACGGAATTCCACTTAAAACGATCTTATTTTTAAGCAAAATTCTTTCCTAATAATAAAGTCTTCAAGGAGTATTTCCTCAAAGACTTTTTCTTATTCAAACGCTGCTTCCACCCGGTAGATAACTTGTCCTTTGTTAGCAAATTTCTGCTCATACTCAGTCAGGACATTGTCCTCGAAGTCGCTGGCATGCAAATCCAACCACACACCCTTTAACTTCATACCATACTGAGAAAAGCTTACTAGGCTATATTCAAAAAGGCCACGGTTGTCCGTTTTGAAGTGGATTTCTCCATTTTCTGGCAAAATCTGCTGATAGGTCGCCAGAAAGGACTGATAGGTCAGACGGCGCTTTTCATGACGTTTCTTGGGCCAAGGATCCGAGAAGTTCAGATAGAGGCGGTCAATCTCGCCCTCTTCAAAATAATCAGTCAGATCCGAACCGTCCACCCATAGAAGCTTGATATTGGGCACATCCGTTGCTAGCACCTTGTCCAAGGCATAGCTGAGAACCGATTTCTGAATATCAATCCCGATGTAGTTGATCTCAGGATTGGCCTTGGCCATACCGGATACAAAAGCTCCTTTACCGCTGCCAACCTCTACATGAATGGGATGGTCATTGCCAAAAATCTCCTGCCAACTGCCCTTGGCGTCTGCCGGATTTAAAATCACATACTGGGGATGCGCCTCTAGCAGTTCCGTCGCTCCCTTACGATTCCTTACTCTCATTGTCCTCTTCCGTATTTGGAACGGAAGTTTCGTAATGCGTAAATCTCCCGGTTCACATTTTCTAAATCATTATTTTCATAGTATTTGGCAATCTGCATCAGATAAGAATACTGACCAAACCAGTATAGCTTATTGAAAACAGTCTGATTATACTTATATCCATAAGCGCTCAGCCACTCTTGCCAGCCTGAATCGGGCACATAATGGCTCAAAATATGAGCCACATCCATCATCCTGTCTGTCAGACGTACAGAATCCCAATCCACTAAGTAAATAAGCCCGCTGTCGGTCTCTACCCAGTTACTGTGGCGCACATCTCCGTGAACGATGGTCGCGTAGTCCTCACGAAAGGCAGGCACAGTCTGGCGTAGGTCGCGGATAACAGATTGCAGATATTGATTATTCCTCAAAGCAAGTGGCACTTGATTGAGCCATGCATTCAGCAAATCAGTTGGCGTTTCCAAAGTATAGCCCAGCTTGGTCAGCTGCGTCATCAATGGGCGCGAGCGATGCAGCCGTGTCAAAATATTGATTACTTGCTTTTTGGACATATCATTTGGGGTCAGAATAGTGCCTGAAAGCCATTCCTGTCCGCTCATAACGTTGCCGTCCGGCATCCGGCGGCTCCACAAAAGCTGCGGTGCGATTTGTTCTCGAGCTAAGCCTGCTAAGATAGGGGTTGTATTCATCTTGACGAAAACGCGCCCCCCGTCCGGATAAGTCCCCATATAGGCCTTTCCGCTCTTACCAGCTATCGGTGTCAGGGTCAGCTCGTTATCAACCAAGTCCATATTTCCCCTCCGTAAAAAGTTTCTTTATCATTTTACTAATTTTACCTCTTTTAGTCAACCAATCTCCGTAACTTAAACGGCAGATAGAACAGATAGAGTAGGGCAGTCGCTCCCAGCATGGCCAGCACTGCTGTCTTGTCTTGAAGAAATAGCAAAGCAGTCATCACTTCAGCCAAGAGAACGCTGCTGCCAATAGATGTGATAATTTGTCTTGCTCCCTTCAGCTTTTCCCCTCTTTCTATCGGAAAAAGCTGGGTCAAAAACTGATAATCAAAAGCTTCGTACAAGGCTGTCAGCTGGAAGAGCAAGAGGTAATTGAACAAGACCGCAAAAGCTGCAGCAATCCAAGCTTGACTGACAAAAACCAAGGCCAAAAGAGCCAAAAAGAGCAGTCTTAAGGTCAGAGCAAAGAAGTCTCCATTTCGCAAGTAAGAACGCAAAAAGAGATTCTGCCAGGTCTTGTTATGCTGCTTGCCCACAAGTCTCGTCAAACCATCCAGATAGGCCCGGCGCTTGACACTGTTTGAAATGCCTTTAACATTGGTAAAGAGAGCAAAGAAGCGCAGAATCGTCTGCTTTCGGGCTGCTTCATAAGCCACCAGCGCTTGCCAATCTATGCCATTTTCAGTAAAGAACTTCTTGGCCTTAGCCTGAAACAAAAACCATTTCAAGACTAGCATAAGGAGACAGTAGAGCACGAAGCCCCAAACAGGCAATCCCAGAGCCAGAAAAAGCGGGGCTAACAGTAGCAATAGCCCAGTCTGTAAGACTGCGTACAAGAGATAGGAACGTAGAATCTGAGCCTTGATAAAAACCCTGACTTCTGCTTCTCTGACCAAGAGAAAAAGAGCATCCGGCTTTTCCAGATAGGTCGCAATCCGTCCAAAAGGCAGGATAAAGAGCGATAGAATAACCAGACTAGCAATAATGGGGAGGTGATTGGTCGGAAAATGCCGCAAAAGCTGACTGTACTGAACACCTAAAAATCCCATAAAAATCAGAAGAAAGAGCACGAAATGATCATTAAAAACATAACGCAGGTACTTCAGGCACTGCTGACGAAAATCCTGCTTTCGTTTGGCAAATAATTCTTTCATAGCACTGCCTCTTCTGTCAGGGCTAGATAGATGTCATTCAGACTAGCATCCGGCATTTGAAATTGAGCCCGCAACTCAGTCAAGCTGCCCTTGGCACGTACTTGACCCTTGTGCAAGATTACAAAACTATCGCACATCTTCTCAGCAGAGTCCAGAACATGGGTGCTCATCAGAATGGACTTGCCCTTCTTCTTCTCATCATCCAAGAGCTGGATAAGGTCTGCAATCGCTACCGGATCCAGACCCAGAAAAGGCTCATCTACAATAAAAAGGCTGGGATCAACTACAAAAGCACAGATAATCATCACTTTTTGCTTCATCCCCTTTGAAAAGTGAACAGGGAACCAATCCAGTTTTTCCTTGAGTCGGAACATTTCCAGTAGCTTATCCACGCGTTTAAAAGCTGTTTCCTGCTCAATGTCGTATGCCATAGCTACCGTTTCAATGTGCTCGCGCAGGGTTAATTCTTCGTAGAGACTGGGCGTTTCCGGAATAAAACCGATTTTCTTGCGGTAATCACTGGGATTAGTCCGCAGCTCCAGTCCATCAATCTGAATCTGCCCCTTATAAGGGGTCAAAAGACCGATAATCTCATTGATAGTCGTGGACTTGCCCGCACCGTTGAGACCAATCAGACCAACCAGCTGGCCATTGCCCACTTCAAAGCTGACATCCTTTAAAACCGGGATATTAACATAGCCGCCCGTAAGCTCTTTGATTTCTAACATATTTTCTCCGAATTCTGGTATAATGGTTCTTATATTATAACAAAATCTAGCGAATAGAGGTACCATTTATGGCTGATTGTATTTTTTGTAAAATTATTGCCGGAGAAATCCCTTCTTCTAAAGTCTATGAAGACGAGAAAGTCCTTGCTTTTCTGGATATTTCCCAGGTAACACCAGGTCATACCTTGGTTGTCCCTAAAGAGCATTTCCGAAATGTGCTGGATATGGATGCCGACAGCACCAGTCAGCTCTTCGCTCGCGTACCTGACATTGCTCGAAAGGTCATGAAAGCCACAGGTGCAGCTGGTATGAATATCATCAACAACAACGAAGAAATTGCTGGACAAACTGTCTTTCATACCCATGTGCATTTGGTACCGCGCTACAGTGATGCAGATGACCTCAAGATTACTTTCGCAGCCCACGAACCAGACTTTCCATCTCTGGCCGAATTAGCTGAGAAGATTGCGCAAGCTTAAGGAGAGAATATGAAACTTTCAAATATTTTCCTATTTATCGGTGCCGCAGCAGCCAGTTACAAACTGGTTGAAAACCGACAAAAAATTCAAGAAGAAATCATTGAAACAACAGATAGTCTAGACAAAGTAAAGGACAGTCTAGCAAATATTCAAAGAAATATTGCCATCATTCAAGAGCAAAAAGAGCAAGTCAAAGACATCGCTCAAGATCTTACTTATAAATATAAAGTCCTTGAAAACCAAGCTCAAGTGCAGATCCAGCAAGTCAAAGACATCTGGGAAAAGTACGAGTCGTGATAGAGAAAAACTCCAGCTAAAAACTGGAGTTTTTCTCTATCAAAAGGTGCTGTTTTTGAAATACGAAGTGGTTCTCTGAAAATTTTTTCTACATCTATTTATCGCAACTTATTATTCCTAATGAAACAGAGATTATTTTCCTTTACGGATATTTCGAAAAAGGAGGATTAGCATAAGGACAAATAGTCCTTCTAGAAAGAAGAAAGCAACCTCACTATTCATTATAAGGGAGTCAACTTCAATATTATATCGGCGTAACCCTGCTATATTGAAAAATAGAATCCTAAGAAATCGTCGAAGAAAGATAAACAGCTGCAAACTATAAATTATGAAGACCTTTTTAACTCCAATTATTAAACGTTGTTCTTTTGTAAAATAAGACATAGCAACAGCATTTAATAGCAGCATGACTGTTAGGCTAAGGGTGTCTTGCCGAAGAATCATAGGATCAAAGTAACTAAGTCTAAAGTGAATGAGAGGAGAAAATTGAAAAAGAAGAATCCCTATTAAACTTGGAAAGAAAATTTTCTTAAGCGAAGGCGGAAAGTCTAGACTCAATCTCGTAAAGGACAAAATAATGAGCAGGATAATCAGAATAATGCTATAGAATATGACAACACCTGAAACCAATTGGCTTCTTTTTGCCAAAGCAGAAAGAAAACCAGCAGAAAGAAAAATACCAACAGGAGTAAGCCAATCTAGTGAATAATTCCATTTTGGACCCTTATTAACCTTAAATCCATCAATAAAGCAGAAAAATGTTATAAAAGAGAGTCCAACGATAAGTCCAAGAGGTAAAAACGGAATGGCTAAGAAAAGGAATAAAATTCCCATAACCCACATATTGAGATTGTAGTAAAGTTTGGGCTTCATACCTCGAGCAAAATCCCCTTCTTCCATGGGTGTTTGTCGCATTCTCAATATATAATAGTAAAAAAGAGATACCATTCCTACATAAACCCAAGAATTTAATCCAAGATGTTGCTCTTGGATACTTTGTATGAGGCTAAATACAGTCAAAACAGCAAATACAAACTGCAGAAATTTATTGGTGAATATCTGTCTTTTTTTCCAAGATGAATAGGATAGTTTCGACTTCGGATAACTGAGCTCATAGGCATAGGCTGTCATCTCTTCAAGTTTCTTGTCCGTCTCCTCTGTCATCATATGTGGAGCAATTTTAGAAGTAGTAAATCTTCCAAGAACAAATCTCAAGACTTCTCCATCTGTGAAGCGTCGATACTCCTTGTATATCTGTTCAAACAAGACAGTTAGAATACGAGGCTTTTCTTTAAAATATTGCTTCCACTCATCCCAATCATTGATGAGTTCATCACTTTTCGTTAGTTTTTCAACATAAAGATAGCCTTCGTAATACCAATATTCAAAATTCTCCTTATTATCTAGTTCAAACTCTTTTACAACAGAAGGATAGGACTGAACAATATTCCAGAATTGTAGCTTTTTCAGATAGGGATTTGACTCCTCGTCACTTGAACGCTCTACAAATTGGAGTATCAGGGTTAAAACCTTTTTATTCTTTAAAGGATAGACATCCACTTTTTCTAACAAAGATAGTAAAAGTGATTGATCCTTAACCCTTTCAAAAAGAAATTGCCAATCACGCAATAGACTATAGTCGTCTTCATAATGAGCGTTTAGCAGTTCATAAAAAACTACCTCAACCTCATCAGGGTTATCTAAAGAGTATTGATTAAAGTCAACATTTTCACCAAGTTTTACCTTTAATTTCTTTAAGTACTCAGCTAGGTCATCAAACTGTTCACGATCCTCTTCAAACATTACTTGTCGCACCTTTTCAAGGATATAAGTTAAAGTAGGGACACTCTTAATTATGTGACGCTTCTGACTCACTTGAAACAGCACGACAAAAGCAAGATGCGGGTGCTTAAAAAAATCTATCCAAGATGTTAGTTGATTTGCTTTTTTAGAATCTTTGAGAATTTCTTGGCATAAAAGATATGAAGCGTAAAATTGCTCAGTCTCTTCTTTTGCACTTGCAATAGATTTCTGTTGTTCTACTGCCTCTGCCCTTTTGATTTCCCAATGATTCAGTTTGTAATAGTAACTCCAGTTGCGAAAATCAGGGACATAGTCCTTCAGTAAAGGTATGATGATAGAGAATTGTTCAGACTTGTTAAAAATATAAACATCCATTTCCTCTAGGACAGTTTGAACAGCACTCATGTCATATCTATACTGACTAAAGAACTGGCTCCAAAGATTTTCTTGCTCTTCAAAGCTATAATCAGCATTGCCGATTATACTTTCAATCGAATTCCGAATTATATACGAAGTTTCATTATAGCCGCTAAAATCCAGGGTAGACTTTGCGGTTTCTTCTTGTAACTGCGCTTCCTCCACCTTCAACGTTTCAAAGTTTAGAGAAGTCTCTGGTTCTTCATAGTTTCCGATTGAAGCAGTTGAGCTTTTATAGTCACTAAAGTCAAGTAGAGACTTTGCACCTTCCTCTTGCGACTGCTCCTCTTCTATATGTAAAGTATCAAAATCAAGGGAACTTGAAGCAGAGTCTTGGGTTTCCTCACCTGTCTGACTTTCTTGCTGATGGGAAATCGGTTTTCTTAGACCAGTCTCTGAGCTAGCATTGATTGATCTTGCATAATCTAAGGCTACTTGATAGGCTTCAACAATTTGCTGATAGATTTCTGGTTGGTCTTCAGGATGATAATGTCGAACCAGCTCAGCATAACGTCTCCGAATTGCTTTGACATCATGAGTTGGCTCAATACCTAAAGTTTCCCATATACTCATATTTTCTCCTCTCTTACAACCCTCGTTCTAGATAATCTAAGTAACGAGAAAATGACTGGTAAACCTTAGGTAATTGATAGACAGACGCCTGTTTGATCTCTTCCTCAAATCTCTTTGTTTCCTCCATCAGATTATCTCTTCTCCTGCCGAGTAGCATACTATAGACGCGATTGGCCTTCTCAATCAAGAAGCGGTAGACCTCTGTCTCCTGTGCATTAATCTTATAGCGAGATAATTCAGATTGTTTGACCTTGATTTCCTTTTCTGTCAGCGTAATACTATCTTGCAAGATGACATGGCTAAAGATTTCTTGAGTTGAGTCAATTTTCACTTCCACATCCAATATTCCATTAAGATCATAGGTGAATCGGACTGTAAAACCTTCATTAGCTCGATAATTTACAGGAACTGGAACTTCCAGTTCTCCTAAGAATAAGTTTTGGGTCGCCTTCATCATCTCGCCTTGGTAGACCTTTATCTTCACCTGGCTCTGTCCCACTTCAGCAGTATAGTAATGCTCCAACCGCGAAGCAGGGAGGGTGGAATTTCGCTCTATTATTGGTGAAAAATGATCACCGACTACCTTAATACCGAGTGTGAACGGGCAGATATCAGAAAGCAACAGGTCTCGTATCTCTCCTTGACGTTGCTTGATTCCTGCAAGGAGCGCACATCCTCTTGCAATCATCAGATCAGGATCATCAGATACTTGCACCTTTTGATCAATACAGTAAGATAGAAAATCCTGAACCAATCTCAATTTTGAAGTTCCTCCAACTAGGACAAAATTATCAGAGGTTACATAGCTAAAACGTGCATCCATTAAAGCGCGGTCTAAAACTGCCTTAACACGGGCTAACAGAGGTTGACAAAGCTCATAAAAACGCTGATAGGTCAAATTTAAAGAATATTTCTGTTCCTGGTCAAGTACTGACATTTTCACTTCTTCTTTGTCATTCAAGTCCAACTTAGTTTTCTCAGCTTGCACCAAAATTTTGCTATAGAATTCGCGCGAAATGGAGTCCTTGGTCAATTGATTGAAGACTAAAAATTCCTCAGCAATAGCTGCAGTGAAATCCTCTCCTCCCAAACGATTGTCACCTGCTATAGACACAATCTCAACAATATTATCAAACAACTCTACAACTGAGATATCCAGAGTACCTCCACCAAAATCGACTACAATGAAAGATTGATCCTCTTGATGACTCATGGAGCTTTTAGCAAGGGCAGCTGCAGAAGGTTCATTGATAATACGATCAATCTTAACCCCTGCAAATTTGCCTGCTAGTTTTGTCGCATAGCGCTGAGCATCATTGAAATAGGCTGGTACACTAACGATAACTTCATCAACTTTCTCTCCAAGATAAGTTTCTGCATCATCTACCAACTTTCGAATCACAAAAGAGCTTAATTCTTCAGCCTTATAAGTTCTATTTCCTAGTCTTAAGTCGTGCTTAGTTCCCATAAAGCGTTTAAATTGAGAAACAGTCTTGTCAGAATGAGTGACCAAGCGCTCCTTAGCGATTTTCCCAACTATGATTTCGTCATTATCGTCTAAGGCCACAACAGAAGGAGTCAAAAACTCTCCAAAAGCATTTGGGATCAGCTTAACCTGACCGTCTTGATAAACTCCAACCAAAGAATTTGTTGTTCCTAAATCAATACCTACAATCATACTTCTTCTAACTCCAAATTTTTATACATATTCCCATTATACAGGAAATATTCTATTTTTTTAAGAAAAATCTGCTAGTCATACAACACAGGCACGAAAAAATGTATGCAACTTTTTCTAGCTACATACATTTTTCAAGATATTTTTGTTTTTACATTCAAACTTGTTCATTTTTACTATTTCGGTTTGATTATACTATGAAACTTTCAAATAATATTATAGTAAAAAACTACTGTCAGAAAACATTATTTCTTCATATGCTTGTAGTGCATCACTTGCTAGATTCAATTCAATAATAACAAGAGAAGTTTGATATAATTGACAAATGTTTTAAAAAGAGAGAATCAATAACAACTTCGCTTGATGTTACTTTTCGTCACCAACTACAATTTACAAAGAGCTGGCCTCTTTTTATATTTAACTTTTTTACTCTGTAGTCGTATTGACTACTGGCTGACTTTGCGGGGTGCTGACACTGACATCTGCCGCTGGGGCAGAGGAAGCCGCTGGAGCAACTGGAGTTGTATTCGTCGTTCCAACTGTTGTATCTGTCGTTGGATAAGAATAATTCTCATAACCATTATTATAAGTAGGCTGACTATAAGAATTCTGGTAACTGCTATAGCTTTCTGTGCTACTAGATGTACTACTGCTATTGCTGCTTCTTAGACTGTTGCCGCCCATAATATCTTCATAGAGAACAGCATTGGTCTTCAGACTCTTAACTGTGTCCAAGCCCAGAGACTTTCGGATTAGATTCTGCATGCTCAGCAAATGCTCTGACGTCACCAGCTGATAGCTTCCGCCGTCAGGCAAGGTCGCATCTTCTCCACGCAGCTGCTCAGACTTGATGTTCTTAAAGGCATCCTGATAGCCTAGCAATTGTGGAATGCTTTTTGAATCAAGCGCGATATTGGTCTGCATATTGCTGCTGACAGCTTTTAAAATAGCCTGATAATGGCTGACACTGTTGAGACTGAGAACTTTTTCAACCACTTTCTTAATTACTTCACGTTGACGCTTTTGGCGGCCATAGTCACCCTCTGGATCCTGATAGCGCATGCGAGCATAGACAAGCGCCTGATCACCATTGATGGTTTGCTTGCCTGGCTCAACCTTGGCAGTATACTCAGGCTCATTATCCTCAATAGAAATTGGGAAGTCAAAGGTATTATTAACCTCAATACCACCTACTGCGTCTACTAACTGAACCAAGCCCTGCATATTAATCATCACATAGCGGTCAATGTGGATATTCATCAGGCTCTCAATAGTCGAAATGGCTAACTCTGCTCCGCCATTCGCATAGGCAGCATTCAGTTTGGCTTCAACTGTCTGACCGTTCTCATCAATCTGAGTCAAAATATCACGTTCCAAACTCATCATGACTGTTTTCTTGGTCTTTGGATTGACACTCAGGAGAATCATGGTATCACTGTTCCCGACCCAAGTATCCTCGCGGGAGCCGCTCCCTGTATCTACACCCATCAGCAAGATAGTCATGGGTTTAGTCGCAGAAATGACATCTGTCTCATTTCCCAACCCCTTATAAGTCTTGGACAATTCATCTGTCGACTGACCATAGATTGTCCAAGCATAAGTACCGATACCAGCTGTCGTTACGACAAGGAGGCTGAGAAACATCATTATAATCTTTTTAAACATATCTTTTTTAGTCTATCAGTTTACCCATCAGGTAAACATCAAGAAATATCCCTTCTTTTAAATAGGCTCCTCTTTTTTGTAAGCCTTCAATTTCAAATCCTAAATCTTTATAGAGATGAACTGCTCGTTCATTTCTAACCTGAACGCTCAATTCCAAACGTCTAATAACTTGAGAATCTTCTGCCCAAGCCAGTGCCTCTTCCAGCAATATGCGTCCAAGTCCTTGATTCCAGAAGCTTTCTTCACCACGACAAAGACTTGACCAATATGGCGAATTCGCTCATGGAAATCAGCTGTGATGCTGACAAGACCGGCAATCTCACCATTTAAAAGAGCCAACAGATAAAGCTGATTACTAGAAGCAGCCTGATGCTCAATGAATGAAGCCATCTCCTCTTGATTCATCAAAATTCCAGCTTCATCCAGCGTCATATAATCTGACTCAGACCCGACCTGATTGAGGAAGGAAATCAGCTCAGCAGCATCTGTTTTTTCCGCTTCTCGCAAGCACAATTCATATTCAGTCATTCTGCAGTTCCTCAAGCAACTCTTGGGCTCGTGTTCCTTTGGCTTCAAAAACCAATTCACGCCCGTCTTCCATTTTCAAGAGGCTTAATTTGAGATAGTCTTCAGGTAGATTTTCTCCCAGCAGCTCCCCCCATTCAATGACCGTCACACCCTCCCCAAAGAGAAAGTCATCCAAATCAATGGAATCTGGATCGTCTCCGATGCGGTAGACATCCAGATGATAGAGCGGCAAACGCCCCTCGTATTCCCGAACAATGGTATAGGTTGGGCTTTTAATCATCTGACTGATGCCCAAACCTAGAGCCAGACCCTTAGTAAAGGTTGTCTTCCCTGCCCCTAAATCTCCCGTTAAAACCAGTACGTCCCCTGCCTGAAGCAATTTGCCCAGGCGCTGACCCCACTGGATTAATTCTTCCTCATTATGACTAAACATTCTCTTATTATACCAGAAAAAAATTTTTTCTGCTTAATTTTGCAAAAGAAAAATCAGCCGCAAAAAGCTGATTTTTTATACTTATCCAAACTTCACTAGACATGAGGATCTCCAGCAATGTTTAGACCTAATTTAAAGCTAGATTTACGAAATTCAAAATAAAGAGAAGATCCAAAATCCAAATCATAGAATGCACATCCTTGGCTTGACCTTTGAAGATTTTGACCAAGGTGTAGGTAATAAACCCAGCTGCTATCCCGTGAGTGATAGAATAGGCAAATCCCATAAAAATAGAAGTAAAGAAAGCTGGAATGGCTTCTGTCATATCATCCCAATGGATATTTTTTAAGCTAGCCAGCATCATAATCCCCACGATAATGAGAATCGGTGCAGTTGCAGCATTAGGAACAATAGCCAAGAGTGGGCTAAAGAAGCTTGACACCGCAAAACAGATGGCTACGACCAAGGCGGTCAGACCTGTTCGGCCTCCAGCTCCGATACCAGCTGCAGACTCCACATAAGTCGTCACGTTAGAGGTTCCAGCAATGGCGCCAATAGAGGTTCCGATGAGGTCCGAGTAAAGCGCCTTATCCAAGCCTTCTGATTCATGATTTTCCCCAGAAGTCGCCACAATCCCGACCTTTTCGCCTGTACCGATTAAGGTACCAATGGTATCAAAAATATCTGTCAAGGAGAAAGCCAGAATGGCCATACATGTCTGAGGCCAGCGAGCTGAATCTGCTAAAAGGGCACCCAGACCTTTCGGTCCTACTGCCACCCCAAAAATCTGTCCCAGTTCATTAACAGCAGTACCAATGTTATTCTGCACAAAGTCAATGGCTGACAAATCAACCAAGCCAACCAGAATAGCTACCACTGTTGTTACTAGGATGGATAGGATAACACCACCCTTGATATTTTTCACGATAAAGAAGATTGTGATGGCTAAACCGACCAAGGCTACTAGAACTGCCGGATTGTTAAAGTCTACCAGACCTGGAGTTGCTGCTGAATTAGCCGTAATAGCTGCTGCGGCCTTATCTGCCCCCTTGCCAGCTACTGTATAGTTTCCCGGATCGATTGAAAACTTGAGCAAGCCAGCATTTTTAATACCTACATAAGCCAGAAAGACTCCGATCCCTGCTGAAATAGCTGCTCGCAAGGAGCCTGGAATTGACTCAATGATCATCTTACGCACCTTGGTCAAAGTGATAATGAGCGAAATAATCCCGCAGATAAAGACCATAGCCAAGGCTTCCTGCCAAGTGTAGCCCAAGGCAAAGACGACCGTAAAAGTGAAAAAGGCATTCAACCCCATGCCCGGTGCCTGCGCATAAGGCAAGTTGGCAAAGAAAGCCATCATCAAGGTACCTGCAACAGCCCCGATAATCGTAGCTAGGAAAACACCCTGCTTGGGCATACCTGTCTGAGCCAGCATGGCCGGATTGACAAATAAAATGTAGGACATGGCAAAGAAAGTCGTCAGACCAGCCAAAACCTCTGTCCGGACATCTGTCCCTTTTTCGGTCAGTTTGAAAAATTTATCCATTTTTCAATAAATCTCCTTTTGAGTAAAATTTCTAATATCTAGTTCAATAACAAAGAAAAACAGATTTAAATCTGTTTATTTGCGAACGATACTTTAAATTATAATAAAAAACATTCACTTTTTCAAGATGAATGTCTCGCTATTCTTATTTTTTATTATCTTTCATCAGAAATACCAAACTCATAAACTGTAAAAAAGTAAAACCAAGAATGAAAGGCAGTCGATCAGGCTGCAAAGTTTGCAAGAGCTTCTGTAGAACCAGCTGAGGATGAAGCAATAAATCCCAGCTATTGAGGCGATCATAACGTCCTATATAGATAGCCAGACTGGACACAACAGACAGAGCTGCCGTCAGCAATAGATCCAAATACCAGTTAAGCTTCCAGCCTTCCTTGATGACATACCAGCTCTCCATACCACAGAAAATCCCGAATAAAATACTGGAAACAAAAGCTAAAAAGAGCAGGAAAACACTTGGCTTACTCAGAACGTCTGTCACCCAAGTCATATGAATCAAATCAGTAATCATATAGAAAGTGTTGGGGAAGAAAAGCAACCACAACAGGAAAAGAAGAGGATAGGTCCATTTCTGTTTCTTGAATAAAAGTGTCAAGACAGCTACATCATAGCTGATTAAGGCCAAGGTCATATTCCAGATGAGATAGGTCGGACCGCCATTTAGAGATTGGATATAGATAAAAAAGGCAATCATCAGAAAAAGAGCATGAATCATAATCGGTTTACGCATACGAAAAGCTCCTCCTTGCTGTGTCATAATTGTGACTGATTAGAGCACCATTATAACATAAGTCGTGTTATTTACACTGAATTCTGTTATAATAGTCTGTATTATCACTGAAAAGAGACTCACATGACAAAAAAAGTAATCGCTGTGGACTTGGACGGAACCTTGCTGGATTCTAATAGCAATCTGTCTGACTTCACTAAAGAAACTATCAAGAAAATTTCCCAAAAGGGTCACAAGGTCATTATCACAACAGGACGCCCCTACCGCATGGCTTTGAAATATTATAAAGAATTAGAGCTCAATACGCCCATGATCAACTTCAATGGCTCTCTGACTCACATTCCAGAAAAGAAATGGGACTTTGAAAAATCGCTGACGCTGGATAAGTCCTTTCTGCTGGATATGGTTAAGCGCAAGGATGAGATTGAAGCGGATTTCATTGCTGGCGAATACCGCAATAAATTTTATATCACCAATCCCAATGAAGAAATCGCTGATCCCAAGCTCTTTGGCATCGATGCTTTCAAGCCAGAAAACCAGTTTCAAGCCAATCTGGTAACGGAGAATCCTAACGCTATTCTCCTGCAGACACGAGCAGCTGACAAATATGCTCTGGCAGAGGAAATGAATGCTTTTTACCAGCATGAACTTGCTATCAACTCTTGGGGCGGGCCGCTCAACATTCTCGAATGTGCTCCCAAAGGGGTCAACAAAGCCTTCGCCCTTCAGTACCTGCTTAATGTTCTCAATGTGGATCGCAAAAATCTGATTGCCTTTGGCGATGAGCAAAACGATACTGAGATGCTGTCCTTTGCTGGCACTGGCTATGCCATGAAAAATGCCAATACTGACCTGCTACCCTACGCCGACCAGCAATTATCTTTGACCAATGACCAAGATGGTGTCGCCCACGAACTTAACAAACTATTTTTATAAAAGTAGACAATTTGGCAAACTCTGTTTGAGAGTTTGTCTTTTCTTTTGTGTCTTCTCTCGACCATCTTCAGGCTCAAAAAACTTTAAAAATAGGAGCTTATCAGCTATTTCAGAATATTAGAGTGAATTTACGCTTAGATTTATAAGCGCTTACCATTTGTTTGAGTTTGTGATATAATTAACATAATCAAAAACTAAATAACAGGAGGAAACTACTTATGAAAGCAGTTGTTGTAAATCCAGAGGGAACCAATGTCCAACTCATCGAAAATAAGGAACTTCGTCCTCTTGAAACAGGGGAAGCTCTCGTTGACATTGAATACTGCGGTGTCTGCCATACTGATTTGCATGTAGCACACGGCGACTTTGGCAAGGTACCGGGCCGCGTTCTCGGACATGAAGGTATCGGTATTGTCAAAGAAATCGCTCCAGATGTAAAAAGTCTCAAAGTCGGAGACCGCGTCAGTGTTTCATGGTTCTTTGAAGGCTGCGGCGCTTGTGAATACTGTACAACTGGCCGCGAAACCCTTTGCCGTACAGTAAAAAATGCTGGTTATTCTGTTGATGGTGGAATGGCAGAGCAATGTATCGTAACAGCTGACTACGCTGTCAAAGTCCCTGAAGGTCTGGATCCTGCTCAAGCTTCTTCTATCACTTGTGCCGGCGTGACTACCTACAAGGCTATCAAAGAAGCTCAGCTGCAACCAGGCCAATGGACAGTTATCTTTGGAGCAGGTGGATTGGGTAACCTAGCGGTTCAATATGCCAAGAAAGTCTTTAATGCCCATGTAGTCGCTGTTGATATCAACAATGACAAGCTCGCTCTGGCCAAAGAAGTTGGTGCTGACATCGTCATCAACGGTCATGAAGTTGATGATGTCGCTGCTCTTATCCAAGAAAAAACTGGCGGTGCGCATTCTGCCGTAGTAACAGCCGTTTCTAAAGTTGCCTTCAACCAAGCTGTTGACTCTGTTCGTGCTGGCGGTCGGGTAGTTGCCGTTGGATTGCCATCTGAAATGATGGACCTCAGCATTGTCAAAACCGTTTTAGATGGTATCCAAGTCATCGGTTCCCTCGTTGGTACTCGCAAGGACTTGGAAGAAGCCTTCCAGTTTGGTGCTGAAGGATTAGTGGTTCCTGTCGTTCAAAAGCGCCCTGTTTCAGATGCAGTGGGTGTCTTTGACGAAATGGAAGCGGGTACCATTCAGGGACGTATGGTACTTGACTTCACACACTAATGCTTTAAAGCATTTCAGTCCCAACATTTACCAAGCTCTTGGAAACGTATGATGGACAGACTTGATATTATTTAGAAACTTTTGCCATTATAGAGGGAGACTAAAGACATAAGATACGATTTTTTGTCTTTGGTCCTCCTCTTTCTTTTTTGATAAATAAACACTTTCTCAAACACGATTCTTTTCTTTCATTTCAAAAGTCTCTTTCATATTATTTCAACATTTTTCATATATTAATCTGTTGTATTTTCTGTTTTCCTAATTTATTAAAACATTTCTACAGCTAAGGTTTGCTTATACCTATATTTATCAGGCATTCAGTGAATACTGACATTATTGAAAGAAAAAGTCGTTTTTAGGAACAAACGCTTGCATTTTTCATGAAAACGTTTTATAATAAACATGCCTTAAAGTTTTCTTAAAACTTAAGTCAAACATTTTATAAGGAGGAATGTCAATAATGAGTATCGGAATCATTATTGCTAGCCACGGTGAATTTGCTGCTGGTATTCATCAATCAGGTTCTATGATTTTCGGTGAGCAGGAAAAAGTACAAGTTGTTACTTTTATGCCCAACGAAGGACCAGATGATCTCTATGCAAAGTTCAATGACGCTGTGGCTTCGTTTGATGCGAACGATGAAGTGTTGGTCTTGGCTGACCTTTGGAGTGGCTCTCCATTCAACCAAGCTAGCCGTGTCATGGGTGAAAATCCAGACCGCAAGTTCGCTATCATTACAGGCTTGAACCTGCCTATGCTGATTCAAGCTTATACAGAAAGGATGATGGATGCCAACGCCGGCGTTGAAGCTGTTGTTGCTAACATCATCAAAGAAGCCAAGGAAGGAGTCAAAGCTCTGCCTGAAGAGCTGAATCCTGCTGCTGAAGAAGCAAATGCTCCTGCTGCAGCTGCTCCAGTTGCCCAAGCAGCTATCCCTGAAGGAACTGTAATCGGTGACGGCAAGCTCAAAATCAACCTTGCCCGGATTGACACACGCTTGCTGCACGGTCAGGTAGCAACAGCTTGGACGCCAGATTCAAAAGCAGATCGTATTATCGTTGCTTCTGACTCAGTAGCCCAAGATGAACTTCGTAAAGAGTTGATTAAACAAGCTGCACCAGGTAATGTCAAAGCCAATGTTGTCCCAATCGACAAATTGATTGCTGTTTCAAAAGATCCTCGCTTTGGCAACACACATGCCTTGATTCTATTTGAAACTCCTCAAGATGCCCTCCGTGCTATTGAAGGCGGTGTGCCAATCAAGACCCTTAATGTCGGTTCTATGGCTCACTCAACTGGTAAAACAATGGTCAACAACGTACTGTCAATGGATAAGGAAGACGTTGCTACTTATGAAAAGCTGCGCGACCTTGGCGTTGAATTCGATGTACGTAAAGTACCAAATGACTCTAAAAAAGATTTGTTTGATTTGATTAAGAAAGCCAACGTGCAGTAGAATCAAACGTTTTGCTTCAATTAATTTACGAAAGGATTTAGAACATGTCTATTATTTCTATGGTTTTAGTAGTCTTTGTTGCCTTCTTAGCCGGTCTAGAAGGTATCTTGGACCAATTCCAATTCCACCAACCGCTGGTTGCTTGTACCTTAATTGGACTGGTAACTGGTAATTTGGCTGCTGGTGTTATGCTGGGTGGCTCTCTCCAGCTGATCGCTCTTGGCTGGGCTAATATCGGAGCTGCTGTAGCACCTGATGCTGCCCTCGCTTCTGTTGCCGCTGCTATCATCATGGTACTGGGTGGAGACTTCTCAAGCAAAGGAATCGCTGTAGCACAAGGTGTTGCTATTCCACTTGCTGTTGCTGGTCTCTTCTTGACTATGATTGTCCGTACTTTGTCAGTCGGTTTGGTTCACGGTGCAGATGCTGCTGCGAAAAAAGGAGACATTAAAGGAGTTGAACGCGCTCACTTTATCGCTCTTTTCATGCAAGGAGCACGTATTGCTATCCCTGCAGCACTTCTTTTGATGATTCCTGCTGAGTCTGTTAAATCTGCTCTTGAAGCTATGCCAGCTTGGCTATCAGAAGGTATGCAAATCGGTGGTGGTATGGTCGTAGCCGTTGGTTATGCCATGGTTATCAACATGATGGCAACTCGTGAAGTATGGCCATTCTTCGCTATTGGTTTTGCTTTAGCTGCTGTCAGCGAACTCACTCTGATTGCCCTCGGTGCAATTGGTGTCGCTATTGCCCTCATCTACCTTGCCTTGTCTAAAAAAGGCGGAAATGGTGGTGGCGGAGCAACAGCTTCATCTAACGATCCAATTGGCGACATCCTAGAAGACTACTAAGAAAGGAGACACACTATCATGACAGAATTAAATACTGTAAAACCTGATGAGTCAGGAAAATTGACTCTTTCAAAGGCTGACCGTCAAAAAGTTTGGTGGCGTTCTACTTTCTTGCAAGGTTCTTGGAACTACGAACGTATGCAAAACTTGGGCTGGGCTTATTCACTGATTCCAGCTATTAAGAAACTTTATACTAAAAAAGAAGATCAAGCTGCTGCTCTTGAGCGTCACTTGGAGTTCTTCAACACTCACCCATATGTTGCAGCTCCAATCATCGGAGTTACACTTGCGCTTGAAGAAGAAAAAGCAAATGGTGCAGCAATTGATGATGCGGCTATCCAAGGAGTTAAAATCGGTATGATGGGACCTCTGGCTGGTATCGGAGACCCTGTCTTCTGGTTCACAGTTCGTCCTATCCTTGGAGCACTTGGGGCATCTCTTGCTTTGACTGGAAATATCATTGGTCCACTTATCTTCTTTTTAGCTTGGAATGCTATCCGGATGGCTTTCCTCTGGTACACACAAGAATTGGGCTACAAGGCTGGTTCTGAAATCACTAAAGACATGTCTGGTGGTATCCTCCAAGACATTACCAAAGGTGCTTCAATCCTAGGTATGTTTATCTTGGCTGTTCTGGTTGAGCGCTGGGTATCTATTAAGTTTGTCTTTAACGTTTCATCTGTTAAGCTAGATGATAAAGCATATATCCATTGGGACAAATTGTCTAGTGGTTATAAGGGTATCCAAGAAGCCTTTGCCCAAGTAGGTCAAGGACTATCTCAAACCCCTGAAAAAGTTACAACTTTCCAACAAAACTTGGATTCCTTGATTCCTGGTTTGATGGGACTGCTTCTAACTTTCGCTTGTATGTGGTTGCTTAAGAAGAAAGTGTCCCCTATCACGATCATCATCGCCCTCTTCGTAGTTGGTGTACTAGCTCACGTTGCTGGTTTGATGTAATCAAAAAGAAGGTTTCGGCCTTCTTTTTATTGTGGTATAATAGCTATATTATTTAAAAGGGAGTTACTCTATGGCACAGTCACAAAACAAAACAGTTGAGTTTAATACCACTGGCGTATCCTATCTTGGATTAGGCGGAAAGGTTGGGAAATTTCTAATCGGCGAGACAGCTCTGGAGTTTTATGCTGATGCCAATGTAGAAGATTATATTCAGCTGCCCTGGACTAGCATCACTGCTATCGGTGCTAATGTTTCTGGCAAAAAAGTCAGCCGCCATTTTGAAATCTGGACTGACAAAGGAAAGTTTCTCTTTGCCTCCAAAGATTCTGGTAAGATACTCAAAATTGCGCGGGAGCATATCGGCAACGACAAGGTCGTTAGATTGCCGACTCTGTTACAAAAAATTGTTGGAATCTTTAAGAAGAAAAAATAGGGTTGAAAAAGTTTCAACCTTATTTTTTATATTTTCGACTAAGACAAAAGCTGCTTGTATCAGCAAAATGGAGCTAGCACAAAAAATTGAAAAGTGAAACAGGTTTGAGAATGCACTATTTCAGTCCCTTGAAATGATTGGGTGGGGTAAGCTGATATTATCAATGCAAGACCGCATCATTAGATCTTCAAAAAGTATAAACATCAGCTAATTTTTTCTCGAAAGTCCATGTCTTGACACCTTCAACATCACGGACATCTAACTGCTTAAATCCGTTCTTTTTGTAAAAACGACAGTTGCTTTCTGTATGAGTAATCAAAGTAAGCCGCTGGCATTTCTCTTCTTTTGCAAGCAACTCAAGTCCTTTTGAGATAAAAAGACCGCCAACTCCCTGCCCTTGATAATCAGGCAGCACACCCAGTAGTTCAAGATAAAGAGTTGAAACACTCCTTTTCTTAGCTTCTTTACTGCCCTCCCCAAAGACTTTTTGAAAAGCTAAAAGCTGAGGAATATATTGCCACATCCTCCATGCTCCTGCCCGCAAAAAGGAAAGTATACCGACAGGATGGCTACCGAGCTTATGAATAGTAGCGACTGCCATAAGACGCCCGTCCACTTCAGCAAGCAGACAAATATGATGACGCATCGCTGCCTTAACCATAACTGCATGCAATCTATTTAGAAAATCAATATAAGACTGGCTACTGCCAAAGAGAGGGCGGAATTTTTCTCTGTAGATCTCATGCTCAGCAAAAGCAGCAGTTAAAACCGAGACCGCAGCAGCAAGATCCCTTTCATCCGCTCTTCTAAAATGAATCATGATAGCTACCTCTTCAAATCTTTTCTGCTAATTTTTCTAAGAAAGCCTGCCGTTTTTCAGCTGTAGACTGAGAAATATTCCCGAAATTCAACCAACGGCGCTGTCTAGCACCGATAGACTTAAAGGTATGGCCCAACATGGCTTTCTTGACAACATCACCACAGAAATACTTAAGATAGAAGGTCGGTGCTGCAGAGGTAGTAATAGCTAACACCTCTTTAATATTGGTCAGACGACCAACTAACTGGCGAGTTTTGCTCTCCTCGTAAATTTTATTTTTCAAAAATACCTTATCTTCAAAGCCCTTGACAATAGCTGGCATATCCGCCCACCAGATAGGAAAAATCATGATAAGGCGGTCACAGGACGCAAGAGCTTCCTGATATTTTAAAACCAGTGGGTCTAGTGCCTGCCCTTTATTAAAAAGCGCTAGCTCTTCCTTGGTATAGACAGGATTAAAACCATCCTCATAGAGATCGATCAGTTCATAGGTCTGACCTTTCTTCTCCAACAAGTCCTGAACCTGCGCTAAAATAGCATGGTTAAAGCTTTTATCATAGGGATGTGCATAAACAATGAGATTTTTAAACATGTTTGTAACCTCCTAGTAAATCATTGAACATTGAGCGATAGACTTCCTCATCAAAAGGCTCCAAGCCTTTAGCAATAAAATGGCCATAGCCTGTGATGAAGGTATCCATCTTGAGCAAGAGAATCTTTTTCTCTTTCTGACTCTCAATAGGCAGCCGATCCAGATAAACCACTGTCTTATTCCCGATTTCCAGAAGCTCACCTTTCCGGTAAGCCTCTGTCGCCACAGGGCTGAAAAAGAGAAAATCCATCATCTGACTGTTAGTCTCATATTCCGATAAAAGAAAGAGTCCTATCTGCCAAATGCAATCCAAAGGATCAGATACTCCGTCTAAATACTGTTCCTCTAAACGCTTAATCTGCCTCTGGTTTTCCAAAAGACAGACCTGATAGTAAAGTTCCTCCTTATTCTCAAAAGCCTTGTAAAAAGCACCAGTCGTAACCCCCAGCAGAGATGCCAGTTTCCTCAAGGGGATATTCTGATAGCCATACTCTCTGATAAGCTGGCTTGCCTTTTCAATCATACGGTCGCGCGTTGTTTGTTTTACCATAAGAACTCCTTTGGATAACTATGTTACCTTTATCTAAAGATAACATAGTTATCTTTTTCTGTCAAGATTTTTCCCATCCTGGGATTTACATTTTCCGGAAAATCCTGTATAATAGTCGAAACGGATAAGTACTATTGGGCACTTTTCAGAAAGTCTGCGGTGGCTGTGAGCAGATAAGGAGAAAATAGGAAATTCTACCGTTAGTTTAAAAATGAATAATTAAGCAAGTGCACTTTTGTGAAGTTGGATGGAACCGCGGCTCTGTCGCTCCAACAGTTTCATAAAGTGCTTTTTATTTTTGGAGGTACCTATGTTAGATTTAAAACGCATCCGTACAGATTTTGATTCTGTAGCTGAAAAATTAGCTACGCGAGGTGTTGACGCTGCTACCCTTAACCAAATGAAAAGCATTGACAAAGAACGTCGGGATTTGTTAGTCAAGGTCGAAGAACTCAAGGCTGAGCGCAATACTGTTTCTGCTGAAATTGCTCAAGCTAAACGCAACAAAGAAAATGCAGATGACAAGATTGCTGCCATGCAAAAACTCTCTGCTGAAATCAAGAGCTTAGACGCAACCTTGGCTGAGCTGGATACTAAGTTGACTGAATTCACTACCACTCTGCCTAATATTCCACACGAAAGTGTTCCTGTGGGAGCAGATGAGGACGAAAACGTCGAAGTTCGTCGCTGGGGTACACCGCGCCAATTTGACTTTGAAGCTAAAGCTCACTGGGATTTGGGTGAAGATTTGGACATCCTAGACTGGGAGCGTGGAGCAAAAGTTACTGGTGCTCGCTTCCTCTTCTATAAGGGCTTGGGAGCAAGACTTGAGCGTGCTATCTATAACTTCATGCTGGATGAGCATGGCAAAGAAGGCTACACAGAAGTCATCACTCCCTACATAGTCAACCATGATTCCATGTTTGGGACTGGGCAGTATCCTAAGTTCAAAGAAGATACGTTTGAGCTAAGCGATACCAACTTCGTTCTGATTCCGACTGCTGAAGTTCCACTGACCAACTACTACCGAGATGAAATTTTGGACGGAAAAGAATTGCCAATCTACTTCACAGCTATGAGCCCATCATTCCGCTCCGAAGCTGGCTCTGCCGGTCGTGACACGCGCGGTCTCATCCGTCTGCACCAATTCCACAAGGTTGAAATGGTAAAATTTGCCAAGCCAGAAGAATCTTATCAAGAGCTAGAAAAGATGACTGCCAACGCTGAAAATATCCTGCAAAAGCTAAATCTGCCTTACCGCGTTGTAGCACTCTGTACTGGAGATATGGGCTTCTCGGCCGCTAAGACCTACGACTTGGAGGTTTGGATTCCGGCTCAGAACACCTACCGTGAAATCTCTAGTTGCTCTAACACAGAAGATTTCCAAGCTCGTCGAGCTCAAATCCGCTACCGTGACGAAACAGATGGCAAGGTCAAACTCCTTCATACTCTCAACGGTTCTGGACTGGCCGTCGGACGCACAGTGGCAGCTATCTTAGAAAATTACCAAAACGAAGATGCCTCTGTAACTATCCCAGAGGTTCTACGTCCGTACATGGGTGGATTAGAAATCATCACGCCAAGATAATTCACCTCGTCTAACAGATAGTTTGTACCAGGAATATCAGCCCACATCACCAGCCAGCGCCTAAAGACGCTGGCTTTCATTTTTGGCTTGAACACCTTTATTGTATCGCGTTTGGAGTTTTTTTGGGTATAACCTTCGATGCGCTGCCGAATAGTGGGTGGTTTATTTATCTTGCACCTAACGAAGTGAGACAAACTGAATGTCACAAATCAAAAAAAGCCAAGACACTTGTCTCGACCTTCATTTTATTCAACGATAAATTGACTCAAAATCCCATTAATGAACTTACTGGACTTTTCGTCAGAGAATTGCTTGGAAAGCTCAATGGCTTCATTGACTGCTACCAGCTGTGGGGTGTCAAACTCTGTAATCTCAAAGATACCCAGACGCAGGATATTTTTCTCTACCAGCGTCAGACGATCCACTGTCCAACCCTTTTTGAGGTGCTGGGCAATTTTCTTGTCCAAGTCGTCCTTGGACTGGACCACACCAGATACCAGATTGAGCAGGAAGGCTGGAATATCAGCTTCCGCCGCTTTGTCTGCCTCTTCGTCCTTATCATAAGAATAGGCAAAACGACAAGCTTCTACAAGATCCCCTTCATACTCTAGGCTCATCAGGGCCTGAAAAGCCCGCTGGCGCAGACCTCTTCTGGATTCCAACAGTATATCAGTCATTGAGGAAGTCCTCATCAAATAGATCTTTCAAGTCTGGCTTCGGTGCCTTTTCTGGAACAATGCCTGCCACATGGATATTGACAGCAGACAGCTCTACCTCAGCCATGTCAAAAACAGCACTTTTTACAGCCTTCTGGATTGCTACTGCAACAGTTGGAACGCTGACACCGTATTCCAAATACAGGTAGATATCTACAGTCACATCACCTGTCTCATCGGTATGGAGCGATACTCCGCGACCGAGTGAGCGCATAGAAAGACTGTCTGACATACTCTTATTTGCGAAGGAATAAACACCTTCTACCTTTGCCGTTGCAATGGCAATGATTTTTTCCAAAACACGTGGCGCAATGACGATTTCACCTAATTGTTCAGCTGCCATAGTTATTACCTCTTCTATATTATGCGCGAGAAACGTAAGTTCCTTCTGCAGTATTGATGATTAATTTTTGTCCAACTTCGATAAAGTCTGGTACGTTGACAACAAGACCTGTCTCAAGTGTAGCTGGCTTACCAGATCCGGTAACAGTAGCTCCCTTGATAGAAGGCTGAGTATCTGTCACGACCAATTCAACTGTTGTCGGTACAGTCACACCAATCACTTCTGTTCCGTAAAACTGGATTTTCACATCAGAGTTTTCAAGGATGAATTTCAATTCTTCTTCTACATTGACTACTGGAATTTCATATTGATCATAAGTCTCAGTATTCATGAAATAAGCAGTGTCATCCATTTGGTACAAGTATTGAGCTGGAACAGTTTCAATAATAGCTTGTTCAAATTTCTCTTCTGGACGGTAGCTGGTATCAAAGGTAGAGCCAGTACGAACATCACGCAGTTTCATCCGCATAATCGTATTTCCCTTACCTGGCTTGTGGTGGCTCGCTTCCAAAACGCGGATGAGTTTTCCATCAGCTGTTTCGAAGGTCATTCCAGCTTTCAGCTTACTTGCTTCAATCATTCTATATTACCTCTTTTTAAAATTATATTTCTACTTATTCTATCATAAAGCCTGATAATTCTCAAATAACAATCAACTCTTTCGGCGCAAGAGTTAGGACTTCGCAGCCTGTTTCTGTGATGAGGAGATCGTCTTCGATGCGGACACCGTATTTGCCGTCCAGATAGATACCCGGCTCATCAGTCAGGACCATGCCGGCCTCAATCGGATCTTCTGACTTGCCAAAGTAAGGAATCTCGTGGATATCCAGGCCGATACCGTGGCCAATCCCATGGCTAAAGTAAGGACCGTAGCCAGCATCGTTAATAATCTGCCGCGGAATTCGGTCAAAATCGATCCGACTAAGCCCAGCCTTAGCAGCTTCTATCAGAGCTTGATTACTGCGCAGGACAATATCATAGATTTCCCGCTCTTCATCTGTCACTTGCCCCACATGAACAGTTCGCGTCATATCGCTGACATAGTGCTTGTAGTAGCAACCAAAGTCCATGGTCAGGGTTTCACCTTTTTGAATGACCTTGTCACTAGCCACACCATGCGGCATAGCAGAGCGGTAACCCGAAGCGATGATGAAGTCAAAAGAGGCTCCTGAAGCACCTAGCTGCCGCATACGGGCATCTAAAAAGTTCATAACAGCTAGCTCTGTCGTCTCACCAGGCTTGATAAAATCCAGCACATCTAGGAAGGCTTGATCCGAAATCTGACAGGCCTTGCGAATGGTCGCGATTTCGTGCTCATCTTTAATCATGCGCAGATTTTCAATAAAGGCTGTCATGGGAACCAGCTCGTAGGCCGAGAAGACACTTTCCAGCATTTTAAAGTAGGCATAGGAAATTTCATCCTCAAAACCGATTTTTTGCAGCTTGTCGTCCGCAATAATCTTGACAATCTCCCCAATCGCGTCGCGCGTTTCGACAATATCAAAACCTTGGACTACTCCCTTGGCAATCAGCGTATAGCGCGCATCTGTCAGGAAAATCCGGCGTGTTTTGCTGATAAAAACTGTCGCTTCTGTCCCGCTAAAACCAGTCAGATAGTAAATATTTTTCAGATTGGTTACTAAAACAGCATCGCATTCTGTCTGAGCCAATGCTGCTTCAAACTTTTCAACTCTTGATAACATGAGGTACCTCCATGAAATAACTAAGCTTATTATATCAAAAAACCAAGTCAAATAGGACATTTTTTTACAAGTCATATCTAAGACTTAAATCTGACGAGTATTCTCCGACACAAAAAATCCCTGTTTTTAATATCAAACGGGGATTTGATGAATCATTTCACGTGCAGCTTGCCTTTCAAATACTGGCCGGTATAGCTGGCTGGATTAGCAGCGACTTCTTCCGGTGTACCCGTCGCAATGATCGTACCGCCACCGACACCGCCTTCCGGTCCTAAGTCAATGATATGGTCAGCTGTCTTGATAACATCCAGATTGTGCTCAATAACGAGTACTGTATTGCCATCGTCCACAAAGCGTGATAGCACTTGAAGGAGCTTGGCAATGTCTTCAGAATGCAGACCCGTGGTCGGCTCATCCAAGATATAGAAGGACTTACCAGTCGAGCGCTTGTGAAGTTCGCTGGCCAGCTTCATCCGCTGGGCTTCACCACCTGACAAGGTCGTGGCTGGCTGCCCCAGAGTCACATAGCCTAGCCCCACGTCCTTGATAGTCTGGAGTTTGCGGGCAATCTTGGGAATATGCTGGAAGAATTCTACCGCATCATTAACCGTCATGTCCAGAACCTGAGCGATATTCTTCTCCTTGTAATGAACCTCTAAAGTCTCGCTATTATAGCGGGTGCCGTGGCAAACCTCGCAGGCCACATAGACGTCAGGCAGGAAGTGCATCTCAATCTTGATAATCCCATCACCCGAGCAGGCCTCACAGCGACCGCCCTTGACGTTAAAGCTGAAACGGCCCTTCTTATAGCCGCGAATCTTGGCTTCGTTGGTCTTGGCAAACAGATCGCGAATATCGTCAAAGACTCCAGTATAAGTAGCTGGATTAGAGCGCGGTGTCCGGCCAATCGGACTTTGGTCAATATCAATCAGTCGATCCACATGCTCAATACCACTGATTTTCTTGAACTTACCTGGCTTAGCTGAGTTGCGGTTGAGTTTTTGAGCAATGGCTTTTTTGAGAATAGAGTTGACCAGCGTTGACTTACCGGATCCAGAAACTCCAGTCACAGCGATGAATTTGCCCAAGGGGAATCTAGCCGTAATATTCTGCAAGTTATTTTCCTGAGCACCAGTCACTTCGATAAAGCGACCATTGCCTACACGGCGTTCCAATGGTACTGGGATTTCGCGCTTACCTGACAGGTATTGGCCTGTGATGGATTTCTTGCTCTTAGCTACTTGCGCAGGAGTACCAGCTGCGACGATTTCACCACCGAAAACACCGGCTCCTGGTCCCACATCAATCAGCCAGTCAGCCTCCCGCATGGTGTCCTCGTCGTGTTCAACCACGATGAGGGTATTGCCCAGGTCACGCATCTTCTTGAGGCTGGCAATTAGGCGGTCATTGTCACGCTGGTGCAAGCCGATAGAGGGCTCGTCCAGGATATAGAGGACGCCACTCAAGTTAGAACCAATCTGAGTCGCCAAGCGAATCCGCTGACTCTCACCTCCTGATAGAGTCCCAGCCGAGCGAGACAAAGTCAGGTAATTGAGGCCAACGTTATTAAGGAAGGTCAGGCGGTCATGAATTTCTTTGAGAATAGGCCGCGCAATTGTAGCTTCATTGTCAGTCAACCTAAGCTTATCCAACTGAAGCAAATGATCTGCAATAGACAAGTCTGAAATCTCACCGATATGCAAGCCATTTTCGCCACCAACCTTGACAGACAAGGCCTGAGGGCTGAGTCGATAACCATGGCAAGCCGCACAAGTCAGCTCATTCATATAAGCCCGCATCTGCGTCCGAGTAAAATCACTATTGGTCTCATGGTAGCGGCGGTTGATATTGGTGACAACCCCCTCAAAAGGAATATCAATATCGCGCACACCGCCAAATTCATTTTCATAGTGGAAATGGAACTCTCGTCCATCTGAGCCAAAGAAAATCAGCTGCTTTTCTTCCTCCGTCAGCTCCTCAAAAGGCTTATCCATATCAATGCCAAAGGCTGCCATGGCCTGTTCTAGCATCTGCGGATAGTAGTTGGAGGAGATGGGATTCCAAGGCGCTAGTGCTCCTTCGCGCAAGGTCTTGCCAGCTTCTGGCACAACCACATCTAGATCCACCTCCAGCTTAACCCCCAGACCATCACAGTCCGGACAGGAGCCAAAAGGCGCATTGAAAGAGAAGAGTCGTGGCTCTAACTCCGGCACTGTAAAGCCACAGACTGGGCAGGCATAGTGTTCAGAAAAGAGTAGCTCTTGACCATCCATAGTGTCAATCACCACATAGCCCTCAGCAATCCGCAGAGCTGCTTCAACCGAGTCAAAGAGGCGGCTGCGCACCCCTTCCTTGATAACAATTCTGTCTACTACGACCTCAATATCATGCTGCTTGCTCTTAGAAAGCTCTGGCACTTCCGTCACATCGTAAATATCTCCATCCACGCGCACCCGGACATAACCGTCCTTCTGAATCTTGTCAAAAACGGTCTTATGCTGGCCCTTTTTCTTACGGATGACCGGCGCTAATATCTGTAAACGCTGACGATCTGGCAATTCCAAGACCTTGTCAACAATCTGCTCAACAGACGAAGCTGTAATAGCCCCATGACCGTTGATACAGTATGGCGTTCCAACACGAGCATAGAGCAGGCGCAGGTAGTCATTGATTTCGGTGGCAGTTCCCACCGTTGAGCGGGGATTTTTACTGGTCGTCTTCTGATCGATGGAAATAGCCGGGCTGAGACCATCAATCGAGTCCACATCAGGCTTTTCCATATTGCCCAAAAACTGCCGAGCATAGGCCGACAGACTCTCCACATAGCGGCGCTGCCCCTCAGCATAGAGGGTATCAAAAGCCAGACTGGACTTGCCCGAACCGGACAGCCCCGTCACCACGACTAGCTTGTCCCGCGGAATTTCTACATCAATATTTTTTAAATTATGAGCTCGCGCTCCGTGAATCACAATTTTATCTTGCATTTTGACCTCGTTTCACTTATAAACCTTCTCCATTATAACAAATTTTTCTGCAAACTTTTGCCCCAAAAACCCGAATTTGTAGTATAATAGTACGGTATGCAAAAAACTCTGGAAAGGAAAATGATTATGAAGCAAGTCTTTTTATCAACTACGACAGAATTCAAAGAGATTGATTCGCTCGAATCGGGCACCTGGATCAATCTTGTCAACCCTTCCCAGAGTGAATCAATCGAAATTGCCAACGCCTTTGGTATTGACATCGCCGACCTGCGAGCACCGCTCGATGCAGAAGAAATGTCCCGACTTACGATCGAGGATGAGTATACACTGATCATCGTTGACGTGCCCATCACTGAGGAGCGGAATAACCAGACTTACTATGTCACGATCCCCCTTGGTATTATCATCACGGAAGAGGCTATTATTACCACTTGTTTGGAAAAATTACCTCTGCTGGACATCTTCATTCACAGGCGCCTGCGCAACTTCTATACTTTTATGAAGTCCCGTTTCATCTTTCAGATTCTCTACCACAATGCCGAGCTGTATCTGACAGCCCTGCGCTCCATTGACCGCAAGAGTGAGCAGATTGAAAGTCAACTGCACAAGTCCACGCGAAATGAGGAACTGATTGAGCTTATGGAGTTGGAAAAGACCATCGTCTATTTCAAGGCCTCTCTCAAAACAAATGAGCGCGTGATTAAGAAGTTGACCAGCTCCACCAGCAATATCAAGAAATATCTGGAAGACGAGGACTTGCTGGAAGATACCTTGATTGAGACCCAGCAGGCCATTGAGATGGCTGATATCTACGGCAACATCCTCCACAGTATGACAGAGACCTTTGCCTCCATCATTTCTAATAACCAAAACAATATCATGAAAGCCTTGGCTCTGGTGACCATCGTCATGTCTATCCCGACCATGATTTTCTCGGCCTATGGGATGAACTTCAAAAATAACGAACTGCCTCTCAACGGTGAACCACATGCCTTCTGGATTATCATGTTCATCGCCTTTGCCATGAGTGCTTCGCTCATGGCCTATCTCATGCACAAAAAACTATTTTAACCTTTAGAAAGAACGCCTATGTCACAAGTATCCCTCGACAAACTCAGCAAAAAAAACAAAGAATTTATCCATATCGCAACTAACCAACTCCTACAAGACGGCAAATCCGATCAGGAAATCCAGACTATCTTAGAAGGTATTCTACCGGAAATTCTGGAAAATCAAGCCAAGGGAATCACTGCCCGCGGCCTTTACGGAGCCCCAACTACTTGGGCAGCTTCTCTGACTGCAAAAGAGCGCTATGATGCCGAACATCCAAAAGAAAATGACGATCCTAAATGGATGATGCTGGACTCTGTCCTCTTTATCCTTGGTTTCTTTACCCTCCTGACCTCAATCGTCAATCTAGCTTCCTCTCAGCCATCTGTCTATGGACTGACGACTCTCGTACTCGGAAGCATCGTCGGTGGCCTTTCTTTCTATGCCCTCTACCACTTTATCTACCGTTTCTACGGACCAGATAAGGACCGCAGTCAGCGCCCTAAGCTGCTCAAGTCCATCCTTACCATGGCAGCGGCTATTCTCCTCTGGAGCATGTCCATCGTATTGACCAGCCTCCTGCCTGAGTTCCTCAATCCCCGCCTGTCCAATATCGTAGTTGCTATTGTTGGTGCTATTACCCTAGCCCTGCGTTTCTATCTCAAAAAACGCTTCAACATCAAGAGCGCGACTATGGGACCGACGAGATAAGAAATCTTTAAATCAAAGAAAAACTAAAAAGACAGTCCTGATGAACTGTCTTTTTAGTTTTCTATTCTTCTATTATCTATTTTTTAAAAAACCCTGCCAAGGCAGGGAATCTAATTAGTCTTCATTTACGAAAGGCATCAAAGCCATTACGCGAGCGCGTTTGATAGCTGTTGTTACTTTACGTTGGTTTTTAGCTGAAGTTCCTGTTACGCGACGAGGAAGGATTTTCCCACGTTCTGAAACGAAACGGCTAAGAAGCTCAGTATCTTTGTAATCAACATATTCAATTTTGTTCGCTGCGATGTAATCAACTTTTTTACGGCGTTTGAATCCGCCACGACGTTGTTGAGCCATGTGTTTTCTCCTTTATATTATAGTTAGATTCGATCCTTAGAAAGGTAGATCGTCGTCTGAGATATCCATTGGGTTAGAATTGCCAAATGGACTCTCATCACGAGAAAAGTTCGGTACTTGGTTAGACGAGTCTGCACTGCCATAACTTGGAGCAGAGCTGCCGCCGAAGCTGTTTCCACCGTATCCGCCAGATGACTGACCTTCACGATTAGAGCGGCTTTCCAAGAGTTGGAAATTGTCCGCAACAACTTCTGTGACATAGACACGTTGGCCTTGCTGATTCTCGTAGTTACGCGTTTGAATACGACCTGTAATTCCGATCAGGGCTCCTTTTTTAGCCCAATTTGCAAGATTTTCTGCCTGCTGACGCCAGATGACAACATTGATAAAGTCTGCTTCTCGCTCGCCACTTTGATTTTTAAAGTTGCGATTGACAGCCAGAGTAAATGTTGCGACCGCTTGGTTCTGCGGAGTATAGCGAAGCTCGGCATCACGGGTCATGCGACCCACCAGTACAACGTTATTAATCATAGTCTACCTTCTTAAGCGTCAAGTTTGACGATCATGTGACGAAGAATGTCAGCGTTGATTTTTGAAAGACGGTCAAACTCTTTAAGAGCTGCATCGTCGTTTGCTTCAACGTTAACGATGTGGTAAAGTCCTTCACGGAAATCTTGGATTTCGTATGCAAGACGACGTTTTTCCCAGTCTTTTGATTCAACAACAGTTGCACCATTGTCAGTCAAGATAGAGTCAAAGCGTGCTACCAAAGCGTTTTTAGCTTCTTCTTCAATGTTTGGACGAATAATATAAAGAATTTCGTATTTAGCCATTGATTTTTCCTCCTTTTGGTCTAATGACCCCGAGACTTTGCAAGGGGTAAGTGAGGTTTGCTCACAAATAACTATTATAGCAGACTTCCAGCAGAATGGCAAGGGAAAGTTTTGATATAAAGAAAACTCTCCCTGTCACCAGAGAGAGTCCGAAAAATACGATTCGTTTTTAGAAAGCTTAAACAATTCTTCCTTGATCGACAACCAGTTTTCCAGCCTTGTAGACCTGATGGGTCAGGTTGGTGGCAAAGAAATAAAGTGGATAGTCGATATTCTTAGCGTCTAGGATGGTAATGTCAGCCTGCTTGCCAGTGTCAAAGCTGCCAATCTTATCTTGACGGTTAACTGAGTAGGCTGCATTGATGGTTACAGCGTTGAGTACTTCTACTGGCGTCAGACGCATCATAAAGCAGCCCAGCTGCATAACAAACTGCAGGTTAGCTGTTGGACAAGAGCCTGGATTGCTGTCAGTAGTCAGGGTGATGGCCATACCAGCTTCCAGCATCTTGCGGGCTGGTGCATAGGTATCTTCCATCAGACTGAAGGTAGTCGCTGGCAGGAGATTCCCGATAACTTTGGCTTCCGCCATCTTGCGAATGCCCTCATCTGTCGCTACCATCAAGTGCTCTGCACTAGTTGCTCCTAGCTCAGCTGCTACATCTACTCCACCGATAGACTCGATTTCATCAGCATGGATGCGAAGCTTGAAGCCCATTTCCTTAGCCTTAGAAAGTAAGTAGCGTGACTCGTCAGCTGTAAAGACACCTTTTTCACAGAAAATATCACAGAACTCAGCTAGATTTTCTGCCTTTACCCGAGGCAGCATTTCCTCGACGATGAGCTCCAGATATTCCTGAGAGCGTCCCTTGTATTCTGGTGGAACGGCGTGGGCAGCCATAAAGGTCGAAACCAAATCAATATCGTGGTCACGGTCCAAAGCCCCAACGACATCCAGCTGGCGCTTCTCTGTTTCCCAGTCCAAACCATAGCCACTCTTGGCCTCAACCGTTGTTACCCCATGCAGCAGCATATAGTCCAGCAGTCTCTTAGACTTATCATAGAGAGTGTCAAAAGAAGCTTCTCGAGTTGCTCGGACTGTACTGAGAATACCGCCGCCTTGGGCAAGAATTTCCAGATAAGGGACACCGGCTAACTTCTTAGCAAATTCATGCTCCCGGCTGCCACCGTAGACCAAGTGAGTGTGACAGTCGATTAAGCCAGGTGTAGCAATCTTGCCCTCATAAGACTGAATCTTAGTATCCGGTCCAACCAGACTGGAATCCGGCTCTCCGCTTCCAACTGCTAGGATTTTGCCGTCTTTGACTGCAATGTAGCCGTCTTCCAAAACCTGAGCTTCTTTCATCTCCTCGCCAAAAAGGGGATGCCCGAGATCCTTGGGACAGAAGACTTGATTAAAGTGAGTTAATAGTAAATCAGCAGTCATGCTTGTTCCTCCATTTCATTTTCCGACATATTTGCTTTTCATCATAATACACTATCGTCAAATTATAGTCAAAAGCTTGTAAAAGATAGGAGCCCCACTTTTTTTACTGTTTTTGTCATTTTCTTGACTCTTTATGGACGGGAATCTTATAGAATGTAGGAGAAAGATATTTTACACTTGACTAAAAGGAGGATTTTTCATGTCATACTTTAGCGAAAATGAAATTGCAGCAGCAATGACCGTCAAATTAGACGATGTACTGCCTGAAAAAACAGTTTTCCAAGAAGGCATCCGACGAGCACCTGACCGGGGCTTCCGTTTGACTCAAGCTCAAACCGAAATTGCTCTTAAAAATGCCCTTCGCTATATTCCAAAGAGATTCCATGAGGAAGTAATTCCAGAATTCTTAGAAGAACTGAAGACTCGCGGACGGATTTATGGCTACCGCTGGCGTCCAAAAGAACGCATCTACGGCAAACCAATTGACGAGTACAAAGGGAACTGTACTGCAGCCAAAGCTATGCAGGTCATGATTGACAACAACCTGAGCTTTGAAATCGCCCTTTATCCATATGAATTGGTTACCTACGGAGAAACTGGATCTGTCTGCGCTAACTGGATGCAGTACAACCTGATCAAGAAATACTTGGAAATCATGACCGACCATCAAACCTTGGTCGTGGAATCTGGCCATCCACTTGGACTTTTCAAATCTAAACCAGAAGCTCCGCGTGTTATCATCACCAATGGCCTCTTGGTCGGTGAATATGACAATATGAAAGACTGGGAAATTGCAGAAGAAATGGGTGTCACCAACTACGGTCAAATGACAGCAGGTGGCTGGATGTACATCGGCCCTCAAGGTATCGTCCATGGTACTTTCAACACTCTCCTCAATGCTGGACGCTTGAAACTAGGCGTAGCTGATGACGGCGACCTGACCGGCAAACTCTTCATCTCTTCTGGTCTGGGTGGTATGAGTGGAGCTCAAGGGAAAGCAGCCGAAATTGCTAAAGCTGTGGCAATCGTAGCTGAAGTAGACCAATCTCGGATTGAAACACGCCACTCCCAAGGCTGGATTAGTCAATTAGCCGAAAGTCCAAAAGAAGCAATCGAGCTAGCTCAGAAAGCTCTGGAAGCTGGTGAATCAACTTCCATTGCCTATCATGGTAACATTGTAGATCTCTTGGAATACGTCAACGAGAACAATATCCATGTTGATTTGCTGTCTGACCAAACTTCTTGTCACAATGTCTATGACGGTGGCTACTGTCCGGCTGGCATCAGCTTTGAAGAGCGGACTCGCCTCCTAGCTGAAGACAAGGAAACCTTTGTTAAGCTGGTTGACCAAACCTTAGAACGTCACTTCAAGGCGATCAAGACCTTAACTAGCAACGGCACCTACTTCTTCGACTATGGTAATGCCTTCATGAAGGCAGTCTATGACTCTGGCATCAAGGAAATTTCTAAGAATGGCTTTGACGACAAAGACGGTTTCATCTGGCCATCTTATGTAGAAGATATCATGGGCCCAATGCTCTTTGACTATGGTTATGGTCCTTTCCGTTGGGTATGTCTGAGCGGCAAACACGAAGACCTAGTCGCTACTGACCATGCAGCTATGGAAGTGATCGACCCTAACCGCCGCTACCAAGACCGCGACAACTACAACTGGATCCGCGATGCAGAAAAGAACCAGCTGGTTGTTGGAACTCAGGCTCGGATTCTCTACCAAGACTGTATGGGACGCGTCAATATCGCCCTCAAGTTCAATGAATTAGTACGCGAAGGCAAGATTGGTCCTGTCATGATTGGCCGTGACCACCACGACGTATCTGGTACTGACTCTCCATTCCGTGAAACTTCCAATATCAAGGATGGTTCTAACGTTACCTGTGACATGGCCGTGCAATGTTACGCTGGTAATGCAGCTCGCGGTATGAGTTTGGTAGCTCTCCACAACGGTGGCGGAACTGGTATCGGTAAAGCAATCAACGGTGGCTTTGGCTTGGTACTGGACGGCAGCGAACGCATTGATGAAATCATCAAATCTGCTATCGCTTGGGATACGATCGGCGGAGTTGCACGTCGTAACTGGGCTCGCAATGAGCATGCTATTGAGACAGCTATCGAGTACAACCGTCTCCACCAAGGAACAGACCACATTACCATTCCATACTTAACTGACGAAGATTTGGTCAAAGAATCTGTTAAGAAATTGTTCGAATAGGAAAAACTTGTCCCCCAACTTCTGAGCTGAGCTAGGCCTCTCTCCTAGCTCAGCTGGAAGTTCCACTTTATTCACTCTGTAATTTTAATAACATATAACACGAGGTAATATCTTATGGCAAAAATTGTTGAATGTATTCCTAACTTTTCTGAAGGCCGCAACCAAGCGGTCATTGACGGTCTAGTTGAAGTAGCTAAGAGCGTGCCAGGCGTAACACTTTTGGACCACTCTTCTGATGCCAGCCACAACCGCAGCGTCTTTACCTTGGTCGGCGATGATCAAAATATTCAGGAAGTGGCCTTCCGTTTGGTTAAATACGCTTCTGAAAATATTGACTTGACCAAGCACCAAGGTGAACACCCTCGTATGGGCGCAACTGATGTCCTGCCTTTTGTACCAATCAAGGACATCACAAGTGAGGAATGCGTCGAAATTGCGAAGACCGTATCTGAGCGGATCAACCGTGAACTCGGTATCCCTATCTTCCTCTATGAAGATGCAGCGACTCGTCCAGAGCGTAAGAACTTGGCTAAGGTCCGTAAAGGACAGTTTGAAGGCATGCCTGAAAAACTCTTGGAACCTGACTGGGCGCCTGACTACGGTGAAAGAAAGATTCACCCAACTGCAGGTGTTACTGCTGTCGGTGCTAGAATGCCGCTCATCGCCTACAATATCAACTTGGATACAGACAATCTGGAAATTGCCAACAATATTGCCAAAATCATCCGTGGATCAAGCGGTGGTTACAAGTACTGTAAAGCGATCGGCGTTATGCTGGAAGACCGCAACATTGCTCAGGTTTCTATCAACATGGTCAATCTGGAAAAATTCCCACTCTATCGTGTTTTTGAAACTGTTCGCTTTGAAGCCAAGCGCTACGGAGTTGGAATCCTCGGCTCAGAAGTCATCGGTTTGGCACCAGCCAAGGCTTTGATTGACGCAGCAGAATACTATCTGCAAATCGAAGACTTTGACTACGGCAAGCAAGTTCTGGAAAACCATTTGCTGGGCTAGGAGGACAGAAACCTATGAAATTAGTAGATTTAAGTTTGACAGCATTTGCCCAAGTCCTAGGCTCAGATGCTCCTGCACCAGGAGGTGGCTCTGCCGCTGCTCTTTCAGCAGCGAACGGTATTTCCCTAACTAAGATGGTCTGCGAATTAACCCTTGGCAAGAAAAAATACGCAGAATTTGAAGCAGAAATTGCTCAAGTGCACGCAGAAAGTGCCCGCTTGCAAGAAAGCCTGCTCGCAGCTATCGACAAGGACACTGAAGCCTTCAATCTGGTCTCCGCCGTCTTTGATATGCCTAAAGAAACAGACGAAGACAAGGCTGCCCGTCGAGAAGCTATGCAGCAAGCCCTCAAGGAAGCGACCAAGTCCCCTTATGGCATGATGGAAGACATCTTGGCTGCCCTGCAAACAACTCAAAAGGCTGTCGGAAAATCCAATATCAATGCTGCCAGCGACCTGGGAGTCGCAGCTCTCAATCTTAAGGCTGGCCTGCAAGGGGCTTGGCTCAATGTCCTCATCAACCTGTCAGGCGTCAAGGATGAAGCATTCGTCGCTGATTACCGCAGCAAGGGTGAGGACCTCCTGCAAAAAGGCTGCGCCCTAGCCGATGAAATTTATCAAGAAATTTTGAAAGTTGTCTAATAGATAAACGGAAGAGAAGTCTGCTCTTTCCCATGAATGGGCTTCCTTTTCTCAAGAGGTAACAATATGGTTTTATCAGATATTGAAATTGCGAATTCGGTTCAAATGAAGTCCATCAAAGAGGTGGCAGAAAAGCTAGGAATTGCTGAAGATGCCTTGTCTCTTTATGGAAATTACAAGGCAAAAATCAGTGCCGGCCAACTGGAAGCCTTAAAAGACAAGCCTGACGGCAAACTGATTCTCGTGACAGCTATTTCTCCAACACCAGCCGGAGAAGGCAAGACCACGACTTCTGTCGGATTGGTCGATGCTTTGGCTGCTATCGGTAAAAAAGCCGTTATCGCTCTGCGGGAGCCTTCACTCGGACCTGTCTTTGGTATCAAGGGCGGAGCTGCTGGCGGTGGGCACGCTCAAGTTGTGCCCATGGAGGACATCAACCTCCACTTCACTGGTGACTTTCATGCCATCGGTGTTGCCAACAACTTGTTGGCGGCCCTCATTGACAACCACATCCACCATGGCAATGCCTTAGACATCGACTCTCGTCGCATCACTTGGAAGCGGGCAGTGGATATGAATGACCGGCAATTGCGCCACATCGTGGACGGCTTGCAAGGCAAGGTCAATGGCGTTCCACGTGAAGATGGGTTTGATATTACGGTCGCTTCTGAGGTTATGGCTATTCTCTGTCTGTCAGAAAATATCACTGACCTCAAGAACCGTTTGGAAAAGATCATCATTGGTTACAGCTTTGAAGGTAAGCCAATAACTGCTAAGGATCTGAAAGCTGGTGGCGCTATGGCTGCTGTGCTCAAAGACGCTATCCATCCAAACTTGGTTCAAACTCTGGAACACACGCCAGCCTTGATTCACGGTGGACCTTTTGCCAACATTGCCCATGGCTGTAACAGTGTCCTAGCTACCAAGCTGGCTCTCAAATATGCCGACTATGCAGTCACAGAAGCTGGTTTCGGTGCTGACCTAGGTGCTGAAAAATTCATTGATATCAAGTGTCGTACATCTGGACTTCGTCCAGCAGCTGTAGTTCTAGTTGCTACCATCCGCGCTCTCAAGATGCATGGTGGTGTTGCTAAGAGCGATCTGGCTGAAGAAAATGTCCAAGCCGTTGTAGATGGTCTGCCAAACTTGGAAAAACATCTAGAAAACATTCAAGATGTTTATGGTCTTCCAGCAGTCGTTGCCATCAATAAATTCCCGCTGGATACCGAAGCAGAATTGAAAGCAGTTTATGACGCCTGCCAAAAACGCGGAGTTGACGTCGTGATTTCCGACGTCTGGGCCAATGGCGGAGCTGGCGGTAAAGAGTTGGCTGAAAAAGTCGTTGAACTGGCCGAAGGAGACAATCACTTCCAATTTGTATATAATGAAGAGGACTCTATTGAAACCAAGCTGAACAAAATTGTTACTAAGGTCTATGGAGGCAAGGGCGTTCGCCTGACTCCTGCTGCTAAACGTGAGCTCAAACAACTGGAAGAGCTGGGCTTCTCCAACTATCCTATCTGTATGGCCAAGACTCAGTACTCCTTCTCAGATGATGCTAAGAAACTGGGCGCACCTAAAGACTTTGTTGTGACTATCAGCCAGCTCAAAGTTTCTGCTGGTGCAGGCTTTATCGTTGCTCTGACTGGTGCAATCATGACCATGCCAGGGCTGCCTAAAGTACCAGCCAGCGAAAAGATTGATGTTGACAAAGACGGCAATATCAGCGGTTTGTTCTAACAAATATCAAAAATGACAAATGTAACCCTTTTAAGAGTAAATGATCTTCAAGTTTCCGATTGGTCGGGGGGAAAGACAAAACAGCTTTATCTTTCCCCGCCAACTGGCCACTATGGCAAGCGGGACTTTGACTATCGGCTATCTACAGCGACTGTGGAGTTGGCTGAAAGTCAATTTTCTGACCTCAGCGGCTTTCATCGCATTCTCATGAGCCTGGACCACACACTTCATCTCCACAATGCCAGCCGGCAGGAGGAAACGGTTCTAGCTCCCTTTACTCCCTATGTCTTTGAAGGGAGTGATTCTATCACAAGTCGGGGAACTTGTACCGACTTTAACTTAATCTACAGCGACCATTATCAGGGACAGATGATTGCCATCTCGAATGGGCAAGAGCTTAGCCGAGATGACGAAATTCAATTTATCTATGCCTTAGGTGATTTAACGGTGACGGGAACAAACCTGCCAGTGCTTAACCTAGAGGCAGAGCAGCTTCTGATAGTGGAAAAAGAGACTCAGGAAACTGAGCTGCATATAATGTTTTCGAGTAACCAGCCAAAGGGAACGCCCCTTGCTATATGGGCTGGTTTGACCCACATCCCTACTAAGTAAAGATACATGATGTCTTGTCACCATTCTATCTTTACTTGGAAAGGATCCCATATCTCTAAAGGAGAAACATTATTATGGATGCAACTAAACTCACCGCACAAGAACAAGAACAGGAAAAAGCGAAATTCAGCTTTTCCGGTGCAACTCTCTACGGTATCAATGCCGTTATCGGATCAGGGATTTTCCTCCTACCGCAAAAGATTTATAAAGGACTTGGCCCTGCCTCTCTAGCTGTCATGCTTGGAACTGCCCTCCTCGTTATTCTCCTAGCCGTCTGCTTGGCAGAAACTGCTGGTTATTTTAATAAAAACGGCGGAGCTTTCCAATATTCCAAAGCAGCCTTTGGAGACTTTGTCGGATTTAATGTTGGCTTCCTAGGCTGGGCAGTTACCATCATCGCTTGGTCTGCTATGGCAGCAGGATTTGCGAGACTTTTTGTCATTACTTTTAAATCCTTTGCCCCCTATGAACTTCTGCTCAGTGTGAGCCTGATTATTTTGCTCAGTCTAATGAATATATCAGGTCTTAAGACTTCCAAAATGTTCACCTTGACCGCAACCGTAGCCAAGCTCATCCCAATTGTCGCTTTCAGTCTATGTGCGATTTTCTTCATCAAAGGAGGAATTGACAAAGGAAACTTCACTCCGTTTCTTCAGCTAGAACCTGGCGTAGATATCATGAAAGCTATCTCTAGTACAGCAATTTATATCTTCTACGGATTTATCGGATTTGAAACCATGTCTATCGTTGCTGGTGAAATGCGCAATCCGGAAAAGAATGTACCTCGAGCTATTTTGGGCTCTATCAGTATTGTCTCTGTTCTCTATATGCTGATTATCGCAGGAACTATCGCCATGTTAGGCAGCCGTATCCTGCAAACAGATGCTTCTGTACAAGACGCCTTTGTCGAAATGATTGGCCCTGTTGGAGCATGGATTGTTTCTATCGGAGCGCTGATTTCTATTGCTGGACTTAACATCGGGGAATCTATCATGGTTCCACGTTATGGTGCAGCTATCGCAAATGAAGGCCTGCTTCCTAAGAAAATTGCAGAAACCAACTCTAAAAATGCCCCTATAGTTGCCATTATTATTTCAGGAATCCTGGCCATCGTCCTGCTCTTCTCTGGTAAATTTGAAGAATTAGCAGCTCTCAGTGTGGTCTTCCGCTTCTTCCAATACATCCCAACTGCTCTAGCTGTACTAGTATTAAGAAAGAAATATCCGGATAAAAAAGTGGTCTTCCGCGTTCCATTTGGTCCAGTAATTCCAATTTTGGCGGTTCTAGTCAGCCTTGTCATGATTTGGGGTGAAAACCCAATGAACTATGTTTACGGCCTCATCGGTGTCCTTATCGCCAGTGCAGTATACTTTATCTATATAGTACTGATTTGTAAAAATAAAGTTCTTGAACAAGAAGGAGAATGAATCTTATGACACATGTAATCAATTTGGATGGCGAACACCTTACTTTAGAAGACGTCATCGCAGTAGCCCGTTATGGAGCCACCTGCGAAATCGACCAAGAAGCTAAAAAAGCAGTAGAAGCTTCCCGCAAAATCGTAGATGACATCGTCCGCGAAAAGCGGGTCGTATACGGTGTTACAACTGGCTTTGGCTCTCTCTGTAATGTCAGCATCTCACCAGAAGATACGACTCAACTGCAAGAAAACCTAATTCGGACGCACTCCTCAGGCTACGGTGATCCCCTGCCTGAAGATGCAGTCCGTGCGATTATGCTAATCCGGATTAATTCCTTGGTAAAGGGCTATTCTGGCATTCGGCTCTCTACTGTCGAAAAGCTCCTAGAATTGCTCAATAAAGGTGTCGTGCCATTTATTCCTGAAAAGGGCTCTCTCGGTGCTTCTGGTGACTTGGCACCGTTGGCTCACATGGTTTTGCCTATGCTAGGATTGGGCCGCGCTTACTATCAAGGCCAATTGCTCTCTGGACAAGAAGCTTTGGATAAGGCCGGAATCGAGAAAATTGCTCTAGCAGCCAAGGAAGGACTGGCGCTGATTAACGGAACGACTGTCCTGACAGGTATCGGAGCTTTGGCTACCTACGATGCCATCCAGCTTCTTAAACTGTCAGATGTCGCTGGCGCTCTTTCCATGGAAGTCCACAATGGTATTACCAGTCCTTTCGAAGAAGACTTACATACCATTCGACCTCAGAGCGGTCAGCTAGCTACAGCCCGCAATATCCGCAACCTTCTAGAAGGCAGTGGCAACACAACCGTAGCCACTCAACAACGGGTCCAAGACCCTTACACCCTGCGTTGTATTCCGCAGATTCACGGTGCCAGCAAGGACTCTATCGCTTATGTGAAAGCCAAGGTTGAGATTGAAATCAACTCCGTTACAGACAACCCTATCATCACTAAGGAAGGTCATGTTATCTCAGGTGGTAACTTCCACGGTGAACCAATGGCTCAGCCATTTGACTTCCTCGGTATCGCTATTTCTGAAATCGGAAATGTATCCGAGCGTCGTGTAGAACGTCTGGTCAACAGCCAACTAAGCAAGCTTCCATCCTTCTTGGTCAAACACCCAGGACTCAACTCTGGCTTTATGATTACCCAGTATGCTTGTGCTTCGCTCGCTTCTGAAAACAAGGTTCTGTCTCATCCAGCCAGCGTAGACTCTATCCCATCTTGTGAAAACCAAGAAGACTTTGTCAGCATGGGAACTACTGCAGCACGCAAGGCAGCTGAAATTCTCAAGAATTCTCGCCGCATCGTGGCAACAGAAATCATGGCAGCCTGCCAAGCTCTGGATCTGAAACCAGAAAACCATGAACTTGGTAAAGGAACCAAGCCAGCCTACGACCTCTTCCGTCAGCATGTCCGCTTTATCGAGTTTGATAAGGATATCGAAATCTATGAAGAACTCAACAAGGCTTCTGAGCTGATTGAAAACGAAGAATTCCTAGCAGCCGTTGAAAAGGCTGTGGACTTGAGCATTCAGTTCTAAAGCTGATGCCTCTGTAAAAAGCTAACCTAAGAAGCCCGCTCTCATGCAGCTGGGCTTCTTTTCCCGCCAAAAGTCATTGACAGGCTTGGTGGAAACTCTTATAATAAAGTCGCAAGTATCGTTATGGAAAAGGACAAATTCATGTTAGAAGATTACTATCAGCTAGATAACAGCTACTATCATAAGAGACTAGATGATGATTTATATGCTGCCAAATGGGGGATGGTTATTGAGTTTTTGGACTTAAATGACCCTAACTTAAAATCCTTTGATGGCGTCAACTTTGCCTTGATTGGCTTCAAGAGTGATAAAGGGGTTTATATCAACCACGGCCGAGTAGGGGCAGTCGAAGGACCACAAGCTATCCGAACTCAGCTGGCCAAGCTTCCTTGGCATCTTGGCAGAAACGTTCGCGTCTTTGATGTTGGCGATATTGACGGCCCTAACCGCTCTCTGGAGCAGCTACAGCAAAGTTTGGCTCGAGCAGTCAAACGCCTGCGAGCGCTCAATCTACGGCCTATTGTCCTAGGGGGCGGCCACGAAACAGCCTACGGCCACTATCTGGGACTTAAGTCGTCACTAGCTCCTGACCAAGACTTGGCCGTTATCAATATGGATGCCCATTTTGATTTGCGCCCTTATGACCAGACTGGTCCTAACTCTGGTACCGGTTTTCGCCAGATGTTCGATGACACTCTGGCTCAGAAGCAGGCCTTTAACTACCTCATTCTAGGGATTCAGGAGCACAATAACAATCTCTTTCTCTTCGACTTTGTGGCAAAATCCAAGGCTATCCAGTTTCTGACTGGAATGGATATTTACCAAATGGGTTACAAGGAAGTCTGCAAGGCAGTCGATGCCTTTTTGGCCGGCAAGGAGCAGGTCTATTTGACCATTGACATTGACTGCTTTGCAGCTGGTGCGGCGCCTGGTGTCAGTGCCATTCAGTCGCTCGGTGTGGATCCCAATCTAGCTGTTTTGGTCTTCCAGCACATCGCTGCCTCAGGCAAACTGATCGGCTTTGATATCGTCGAAGTCTCTCCGCCTCACGATATAGACAACCATACGGCTAATCTGGCAGCCAGCTTTGTCTTTTACCTGACCCAAGTCTGGGCGCAAGCACATGACTGATAGGCATTTAAAAACTTCATTACAAACATCAAAAGAGGATGAACATTGCTTTCATCCTCTTTTATTTTGTGCTTAATGCCTGATACAGACCTTGGCGTAAGTTTTCTAATTCCTTGAGTTGGTGCCGATCTCGGTAGGGATTGAGCTGGCTTTTGGCCGTTTCATAGTAGGTGTCAAAGTCCTGATCCAGCAAGACTTCAAAGCCTGCTTCCTGCAAGCTGCCAGTCAGCAGTCCATACTTAATCACAGCCATCAGATAGTAAATCAACCCCTTGTCCCGCGGATTGCCATAGCGACTAATGAGGCTATCCTTTTTCCGCAGAAGATCAAGCACAGGCTGGTAATCTCTCTTCTCACAGCCAATCAAGGCCAAATACACTTCCAACTGGGTCTCTTTCCAGGGAAAGCTAAGGGACTTCAGAGCTGTTTTCGCCTTAAGGAAAATCCGCTCCGCCTGTTCATAATCTTTTAGCTGATAGTAAGTCATACCCAAGCCGATATAGAAAGCAAAAATCGAAGGCTCTGCTGTTTTATTTTCCGTCAACTTAATGGCCTCCTTCTGGTGGGCCAGCGCTGTCGTGAAATTTCCGCGAATCTGCTCAATCTCCGCCAAATAGTCTAGAGCCGCCGCAATCTGAATCGAGTACTTGGAACGCAGCGAATCCGTCAGACTGAAACAGTCAATGGACTGGTAGAGATGGTGGAGCGACTGTTCCTCATCCCCAATCATGAGATGATAGAGCCCTTTGAGCCGGAGGTTGATAGCAATGGCCTCGTGATTGTTGGCCTGAACTGAAGCATCTAGAGCCAACTCCGTATAGTAGCGCATCTCAGGGATATTTTCCGTCTGGATGCAGTAGTAAATCATCTGCCGATAGCCTTCTAGGAGAAAATCCATCTGCTGCAGCTCCTTGGCCGAAGCAATCACCCGCTGGATATTGTCCATCCCCTGCTGGTAATTCCCCGTCCGAATGGCATAGCGCCCTTCTAGATAGAGAAAGCGGAGAACCAAGAGCTGAAAATCCTTGTGATTCTGGTGTTTTCTCTCTAAGCTCTCTATCTCCCGACGGATACGGTCAAACTGGTCTAAAACCGCGGACTGATTGCTATCATCCGTCTTTTCGATAAAGCCAAACTCCCGTGAGTAAATCGGAAAGAGCTCGTGATGAAACTGCAAGGTAGCCTCAAGATAATGCAGCTCGTACTCCAGAGACTTAATGGGCTGCTTGGACATCTTGTAGTGATAGGCGATTTCATTGAGCAGCTGGGCATGCTGGAGAGAGTCTCCCAGCTGGTCTTCCATGCCTTGGGCAATCTGGTGATGCAGCATTCGTTTCTTGGCAAGTGACAAGCGCTCATAGGCGTAGATTCTCAAAAGCTCCTGGCTGAACCGCACTACCAATTCCTCGCCCTGCTCCTCTTCCATCAATAGCTGCTTCTGTCCAAACTCCTCAGTGATTTCGACTACTTCTTCCATCGGCAGGCCTAATAACCTAGCTAAGAGCGAAACCGAGGCAGGAGCCCTAAAACAAGCCAGATAGTCCACCAACTCTTCCTCTTGACTGCTCAAATAATCCAGCTTCAAGGATAGCTTGGCCTTGATGGCCGGAGTCAGCGGATGAAACTTCTCCCCTCGCAGAAGCTGCTCAGCATACTCTGATAGGAAGAAAGGGATGCCTTGACTGACCCGATAAATATCCTCAAGGCCTTCTTCAGATATGGATAAATGCCCCGTCTGGGCTTGCAAATAAGCAACACTATCCTTAAAATTCAGCGGCTGCAGCTCAATAAAGCCTAGCTTATTGCGTACTAGCAGGTGATTGAAAAAATGTTCCAAATAAGAAGGGGTGCTTAGATGCTTGGTCAGCACAAAGGCCACAGGATAGCCGGTCAAATGATTCATGACCTGCTCTAAGACAGCAACACTGGCCTTATCCATCCAGTGACAGTCCTCAATCAAGACAATCAAAGCCTTTTTCTTAGAAATCTTCTGCAGAATACCCACCACAAACTGAGCCAGCTTGTCCGCATCCAAGTGAAGACCAGAAGTGCCGCTTGTCAAAATAGGAAAATAACTCTCCAAAATAACCTGCCACTGGTTGATAGAGAGAATCTGGTGCTGAATGACCAAGTCGCCCAGGCCGTCCAGCAAGCCACGCCAAGGCTGCAGCTCTGCCTTCATCTCTTCCTTAAAGCACTCAGCCATGACAATCTGGAAATACTTGGTCTGATTGGCCAGTACTTGACGAGTCACTGTTCGCTTTCCGATACCAGTACCACCGACTAGGACCAGAGCACGCGCCTCCTGAGTCTCTATCACTTTGGAGAAATAAGATTCCAAACGCTTGATTTCATCGACCCGCCCGAAAAAGTGGTCCGTATTGCGCAGAAATTGCTTAGTCTTACGCTCGCTCCGGTCCTTGGCTAGCACCTCATGGTATAGTTGCTGGATAGGTTCCGTAGGACTAATGCCCAGTTCCTTATCCAAAATATTGACCAATTTATAATAAGTCTCTATCACCTTGCCAGGCCGATCATTATCCTGATAAAGCTTCATAAGCAGATGATAGTTCTTCTCATCAAACTCATCAATGCTAATCAAACGGCGCAAATTCCGCTCAGCCTCTTCCAAATCTAGCTGGTCTTTTTCCGTTTCAAGCTGCTGGTAGCAGGCTTGGATATAAAGCTGCTCATATCGCGTCCGCATCTTGGACACCCAGTAATCAAAAGCCTCGCTATCCTTGAGATAGAAGCCCTGCAGAAAATCACCCTGATAGAGCGACAGATGCTCTGCAGGATGATCAGTGAAAAGTTCTACATCACTTTCAATCGCACACTCGGGATTAAGCGACAGCACAGTCCTGTTGGGAGCGACAACCCATTCCCCACCTAATAGCTTGTTAGCTTGATAAATGGTATTGCGCAGATTCTTTTTGGCGGTCTGATTATCCTTGTTTTCCCAGAGGATTCCTGCAATTTCCTCCCGATTGACTGCTCCATTGATGTGGAGATAGTAAAGCAGAGCATTGATTTTAGCAAAAGGAAAAAAGACTTCCTCCTGATTGAGAAAGACACTCGGACTTCCCAGTAATTTCAACCTCAACAGATCTTTCGTCATGCAAACGCCTCCAAGAAACCTTATAGAACTAATATAAACAAAAAGAGACAGTTTGGCAAGTAAAGTATTATACTAGCCCTTAATTTCCAGTTTTTAAATTGGTTTTATTTAGCATTTTTCTGTTATACTAAGATGAAAAATAAAATTTTAGAAAGTTACTTATGAAGAAAAATATTGTTCTTTTCACTTTTCTCCTTCTGAGCGCGATTGGCTTAGAATACGAGACACAAGCCTATACCACAGGCACTATGTCAGGCACTTCCTATGGGATAGTCGGACTATCAGCCCTCTTGGCCCTGCTCTATATCGTCCCCGCCCTGCTCTTGATTCGTCAACTGGGTAAAAAATGGCAGACTCCTGCACTTAGCCTTGGGGTAGCTCTGCTAGGCGGCCTTTTCATTTCAGGCTGGACTTCTGGCTTGGCCAACACCTATATCCACGAATGGGTCAGCACCAGCTTCCCAAACACTTTGCTCAGCGACCTAGAAAATGCCATCGCAGCTCCGCTGGTTGAAGAACCACTCAAGCTGTTGGCAGTTGCCTTCGCTGTCTACCTAGTCCCCGTCAAAAAGTTCAAATCCTTCTTGATGCTGGGTATTACGGCTGGCATGGGCTTTCAGATTAGCGAGGACTTCTCTTATATCCTCTCTGACCTGCCCGAAGGCTTCTCCTTCACTATCTCTGGGATTCTAGGCCGCATCACTGGCGGCGTTGCCTCTCACTGGCTCTACACCGCCCTGACCACTCTCGGTCTAGCGCTCATGCTACGCTATGCCAAAACTCAGAAAAACTACTTCCGAGTGGGGCTTTTCTACTTCCTAGCAGCCTTCGTTCTCCACTTCTTCTGGAACTCACCACTGACTGCTATCGAAACAGATATCCCAATCATCGTACCGGCTATGACGGCTCTAGCTGTCTTTATCTTTTACCAAGCCTACCGAACAGCCCATAAAATTGATCAAGAAGAATTGGAAGTGGAATAATGCAAAAAAACGACCGTTAGGGTCGTTTTTTTGGGGTATTCAGGAATATATTTTCTTAACATTCTACATTTAAGACATACCAAGCAATTGCGAAAATAGTTATGACCTATTTTTAGAGATATCTACATAACCACTTTGCTATACTCTATCATCCATTTCACAAAAAACACCTCTAATCCTCTCCCCACCAACATCTTCCATCCTCTTCTTTCTCTGCTCTTTCCTTAAAGAAATGTTAACATTTTCTTAAAACTAACTTATATTAGGAATTTTTAAGCCGCAGTCTGTATACTTTCTACAAATCATCTAAGAAAGAGGTATGGATATGGATTATCTAGTGATTCTGGCCTATGAGCCTGATTATAATCTTATTAAGCTGATAAAAAAAATTCACCATAAAAGTGATTTTCATATCATTGTTATCGATGACGGCAGCTCTTCCAAATGCCAGATAGTCTTTGAGCAGGCAGAGCAATACGCGACCGTGCTCCGTCATCAGGTCAATCAAGGCAAAGGGCAAGCGCTGAAAACTGCTTTTACCTTTATCCAGACACTGAAGAACTATGGAACGGTTGTAACAGCAGATGCGGATGGCCAGCACAAGGCCTGGGATATTTTCCGTGTAGCGACCAAGGCTTCTGAAAATCCCAATCAGCTGATTCTGGGAGCACGCGCCTTTACTGGCAAGGTGCCCCTACGCAGCCGCTTCGGTAATAGTCTGACTCGGGCTCTCTTCAAGCTTCAGACTGGCGTGGGTGTCTCCGATACTCAGACAGGCTTGCGAGCCTTTACGACCAACATGATTCCATTTATGCTAAAGGTAGAGGGGCAGCGCTATGAGTATGAAATGAACATGCTCTTAGAAGCCAGCAAGGAATATCCCATTTTGGAAGTGCCTATTGAGACGGTCTATATCAATGACAATCAAGGCTCGCACTTCCGGCCGATTCGGGATGGGCTCATGATTTATAAAAATATATTCAAATTTGCCCTGACTTCTCTCAGCAGCTTCGTCGTGGACTACATTGTCTACGCACTGGCTCTCTTGTTTTTAGCTGCTGTGCCGACCAGCCTGAGAATTCTTCTCGCAAATGGGATTGCTCGTGTGACCAGCTCAATCTTTAACTATTCGACTAATAAAAAGCTGGTCTTTAAGAACGACGACAGTATACTCAAGACAGGAACTGGCTATTTCAGCCTAGCTGTAGTGCTCTTTATCCTAGACACACTGCTGATTCGCCTCTTCTATGCTGTCTTTGGTCTCAATCTTCTGATTGTCAAAATCATCGTCGGCATCTTACTCTTCACCGTCTCCTGGATGGTCCAAAAGAGATTTATTTTTAAGGAAAGGACACACACCGCATCATGAAATTTTTAAAGAAACGCTATGCCTACGCCTCCATTTTCGGGCTGCTTCTGACAGCTTCCTTCAGCTACTCCATGCTGAAAACCTTTGTCATCGCAGAGACCATTTCCACGGTTTCAAGTACGAGTTCGTCGTCCAATGCCAAGGCTGCCAGCAAGGCTGCCGAAACAGCGACTGTGACGGATACCAGCTATTCAGACGACAACATCTCGGTTACGCTAACTAAAAAGACCGTCAGCAACACCCAAGTCTACATCGCTGATGTGACCGTTAGCTCATCAGAATACCTAAAAACGGCCTTTGCCCAAAACACTTACGGAAACAATGTCACCGCCAAGACCTCAGAAACGGCCGCCAACAACAATGCCATCCTAGCTGTCAATGGCGACTACTATGGAGCCAACACAACTGGCTATGTCATCCGCAATGGCGTCGTCTACCGCGATACCGTCCGAGAAGACTCCAGCAATGGTGATTTGGCTATTTACAAAGACGGCTCCTTCAAGATTATCTATGAAGACCAAGTCTCTGCTGATCAACTGGTCAAAGACGGCGTGGTCAATCTCTTGGCCTTCGGCCCATCTCTTGTAGAAAATGGTGAGATTGTCGTTGATACCAACTCCGAAGTCGGCCAGTCCATGTCTTCCAATCCTCGGACAGCTATCGGTATCATTGATGAAAACCACTACATCATCATCGTTTCAGACGGACGCACCTCAGAAAGCGAGGGGCTTTCCCTCTACCAGATGGCAGAAATCATGAAATCTTATGGTGTTAAGACCGCATACAACCTCGACGGCGGGGGGTCCTCTACACTTTACTTTAACGGTCAGGTCATTAACAAACCTACAACCAACGGAAATACTATCTCAGAAAGGTCGGTGAGTGATATTGTCTACATCGGTTACTAATCCCAGCAAAAAACGTTTTAGAAAAACAGCCCTTATCTACACACTATTAACTATTTTCTTCTTTGCTTTCAGCAGAATCTATGAATCTTTCAGCTTCGGCGAAACATCTAGCCACATGCACTACCTCTTTGCCATTCCTCTAGCAGGCGGCATTCTCCTCCTGCTCTTTATGAAGGTCATCCCTAATCTCTCTCGGCTCAGCCTCAATCTCTGGAACTCAGCTGTAGCCATTATGACAGCCGGCATGCTCTTTCGTGGCATCGTCAATCTATCTGGCCGATCCACGACGCTGGATATGCCCTACTGGTACGTAGGAGCAGCCTTTGCGGCTCTGGCACTACTCTCCATGGTCTTTACTCGAAGTGAATGGAATAAAGAAATCCAGGCACAGCCAATATCCAGCAAAAAAGAAGATACAAGACTAAGTCGTCGTGAAACCTACAGTCAAGTATAAACCAAAAAACCTCAGAAAACCTGAGGTTTTTAATGTAGTGATAATCTTTCTGAACTCTCATTATGATGAATACTCTGCTTCTTCATTCACACTCATACACACTACCCGTCAGCGGATCAATGACTTCTGCCAGCTTAAAGTGTCCCTGCTCATATTGGTAATGGCAGATGGCGCAGTTGCCAAAGCGCACCTTAGGATCCAGAGCTTGGGCTGCAATCTTGAGATAGAAGGCCCACATGGCACCGCCGTGGCTAACAGCTAAGACTGGCTCTGCTCCTGCCTTCTCCATAACCTCAGTCAGAGTGATTAGCACACGCTCACCGACTTGGTCCACACCTTCTCCACCGTAAGGGACGAATAGGTCTTCAAATGAGGTGGCTCCTGGTCGAAATTTCGGCTGCAGGCGTTCAGGCTGGGCTTCAAAGAGACCAAAGTTCCATTCTTTAATGCCCTTAAGGCGAGTATAGTCGGACCGGCCGGAGACAAGTTCCAAGGTATCAGAAGCTCGCTCCTGGGTGGACGAGTAGAGCTGACCAAAACGAATGCACCGCTCTTTCAAATAAGCTCCTGCCTGCCGGGCCTGTTCCTGCCCCAGTTCTGTCAAAGGAGAATCGCAAGCTCCCTGCACCAAGCCTTCTTGGTTGAAAAAAGTCTGGCCGTGCCGCATTAAATATAAATCTTTCATTTTCCCTCCCAATCGCTAAAATCGTGGCCAATGGCCTCTTCTAGGTAAAATTGGTCATCTTCAAAAGTAAACTTCAAGATACCACAGTTGGTCATGTGACCCAAATCATCCAGACGCCAGTTTTTCTGCCAAGCTCTGGCAAAATTGGCCATAGCTCCGCCATGGGAGACCATGAGCACAGACTGACCATCCGTCTCCTGCATGAGCTGAAGAATGGTCGTTGCCATACGCTCCTGCACTTGATCTTGTGATTCACCCCCATAGGTAACAAAGAAATCTCCATAAGGCAGGGGTGGATTGAGGTCTTCGCTTTCCCCTTCAAAGGTGCCGAAGTTCCACTCCTTGAGTCCCTTGACACGTTTATAGGGAATCTTACCGTCTGTTACCAATTCCAAGGTATCACAGGCTCGCTCTTGAGTAGAGCTATAAGCATCGTCAAAAGTAATTCCTGCATCCTTAAAATATTGCCCTGCCACCTTGGCCTGATAGATGCCAAAATCGGTCAGAGGAGCATCACACCAGCCCTGCACCTTATGGCGTAGGTTGAAAAGCGTTTGGCCATGCCGCATCAGATAAAGAGTTTTTGCCATCATTCATATCTCCTTTAGATGAGTTCTAACTTTTCAAAGGCCTTGTAGAGACCGTCCTGACTGACCGAATCTGTCACCATATCGGCCATGGCCTTGATTTCCGCTCCGCCATTTCCCATAGCAACCCCGACCTGACAATAGTTCAGCATAGGAATATCAACCTTGGCATCGCCAAAAGCCAGAGTATCTGCTCTGTCAGCATGAAGATGCTTCAGGAGGACCTCAATGGCATGCGCCTTGGTAATATCTTTGACTCCTAAATCACCAAAGAGAGCATGCTCACCCTTGCCTCCCCAAGTACCCGCCTTGAGCTCAGGAAAAGCTACCTTAGAGTCCAGATGGTCTTGGTAGCTTCTGAGAATAAAGCTGACTTTGTTCAGGTCGTCCCGATAGAGCTCTCCTCCATAGACCAAGCCGTGAAGAGCTTCTTCGGCCTCCATATTTACTACTTCTTCTGGCTTGGCACCTTTTCCAAGTACATAGGTCCGAAGCACTGGTCGTGCCGCTTCACGGAAGCCCCTGCTTGCAAAGAGGCCGTTATTACTCTCTAGGTAAAACTCTAGCCCCCGCTCTTGAAGCCAGTCAACTAGCCTTTTAGCGACATCTCGCGGAATCAGCTGGTGCAGAATAACCTGACCCTTATGCTCCACATAAGAACCGTTGCCACCAATCATGCCATCAAAGCCAATATCCCAAATTTCCGGCGGCATCTCAGCCTTGCTGCGACCTGTGCAGACATAGACCAGATGTCCCTTTTCCCGCGCCCGTCGAATGGCAACCACAGCAGACTCCGGTATATGATTATCATAGTCGATGAGGGTCCCATCCACATCCAGAAAGATGATTTTTCTCGTCATAAAACTTCCTCTTCCTCGCATTTGCTGAATGCTTTCTTCAATTATTACAAATTCTCCCATTATGACCCAGCTTTATTTTATAAAAGCTTCACCCTATTATATACCTTTTTGAAAGCCTTTTCCTATAGAATTATCAGAGATAATGGTACTATCCTTTTTTTCTCAGAGGAAAAAGCAAGAAGGACAGCTTTTAATCAGCTTGTTCCTTCTGCTCTTTTTATTCCCCATCTTATCTACTCATCTTCTGCTTCAAATAGCCAGAGTTTAGAATCAAAGTCATAGCTCGGCTTTTGCTCAGAATCCTCCAGAAGCTGACCGCTGGAAGCGTCCGTGGTGACCAGCCCAACTCGCATAAGCTCAGCCCCCGTATAGGCACGCCCCTCTAGCCGATAGACCTTATCCGCAGCCAGTCCTTTCAGTTGCAAACGCTGATGAGAGCGATTGACTTGATTGAGGGCCTTGAAAGTGCCTAAAAGTGCAGTGTTCTGATCCTGACTGACAACCATCCAAGCTGTCTGTCCATCTCCCTTAAATGGCGACCGCAGTCGATAAAAAGTTCCATTATGAATCAGATCTCGATGGCGCTTGTAAAAAGCTATCTGTTCCCTGACTTCAGCCAATTCCTCTGGGCTTAGCTGATTAAGATCCAGCTCATAGCCAAAGGAACCGAAAAAGGCGACATTGCCCCGCGTCTTCAACGGAGTCAGACGGTTGGTCTGGTGATTGGGCACGATGGAGACATGAGCCCCCATAGACGAAAGCGGATAGAGAAGGCTAGTCCCGTACTGGATTTTCAAGCGCTCGATAGCATCCGAATCATCACTAGTCCAAGCCTGAGGAGCATAATAGAGCATACCTGGATCAAAGCGGCCTCCACCTGAAGAGCAGGACTCAAATAACAGTCTCGGATACCGACTGATTAAACGCTCATACAAGTCATAAACACCCAAGACATAGCGGTGAAAAATCTCCCCTTGCTGATCGGCTGGCCAGGCAGCTGAGAAGACATCCGTCAGAGGGCGATTCATATCCCATTTGATATAATCCAGCTGCGCTTCTTCGATAACCGCCGATAGACGCTCAAAAATCTCATCCACTACTTCCGGCCGAGAATAGTCCAAAACAAACTGGTTCCGACCATGGTGGGGCTGTCTATCTGGCACTGCCAGCAGCCAGTCAGGATGAGTTCGGTAGAGTTGGCTGTCCTTATTGACCATTTCCGGCTCAAACCAAAGACCAAACTGCATGCCCAAACCGTGAATACGCTCTGCTAGCGAGCCCAGCCCCTTCGGCAGCCTTTCTGGATTGACAAACCAATCCCCCAGCCCAGCGCGATCGTTAGTCCGCTGGCCAAACCATCCGTCATCTAGCACAAAGAGCTCCACTCCTACATCTTGAGCCTTTTCAGCAAGCTCCAGCAGCTGATTCTCACTAAAGTCAAAATAGGTAGCTTCCCAGTTATTGATGAGAACAGGACGCGCTCGCTCGCGCCAGTAGCCCCTAGCTAGGCGTCGACGAAATAGCTGATGAAAGACTTGACTCATGCCGTTGAGGCCCCGCTCAGAATATACTAGCAGAGCTTCTGGACTGGTAAAGGACTGGCCTGCAGCCAGCTTCCACTCAAAACCAAAAGGATTGATGGCTAGCTGCAACCGGGTCACATCATAGGTATCCACCTCAGCCTGAATGAGAAAATTACCTGAATACACCAAGGCCGTTCCTAGTACTGGACCTGAAAATTCAGTCGTTTCCGGTCGCTTAAGAGCCACAAAAGGATTGTGGTGGGGACTGGAAATGCCGCGGGTTGACTCAATAGACTGAATCCCCTGCTGAAGCGGGCGCTCCTTGATATGGCGTTCCCGAGCCCATGCCCCTGATAACTGCAGCCAGTCATAATCAGCATCTGGCAGATCAAGCGACAGACTAGCTAGGGATTCCAAGTAGCAAGTTTCCCTGCCTTGATTAATCACTTTGCTGGAGCGAGTGATAACCGGCCAATCAGCAAAAATCGTATAAAACAGCTGAACTTCTACTTCTGTCACCTCATCTCGTAGGGTTAGAATAAGAGTCTTAGCCTCCGTTTGAGTCTCTGTATAAGTAGCGGGCAGCCCCTCTAAAGCAGGCTTACCATCTACTATCTGATGACTGACATAGACAAAATCAGTAATACGCGAGCCATTTTCCTGCCGCAGACAGATAGCGGGATGACGAAAATCTGTCGTGCCGTATTCTGGAAATTCCTGACGCACATGCTCCAAAGAATAGCGTAAATCTCCTTCTTTCCGATAGGTCGTCATGGGCCGATGCTGCAGCTCCACCAAATAAGAATAATCCCGCTCTGGTACCACCGCTCCGTAGTAAAGCTGCAAGAGTTTACCATCCTCATAAACCCGAAAGATATAAGAAATCTCACCGTTAGTCAGATGAAATTGCCTGCACTCTTCCTTAAACCAAATACTCGCCTTATTCATGGTCTTCTCCTTTCACAGTCTGCAGTCAAACTTCCACTTTCATTATAAAAAAGGCCACCCCTTTTGGTAAGCCTTTCTTTCTAGTATTATTTATCCAAATGTGACTTTTTACAGCTCTTGCCCCAGATGAGAGCTAGCCTTGCGAAAGTTCAAAGGCGACTGGCCGCGCGCCTTCTTGAAGGCTTTTGAAAAGCTCTGTGTTCCGGCAAAGCCTGTCTTATTGGCAATCTCTTCCACCGAAAGCTGGCTGCCCGTCAGCAAATCAGCTGCCATATTGAGTCGCAAATCATTGCTGTACTCCTTGATCCCCTTGCCTACTTCATCCTTGAAAAGCCGAGATAGGTAGGAAGGGTGCAGCGCCAATTTCTGCGCCAACTCCTGCACAGATAAACTTTCTGGCAGATGACTGCTCAGTAGTTCCAAGACCTGCTGGACATAAGGATTGATCCGACGGCTTTCCGTGATTAAAGAGGTCTGCTTGAGACGCTGGGACAAGAGTTCTAAAAAACGATAAACTTGCCTTTGCAGAGCTAGTTCAGCTGTTATTCCGCTGCCCTCATAGGCCAAACTTTCAAAGACCAAGGCCTTAAATTCCTGCAAAGAAGTCAGCTCAAAAGACCACTGGTCAGACTGTAAGCCCAGATCCTGCAGATAGCGAGGCAAGAGATGCCCACCCAGTCCCATCCAGACATAAGACCAAGGCTCTTCTCCATCAGCCTGATAAAAGACCGACTGACTCGGCGGCACCACAAAGCCCTGCCCTTCCTGCAAATCATAGCGCTGATTGCCCACGGAGTAAGTCCCCCGTCCCTTCAGTACGATGTGAATGACATAAACATCCCGGACAGCCGGCCCAAAGCTATGATGGGCTTCCGTTTTTGAATAACCACAGAAGGCAAAAAAACAATCTTCTTGGCCAAACTGCATAGACTTAACCAAGGTCAGTGAATGCTCCATCAGCCCCTCCTTAGATTTGGATAAAACTTTTACCCTTATTATAAAACAAAAACCACTAAACAGCAACTGAATCTGATTAGTGGTTTCTTCATTCATCTTAAAAAGATTGGACGGATGGGTTATGATTAAAGAGAGCATGGGTAGCCTTATAGATATGATAGGCTGTTGCAGCGTTATTCATAGTATAAAGGTGTATGCCCGCCACATCCTGAGTCACCAAGTCAACAATTTGATCCACAGCATAAGCCAGACCAGCTGCTCTCAGAGACTCTGGGTCATGTTCGTATTTATCCAGAATAGCCCGGAATTTTCTTGGCAGCTTGATATTCTCACAGGTCTTGAGCAGGCGCAGAGCCTGATTGCGATTGAGAATCGGCATAATCCCAGCATGGATTGGCACTTCAATACCCGCTAAAATACACTTGTCCTGAAAATCATAAAAGCGCTCATTATCAAAGAAAAGCTGGGTCACCAGACTAGAACAGCCAGCATCCACCTTTTTCTTCAGATTTTGAATATCCGAAATCTGATTTGGCGAATCCGGATGGCCCTCCGGATAGCAGGCTCCGATGATGTCAAAGTGCGGTGCTTCTGTCTTGATGTATTCTATCAAGTCAGTCGCATAGGTAAAATCATCCTTAGGCGCCACATCTGGAAAAATATCCCCTCGCAAAGCTAAAATCTGATGGACACCAACCCGATCTAGAGACTGCAAAATATTGGACACCATGTCCTTGGTCAGATAAACCGCGGGTAGGTGAGCAATCGTCGGTATCTTGAGGTCGTTGGCGATGAACTCAGTCAAACGAACCGTCGTCTCCTCAATGTCAAACTTATTATTGCTGGCTGTCACACTAATAAAGTGAGGGGCCAGATCTTGCATCTCTCTCAATGCATGAAAAATCTTATCATTGCCTACTGCCGGATTGGGAGGAAATACTTCAAATGAGAGACTGGGTGTATGACGACGAACCATATAACAAAAAGTTCCTTTCAATGATGGTAGTGATAGCTGAGGACAATCCTAGGAGAACAGCTCCTACAGGATTGTCAGCTCCGCTTCAATTTTGGTATGTTCCTCCATCAAGATCAATTTTTGAGGTTCGAGGAGGATTATTGCAAATGTTGTCTAGCTGCTTTGGCTGCTTCTACTAAGCGCTCCAAGCTAGCCTTGGTTTCTGGGATACCACGAGTTTTAAGACCACAGTCAGGGTTGATCCAGACCTTGCTGCTTGGTACCTTAGCCAAGATGGCTTCAATCGTATGGTCGATTTCTCCTTCATTTGGCACGCGAGGTGAGTGGATATCGTAAACTCCAGGTCCTACTTCTGTCTGGAAGTTCTTAGCCTTGAGCTCATCCAGGATTTCCAAGTTAGAGCGACTAGCTTCAAAGGAAATCACGTCCGCATCCATGTTGTCAATAGCTGGGATGATATCGGTAAATTCTGAGTAACACATGTGAGTGTGGATTTGTGTATCTGGCGCTACTGTAGAGTGTACCAAGCGGAAGGCAGGGATTGCCCAGTCAAGGTAATCTTCATACCAATCACTGCGACGGAGTGGCAATTTCTCACGAAGAGCAGCCTCGTCGATTTGGATAATCTTCACGCCTGCAGCTTCAAGGTCAAGAACTTCATCCTTGATAGCAAGAGCGATTTGAAGAGTAGAATCCTTGATAGAGATGTCTTCACGTGGGAATGACCAGTTGAGGATGGTTACAGGTCCAGTCAGCATACCTTTGACAGGTTTGTCTGTACGGCTTTGTGCATAGCTAGACCATTTAACAGTGATTGGGTTGAGACGAGTAACATCACCCCAGATGATTGGTGGTTTGACTCCACGCATACCGTATGATTGTACCCAACCATTTTTAGAGAAGAGGTAGCCTGACAGGTTTTGACCGAAGTACTCAACCATGTCATTACGCTCGAACTCACCGTGCACCAGCACGTCAAAGCCGACTTCTTCTTGCCACTTGATCCATTCATCGATTTGCTCAGCCAAGAACTTGTCATAGTCTTCTGCCGACAGCTCACCCTTGCGGAAGGCCAAGCGCTTAGCACGGACTTCCTTGGTTTGAGGGAAGGATCCAATCGTGGTAGTTGGCAACGGTGGCAGATTGAGTGTCTTGTGCTGAATTTCCTCACGTTCTGCAAAGGCTGGCAAACGAGTGTAGTCAGCGTCAGTCAAACCAGCGATGCGCGCACGAAGTTCGGCATTTTCACCAACACGTTCAGTCGCAAAGAGTTCTTTGTTAGCAGCAAGTGCTTCTGCACCGCCACCATTGCGGATAGCATCCAAGTCACGGATTTCATCCAATTTTTCCACCGCAAAGGCAAAGTGGTTCAAGATTGTTGGTTCAAATTCTTCATTAGCCGTTGTAAATGGCACATGGAGCAGTGAACATGAGCTTGTCAAAACAAGATTTTCAGCTGGGATTTGCTCAAGCACCGCCAAGCTCTTTTCATAGTTGTTGCGCCAGATATTTTTACCATTGACAATCCCTGCATAAAGTGTCTTATCAGCTGGGAAGCCACCTTTTACAAGGTCAAGAGTTTTCTTGCCTTCGACAAAGTCCAAACCAATCGCATCTACCGGCAGCTCTACAAGATCCGCATAGATGTCACGAACATCACCAAAGTAGGTTTGAACCAAGACTTCCAAGCCTTTCTTGTCTGCCAAAAGCTTCTTATAAAGGTCCAAGAAGAGAGCTTTTTCTTCTGCTGACAGGTCTTTGACCAGACTTGGCTCATCCAGCTGGATACGCTCTGCGCCCAGCTCTGCTAATTTGGCAAAAACTTCTTGATAAGCTGCAGCTAGTGCATCTACAAAGTCAGCTGGCGCTACACCGTCTTCAAAGTCAGATACTTGCAGGAGAGTGAATGGTCCGACCACAACTGGACGGGTTACCAAGCCCAGCTCTTTCGCTTCTGCAAATTCATCAAAAATCTTATGCCCAGCCAGTTTGACTTGGGTTTCTTTTTCAAATTTAGGAACGATATAATGGTAGTTGGTGTTGAACCATTTCTTCATCGGAAGAGCACGGACATCCCCTTTTTCGCCCTGATAACCACGTGCCAAGGCAAAATACTGCTCCAAGTCAGTCAATTCCAAACCTTGAACAGATGACGGTACTACATTAAAGAGAAAAGCTGCATCCAGCACATTGTCATAATGAGAAAAGTCATTTGACGGAATCTCTGAAATTCCTTTTTCCTTGACAATATTCCAGTGCTTAGCGCGCAACTCTTTGGCCGCAGCCAGAAGCTCTTCTGCTGAGATTTCATGTCTAAAATATTTTTCAGTTGTAAATTTCAATTCGCGGAATTCGCCCAAACGTGGGAAACCAATGATAGTCGTTGACATAAACGTCCTCCAAAATTTTTCTTGATTTTATCTTATCAGAAAATCCCCCCTCTGTATAATTGGAATTTTCCAGAGTTTGATATAGCCTAAAACTATAACCTGTCTCGTCAACCAGTCCAAAATCCCCATTTTAGAAGCACCATTGACTGTAATTATTGTTTGCTATAGGTAGAAGTTATGACCTTGGAAAAAGAAAAACCAGCGAGAATAAAATCTCGTTGGTTTCTATAATATCTTGTCTTGTTTATTCTGTTTCGTGATAAACCTTCTTAGCCTTTTCAAGATCATAGTATCTGTCAAACTCTTCTTTGGAGTTGACGATGTGTTCTTGACTGTCGACAGACACCTCTGGAGGAATGGTCACAGCTTCATATACATTCACAGTATCCGGCATAAGTAGACTGTAGACAGCTGCTTCCCGACTAAAACCTTCTGCGCTGTTCTCTGAGTGTAATAAATACACTGTTGTTCCTTTTTTTTCTAAAAGCTTGTAAGCCTTCGAACTACTATCAAACTGAGTCTGTCCTAAAACGGATTTATCTATTCGAACTTCTCCACCAGGAGGAGTGGTATAAATGCCACTTGCTTTTTGGTCCCAGATAGTCGCTTGCTTTATAAAAGGTTTTCTCACGTAATCTTGAGCTAAAATCTCAATTTCCTCCATTTTTCTACTCTTTAGATTAAGGAAAAGCGGCCTTGTTTCCTGAGGATTCTTTAAATCTCGTATTTCTATCCATAAATAGTCTTGACCCTGCCAAGTGTAAATTCCTCCTAGCTCTGCTGGTAAATAATTAGAATTGTAATTCTCTACAACTTTGTAGAGATCTATCTCCTTTTCTTCTTCAAGTTTTTTGTCATTGATACGATAGATACTAAGAGTCCAATAGGCACCGTCAGATGGTCTTTCCATCAGACGATAGGGAAGATCTTTCAGTTTAACGTTCTGCCGCAGAATATAGCGAGAACTTTTTTGGTCAATTTTGTCACGAAAATGACTACCGAACTCATCCATCTTTTTATCTTCTTCCGGGGTTGTTGAAACCCAATGGACAATAGCGCCTGCACCATCCGCAATCATTTCATAATCATCAATCTTTGCTTTACCCGTATACTGAAAGAACTGTCCGTAATATTGTTCATTGTAGTAACGATAAAGGGTCCAAGATACCAAAGATAAACCAGCTAATACTAGCAGTGTAATAAGACTCTTTGTTTTACTCCATTTCATAATTAAGCTCCTATTTTGCAAATTTATCGTCTAAGTAATTAGGCAACTTCTCCACTTTCATTCCTCTCCTCCTTCTCCTCAACAAACTCTCTAACCAAGCGATAGATAACTGCAAAGATAGGCGTGAAGAAGATCATACCGACCAAACCGAAGAGATTACCCCCAATCAGGGCTGCGGCTAGGGTAAAGAGAGTTGGGAGACCAACCGATTGGCCGACCACGCGCGGATAGATGACATTGCCCTCAATCAGCTGTACTCCCTGAAAGACTGCGATTGAAAGAAGGGCTTTCCAAGGGCTGTCAGTGAAGATAAAGATAGCACCTAGAGCACAAGCTGAGAAAGGCCCGATGTAGGGAATGAAAGAGAGCACTCCAGCCAGAACTCCTGTCAAGGCCGCATAAGGCAGGCCTGTCAGAGAGTAGGCGATAAAGACTAAAACACCGACAATGACAGCCTCAATCATCTGCCCCATCAGAAACTTATCATAGGTCTCAACAATGACAGAACCTACATAGGATAGGCGTTTGACAGCCTTATCAGGAAGCAGGACCTGCAAGAGACGGCTAGTGATCGTCTGCAAATGCTCCTTGCTGCTCAAGAAAGCAAACATGAGAAAAATAGACATGATGACCGAGAAGAAATTGCCAAAGATGGCAGAGATATTGCCTGTCAGACTGCCCAGAAGAGAGATGGCTCGGTTGACAATGTCACTATTTTGCAGTTGCTTGGTCAAATCTTTCAGCTGGCTAGAGGAAAGCAAACCAGACTGCTGCAACCACTTAGCTACCTGAGGTGCTACCTTGCCGATTGTCGCACTCAGCTGATTGACCGCTGTGGTCAAAGTGGGCACGACGATGGAGACAATCCCTGTCATAATGAGAGCTAAAATCAGCACCTCTAAAACTAAGGCCAAACCGCGCTGCAACTTCTGAGGGACTCGGCATTTGTCCAAGAGGTCTTCCAGCTTTTTCATCGGAACATTAAAGATGAAGGCTAGGACTCCACCCAATATAATGGGTGAAAAAACCGAAGTTAGACTCTGCAGACCAGACCAGATGTTCCCGATATAGAGAACCAGAGCCAGAGCAAGCGCCGCAAAGACGATCAGTTTATAAGATTCATTTATTTTTTTCATAAGGCTTCCTTTTAAGGTTTTGTCATTTCCTTATTTTATCATAATTTCCGAGGGCTTTCGAGCAGGAGGAAGCATGGCAACACACAGGTCAGTCCGCTTTGTCATCGCTCTTGAATTTGGGTACATCTTGAAGATAAAAAATCCCCGATATGATAGCTAGAACGCCGGCCAAGTTCCCCAAAAATGGAATGATTCCTGCAAGAAAGGCGAAAAAGAGAAGCTTATGGCTCATCTTATTGACTCTTGGCTCTTCACTATAATGAGCCATTCCAGCCAGGGAAAGACAAAGAAACAGCAAGCTGATCAGTATGATCAGGACGCCCCAGTCAGACTTTTCGACCATTTTGGGAACTAAAGCAACTATTTCCCAGTGCCATCTCTGAGAAGAAGCGTAAAGGATGATGAGGCCTCCTAAAATTCCAGTAATTCCATTTACCAATAACAATTTCTTTGACTTCATAGCAATCTCATTCTTTCTTTTTTAAACATAGTATACCTAGCCACTTTCTAATCTGTCAACCTTTATAAAAGAATGACTGTCTCATCTGATAAATCCGTTTTCATTCATATTATCTTATGATAAAATAAGCTTATGCACAAGAAAACGATTATTGATTTTAAGCAGTTGGGTCAACGCCTAATTTTTACTCATCCTATCAAGGAACTGAAGACTCGTCGTCTTGACCAGGTAGAGGCGCTTTTGACAGAGGTTGAGGGCTGGCAGGAGAAAGGATACTATGCTGTCGGCTATGTCAGCTATGAAGCAGCTCCAGCTTTTGAGGAGAAATTTCAGGTCCATCCGGCTCCGCTCCAGAAAGAATACCTCCTCTACTTTACTATCCACGTTCAGGCCGAGGAGGCTGCCATTCCCTTGACCTATGAGGAAGTGGAAATGCCCGCAGCTTGGCGAGGGCTGACTTCTGAGCAAGAGTATGAAAAGGCCATCGAAACTATCCACCATCATATCCGTCAAGGCGATACCTATCAGGTCAACTACACGGTGCAGCTATACGCGGAGCTCAACCCTGAGGATAGCTTGGCTATTTACAACAGGCTGGTTGTTGAGCAAAATGCGGCCTACAATGCTTATGTAGAGCATGATGAGACCGCCATCTTGTCCATCAGTCCTGAACTCTTTTTTGAGGAGCACCGAGGTGAGCTGACAACCCGTCCTATGAAAGGCACGACCAATCGGGGACTGACCTTAGAGCAGGATAGAGAGCAGGCTGCATGGCTGGCTCAAGATGCTAAAAACCGAGCTGAAAATATGATGATTGTCGATTTACTCCGCAATGACATGAATCGCATTTCTCAGACGGGCAGTGAGCGGGTTGAGCATCTCTGTAGCGTCGAGCAATACTCTACAGTATGGCAGATGACCTCTACCATCAAAAGCCAGCTGCAGGAGAGAGTCGGGCTGGCAGAACTTTTCAAGGCGCTCTTTCCTTGCGGATCCATCACAGGCGCTCCTAAGATTTCGACCATGGCTATCATTAAGGCAACAGAAAAAACCGCCCGCGGGGTCTACTGCGGTACAGTCGGTATCTGCCTGCCAGACCAGAGACGGATTTTTAACGTCGCCATCCGCACCATCCAGCTGGAGGGAAAGAAAGCCATCTACGGCGTTGGCGGCGGCATCACTTGGGACAGCACATGGAAATCCGAATACACCGAAACCCAGCAAAAATCTGCCGTCCTCTATCGGAAAAATCCGCGATTCGACCTGATTTCTACAGGAAAAGTGACAAATAGAAAGTTAACCTGGCAAGAGCAGCACCTACAAAGACTGACAGAAGCAGCCGGCTACTTCGCCTATCCTTTTGACCAAGACAAACTGAAGCAAGAGCTAGAAGAAACCTGCACTCAGCTAGACAAAGAAAAAGATTATAGGCTACGTATAGCTCTAAAAAAAGATGGCAGTATTGAGCTAGAAACGACTCCTCTACTGCCACTGACGGATACTTTCAGAAAGGTAAAACTGGTCGAGCAAACAGCCAATTTAGCCCAGCCTTTCACCTATTTCAAAACCAGCCATCGACCTCATCTGACCTTGAAGCAGCAAGAACAGATTTACTACAATGCCCAAGGCCAGCTGCTGGAAACTTCTATTGGCAATCTGTTGTTGGAGCTAGATGGCAAGCTTTACACGCCTCCAGCTGAACTGGGCCTGCTCAAGGGTATCTACCGTCAGCAGTTATTAGATAAGGGCCAAGCTACTGAGAAAATTCTGACTCTGGCCGATTTGGACCAGGCTGAGAAAATCTACGCCTGCAATGCAGTCAGAGGACTGTACGAGCTGGAAATTGAAGATTAAGAGTTCCACAATTTGCCACTTGCTTTTAATCCTCATCAAAAACTTTAGAAATATTTGAGAAATTCTTTATAAATATTTGAAGGTTTGGCGCTATACTAGTTAATAAGAAGAGGAGTTTTCTCTCCTAACATCATAAAAAGGAGAATTGATCATGGAAAATGTTTTGGTTTTACAGCAAGTCAGCAAGAAATTCGGCCGGCAGTACGCTCTGACCGATGTGAGTCTGACGATAAAAAAAGGAGATATTTACGGTTTAATTGGCAAGAACGGGGCCGGTAAGACCACTCTGATCAAGGTCATTACCCAGCTCTTGGAAGCAAGCAGTGGCAATGTCTCCCTCTTTGGCTCTCAGAACTATCAAGAATGGACTCATAGTCTCAAACGGGTCGGATCGGTTATCGAAACCCCGGTTGCTCACAACCACCTGACAGCCTATGAAAATCTCAGCTACTACTGCAAGCTCCGCCATATTCCCCATGCGGACAAGGTCATCCGTGAAACCTTGGAATACGTGGACTTGACGGATACCGGCAAGAAGAAATTTCGCGACTTCTCACTCGGGATGAAACAACGGCTGGGTCTAGCTATCGCGCTTCTTACCAGACCTGACCTGATGATACTGGACGAGCCTATCAATGGCCTAGATCCAGTCGGCATCAAGGAATTCCGCCAGCTGGTGCAGCGGCTCAACGAAGAGTTGGGCATGACCTTTATCATCTCCAGCCATATCCTGTCTGAACTCTACTTGGTTGGTACCCAATTCGGTATTATCGAGGAAGGACGATTGATTCGCGAGATTTCCAAGGCGGAGTTTGAAGAACAGAGTGAAGACTATATCGTGCTTAAAACGTCACAGTTAGAAGAAGCCAGCCGGCTGATTCACGACCAGCTCATGCATCGCATCAAGGTGGTCAATGCTTCTGACGAGATTCATATCTTCACCCATTCGCATGAGATTAGCAAGATTGTCAAGGAACTTGCGACTGCAGATATACCAGTGCAGGAGATTTACTATGCACGACAAAACCTAGAAAACTTCTTTACAGACTTGGTCAAATGACAAAGGGAGGCTTATCATGATGGATTTCATTAGAGCCGATTTTTACCGGCTCATGCGTTCAAAAGGCTTTTGGATTACTGAGTTTTTACTATTCTGTGTGATTTTCTCAGCAACCTTCTTCCAAGCAAATATTCATTTAGGAGTAAATATCTCCAGAAATGAGGCTGCTACTCAAGCTCTAGGAAAACTAACCGGCCTTCAAGCTCTGGACTATTTTGCAGGCAATACAGACGGTCTGCTCTTTTTCACCATCATTGGTATCGGTATGGTCCTTGGAGTGGACCTGTCTCGGAAACTTTATAAAAACTGTCTGAGCTATGGCATCTCTAAGCTCAGCTATTATTTTTCTAAATTCTTTGTCTGCGTTAGCATCGCAGCCTTTCACTTCCTGATGATTTTATCTATCTCCTTTGTGACCGCTAGTCTGTCCAACGGAATTGGAAGTGCCCCCAGCTCTTTTTTGCCTCAGCTGGGAACTGCTCTCTTCATTCAATTTCTCAGCACGGTTGCATGGATTGCCATCATTTCTTTTGTACTCTATGCCAGCCACTCCATCGTGTCTATCTTTCTGACCTATTTCCTTGGTGGTACCTTACTGACTATTCCCCTCATCTTTTACCCGGACAATGAATGGCTGATCTATCTGACTCTGCGTTTTAACACAAATATGGCAGCAGATGGCGGGGCTGTTATCAAGGCTATCCTGACAGTGGTAACGGTCACCCTGCTCTTTCTAGGTGGCGGGCTGATGGTTTTCAAAAAGAAAGATTTATAAAAAGCAGGAACAATCTTAATCATTCAGAGGAGATTTCATGTTACATACTATTCAGGCGGAACTCTACCAGCTTGTCCGCTCCAAACCTTTTTGGCTAATAGAAGGCTTGCTCTTTTTTCTCATTTTCATCAACTCTATTGGTGAAAGCAACTTTAATTTTTATATTTCTACATCTTCTGATCCAGAAGAAATAGTCATCCAAAGTTGGACAGGATTTGAAGCTCTCGGGCAGCTTGCCAAAGAGTTCCTACCCTTTGTCATGATTACTGTCCTTGTGCTCATCATCTTTCTGCTAGGTCGTGACCTGACTAGAAAACTATACAAAAATATATTGGCTAGCGGGATTTCTCGAAAAGAATTTTACTTATCTAAAATAGCTGTTCTTGTCACAATTATCATCTTTCAACTAGTGGCAGCCTTTGCTGTAGCCTTTATCTTTGCAAGCCTCTTCCACGGACTTGGGACTATGCCAAAGAACTTTTTCTGGAGCTTTTCCTTTTCTTTCTTTCGCTCCTTTCTCTTTATTATGACCTGCAGTTCCGTAGTTACCTGTCTCCTCTATCTGACCCGCTCCACCCTAGCCAGCTATCTCGTCTTTTTCGCCCTGATTATGCTTCAGTCTAGCCTCGTCACCGTTTTCCCTCAGATAAATTCTGAACTATTCTTATTCCTTATCCTAGCTGGTTCTCTCTTAGGTGGTTACCAAGCCTTTCAGCACAGAGACTTATAAATTTAAGCAGTCAGCCCTTTGGCTGCTTTTTTATTGCTTTTGGATTGGTTCTGCATTTCTTTAGAAATATTTTAGAATTTCTTGAGAAATATTTGAAGTCTAGCTTGTATACTAAAATCAAACCTAAGAAAGCGAGAATATACCATGCAAACTGTTTTAGAAGTAAAGCAAGTTACCAAACAATATGGCCAGCAATATGCCCTTGACCATGTGAGTATTTCGATTCAGAAAGGCGATATTTATGGACTGATTGGCAAGAACGGGGCTGGCAAAACCACTCTTCTCAAGACCATTAGCCGGCTCATTCATGCCAACAGCGGAACCGTGTCTGTCTTTGGTTCGCAGAACTCTAAGGAATGGAATGAAGCCCTGCGCAAGATAGGAACCGTCATTGAAACACCGGTCGCTTACAATCAAATGACTGCTTATCAAAATCTCAACTACTACTGCAAGGTCCACCAGATTGCCAAACCTGACCAGCTCATCAAGGAAACTCTGGCCTATGTCGGATTGAGCAATACTGGTAAAAAGAAATTCCGCAACTTTTCGCTAGGAATGAAGCAACGCTTGGGGATTGCTATTGCCCTTATCAGCAAGCCTGAACTCATGATTTTAGACGAGCCCATCAACGGCTTAGATCCGCTTGGCATCAAGGAATTTCGACTGATGATTCAGCGACTCAATCAAGAGTTGGGAATCACTTTTATCATTTCCAGCCACATCTTGTCTGAGCTTTATCTGGTAGCCACCAAGTTTGGCGTGATTGACCAAGGACGGCTTGTTGCAGAATTCACCAAAGACGATTTTGACCGAGCCAGCGAAGATTATATCGTCCTCAAGACCAGCGATAGAGAACAGGCTGCCAATCTCATCCAAGGCAAGCTCCACTATCAGCTCAAGGACGCTGATAAATCTGACGAACTGCACATTGTCGCCCAAGAGCAGGAACTAAATGACATCAACAGGGAGTTGGTTCTATCCAACATTCATGTCAATGGTATCTATGCAGCTCACAAAGATTTAGAAAAATACTTTACAGATTTAGTCCAGTAAGGAGAAAAAACCATGTTACATACTTTTCAAGCAGATTTTTACCGTTTCTTTCGTTCCAAGGCTGTTTGGATTACCGAATTCATCTTTCTACTGACGACCTTGAGCGCAGTCTTTGGCAAATTAAATGCCGTCCAGCTTATACAAGCGGTGTCCAACGCTATCGGTAACAATACTTTTATCATCATTATCCTCTCTATGGTCGTCATCGGGACAGATCTGAACAAGCAACTTTACAAGAATACTTTAACCAGCGGCGTTTCCCGTACCAGTTTCTTCGTCTCTAAAGCCCTAGTCATGGTCTGCGTAACGTTCCTGCAGTTGGCTCTCTATTATAGCATCAACTTTATCCTAGCAGCCATTCTAAACGGTATTGGTGATTTATCCGCCACCTTCCTGCTTCAGTTTATTCTTCTATTCTTTGTGCAGTGCCTGACTGTCATTGCTTGGACAGCCATTATTTCCTTTATTCTTTATCTGAGTAAATCTATGATTGCTGCTCTGGGAGGTTACCTTTTCTGCGCATCCTTAACCGGAGCTCTTGCTCAATTTTATCCCAAATCTTTATGGCTGCAGCATTTAACCATGAGCTTTGATTTTGAGACACTTCAAAGCAACGGTGTAACCTTAAGAATTGTTCTAATCGCCTTGTTTTTGGGGACCGTCTTCACAGCAGCAAGCCTCTATACTTTCCATAAAAAGGATTTATAGTAGAAAATGAGCTAGTTCTTGACTGGCTCATTTTAATCTCTTCAATTACATATTTCTTTAGAAATATTTTAGAATTTCTTGAGAAATATTTGAAATTTAGTTTGTATACTAAAAGTATAAACAAAGTAATTAAAGGAGAAACATCATGCAAAATGTTTTAGAAGTGAAAGGACTCACTAAAAAATACGGAGATCAATATGCTCTGAAAGATGTCAGTCTTTCCATCAAGAAAGGAGAGATCTACGGTCTCATCGGAAAAAACGGTGCTGGTAAGACCACTCTGATCAAAATCATCACGCAAGTCATCTATCCTAGCGGAGGGACCGTATCTGTCCTGGGCTCTCAGAACCAACAAGAATGGACCAGAGCCCTCAGCCATACTGGATCTGTCATCGAATCCCCTGTAGCTCATGCCCACATGTCGGCCTATGAAAATCTGCGCTACTACTGTACCGATCGGGGCATTCCAAATGCTGACAAAGTCATCAAAGAAACCCTGCAATATGTCGGCCTGACCGATACTGGAAAGAAGAAATTCCGTAATTTCTCTCTGGGGATGAAACAGCGGTTGGGCATTGCCATTGCCATTTTGGGGCGTCCCGACTTGCTCATTCTGGACGAGCCCATCAATGGTTTAGACCCCGTTGGGATTCAGGAATTTAGAGAAATGGTCAAGCGCCTCAATCAAGAACTGGGCATCACCATCATCATTTCCAGCCATATCCTGTCCGAGCTTTATCTAGTCGCAACTCGCTTTGGTTTTATCAATCAAGGGCATTTCATCAAGGAGCTGTCTAAGGAAGAATTTAACCGAGAAAGCGGCGACTATATCATCCTCAAAACGGATAATATCAAGCAAGCTGCTCATTTAGTGCAAGACAAGCTAGGCTACCAGCTCAGACTAACCAACAAGGAAGATGAGCTACATATTTCCGGCCAAGTACAAGAAATTCGCAAGATTGCCAAGGAATTAGTCCTAGCCGACATCCCAATCGGGGAAATCTACTACGCCCACAAAGACTTAGAAAAATACTTTACAGACTTAATCAACCAACAAGGAGGAAACACTCATGTTTAATAGTATCAAGGCGGATTACTACCGTCTCTTCCGCTCCGTAGGATTCTGGGGAGTGCAGGCTTTCTGCATCAATGGAATTCTCCTCGCCATTTTCACTTCCCAAGTCATCAGTTCCGACAACGGTATCTTTTTTGCCATAGATGTCGTCTCCTACAACATTGGCATGATCTTTATTGCCTGCAATGTCATGACTAGCTTGCTTCTCGGTGTTGATCTCAATTACAAACTTTATCACAATAACCTGACTACAGGCAAGACTCGGACCCAGTATTACTTCTCTAAATCACTGACTATCGGTAGCTTACTTCCTCTACAATTCATATTGCTCTACATTTTTGGTATTGTCATCGAATTTGTCCGAACCGGCGGTAATATGGGAACCCTGCCAGCTAATTTCTGGGGACAATTCGCAATACTCTTTGTCATGCAGGTCATCTGTACCTATGCTTGGTACTGCATTACCAGCTTTGTCCTCTACTTGACTCGAAACTATAGTGTCGTCTTTATCACCTATATCATGACCTACATCTTACTCGGCCTCCCTAGTCAAATGGTTGATGCCAATAATGAATGGTTCAAGGCTATCAAGATGGAGTTCGTCTACGGAGACGCTTCAATACCAGGTGTCATCACCAGAACAGCTATCTTTGCTCTCAGTCTGATCACGGTCTTTAGCTTAGCAGGACTGGCTACACTGAAAAAGAGAGATTTGTAAAATAAAAACTCAGCTAATCACTAAATTAGCTGAGTTTTTTTGAGCGGATTTTAATTGGATGATGAGCAGATTTCACCTTTTCTGGTCTAGCCCTCTTTATCGGCTTTCTTTCACTGCTTCCAATCTTGCTTTTTCAAGAACAGACTGATGCAGACTCCTAGGATAAGGTAGAAAGTGACAAAGGTAAGACTGGCTGCCAGACTGGTCGGATATGGAAAGATCTTGCCCAGAGGAAAAAGAACATTAGATAGAAATCCGAGAGGAACAAAGAGCAAGAATAAAATCAAGGCTAGCTTAACCTGAAAAGAAGGTCTTACCTCGGATAGATTGCGGCCCGTTCCCCACACCAGCAGCCCTACTCCCTGAACGATCAGCACCGGCGTTAGCAAGATACTGATCTTGAGAAAATCAGCTAGGATAATGGAGAGGATGATGCCCAGACCGATAAAGCCAAGAGAGAGCTGATAGCAAATATTGCTGGCTATTCTCCTGTGCTTGATTGACTGCTCTTCCTCTTTCTGTACTACAGGCTCAATTCCCTTGAGCAGATAGTCTGTGGTCACCGCAAAATAGTCACTCATGGAAATGATCTTATCCAAATCAGGCATACTCTGCTCGCTCTCCCACTTGGAAACGGCCTGTCTGGACACACCGAGTTGGTCGGCTAGCCCCTCCTGCGAAATGCCCCGCGCTTTCCGCAGGTACTGGATTCTGTCTGATAGATTCATGGATTGTTTTACCTATTCTTTCTTATTTTTTATACTCTCTTTCATTGACACTTATTATAGCACAAGGCGGCGAGACTGCAAAGTCTGATTGTCATCTCTTCATAAAATGCTAGACTTCTTCTTTAGACGGAAGAGCTTTTTCCTCCCTCTCCGTCCGATACCAGAGATAGATACTATAAAGTGTCAGAAGAATCACACCTCCAAAGTAAAGGAAGGGATTGACTTGAGAGAAATCCAATTGATTGTTAGCTTGAGCTATGCCAACAAAAGTCGGGATGAGGGTGTTGGAGAGCGCATGAAAGATGTTACAAGCAAGGGCAGACTGGGTCTTCTTATAAAGTGCAGCAAGCCAGAAAGAGAGAAAGATACTGAAAATGATAAAAACTGAGAAAAGATCATGGCTTCGATCATAAAAGCGATCGTAAAACCATAGAGGAATATGCCAGATGGCCCAAATAATACCGGTCATCAAGGTAGAGACAAAAAAAGAAAACTTTTTCTCCAAGGCCGGCTGTAGAAAGCCGCGCCAGCCAAATTCTTCAATCCCGCCCGATAGGACAATACAATAGATAAAAAACCAAGGAAAGCTTACTAAAGCGCCGTCTACCAGCTTGCCGCCAGAAGCTAGGGCATAGAAGGCAGTCAGACCGCCACCATAGATTAGCAAGTAGAGCCAGGTCTCTTTCTTGCCTGAAAAGAGATAGGAGCAAATGGCCTTGAAGCCTTTCTTTTTCAGTACAATCAGGCTGGCCAGCATAGGCCCAAACATAGCAATGCCATTTAGAATAGCTTCAAGAGCTAGATAGGCTGTAGGTGGACTGTCTGGCCAAAGGTTTTTGAGGATAATGTCCAGCAGCCAGAATCCCCATGTCCAGCCAAAGTTCCAAGCCAGGAACGGCAAAATTAGTTTTGGTTGTGGTTTGATAGTTGTTTCTGTATTCATGAGAATACCTCCTTATAATATAATTAAACTCAAGTTTTTAATCCAAATCTTCAAAGACAGCGACTCGTTCATTCCGAAATCAAAAACTTGGCTTCTGCTTTCAGATTAACAAAAAAGCCAGTTGCCTTTCTAGCGACTGGACTTGGAATAAAGAAAAAATCTAGTTGCTTTTTGGGGGATTGAACTTGGAATCATTGTCAACTGTCAGTTGCAAGTCAGTTATATCAAGGGTTTAGAGTAGTTGGCTGATTTTTCACTTTGACTGTTAAAATGACCTCGCTGATATGACTTGCTTTTCAAATCACAAAACAAAAAGGCATCTTTATCATGCCTTTCTTCGACTTAATCTAAAAATAAACCTCCGCCAATTCAAAAATTAGCTGAGGTTTTTTGAGCGGATTTTGAGGCTAGCTGATAGAGCTGAGCCTTCCTTATTTTGCTTTTTCAAGTCTTTTTTACAATGTCACAACTAGTTCAAACCAGTCGTCCTCGGCTTTCATTGTCAAGTCCCCGCCTAGGATTTCGACTAACTGCTGGGTGATGTATAGCCCCAGCCCTGAAGACTCCTCGCTGCTGGATAGATTTTCTGAATAAAAGCGATTGGTCAGCTTATCCAGATATTGGATAGGCTGCTGGACGATATTTTTGACAGTAAAGATACAATGCTCGCCCTCTTTTTTCAGCGAAATACTGGCGGCCTTACGGCCGTGTTTGAGGACATTGCTTATCATATTTTGGACAATGCGCTCTAGAATTTCTGGGTCTGTCTCTAGCTCTAGACCTTCAGCCAGCTCTACCTGCAGGTCAATCTGGGCTTTCTGAAAGGCATCATAATAAGTAAAAAGCTGCTGAGTTACTAGCTGGGATATATCTGTCGGCTGGACATTGGCCCGAATGGCACCCTCCATCAGCCGGCGATACTCCATCAAAGCTTCCAGCCGTTTGGACACCATTCCCAGACTATCTGCAATTTTGACTAGCTGCTGACTTTCCTGACTATCATCCTTCAGCAGCTGCTGGGTATAGCCGCTGGCAATGGTCAGAGGGGTGCGGATATCATGGGCGATATTACTGATAGCCATATCCAGCGTCTTCTTTTCCTGCTGGACAACAAAGGTCGTCTTATCTAGCTCCCTAAAGAGCAGCTCTGCTTCCTCTGTCAGCTCCAAAATACTGGGGGCATGGGCAGCAGGAGCCAGACGATTCTGGCTCCCTGTCTGCCGCTTTCGACGAATCTGATGTGCCACATCCTTGACCGCCAGATGATAGCGTATGAAACCAATAGCCAGAAACAGACTGATAAGGGCAAATAAAATCACTAACACCAACATATCAGTCCTCCTTGAGCCGGACACCCAGTCCCCAAACAGTCTCTATGTATTCCTCTGTCGGGTCCAACTGAGCCAGTTTCTTACGTAGATTGCTGAGGTGGGTATTCAAGGTATTATCCCCAGGCAGATAGCTCTCTTCCCAGACCTGCTCAAAGAGCTCTTCCTTGGTGTAAATCTTCTTGGGATGACGAAGCAAGAGCTGGAGGATATGATATTCTTTCTTGCTCAGACGGACGCTTTTCTCACCGCAGACCGCCTCAAAGGTAGCCTTGAGCAGACGGATATTTTTAAAGGACTGGCCTTCTTCTTCGCCAGTCAAAGCCTGCTGGCTGCGCAGCTGCACGGTGATACGAGCAAAAACCTCATCCAGATTGAAAGGTTTGACGATATAATCATTAGCACCATTCAGCAGATACTGGCTAACCAGCGCTTTCTCACCAAGGGCCGTCAGCATAACCACAGGCACCGTAGCATTGCTGCTGCGAATTTCCCTCAACACTTCATCGCCGTTCTTCCCCGGCAGCATGATGTCCAGAAGGACCAAATCAATCTCCTCCCTCTCAAACAGCGAAATGCCCTCCGTCCCTGAATAGGCAGAATAAACCGTGTGTTCCTTCTGAAAAAGATCTTTTAGAATTTCATGAATATCACTATTGTCTTCGATGAGTAAAATATGAGCCATAAACACTCGCCTCCAGAAATTTCCTATCACTAGTGTAGCAAGGATAAGAGGCTAAGTCAATAAAAGATGGACTATTCGAAAAACTTTAGAAATATTTTAGAATTACTTGAAGGATATTTGAGAATCGAACTTTAAAATAGAAAGAAATAAGAAATGCATGTGCTATAAAAAGGAGGCTCAATATGTTTAAAATTTTTTGCAAAATCGTTTTTAAAAGTATTACTTTCGCCCTTGAGGGCTAAGGAAAAAAAGCTGAGACATTCATATCTCAGCCTTTTTTCTATTTCACAGATTCTCCGTTAGTCGCGATGACTTCCTTGTACCAGTCAAAGGATTTTTTCTTGGAACGTTTGAGTGTTCCCTTTCCTTCATTGTCCCGGTCCACGTAGATAAAGCCATAGCGCTTCTTCATCTCGCCAGTGCCGGCTGATACTAGGTCGATACAGCCCCAGGTCGTGTAGCCCCAAAGCACCACGCCGTCCTCATTGATGGCTTCACGCATGGCCTTGACATGGGCCGCCAAGTAGTCAATCCGGTAGTCATCAGCCACATAGCCATTTTCATCCGGAGTATCCACTGCACCCAGACCATTTTCCACAATAAACATGGGCTTTTGATAGCGATCCCAGATGGTATTTAGCGTAATGCGCAAGCCCAGCGGATCAATCTGCCAGCCCCACTCAGAAGCTTCCAAATAAGGGTTTTTGAGAGAAGCAAAGATATTGCCCTCGGTCAGCTCATTAACCTTAGGATCTCCCGAAGCTACCCGGCTAGAGTAGTATGAGAAGGAAATGAAGTCCACCGTATGCTCCTTGAGCAGCTGCAGGTCTTCTTCTGTCATCTCGACAGTGATACCCTCGCGCTCCCAAGCTTTCTTGGCATAGTTAGGATATTCTCCACGCGCCTGCACGTCGATGAAGAAATAGTTTTTCCTGTCTTCCTCCATACCAGCCCATATATCGCGTGGATGACAGGTATTAGGATAATTTTGACCCGCCGCTAACATACAGCCGACCTTATTTTCCGGATCAATCTCATGAGCCAGCTTGGTAGCAATAGCTGAGGCAACCAGCTCATGATGGGCTGCTTGGTACTTGACCTGCTCCTCATTTTCGCCTTCTTCAAAGCAAAGCCCCGCCCCCATAAATGGTGCATGGAGGATCATGTTGATCTCATTAAAGGTCAGCCAGTACTTGACCAAGCCCTTGTAGCGGGTAAAGAGAGTGCGGCAGAGACGCTCGTAAAATTCTAGCATCTTACGGCTGCGCCAACCACCATATTGTTCAATCAAGTGCATGGGACAGTCAAAGTGAGTAATGGTCACTAAGGGCTCAATACCGTACTTATGGCATTCCTTAAAGAGGTCTTCGTAAAATTTCAAGCCAGCTTCATTGGGCTCCAGCTCATCCCCCTTAGGAAAAATCCGGCTCCAAGCAATGGACAAACGATAGGTTTTAAAGCCCATTTCCCCAAAGAGCGCAATGTCCTCCTTAAAGCGATGGTACATGTCAATAGCTTCCTTGGCTGGGTAGAAATAGCCATCCTCAAAGTCAAACATCTTTTTCTTACCAGTGATGATGGCCAGACGGTCCTCACCAATCGGCACCACATCTACATTGGCCAGCCCTCGACCATCCGTATCATAAGCACCTTCACACTGGTTAGCAGCCGTTGCTCCGCCCCACAAGAAACCATCAGGAAAAGTCAGTTTTTCGGTCATCTCTCTACCTCACTTGATTTGATAGTCCTATTATACTAAAAAGAGGACAAAATGTTTGGAACTATCTGGGTAATGATAGGCCTAAGCTGGCTTATATGTTTGATTAAAAAAACAAGCAAGAGATTAAGAGTTTTGTTATAAAGTTGTAAACTATCACAATCTTGTGATAAGAAAGAAGAGTGAGGTTAGAAAAAGTATATAATCAGAAAAACGCATATTACTATGCATTGAAAAATCTTGATACTGGGTGTTTTATTGCTGAAATATTTACTTTATTTTCTGATAAAACTGACTTTTAAGCCAGATTCAATATTTTCCTAAATCTACAACTTGTTGATATCTACTTTCATCATCAATATGATGGGCAATTTCTAACATCATAACAGGAAGAGAAAATAGTAGTTCATGTACCATGAGGGCGTTTTCTTTATCTAGGGTTGCGGTCACTTCATCAGCCAATAACAGATTTTTTCTACGAAGAAGAAAACGTGCCAATTCAATCCTTACTCTTTGTCCCCCAGAAATATTCTCCCCGTTATTTTTGATAATAAAATCCATCCCACCCGTCAATTCAAAATCTAGTTTGACTTGTTTCAAAACAGCAAGCAACTCTTCCTCAGAAAATTCTTGTCCTAAGGTCAAATTATAACGCACTGTATCATTAAAGAGAAATGGATGTTGACTAATAATTCCTATACTGGATACAAAACTTGATGTACATTCATTAACAGTTGTAACGCCGATAATTTCTCCCTCATCTGCTATTTCTTCTCCAGTAATGAGTCGAAACAAGGTTGACTTACCACAACCACTCGGTCCTTTGATTAAAACTTTCTGACCTGCTTGAACATCCAAATTTAGATGAGTAAAAAGTTGTCTGTCACCATAGGATTTACTTAAATTTTTAATGTGTAGAGCATTCAATTCTTGCGCATCTTTTTTATCTATCTGTTTTACATCTCCAATTTCTAATACTCCAAAAATCTTATCTGCTGTCGTTTTTGCCCCTTGTATATCTACAGCATCATACATAATAGTCTGAATAGGGCTCACTAGCTGACCTGCTGCGATGTACATGGCAACAAGACTTGCCACTGACACTTTCTGCCCAGCCATAGCAAAGTAAAAACCTAAAACAAGTGGTAAAACTTGGCTTAAAAAGACCATGAAACCGTTGCAAAAGAAAATTATATTATGGGTAAAGCAAAATTTTTGAATGGCTAGTTGATAATGTCGATTAATCTTCCAAAATCTGTTCTGATTTTCAGAAATTGCTTGGTTCATGAGTAGAGTATGTGCTCCTCGGATACTATCAGATACTTGATTATGCACTTCTACTCTGCCTTGAGCCATGTCATCACCAGTATGTTTGAGTCTTTTACTCATCAAGAACTGAGGAATAGGACGTAAAATAGTGAAAAAGACAAAAATACTACCTAGTAACAAATTTTGCGAAATAATATAAATCGCTGTTAGTATTGCTACAAAGCTCCAGCAAATGATATTGACGTATTTTTCTAAGTAATTATCCCCCAAATACTCCATATCTTGTGTGAGCATGGTGATTTTTTCATCTTCGTTAAAATCTTTTTTTATCATCAGCTTGTCAAATAAATCTGCCCTCATATTCATTTGAATTTCACGTCGAAAAACATTATGTGTATGATTACAAAAGAGCATTAAGCTATACAAGACGAAGTATACTGTAAAGCCAAAAATAGCAAACTGTATGATTTTAGAATAAGTCAGTTCTCCTTGATTTAAGGACAAGGCTTGTGATACGACTAAGGGTTGAGCAAGAGCTAAACCTCCATTTGCCAGTGCACCGATGATAGTATAAAACTTCGTTTTCTTATCCAGATAGTGAAATATTTTATTCATAATGCCCTCCTAGAAAAAGAGAGAGGCTAGCACTCCTCTCCATTTTTATTATATAAACTTAACAAATATTACAATTATTGCTTACAACTTCAGGTTTTTTTACAACCTTTTTGTTTTTCTTGATAGACATTTTTGCTTACCCCTCTCTAGTCCACATCTAAAATATCTTCATAGCATCCGGAAATAGCATAAAGTGCTAGATTTTTACGAATTTTCTCTTGCATATTCTTACAAATCACAGAAGAGCTTAATTTCGTAATATGCTTGGCCATTGGACAAAAGCCTGATTTACAAACCAAAACAAAGGGACATGTTTTACAATCTTCTCTAACAGATAGAAACCATTCTTTCATATGAATCTTGTTTTCTACTGTTATATTTTTATTATAAGATTTTAGAAAAACGCTGTCAATTGTTTATATGTAATTGCGTTATATTAAAAAGACCGGATTGCTCCAATCTTTCAATAGTTCATATTCTCACATTCTGTTTTAAGAATAGCTAAGGTTATCTTCAAATGACTAAGCCCCTTATTTCATACGATAAAAATCAATCACTAGACCAGCAGGTCCTTTAACTAGCAACGATTCTGTTCCCCAATCAGTTACAGCTGGGCCGTGTAAAATCTCGGCACCAAGCTCTTTCAACCGTTTGTAGTTCTGCTCTACATCCTCAATCTCGATGTGAAGAATGATGCCTGACTGAAAATTTTCCAAAGGAATCAAATGATTTTGAGACAACATGAGACAGTGACTGCCAATCGTGAACTGAGCAAAACCATCATCAACATAATCGGCTTTTTTATCAAAAATACGCTCCAAGTCAGCACAGACTTGGGGAACATCTGAAACGATAATATCTAATTGATTTAAATTCATTTACTATTCTCCATAAAAAGACCGGATTGCTCCGATCTTTTCAAGTTCCGCTCTAAGAAAATCAAGTTATAAACAAGACATCGAAGCGCAGGCAGTACTACTGTACGGCAAGGTAAAGATAACACAGTTTAAATTTGATTTTCAACAAGAAGAATTATTTAATTGCGCGTGATTGCAATCCTTCTTCTTCCAAGAAGAGACGGAATGGTACGAGTTCTTCTGCTTCGTATTTTTCCTTGAAGGCTTTCATAGCTTCTTCTGAGTGAAGTTTTGGATCGAGTTCAAGTACTTCTACTGGAAGCGGACGGTGTTGAGTGATGCGGGCATCGATAACAACTGTCTTACCTTCTTTGTTGAGTTTTACAGCTTCTGCAACGACTGCGTCGATGTCTTCGATACGGTCAACTGTAAATCCAACAGCTCCTTGAGCTTCAGCGATTTTCGCATAGTCAGCATTAGGGAAGTCACAACCAAACAAGTGTTTGTTTGTGTCTTCGTATTTGTCCTTGATGAAGGCATATTTACCATTTGAGAAGACAACGTTGATAACTGGAAGGTCGTATTGAACGTTTGTGATAACGTCTGGGTAGCACATATTGAATGCACCGTCACCCATGATGTTCCACACTTGGCGATCAGGATTGTCTTTCTTAGCAGCGATACCACCAGGAAGGGCAATACCCATTGTCGCAAAGAGTGGAGATGTACGCCACATGTTCTTAGGTGTCATGTGAAGGTGACGAGTAGATGTTTGAGTAGTGTCACCTACGTCGATTGAGTAGATAGCGTCTTGGTCAGCATGTTTATTGATAGCATTGTAAACTTGGTACAATTGCAATTCACCCTCAGTTTTACCTTCGAGTTTGTTCATGTAATCGCGCCAGTTTTGGTTGTTCTTCACATTGGCACGCCACCATGGAGTAGACTCAACTGCATCTACCTTGTCAAGGATAGCTTTAGCTGCCTGACCTGCATCTCCAAGGATAGAAGCATCAAGGGCATGGCGTTTACCAAGTTTGTAAGGGTCGATATCCACTTGGATGAATTTTTCAGTATTCTTGAAGGCTTCGTACACTTCAGCAAATGGGAAGTTTGAACCAAGGAAAAGAACTGTGTCTGCTTCAAAGACCACTTCGTTGGCTGGTTTCCAACCAACACGGTAAGCAGAACCTGTCAAACCTTCGTAGTTCCATTCGAAAGCTTCAAAGTTTTTACCAGTTGTGATGATTGGTGCTTTGATTTTACGTGACAATTCCGTAATCACTTCACCAGCTTTAACACCACCAAATCCAGCGTAGATAACTGGACGCTCAGCCTTGTTCAAGATTTCAACTGCTTTGTCGATTTCAACTTCGTTCAAAGCAGGAGCGATGAATGAACGCTCGTAAGAACCTGATCCGTAATATGAGTTTTCGTCGATTTCTTGGAAACCGAAGTTTACTGGGATTTCAACAACAGCTGGACCTTTTTTAGAAACGGCAGCACGGCAAGCTTCGTCAATCACTTTTGGCAATTGCTCAGCGTAAGCTACACGTTTGTTGTAAACAGCAATACCGTTGTACATTGGGTTTTGGTTCAATTCTTGGAAGGCATCCATGTTGAGTTCGTTGACTGGACGTGATCCAAGAATAGCAAGGAATGGAGTATTATCCATAGCTGCATCGTAAACACCGTTAATCAAGTGAGTCGCACCTGGACCACCTGAACCAACTGCAACCCCGATTGAGCCGCCAAATTTAGCTTGCATGACCGCTGCAAGAGCACCTGTTTCTTCGTGGCGAACTTGCAAGAAACGGATATCTTTGTCTTCAGCCAAAGCATCCATAAGTGAGCTGAGTGTTCCTGATGGGATACCGTAGATGGTATCTACGCCCCATGTTTTCAATACGTTGAGCATTGCTGCAGATGCAGTAATTTTTCCTTGAGTCATAAGAATAACTCTCCTTCAATAAATTAAATTTTCAGTTATTGAAAACATTTCCATTTGTGAATGAAAACGCTTCAAGAAACTTTACTATATCAATTTACCATGTTTTTTCTCACTTGTATAAGAATATGCTCAGAGATGCTCAATCCCTATTACATGACAGATGTTCTTTTTGAGAAAATTTCACAAACTTATAGTAGAATAGGATATTTTATTATAATTTGCATGCACCTCTAAGACTTGTAGCTGTAGGAAATCGAACAAAAAGAGACTGGGACAAAAGTCCTAGCCTCTTAATTGTTTTTGGATTGTCGAGCAAGACGCAGTGGTTGAGTGGGCTCTACTACATTGATTTCATTAGCTTTTACAGCCCTACTCAACTGTGCGGAGGTGAGACGACGAAATCGAATTCTAACGAATTACCGATTTCTGCCCCACTCTCTTTTTATTTCATTTAATCAATTTTCGCAACATTGAGAAGCAGCGAGCTAGTCAAAACAGACACAGAACTTAAGGCCATGGCAAGACCTGCTAGTTCTGGATTGAGGGTCAATCCCAGTCCTGCAAAGACTCCAGCAGCAATTGGAATCCCAAGGATATTGTAGATAGAGGCCCAGAAGAGATTGAGTAAGATCCTGCGGAAGGTCTTTTGACTCATGTCAAAGGCGCGCACAACGCCAAGTAAATCATTTTGCGTGAGCACGATGCCACCGGACTCGATCGCAATATCCGTTCCAGATCCCATAGCGATCCCCACATCCGCGATCGAGAGAGCTGGAGCATCATTGATCCCATCTCCAACAAAGGCGACCTTGCTAGCTTCTTGCAGTTTTTGGATGGCGCTAGCTTTTTCTTGAGGAAGGACATCAGCAATGACGGTGTCAATTCCCACTTGCTTAGCAATAGCTTGGGCCACCCGTTCATTATCCCCCGTTAACATGACCGTTTTCAAGCCCCGTTCTTTGAGCTTTTTGATCGCTTCTTTTGAGCTGGCCTTCGGAGCATCTTGAATGGCAATCAAGCCAATCACTTGCCCATCCACAGACAAACTAATCACTGTTTTGGCCTGCTCTTGCAACTCTACCATCCGTTTTTCAAGCTCCGGATCCATCGCTGTCCCGTCATGAAGTTTGCCATTTCCCAAGGTCACCAACTGCTGGTCGATCTGACCTTGGACCCCTTTTCCTTCAATCGCTTGGAAGTTTTCCACAGGGAATAACACCAAACCTTTTTCTTCTGCTTGGGATAACACCGCTTGGGCTAGTGGATGTTCTGAAAAAGTTTCAAGACTAGCAGCCAGTGTCAAGACACGCGCTTCATCTCCTACAACATCGGTTACAAGTGGTTGGCCAATGGTAATAGTCCCTGTCTTATCAAACACAACGGTTTGAATCTTTTGCACTTCTTGAAGAACCGTTCCATTTTTAATCAGAACCCCCATCTTGGCACTACGGCCGGTTCCGACCATCAGGGCTGTTGGGGTTGCTAAACCAAGGGCACAAGGACAGGCAATAATGAGGACAGAGACTGCATAGAGCATGGCCTCTTGAAGCGACGCGCCCAGAAGCACGGACCAAACCCAGAAAGTCGCAATGGCCAAAATCGTCACCACTGGAACAAAGATACCTGAAATCTTATCCGTCAAATCTTGAATAGGAGCACGACTGGATTGGGCCATTTTGACAAAGTCCACAATTTGAGATAAGAGGGTCTCACTACCGACTTTTTCAGCCTTAAAGAGAATGGTCCCATTGCTGTTGATAGTGGAGCCGATAACTGCATCACCAACTGATTTTTCCACAGGCAAGCTTTCACCTGTCACCATCGACTCATCAATGGTCGTACTTCCTTCTACAATCGTCCCATCAACCGCAATCTTTTCCCCAGGACGGACCCGAATCAAGTCATCAATTTGGATATCTTCTGCCGCCACCTCGACATAGTTCCCATCACGGAGAACTTGAGCCGTTTTTGCCTGCAAATCCAACAACTTTTCCACAGCCTCAGAGGCATTGTTACGCATCCGTTCTTCAAAGATTTGCCCTAAGAGGATAAAGAAGATGATAAAACCCGCAGCCTCAAAGTATACTGGCTGACCAGTAAAAAGGGCAAATACACTATAGACATAGGCTACCAGGGTTCCAAGAGCTACCAAGGTATCCATATTGGAATGGTGCTTCTTAAATGAGGCCCAGGCACTCTTGATAAAAGGAACTCCTGCTACCAACATGATCGGCGTTGTCGCTAGAAAAGTCCCCCAGCGACTGACTGTATGGGATACAAATCCTGCCATCATCCCGATCATCAAGATCAATAAAGGAAGGGTAAAGATACTAGTAATCCAAAAGCGATCCCGTAAACTTAAGACACGACGGCGTTTTTCCACAACCGTGTAGGAACCCTTTTGCATCTTCATTCCACATGAAAACTCGAAGTCCCCTGTTTCTGTCGGGGTAAAGGATATCACCTTATCCACACCGACTTCCAAAGGCTCTAAAATCCCCTGATCTTCAAACAAAATTTCCTTGTAACAGCCGGAAGGATTGACCCGATGGAAGGTGATTTCAGCAGGGATCCCTTTTTGAAGTTGAAATTCTTTGGGACTATAGCCCTTTTCTGCTGTAATACGGATCTTTTGCACTCCGTTTTCCACAACTGCTTTTTGTTTTTCTACCATACCTACTCCTTTATTCCACAATCATGTGACCATGCATCATGTTCATTCCACATGAATACCCATATTCGCCCGCTTTTTCTGGCGTAATTTCAATGACATGTTTTTCACCTAAAGGCAAATCTTCATGAACGCCAAAATCTGGAAAGATCACTTGAGCCAGACATGAAGATGGATCCTTGCGATTAAAGATGATCCGGGCTGGAACATTCTTTTTCAGGACAATGGTTTCAGGCGAATAGCCCCCCATGACTTCGACTTCAATTTCTTGATAACCTGATTTCTGACGAGCGTGGCCGCTTACCTTTTCATGCTCTGCAAAGAACCACCAAGCAATAAAGACAACCACAAGTAAACAAACAATACTAATCAACAATCCAAACATGGAATTTCCTTCTTTCTACTACATACAATTGCAAGGGACTGTTTCGACAGCCTCTGCTTTCTTTTCTTCCAGGACCTGCTGCAGCTGATTAAGATCTGCAAGCGTAAAGTCACTCGCCTGAATCAAGTTTTCAAGCACCTGGACAATCCTTTTGGAGCAAACCTTGTCTTTCACATCCTCAACGACCAAGTCTAAACTCTGGTCCTGCTTCAACAAAGCCGAGTAAACAAAGGCTTTGCCTGATTTTTCTCTAGTCAAACATCCTTTCTCCACCAAGCGGGTCAAGAGAGTCTTGACCGTCGACTTCGACCAGTCAAAGCGCTCGGACAAGACGGCAATCAAATCCGTGCTGGTCTGCTTGCCTTCCATCCAGATAATCTTCATGATGCGCCATTCCGCATTGGAAATTTGCATGACCTCTCCTTTCTAAATCTACATTTGTAAATCTTATAATCCTATTTTACCCCTAAGATTTACATTTGTCAACCAAAAGTTTTAAAAAAATCTTCCTTTGAAGATTTGTCTGGTTGGGCTTTTTTCGCTCCCTATTTTTATCTCTATAACGTCTCCTGCAAAGCCTTGGACAGGGCTGCATAGCCAGAAATGGTCAGATGGAGGCCGTCAGTTGTGTAGTCTGGGCGCAGCTGACCTTCCTCGTCCAGAAAAGCAGCGTAGAGATTGATAAACTGGACGTTTGTGTAGGCGCTGGCCAGCTGGCGATAGGCCTGATTGAGTGCCTGAATCTTTTCATTGCTGCGGACATAGACCGTGCTCTTGTAGGCTGGAGCTTCATTGACAGGCAGGACCGACAGCAATTGGATCTGAGCCAGAGGATAGTCACGAGAAATCTCCTGAATAACGGCTTCTAAATTAGCTAGCGTTTCTGTCTGAGGCATCTCCTTGCCAATGTCATTGGTACCTATCAGGATAAAGACCTTATCCAGAGCCTGCCCAAAAAGATGGGCATCTAGATTGTCTAAAAGCAAATCAGTCTTATAGCCCCGAATGCCACGGTTGACCAGTCTTTTATCCGTCTGCAGGAGCTCATAGAGAGGATAGTATTCCACAATGGAGTCTCCGATAAAGATGATGTCTGGCTCCTTGACGGAGAGTTGATTGAGTTCTCTGTAGTTTTGCTGCAATTTTGCCTGCTCCTTGAGAAGCCATTCTTCTAATAATTGTACTGCCATTATTCTTTTTCCTCTTCTAAGTATTGCTCAATCACCTGTAGAACACCGGCTTCTGTATTGGCCGGTGCTAGGTAATCTGCTACCTTTTTGACCCGCTCATCCCCATTCTCCATAGCGTAAGAAATACCAGCTAATTCAAGCATTTCTATATCATTTTCACTATCGCCAAAAGCCATGATTTCCGAGCTTTGAATCTGCCACTTAGCCATCAGTTGCTGCAAGCCCCATGCCTTGTGCATCCCATCTTGGAGGATGTCAATGGCTCCATAACCACTAGCAACCGCGCTCAATCGGCCTGCAAAATGCTGATTAATCAGACGAGCATGCTCTGCTGCTGCAGCCTCTTCTACCATCATACTCATTTTCAAGACCTTGTCAAGGGGATAATCCTGAAGGCTTGGCACAAAGTTCATCCGCTTATGGAAAAGCTGGGCCATTTCCTTGGTCATGACTTTTTCAATCAAGGGAAACTCTGTCCCCTCTTGGACAAAGCCGCCTCTTTCAGAGGTCACAACCAGCTGAAGCTCCCTTTCACGCCCAGCAAAGTAAGCCAGCGCATCCCTAATCAATCCAGGTTCCCAGAAACTGCTCATGCTTAGCTGGTTCTTTTCAAAAATCCTCGCTCCGTTGGCGACTACCAAGGTCATGCGTTCTACCAAATCTCCCAATAGCAGTCGCATCCGTGGAATTTCATTGCCAGTAGCCACCACAAAGCGAATGTCTCTCTTCTCCAGCTCATCTAAAATAGTAGTCAGACGAGGCAAATCCAGCTGTCCCTGTCCATCCAGCAAGGTTCCATCCATGTCTGTCGCTATCATCTTTACAGTCATCTTTTTATCCATTTCTATCTTTATCATCTGGTTTTTACTGTTCCTTTTCCAGAAGACCTCTAACTTTTAGACATATTATACTACTTAAAAAAGTAAAAAGAAAGGCGAGAAGAGGCGGATAAGACGGTAGATTTTACAAAGGGCACTTTTCAATCCTCCAGTTTTATATTATAATCATAGCTATATTCCTGTCGTAAAATTGGAGGTCCTCATGAGCAAAAAAGAAGTCGCATTCCCACGCTACCAGCAGATTGCCGTCGCCATTGCCGAGCGAATCGTTGACGGCAAATATCCTATCGGCAGCAAGATCTATGCTCGCTCTACCTTAGCCAGCAACTTCAATGTCTCCCCTGAAACAGCCCGCAAGGCTATTAATGTGCTGGTAGATTTGGAAATCATGGAAGTCCGTCATGGCAGTGGGGCCTTCATTTCCTCCAAGGAAAAAGCTCAGCAGTTTCTCAAGACCTATAAAGATGTCAACTCTCTGCAGGACCTCAAAAGCAAGCTCCACCAGAGCATCCAGCGCCAAGAGGAAGAATTTGCAAACTTTTCCCAGCTCCTTAACCAGCTTCTCAGCCGAACTAAAGATGTCCAGCAGCGCTTCCCTTTTAATCCCTACGAGCTGCAGCTCTCAGCAGACGCTATCAACCTAGGAAAATCTATCAATGAACTCAATATCTGGCACTCGACTGGCGCTACCATTGTCGCAGTTCAGCAGGGCGACCAACTCCTAATCTCGCCTGGTCCTTATACCAAGCTAGAAGCCGGCAATACCATCTACTTTGTTGGCAACGAATTATCAGTCGGTTTGATGCATAATTTATTTTTTAATGAAATTGAAACAAACAAGTGAATCAGCGCTTGTTTTTTCTTTGTCAAAAAAACAGAATAGACAGGCAAATCCGCTGTCTGACAAGGTTTTTGCGGCTTTCAGAAATATTCCAGAAAATCACTGTCATTTTTTTATAATAGCCGAAAAAGGCCGGTCTGACAGTCTTTTGAGTTTGACAAAGTGACCACACAGTGTTATACTGTGATGGTCTTTTAAGTGACAACTCTATAAAATAAACATGTAGTCACTTGTGCAAAAGGAGAAATAAGTTGAATAAACTAGAAGTAAAACATTTGACTAAAATTTTCGGAAAAAGGCAAAAGCAGGCACTGGAAATGGTGCAGCAGGCCAAAAGCAAAACGGAAATTTTAGAAAAAACCGGTGCTACTGTCGGAGTTTACGATGTAAACTTTGAGGTTCAGGCCGGAGAAATTTTTGTCATCATGGGACTGTCCGGTAGTGGGAAGTCTACCCTTATCCGCCTGCTCAACCGATTGATTGACCCGACATCAGGCGACATTTACATCGACGGTCAGGATGTGGCCAAGATGAACGAAGAGGAGCTGCGTGACGTTCGCCGCCACAAGCTCAATATGGTCTTCCAGAACTTCGGCCTCTTTCCGCATCGGACCATTCTGGAAAACACTGAGTTCGGTCTGGAAGTCCGAGGTGTTGATAAGGAAGAGCGCACGCGCCTAGCTGAACAAGCTCTGGACAATGCTGGTCTCCTGTCCTTCAAGGACCAATACCCCGATCAGCTCTCTGGTGGGATGCAGCAGCGGGTTGGCCTGGCTCGTGCCCTGGCCAATAATCCTGATATTCTGCTCATGGACGAAGCCTTCTCAGCTTTAGACCCCCTCATCCGCCGAGAAATGCAGGATGAGTTACTAGATCTGCAGGCAGAGCATGAGCGTACCATTATCTTTATCACCCACGATCTCAATGAGGCACTGCGTATCGGTGACCGCATTGCCATCATGGCTGACGGTCAGATTATGCAGATTGGCACTGGTGAGGAAATCTTGACCAATCCAGCCAATGACTTCGTTCGAGAGTTCGTTGAAGATGTGGACCGCTCCAAGGTCCTGACCGCCCAGAATATCATGACAACGCCACTGACTACCAACATTGACATCGACGGACCAACCGTGGCCCTTAATCGCATGAAAAAAGAAGAGGTCAGTATGCTGCTGGCTGTGGATAGGAAGCGGCATCTCAAGGGTAGTCTGACTGCCGAAGCTGCCCGCGATGCCCGTAAACAGCATCAAGCACTGGCTGAAGTGATTGATAAGAATGTCCGCAAGGTCACTCAGGAAACCCTGATTACCGATATTTTCCCGCTGATTTACGATTCACCAGCGCCTCTGGCCGTTGTAGATGATAAGGACAAGTTAGTCGGCGTTATTATCAAAGGTCGAGTCATCGAAGCCTTGGCCAATACTACTGAATCTGAAGAATAAGGGAGGTTCGCATTTTGAATATTTTACAACAGCCAATCCCCGTTTCTCAATGGGTTGAGGCCTTTACTAACTGGGTAACCGATACCTTCTCCGGACTTTTTTCGGTCCTCCAGGCTATCGGAAATGCCATCATGAATGGGATGACAGACACCCTGCTCTTCATTCCGCCCCTGCTCTTTATCGTAGTCATCACTATTTTTACCTATTTGATTTCCAAGCGTAAGCTGGGACTGCCCCTGCTCACCTTCCTAGGCCTGCTCTTTGTTTACAACCAAGGCCTCTGGGAAAATCTTATGAACACTGTGACTTTGGTCATCGTCTCCAGTGCCATTTCCATTATCATCGGTATTCCACTGGGGATTTGGATGGCTAAGAGCAACCGCGTCGAAGCAGTTATCAAGCCCTTGCTGGACTTTATGCAGACCATGCCGGCCTTTGTCTACCTGATACCGGCCGTGGCCTTCTTCGGTATTGGTATGGTGCCTGGGGTCTTTGCCTCTGTCATCTTTGCCCTGCCGCCGACTGTCCGCTTTACCAATCTAGCCATTCGCCAGATTCCAACCGAGCTAATCGAAGCGTCAGACTCTTTTGGGGGCACTGGCAAGCAGAAGCTCTTCAAAGTCGAGCTGCCTCTGGCTAAAAATACCATCCTAGCTGGAGTCAATCAGACCATCATGCTGGCTCTGTCCATGGTCGTTACTGCCTCTATGATTGGGGCGCCAGGACTTGGCCGCGGCGTTCTTTCCGCCCTGCAGCATGCCGACATCGGTTCCGGCTTTGTCAATGGGGTATCTCTGGTTATCCTGGCCATTATCATTGACCGCCTGACCCAGAAGCTCAACCAGCCTCTGGCTAAAAAATCACCGGTCACTGCCAAGGAAAAACGCAACAAGATTATGCTCTGGTCTGCTCTGGCTGCTGTCATCCTGACAGCCTTTGTCGGAAATCAAGTAACCAAGCTTCAGCAAAGCAAAAAAGAAAAGGTCAACCTTGCCTATGTTGAATGGGACTCCGAAGTTGCCTCAACCAATGTCGTAGCGGAAGCTCTCAAGGAAATGGGTTACGATGTCACCATCACACCGCTGGACAATGCCGTTATGTGGAAGTCCGTTGCTAATGGCGAAGCCGATGCCATGGTTTCTGCCTGGTTGCCGACCACCCACGCTGCTCTCTATGAGGAGTACAAGGACAAGCTAGTGGACTTGGGGCCAAACCTTGAGGGCGTTAAAACAGGGCTAGTCGTACCAAGCTATATGGATGCCGACTCCATCGAAGACCTGTCAGACCAAGCCAAGAAAACCATCACAGGTATTGAGCCCGGTGCTGGTATCATGACCGCGACTGAGAAGACTTTGCAGGAATACAGCAATCTCAGTGGCTGGAATCTTTCTTCTTCCTCAACAGGAGCCATGACCACTGCTCTGGATCAGGCTATTAAGAACAAGGAAGATATCATCGTAACCGGCTGGTCACCACACTGGATGTTCTCCAAATACGACCTCAAATACCTCAAGGATCCTAAGGGAACTATGGGCGGCAAGGAAGCTATCCACACTATTACTCGGAAAAATCTAGACAAGGACTTACCAGAAGTCAACAAGGTCCTAGACAACTTCAACTGGACTCAAAAGGACATGGAAGAAGTCATGCTTAAGATTAACGAAGGCAGCTCACCAGAAGCTGCAGCCAAAGAGTGGATCAAAAACCACCAGAAAGAAGTCGAAAGCTGGAAGAAATAAAAGCATAGAAAAAAGGGATGAATCAAAAGATTCATCCTTTATTTTATAAGGAGCCATTCTATTTTGTTTAAGTCATTCAATCCTGATAGAGACTGTCTCCATTCGTCGCAATGACTTCTTTGTACCAATCAAAAGATTTTTTCTTGTAGCGGGCTAGAGTTCCGCTACCGTCATCCTTGCGGTCAACGTAGATAAAACCGTAACGCTTGCTGAGTTCTGCCGTGCTGGCTGAGACCAGGTCAATACAGCCCCAAGTCGTGTAACCTAGCAGTTCTACGCCATCTTCCAACGCTTCTCCTACCTGCTGCAAGTGCTGTTTGAGATAATCAATGCGGTAGTCATCTTCAACCGTTGGGCCAGTTGGACCATCCACCAAGACATCCTTGGCACCGAGACCATTTTCCACGATGAAGAGAGGCAGCTGATAGCGGTCATAAAAGCTATTCAGTACCAAGCGCAGGCCAACTGGGTCAATCTGCCAGCCCCATTCTGAGCTAGCCAGATGAGGATTCATAATACCACCTAGCAGATTGCCTCGGCCGGAAGAATAATTTTCCGGATCATGAGCCGCAACCACACTCATATAGTAAGAGAAGGAAATGAAGTCTACAGTATTTTCAGCCAAAAGCTCTTTGTCACCTGGCGCAAACTGAATCTCAATCCCATTCTCCTTGAAGAAACGATTGATATAGGCAGGGTATTTCCCACGCGCATGGATATCAGAGAAGAGGTAGTTTTGATTTTCAAATTCCCGTGCTGCTAGCACATCTTCAGGCTTAGGCGTCATGGGATAAGCCGGCATGGCAAGAACCATACAGCCAATCTTAAAATCAGGATTAATCTCATGACCGATTTTCGTTGCCAAGGCAGAAGTCACCAGCTCATGATGGACTGCTTGATAGAGGTCCTGCTTGGATAGTTCTTCAGCTGGCGTGGCAATGCCTCCGCTCATAAAAGGCGCATGGAGAACAGAGTTGATTTCATTAAAGGTCAGCCAATACTTGACCTTATCCTTATAGCGGGTAAAAACCGTGCGGACATAGCGCTCGTAGAAGCCAATCAAATCACGGTTGGCCCAGCCATTGTATTGACGCGCCAAATGCAGGGGCGTTTCATAGTGAGACAGGGTAATCAGCGGCTCAATGCCATATTTGGCCAGTTCATCAAAAAGATTGTCATAGAATTGCAGACCAGCTTCATTGGGTTCCAGCTCGTCCCCGTTTGGGAAAATCCGAGACCAGGCAATGGAAGTCCGGTAGACCTTGAAGCCCATCTCTGCAAAGAAGGCAATGTCCTCCTTATAGCGATGATAGAAATCAATCCCTTCCAGCTTGAGATTATCTGGTGTCGGCCCCTCAGTAATCAAAGGATTGCGGTCACCTGGCTTGGCTGGCACTCCGCCTTTTGGAGTCACATCCTGAACAGACAGGCCTTTTCCATCCAGATTATAGGCACCTTCATACTGGTTAGCTGCAGTTGCACCGCCCCAGAGGAAATTCTGCGGAAATTTACCCATTTGCATTTTCTCGCTTTCGTTTTTTTTATATTTATATTATAATAGTTGTCAAACATATTTTCTAACACAATTATCTTAATAAATTGTACTATTCTATGAAAGAGTGTCCCCATGATTGATTTAGGCCAACTACATAAAAATACCGTTTTTAAAAACCAAGGAACCCCTTATTCTCTGACCCGCACCATCACTGAAAATGGTCATCCAGATATTCTTTTCCACTGGCATACCGATGTTGAAATGATTTATGTCCACGAAGGAAAAGCACAATTTCATATTGACGACGACTACTTTAACAGCGAAAAAGGTGATATTATCCTGATTCGCCCTAATGCCCTGCACTCCATCCACCCCATCAACGACGAGCGCCATTATATGGACGCCATTAATTTCCATCTGGATCTGATGGGTTACTCTACCATGGATCAGGCCAGCATCAACTACCTGCAGCCCCTCTACAATGGTCAGCTGGACTTGACTCATGTGATCAAGCCCAAGGATACAGCCTATGCGGAGATTCGCCAGTGCCTCTTAGCAGCTATGGAAACAGGTTATTTCCGCAAAGCTCACTACGAGTTTCAGCTCAAAGCCCAACTCAACCAGCTCTTCTACCTGCTCTTTGAGAACGGCTATGTCATTTCCAAAGACCTGTCACCCGAAGGCTACCGCAAGGAAGAAAAGATTCGCTCCATCATCGACTACATCAATGCCCACTACCAAGAAGACCTGAATATTGACCAACTGGCTGGCATTTGTGGCTACAGCTCCACCCATTTCATGAACTTCTTCAAGAAGCATCTAGGCGTTTCCTGCATTGAGTACCTAATCCAATTCCGCCTGCGCAAGGCAGCCGAACTCCTGCAGCACTCTAATCTCTCTGTACTGGAAATCTCCAGCCAAGCAGGCTTTAATAATCTGTCCAACTTCAACCGCCAGTTTAAAAAATACTACCAAATGACACCAAGCCAGTATCGGAAGAAATGAAGCTCTAAATAGAAAATAAAAAACGAATACCTGCTAATCAAAATAAGCTAGAGGGTATTCGTTTTTTTATGCTGATTTCACAAGAAGGACAGAAATAATAGTATGTTTTTACATATAAGTCAGCTAAGACCTAAGTGTTTCGATCGTTCTCCTTACGACCTCATCGTTTCTATACTAGCAAGTTCACCAGAAGAATAAAAAGCCCCAGCAAAAAGATAGCTAGCAGCAAATAGCGCCCTTGCTTTTCTTTGAAGAAATTTCTCCGCAAAAACAGGCAGAAAATCATCAATACCAGGGAGCACACTAGCAACAAAAACAAGATAAACATGGGTATAAGATACAAAAGCAACCACAAACCAAAATACATTTCATTTTCTTTCCAATAAAATAATAGACGGACTCAAAAGCGGTCAGTTTCATTCATTAACAGTTCTATAATCCTTTTTAATTATAACAAAGTCCTCAATTTTAAAACAGCAAAAACCAGATTGGCAAATCCAATCTGGCTAACAATCATATCAAGCAATTTATTGCCCCGGCCAATTCAGTCCAACATGAGAATTCATTTCCTGATAGGCAGTATCAATCCGTGCTCTGGTTTCTTGATCCAGTTTGTCTCGATACTTGCCACCTTCGACAAAGTCGTCCAAAATCCAAGTCTGATAAGTGTATAAAGGAAGACCGTCTGCCGAAGTAGTGCCCTTTTCAACTCGGCTGACCCAGCTCGGATGAGCCTGAGCACTTTTTATCTGCGTGCCCTTTGATGTCTTTTCAATGATAACATCCATCAGCACTCCGCGCTCGGTCCAATGCGCATTTTCAATTCCCTCCATGGTTTCGATGCGCTGATTGGAAATAAAATTCCCCATAGAATACATAATCAGCTTCTTCTGGCCGTCTTTCTCTAAAATCTCTGCCGGCTCAACCACATGCGGATGGCCTCCAAAGACAATATCTGCTCCCCAGCCAACCATTTTATGATAAAGGGTCATCTGCTCCTCTGTCGGCTCCAGTTGGTACTCTATCCCCATCTGAGGCATGACGACTGTAATGTCTGCTTCCTTTTCTGCCCGCTCAATCTCGGCCCGCATCTTTTCTTCATCCAAATCGGATAGGCGAGCATCATAATCTTCCTGACTGAGAAGTCCCTCCATGCCATTGTAGCCATAGGAGTAAGCCAGCAGTGCAATCTTAATGCCTTTGACTTCCTTTATCAAAATTGGTGCCTGACTGCGGCTTTCATGCGGATAAACACCGATAGGAGTGATTCCCTCTTTTTCAAAAGCCTGAGCTGTAGTAAAAACTCCCTCCAAGCCAGAGTCTAAAATGTGGTTATGAGCCAGGTCCATCACCTGATAGCCGGCATCCTTGATTGCTGGAACTACGGCTTCCGGAGCATTAAAGAGCGGATAGCCATTCAAGGGATAGTCAGGCCGAATCGTGCCTTCAAAGTCCCCTAAGACCAAGTCTCCCTGCCGAAGCCATTCTTTGGCATAGTGAAAATTCTCAGAAAAATCATAAGTTCCGTCTTCTTTCTGAGCACTCAGATATAGGCCGTCGTGATAAAGCAAATCCCCAGTCGCCATGATACGAACCGTCTGATTCTGTGAGGAATCTGACTTCTGCTCTTTCTTACTAGGAGACAGAAAGGTAAAATCCTGCGCATGCTCTGACAGGAGGATTAAGCCGGCTGACAACCCTACTACGGTCAAAAGCACTCCGACAAACTGGCGATTGCTAAGCTGTTTTTGAAAGATTTTGGGACGAGGAAATGGAAGTCCCTTAAACCAGTCTCGCCAAGCATGGTAAGCATCCGCTAAAAGATTATGTTCCGCAGCAAAATTAGATATCTTCTTCCAAAGTTCTTGAAAAAAAGTCCGAATCTTCTCCCAAAGAAATTTTTTACTCATCACATCTCTCCACTTTTTCTTACTTGATAATAGTGCATCAATATTTACTATATTGTACTATTTTTACCGTCAAAAGGAAAGCGAAGCAAAAAGCAGGAGCGGGGAGAAGCGTGCTACAATCTCCAAATTGCGGCATGCTTCCACCATTCTCCTGCTTCATTTTCTATTTTTTCAATTCTAAGAGCTGATTGCCGAGCTGAAAATCGGCTTTCATTCTTATCCAAAACTTCCTACATCAACGGTCAGCACTTGGCCGTCTCGAACGACCTGCTGTCCTGCAATGTAGACATCCTGAACATCGCTGCCTTTGACTGCGTATACCAGGTGCGATAGCATATTTTCCAAAGGATAGAGATGGAGTCGTCCCTTAGGCTGAATGACAATGAAATCTGCTTGTTTGCCCGTTTCCAGACTACCGATTTTGTCCTCTAAGCCCAGCGCCTTGGCTCCTTCAATAGTCAAAGCTTTCAAAGCCTGCTCAATCGTAAACTGGGTCGCATCGCCTGCCCGCATTTTCTGAAGGAGAGCAGCTGTCCGACCTTCTTCAAACATATCCAGATTATTATTGGAAGCGACAGAGTCCGTCGCTAAGCCAACGGTTACCCCAGCGGCTAGTAAGTCCGTCACTGGAGCTACACCAGAAGCCAACTTGAGGTTACTGATAGGATTGTGGGCGATGCTGACTGGTGAAGCCGCTAAATCCGCAATCTCTGACGGATTCAGCTCAACTCCGTGAGCAAAGATAGCTGGCTGCTCCAAGTAGCCCAAGCCTTTTAAGAAAGCCAGAGGCCGTTTACCATAACGCTCAAGGATGATTTTATTTTCATCCTGGGTTTCAGCCACATGGATATGAAGCTTCAAGTCTAGCTCATGCGCTAGCTCAAGACTGCCCTTGAGCAAGTCTTCATCGCAGGCATAGGGCGAGTGAGGTGCCACCATGACCTGAAAATCTTCATCATCATAGGAGCGGATTTTCTCAATAATGGCACGAGTACGAGCCAGAGTCTCTTCTGTTGTTTCTGCTGCCGAGCTAAAGAGAGTTGGTGAGAAATAGCAGCGCATACCAGACTGCCGCACAGTCTGATAAATCCGGTCAATATCCACTCCCTGAGGATTATACATGTCGTTAAAAGTCGTTGTTCCTGACAGCATCATTTCAGCCAGAGCCAGCTGGACAGCCTCGGTCGTTAAATCCGCTGTGAACTGGCTTTCTGCTGGCCAGATATAGTCCTCCAGCCATTCATGCAGATTGCTGTCATCACGAATCCCGCGCAGCAAGGTCATGGCTGAGTGAGTATGACAGTTAACCAGTCCTGGCATGATCCAAGCACTTTCATAATCCACTGTTTCACTGCATTTCCCTAGCCAGTTTTCATCATAGGGACCGCAGTAGGCAATGCGGTCGTCCTCAACCACTAGCAGCCCGTCCCAGTAAACATGAAATGCGCTGTCACAGGTCACCAGATTGACATTTGTATAAGCTTTCATCCGCCATATCCTCACTTTCCCAACACTTGGTTTCAAAAGATTTTAGCTATTATAACAAGCCTAATCTAATTGCGCAAGTCTTTTTTGAAAATTGTACTAGTAAAAAAGAGCCCCAGCTGAGGCCCTAGTTGTCAATCATTATCTATGACTAATCTTCCGTGTCAGGAAATCCCCAACAAACTGAATAAAGAAGATGAGCAGCAAAATAAGAATGGTCGCAAGAATAGTCACATCATGGTTGAAACGCTGATAACCATAGGTCAGGGCAACATTTCCCAGTCCACCAGCACCAATCGCTCCGGCCATAGCAGTCTCACCAACCAGAGAGATGAGCGTAACAGTCGTCACTCGAATCAAGTCCGGCAGACCTTCCCGCAGGTAAACACCGACAATGTCCCAGAAAGTTGCTCCACTAGCCTGCGCCGCTTCAATGACTCCTCGGTCTAGTTCGGATAAGACCACCTGAACCTGACGGGCAAAGAAAGGAAAAACAGCCAGCGAAAGAGGCACCAAGGCCGCAGTCGGTCCAATCCCAGTTCCCACAATAATCCGAGTAAAGGGATTGATGAGGGCTAGGAGAATGATGAACGGAATAGCCCGGAAGATAGAGGTAACCTTGTCTAGGACAAAAAAGACAAGTCTATTTTCCAAAATACCTCTCGGCCCTGTCAAGACAAGCAAGAGACCTGCGATAAAGCCTAGAATCCCTCCGATAAAGAAAGGAATGATGGTCATATACAGAGTCAGGTAAATAGCTGTTCCCCAGCCAGCCTGCCCAGACCAGCCCATTCTATAAACATTGGGCATAAATTGTTGAATCAGCTGTAGCATTAGTTACTCCTTTCTTTCAGAACATGCAGCTCTACTCCTGCTTCGCGCAGACTTTCCTGCACCGCCGCCAGTTGCTTGGTCTCTCCAGATAAGATAACGACCATTTCTCCGACTGGTACATGGTCTAAAATCTCAATATTAGCGTGAAGAATATTGGCCGATATGTGATACTGCTTGTAAATGTCGTTTATAATGGCTGTGTCTGTTACCACACCAGAGTATTTCAGGTGGGCCAGAATGGAATTTTCTGGCAGGTTTTGCACAATCTTTTGCTGGTTGATTTTGATCATAGCCTCATTGATACCGGTTGCGGTCGTAATGAAGTCTTGGGTCAGCTCATTCTTGGGATTAGAGAAAATATCCAGAACTGAGCCTTCCTCAATCAGCCGGCCATTTTGCATAACTGCTACACGGTTAGCAATGTCCTTGACAATCTGCATTTCGTGGGTAATGAGGACAATAGTCAGACCCAATTTTTGATTCAAATCCTGCAATAGAGCCAGAATCTGCTTGGTGGTCTTAGGATCCAGAGCAGATGTGGACTCGTCCGAGATTAGGATTTTGGGATCATTGGCCAAGGCCCGTGCAATGGCTACCCGCTGCTTCTGACCACCAGACAGCTGAGCAGGATAATTATCCGCCCGATCCGCTAAGCCTACCAAGTCCAAAAGCGTATGAACTTTTTTCTCTTTTTCAGCAGCTGATAAAGGAGAGTGCTTGAGCGCAAAGGCAACATTTTCCTTGGCCGTCATCTGTGCCATGAGGTTAAAATGCTGGAAAATCATCCCAATATCCTTACGCTTTTGGCGCAACTGAGCTGCAGTAAGCTGAACCTGATGATAATCATAGAAAACCGTATCATCCACCGTAATCTTACCAGCAGACGGCACCTGCAGCAAGTTAATGACACGGACCAGAGTAGATTTCCCGGCACCAGAATAGCCTACAATTCCATAAATATCTCCCTGATTAATATGAATGGTCACATCTTCTACGGCCTTAATGTCTTGCTTTTTTTGATTAAAAACGACATCAATGTGATCCAATTTGATAATTTCTTTGCCCATAATTTCCGATTCACTCCTTGATTTGTCCAATATGTGATGTATCTCTGTAGCCTTTTAGTTTGATTTTCGTCTGTAGCTCGACTAGGGAAATGTAAAATCATAAGCTACAATCTATACCGACCTAGCTCAAAGCTAGATAATGATCAAACTAAATGACCATAATAGCAGATAAAGGGCTGGAGAAGCTAATCTCCGCCCTTCTTAATCATTTCATTTATTCAATACAATGACCTTCTGCAACTTAAAAATTACCAAACTGGTTGATCCATACCATCTGATGATTCTTCGATAACTTTTTTCACTTCATCAGTGTGGTAAGCCTTGATAATTTTTTCAATCGCGTCAGCCTTGTCTGATTTCTTCCAATCTGGTTTCGCTGCAATCAGGTTATACCATTGTTTTGAGTTTTCATTGGCTTCTTCTTTGAAGAGAGCCTTCTTGTAGTCAATGCCTGCTTCGCGGACGAAAGTATTATTGACAACCGCAGCATCTGCTGAAGTCAGAGAAGCTGGTGTTTGAGAAGCATCCAACTCAGAAATTGTCAGATTCTTCTTGTTTTCTTTGATGTTGGCAACAGTCGCAAGCTCGTTTCCTTTAACATCAAGCTTGATCAAGCCAGCTGATTCAAGAAGATAAAGAGCGCGGCTCTCATTTGTCGCATCATTTGGAACGGCAATTGTACCATTTTCTGGGATGTCTTTCACATCTGTATATTTATTTTTGCCGTCCTTTGTGCCAGAGTAGAGACGAATAGGTGCGATATAAGTATCCGCAACAGACACAAGGTCTGCTCCCTTCTCTTTATTCCAGTTCTCAAGGAAGTTGTAATGTTGGAAAGCATTGATATCGACATCACCGTCAAGCAAGGCCTGGTTCGGCTGAGAGTAGTCTGTAAATTGTGTATACTCTAATTTAACGCCTGCATTTTCTTTGTCAAGAATTTCTTGAACCTTGTTCCAGCGCGCTTCTTCTGTATCACTCAGGCTCATTACCCCAACCTTAACGGTTACAGGTCCGTCTGCTGATTTGCTCTCCTTACTAGAGGAGCCTCCGCAAGCTGCCAAACCCAAGGCTGCAAGGCCGACTAAGCCTACTGAAAAGATTTTTTTCAAATTCATCATTTATTCTCCTTTAATGGATAAAATTCTAAATCTTCTATTTTATAAGATTACTTCTCATTTTACCATGTTAAAGAAGACTTGGCTTATATAAATAATTTATCGCCGTGATAAAAAATTTATATGACTGATTGAAGCAATTGAGTTGATTTTATGCCCTTTTACTGCATGAAGGTCAGCAGATAGCCATATCCTTCTGCCTCCATTTTTTCTTTTGGAATAAATCGCAGAGCTGCTGAGTTGATGCAGTAGCGCAAGCCGCCTGCTGCTTCTGGGCCGTCAGTAAAGACATGCCCAAGGTGGGCGTTTCCTGAACGGCTACGCACTTCGATCCGCTCCATGCCGTGACTCTTATCTTCGTAGTATTTAAGAACATCTCTGGCAATAGGCCTGCTAAAGCTAGGCCAGCCGCAGCCAGACTCAAACTTGTCTCCGGCAAAAAAGAGAGGCTCACCAGTCGTCACATCAACATAAATCCCTTCTTCAAAAGTGGCATTGTAGGCGTTATGGAAAGGACGCTCTGTCGCACTATGCTGGGTCACCTGATACTGCTCTTCCGTCAACTGCTCTTTTAGTTCTACATCCGTAGGCTTCTCGTACTGTCCTGGATCGACCAAGGGCTGATAGGCATCATTGACATTGATATGACAGTAGCCACCAGGATTTTTCTTGAGATAATCCTGATGATAGTCCTCAGCTAGGACATAGTGGCGCAAAGGTTCTAGCTCAACAGCAATCTTTTGTCCCAACTGCTTTTCCTGCTCAGCAAAGACCTGCTCAATGACCGCCTTATCGGCTTGATTGGTATAGTAAACGCCCGTCCGATACTGACGTCCTACATCATTTCCCTGCTTATTGACCGACAGAGGATCAATGACTCGGAAAAAATAGAGCAGGATTTCCCGTAGGCTGACCCGCTTTTCGTCATAGACTAGATGAACTGTCTCTGCATGATCCGTCTGATGAATCAGCTGGTAGTTAGTTGATTCCACCTGCCCATTGGCGTAGCCCACTGTCGTTTCCGCCACACCCTCAATGCGAGAAAAGTACTCTTCCAAGCCCCAGAAGCATCCGCCTGCTAAATAAATTTCTGCCATAAAAACACCTCATTTCTTTGCGTCTATTTTCTCATAAAAGAAGTTGAAATTATAGCAATTTGATTGGAACTTTCTTCAAATTGATATGAAAAGCTGGGTCTTAATGACAATCAACCCAGCCATGTTCTTCATTTCAAATCACTACAACTCTTGTATAGAAGATTACTCCTCAATATACTTCAATTTTCCTCGAAAATCTTCTAAGCTTTCATAGCCTTTTTCTTCCATAATAGTCTTGAGTTCTGTGGTAATGCGCTCGAAGGCTGCCACTCCTTCTTTATGAAGGGTTGTTCCTACTTGCACCATACTGGCACCACAGAGGATATGCTCAAAGGCATCACGGCCAGTCAGGACCCCACCAGTACCAATGATTTGGATTTCCGGTTTCAGGCGTTGGTAAAAGGCATGGACATTGGCCAGAGCGGTCGGCTTGATGTACTGACCTCCGATACCTCCAAAACCATTTTTCGGGCGAATGACCACTGACTCATTTTCTACATAAAGACCATTTCCGATAGAGTTTACACAATTGACAAACTTGAGCGGATATTTGTTAAAAATCGCAGCGGCCTGGTCAAAATGCACGATATCAAAATAAGGAGGCAGCTTGATACCCAGAGGCTTGGTGAAATAAGCAAAAACCTCTGACAAGATCTTTTCCGTCGTTTCAAAGTCATAAGCAATCTGTGGCTTGCCGGGGACATTGGGACAGGAGAGATTGAGCTCAGTAATACCTTTAAAGTCACTTGCCTGCACTTTCTTCAGAATGGTGTGGGTTTCTTCTGGCGACATACCGACCAAAGAGAGGAAGAAAGTGCGATTTGGTTCGCTTTCCTGAAGTTCCAGCAGGTAGTCAAGATAGTAGTCTAAACCATTGTTGGGCAAGCCCATGGAGTTGATAGAGCCCAGCGGAACATCCTGATAGCGCGGTTCTGGGTTTCCCTGACGAAATTCCAGCGTCGCTGTCTTGGTCACAAACGTTCCCGCAGCAGAATCTTTGACCTCCGCCAGTTCCTCTTTTGTCATGCAAGCAACCCCAGCTGCATTCATCAGGCAGTTGTCAAATGCAAAACCAGCAATCTGTGTCGATGTCGAAACCATAGTAAAACGCTCCTTTTTCTTCTGAAGGCGAGTGCCTTTAGCTCATTTCCTCTATTATATCACCAAACTCCGCTTTTTCGTTTTTTAAACCGGCAATTCCTGACTAACGTTCGGAAAACATCCCGTCCGTTTGACTATTTTCTGGAATATTTCAGAAAACAAATTGTGGAAATTTTTAGAAAATTCAACTTTTTTCTTTACAAGAGAAAAAAAGTCTGCTATAATGTTCCATGTAATAAAATATGACATCTAAAAGATGCCTGTTTTAAAAATTTAAACACATCCTCGTCACACAAGCTGCAAGCAGCTCCCGACAGGATGGTTTACTATTTTATTTAAAGGAGAATGACAGATGACAACTGCTAAAGAATATATCCAAAGCACTTTCGAGACCGTAAAAGCCCGCAACGGACACGAGGCAGAATTCCTCCAAGCTGTTGAAGAGTTTCTCAATACTCTGGAGCCCGTTTTTGAAAAACACCCAGAATACATCGAAGAAAACATCCTAGCGCGTATTACTGAGCCTGAACGTGTAATCAGCTTCCGTGTTCCTTGGGTAGACCGCGAAGGTAACGTACAAGTCAACCGCGGTTACCGCGTACAATTTAACTCAGCAGTTGGCCCTTATAAAGGCGGACTTCGTTTCCACCCAACTGTAAACCAAGGGATCTTGAAATTCCTCGGATTTGAGCAAATCTTTAAAAATGTTTTGACTGGCCTGCCAATCGGTGGTGGTAAAGGTGGATCTGACTTTGATCCTAAAGGTAAAACTGATGCTGAAGTGATGCGCTTCTGCCAAAGCTTTATGACAGAATTGCAAAAACACATCGGCCCATCTCTTGACGTTCCAGCTGGTGATATCGGTGTCGGCGGACGTGAAATCGGATACCTCTATGGCCAATACAAACGCCTTAACCAATTCGACGCTGGTGTCTTGACTGGTAAACCCCTTGGATTTGGCGGCAGCTTAATCCGTCCAGAAGCAACTGGTTACGGCTTGGTTTACTACACCGAAGAAATGCTCAAAGCTAATGGTCAAAGCTTTGCTGGCAAGAAGGTGGTTATTTCTGGTTCTGGTAACGTAGCCCAATACGCTCTTCAAAAAGCAACTGAGCTTGGTGCAACTGTTATCTCTGTATCTGACTCAAACGGTTATGTGATCGATGAAAACGGTATTGACTTTGATCTTTTGGTTGATGTTAAAGAAAAACGCCGTGCTCGTTTGACTGAGTATGCAGCTGAGAAAGCAACTGCTACTTACCATGAAGGTTCTGTATGGACTTACGCTGAGAAATATGACATCGCTCTGCCATGTGCGACACAAAATGAAATCAATGGCGAAGCTGCCAAACGCTTAGTTGCTCAAGGAGTTATCTGTGTATCTGAAGGTGCCAACATGCCGAGCGACCTAGATGCTATCGCAGTTTACAAAGAGAATGGTATCTTCTACGGACCTGCTAAAGCTGCCAATGCTGGTGGTGTAGCTGTATCTGCTCTGGAAATGAGCCAAAACAGCCTTCGTCTGTCATGGACTCGCGAAGAAGTTGACGGCCGCCTCAAAGACATTATGACAAATATCTTCAACACAGCTAAGACTACCTCTGAAACTTACGGACTTGGCAAAGACTACCTGGCCGGTGCTAACATCGCTGCCTTCGAAAACGTAGCAAATGCTATGATTGCGCAAGGTATTGTTTAACTAGTCGATACATCCTATCGGAGGACTATCATGAACTTACGGCCAATGGAAGTGAGAGACAATCCGGCTGTAGCGCAGCTCATTCGAGCCAGCCTAGAAGAATTCGGACTTAACAAACCAGGAACTGTCTACTTTGATTCTCATCTAGATCATTTGGCCGACTATTATCAACATCAAGAGAGGGCAGCCTACTTTGTTCTGGAAGATGAAGGACAGCTCGTTGGCTGTGGTGGCTTTGCACCTGTGTCTGATAAGATTGCCGAATTACAAAAACTGTATGTCACTAAAAACAGTCGTGGCAAGGGGTATTCCAGTCGGCTGATAAAGCAGATATTCCAGGAAGCCCGTCTAGCAGGTTATGAACAGCTTTATCTAGAAACCACTACTGAACTGGCTACAGCCGTGGCCGTCTATCAACACTATGGTTTTACATCACTGCAACAACCACTTTCTAACGCTGCCGGCCACCCAGCTATGAATATCTGGATGATAAAATCCCTCTCATCAGATGAATAGATGTCAGTATACTCTGGCCGCCTCAAGGACATCATGACTAACATCTTCAACACAGCTGAAACTTACGGACTTGGCAAAGACTACCTGGCTAGTGCTAATATCCCTGCCTTCGAAAACGTAGCCAAAGCTATGGTATTGTTTAAGATTCTTTGCTCAATCCTCAATCACAACGATTGGGGATTTTTATATTGGTTTCAAAAAAGCTCACTATTTTTAATAGTAAGCTTAAAAATCAAGATTTATTTTACTTCTACTAAGGCAGAAGATAGGCATTCAACAATTTCGTTTACTGCTTCATCTATGTTCACATCTTCCTTATCATTTAACATCATTGGAATAACATAAGAAAGACTCAAGGCTAGAATATAACGAACAATTCTTTCATTTGACCAATCTCGGATAACACCATTTTCTTTAAACTGATTCAGAACTGGACTAATTGGCTTAATGATAGAGTGAATAATAACATTCCCTAACTGGTCAGAAATATTTTTATCAATAAAAGAACGACTCAAGAGAATTTTAACTTGCATTTGATTCTCCTGAATGAAAACTAGTCTATCTCGAACAATTCTTCTCAAAAACACTGGAAAACTCTCTTGGTTTGCTGTAAATTTCTTCTCAGAAAAATCAGCAATCACATCTGGAATAACTTGTTCGAGAAAAGTTGACAGAATAGCTTCTAATATTCCTTCCTTGGTTTTAAAGTAACTAAAAACTGTCCCCTCTGAAACCCCAGCCTCCTTGGCAATAAGGCTTGCTGTTGTGTTTTCAAAGCCAATTTCTGAAAATAGCTTTAGACTTGATAATAATACTTGACGTTGTTTTAAACTCAAGTTGCTATTTTCTAACGTCTGAGCATACTTTTGTTCTAAACTTTCCATTGCTGGTACCTCTCTGCTACTCTCTTACTTTTACAACTTTCTTACCTCGAGTGTGTCCCGACTTCAGACTACGATATGCCTCTCTAACAGACTTTAGAGAAAAATCATAAACCTGATCAATATTCAGCCGAACCTTCCCATCTGAGATCATTTCCGCTAGAATATTCAAATCATCATAAGTGGAATGTCTCGGACCCGTGAACTGGGCACCTTTTACCATAACATATGGTGAAGGTACTAGCGTTCCAATAGCCGTGCCCTTCAATCCCAAACTGAAAGCCAATTTAACATAATCACTTCCATAGCAATCCAAGAATTTTGTAATCGGCTTTGGACTTGCTGATAGAAGAGCATCCTGGATGTTCTCTTCGTAAGCTACTGGTATAGCACCTAAAGACTTCAGATATTCTGAATTTTTCTTACTTGCAATTCCAATAACTGTCGCACCTTTAGCAACCGCATACTGTACTGCGATACTTCCAATACCACCTGATGCTGCTGAAATAACTACAACATCTTTAGAATTTAGCTCAATCTTTCTAAAAGCACCTCCCACTGTTAAAGAGGCTACCCCCATAGTAGCAGCATGATTCATATCAATCATATCTGGTTTCAATACAATTTCCGATTCATTGACACAAACTTCTGTTGCCAAAGCTCCCCTCTTGGTTCCCAATCCAGGGTCACTGATCATTGTTCCAAAAACCTTGTCCCCTACTGCAAACCGACTTACTCCTTCACCGATTTCTGTGATAACTCCAGCAAAATCCCGACCAACACCTCTTGGAAAAAGAGATGATTTTGACTCAAACCAACGACTTGGCTTCCTTAGTTTCGTCATAAAAGATAGAAAACGAAGTGGCTTTGCACCCTCAAAAGTCTTATAATCAATAGGATTTAAACCAACTGCATAAACTTCAACCCTAACTTGATTCACTTCCAAAACATCAGATTTAATGTTCACCAAATCTAGTACTTCTTCATCACCGAAATGACTATATTGTATTGCTTGAACAACCATTTTATGAACTCCTTTACTTATCCATAAATTGAGTGAGTACTCAATCATTTTCTTGATTGTACGCTTATTCTTCAAAGATGTCAACTATAGTATTCCCACAACTTCTAACTAAGTTAGCTGTTCATGATAAAAATGGATCCAATTTCAGTATCTTGGTAAGTAAAAAAAAAACTGCCGGTTCAATAGCTCTATATTTCCTCATGAAAGATTATTAAACTATAACTTAAAGAAATCCGACTGCTTATCAAAGCAGCCGGATTTTTATATATCTAATTTTTCAAAAAATTTGCCTGCTGACTGCTTTTCTTTTAGCTTCTCAAGCAGCTCAGTCTCCAGAAAAGGACTTAGTTCGTCAAAATCTTGGCAAACCTTAAAGACAGTTTCTCTGTCCAACTGGCCATAAGCTAGTTCGTAATAATCCTTCTTATGATACCAGTTCTGGTCATAGTTGACATCTGCCCGTTGATAGTAAACAATGTTTTGCTTCGGTGTCAGATAAACCTTCTGCGTCAGAATGCTTTTCTGATCTTTGGACAGCTTGCTGCGGCTGAAAATCTTAACCCCTTGAAAAATCTTGCGCTCATGGATACCTTGATTTGTGACTTTCAATTCAACTCTTTTATAATGCATACTGATACCTCCAGAAATCACCTACATTATATCAGGTTCTGGTAGATTTTCAAGCAAAAATGTGTCATTTCCAAAAGTCTTTTGTCGCTGCTAAAATCTCTTCTGTCGGTGTTACTGTGGCCTCAATAATGCTCTTGCCAGTCTTTTTCAGATAAGCTTGTATCAGATGATAGCCATAAGCATAGCCCGCAGAATAAGGCATACCGACTGGTATTTGACCTTGAATCTCAGCGATTTCATCACCGTAGAGATAAGGAGCCATTTCCGCCATCCCCGTTAGCTGAAGCTGACTGGAGATGATAGGCTTAATCTCTTCTAACTGCTCTGGACTGGTTGAAGTAACCCAAGGCCCAATGAGATCTTTGCCATAGAGCTCAGCAGCAAAAGACTCTGCCAATCCTTCACTGACTACCCAGTCTGCTAGTGTCGTCTGCTGGTTCCATTTGATAAATTGGAAGCGGACATTATGGTTGCACTCGTGGGCCAGCGCCGCCTGCACACGTGGTAAAGTATAGTCATTTGGCAGCAGACTAAGCATGAGGTAGCCTGGAATTCCTCCATCTCCGCTATAACCCTTATTGAGCTGTAGCATGGGCTTTTCTGGATTGCCTAACAAAATAGTAAAATAGTAATCCTCAACCTCTAAATCATAGTCAGCTTGCTCAAAAAGACCAATACTCCTCTTGATGGTATCTTGACAATTTTGCCAGAGCTGATCAGAGCTCAGAGCATCAATAGCCGGTCTATCCTTTTCTGACAGAGTGCCGGGTAGCTGATTCATAAAACCAAGCAGGAACAAAGCATCAAATCCTCCAGGATACTTCGCTTTCAGAGGAATGTGTTGTGTTTGATATTTTGTTGCAAAAGGTGCTAAAATCTTAGCTCGAAAACAACCCTCTCTTTTTTCCAAGGGTAATTCGAGCAACTCCTGATAAACCTTATCAGAACGAATGATATTGATTTTCATGGCAATCTCCTTTTCTAATTTTCACCAGTATACACCCTCCTCTAAGGTCAGAGTCAAGAAAAAGATTTGAAACTTTTGCCTCAAATCTTCTTTTATCTATACAGTTTGCTGCCTCCATTTTCAAATCTAGTGCGGAAAGTAGCAAAGACATTAGAGTAATAGGTTAATTTCCCCTATTGCTCCTTCTTTTTCTCTTTCTGTGTCTTGTTTTTCTCCTTTTGCCACTTAGCATTTTCGTAGGTCACAGTATAGGTATCCTCATCGCCGCCTTCCCCGTCAAATACTAAGTCAAAGCGGATGGACTTGCCTGGCGCCAGATTGGTGCCGATTTGTGTATTGTCAAAGGTTGAGCCATCCAAAATATAGACATTTTCCTTCTTGTCATAGAGCCCAAAATCATAAGGACTGAGCAGAATGGGCTTTTTAGAAGTATTTTCAACCGTGATTGTCGCAACGACAGCTACACCTGTTGACTCATCGCTCATGACTTTCTTACTGTCTTCTACTGCCGAATGAACTGTCACCTTGAGTCCACTGGAAAATTCAACTGTTTTCTCAAAAGCATGGCTGTTATAGGACTCCAAAGGCGAGTTGTGATAGCCTGTGAGAGACTTGAGATGGTCATTTTCCTCCATAAGGCCAATCGTGGTGATGACGAGGAGAATGCTGAGCAAGGCCAGAAGAAAGATGATAATACCAGACACCAGAGCTGCCCAAAAGAGACCTTGCTTGTGGAGAGGACGTTTTAAACGGTAAACAAGATTGTCCTCACTGACAATTTCCTGCTGAATTCGCTGATTCATATGGACCTTTCTAATCAATAATTACATGCCTTTTGAAAGAGGTCCAAGCGTCGGAAGCTCAATCCCCTCTCGCAAAAGCGCCTCATGGTAAAGGCGGTAGAAGATATGGTAAATGGAAACCTGCATGCCACCTTGTACGATCATGCTGATGCGGAAGTTGAACTGGCCATTTGAAGCCATCTGCGGCCCCAAGACATCCGGTTCCTTGAGAATCTCGGGATGTTCTGGCACAGCTTCTTCATTGACCTTGGAAATTATACGGTAAATCTCATCCAAATCCGTCTGAGCATAAAGCGGAATATCAATCAAAACCCGCATATCTCCACGAGACAGATTGCTGACAACCATGATATTGCGGTTGGGCACAAAATGAAGTGTTCCATCTGCGTCCCGCACTTGTGTCGTCCGAATCCCGACACTGATTACTGTTCCAGCGATGTTGATAGGACCGTTAGTCAGGCGGACATTGTCACCGACATCTAACTGTCGCTCGAGAAGAATAAAGAAGCCATTGACTAGATCCGACAGGAAGCCCTGAGCTCCCATACCGATCGCCACACCGGCAATCCCCGCACCAGCCAAAAGACTGGAAACCGGCAGTCCCAAGATGGATAAAACCCAGTAAATCAAGAGGAAATACAAGACATAATTAAGCAGATTCTCAATCAGCCGAGTAATGGTTTTCTGTCTGGCTACATCCTGCTTGGATAGCTTGAGAGAGGGAGCAATGATCTTGGTCACTGACAAATGCAGGATTTTCTTAACGATGTAAAATAAGATAAAAAGCAGAAGTAAAGAGACCAGCTTGGAAAAAAGGTCATCTGCAATCTTGCTCCAGTCAAACTGCTGGATATAACGGGAAAAGACATTTCCGGTCTTAGACATAGGCTACCTCCAAAAAGATTACTACCATTATACCACAAAGACCAATCTGCATGGACATAGAATGGTTAGCATGACCTAGCATTGCTTTCACCCCCTTCCTATCGTATAATAAAATAAGTATCTAAGACAAGAAAGGAACTTACATGGTCCATCGCTTCATCACTATTTGGAATAAAACCAATCTAATCAAGCGGATTTCCATTGGTATTGGCATTGGTGTCCTGCTGGCTATCATCTTCCCCCAAGCACAGGCCATTGGACTTCTGGGCCAAATCTTCGTTGGCGGCCTCAAGGCCATCGCTCCGCTCCTAGTCTTCGCTCTGGTGGCAAACGCTCTTTCTCAGCAGCATAAAGGACAAAAGAGCAATATGAAAAAAGTCATCTTGCTCTACCTTCTGGGAACCTTTGCGGCGGCCTTGGTAGCGGTCCTGGTCAACTTTTTCTTTCCCATTAGTATAGAGTTGGCTTCGTCCTCCCAAAAGGTTTCTCCGCCAGATGGAATCGGACAAGTTCTCAGCAATCTTCTGCTTCAGCTGGTGGACAATCCCATCAACGCCCTCATCACCGCTAACTACATTGGTATCCTGTCCTGGGCTGTCATCTTTGGAATTGCCATGCGGGAAGCCAGCCACCACAGCAAGGAACTGTTGCAGACCTTGGCAGATATCACTTCTAAGATTGTCGAGTGGATTATCAATCTAGCCCCTCTGGGTATTTTAGGTCTGGTCTACACGACCATTTCCGGAAAAGGTTTCCAGGCTCTAAAAAGCTATGGTATCCTTCTGCTGGTCTTGATCGGCAGTATGCTGATTGTCGCTTTGATTATCAATCCTTTGATTACCTTTATCATGCTGCGAAAAAATCCTTATCCCTTAGTCTGGCGCTGTTTGCGGGTCAGTGGCGTGACTGCCTTTTTCACGCGCAGCTCTGCGGCAAACATCCCCGTTAACATGAAACTCTGTCGAGATCTGGGGCTCAATCCAGAGACCTACTCTGTCTCTATTCCTCTGGGAGCCACTATCAACATGGCAGGGGCTGCTATTACTATCAATACCCTGACCTTGGCTGCTGTCAACACGCTGGGTATCAGGGTTGACTTTGGCACGGCTCTAGTTCTCAGTATTGTAGCGGCAATTTCTGCCTGCGGGGCCTCCGGCGTAGCTGGCGGTTCTCTTCTGCTCATTCCGGTCGCCTGCAGCCTCTTTGGGATTTCCAATGATTTGGCTATGCAGGTAGTCAGCGTCGGTTTCGTTATTGGTGTCATTCAGGACTCCTGCGAGACAGCCCTCAACTCTTCTACTGACGTTCTCTTTACAGCTGTGGCCGAGATGAGCAGCTGGTCAAAAGAAAAACACTATTAATTTCGACAAAAAACCTCTAGACTTCCATCATTACGGAAAGCTAGAGGCTTTTTTACGTGCGAAAATTAGTTCTTTCGATGCTTGTCAAAGTATTTCTTTGTTTCACTGATGACAATAGGAGAAAGTACTAGAAGAGCGATTAAGTTTGGCAAGGCCATGAGGGCATTGACAATATCTGCAATAATCCAGACTGCCTCCAGACCCACAAAGCCACCGAGGACAATCATCAGGACAAAGAGCAGACGATAAACGCGGATATAGCGAACCCCAAAGAGAAACTCAAAACAGCGCTCACCATAATAGTTCCAGCCCAAGATAGTCGTAAAGGCAAAGAGAACTAGAAAGACTGAAAGCAGGACCGGACCAAAATTAGCAAAAACAGTCGCAAAGGCTGCCTGAGTCAGGGACACACCATTGAGATTGCCATCCCAGACCCCTGTGATTAAAATCGTTAATCCTGTCAGACTACAAATAATCAGGGTGTCGATGAAGGTTCCGGTCATGGAAATCAAGCCCTGTTCTACCGGTTCCTTGGTCCGAGCTGCCGCCGCTGCAATGGGTGCTGAACCCAAACCAGATTCATTGGAGAAAACTCCACGCGCGACCCCGTTTTGAATTGCCATCTGGATGGTCGCACCGGCAAAGCCACCGACAGCAGCTGTCTGACTAAAGGCTGAACTAAAGACCAGCCGGAGAGTGGGCAGCAGACGATCTAGATTGACCGCTAAGACAGTCACAGTGCCCAAGATATAAATAGCTGCCATAAAGGGCACAACCTTGGTCGATACTCGAGCAATAGACTGGATGCCGCTGAAAATAACCAGAGCCACCAAAATAGCCAAGATAGAAGCTGTCACAGCTGGAGGCAGCTGAATAGTATTCTGCATGGCCTCTGTGATGGAATTGACCTGCGTAAAGGTCCCAATCCCCAAAAGAGCCACCAAGATACCAGCTAGGGCAAAAAAGATGGCCAGCGGGCGCCACTTCTCGCCCATCCCTAGTAAGATATAGTGCATAGGACCGCCTGCCATGGCTCCATGAGCATCCTTGCGGCGGTACTTGATAGCCAAGAGACCTTCGGCATACTTGGTTGCCATTCCAAAGAAAGCAGCTACCCACATCCAGAAGAGAGCACCCGGTCCACCGGTTTTAATGGCCGTTGCCACTCCGATGATATTTCCCGTTCCCACCGTCGCGGCTAGAGCAGTACAAAGAGCCGCAAAGCTAGAGACATCGCCCTGATGCTCCTCGTCTGATACAAAAATTAGCCGAAAGGCACGCGGAAGTCGAAAAATCTGTAGCAAACCCAGACGCAGACTGAGATAGATACCGGTACCAACCAGCAAAATGAGCAGGGGCGGACCCCAAACCAAAGAATCCAGACGATTCAATATTTCCAACATGATATAAGCTCCTTTTCACACCGAGAAAAAGAAAGAGCACATGCAAAACATGTACTCTGGATGTGCTGGAGTAGGGAAAGCCCTGCCTCTTCGCTCTGTCCTTTTACCTGAGAGTTTGAGCGATTCTAAACCGCCTTGCCCCTTCGGTGCCATTCATGGTCTCTCCAGAGTTCCGTCCATTTCACAGTCAGAGGTGCCTGCCTCTTTCTGAAAAACTTCGTTCGGTGTTGATTATTAATTTTCTATTATTCTAAAAGAACATTCGCTTTTTGTCAATATTTTATAAAAAATTTTAAGGATGTAAACGTTTTTTGATGCAAAAAAGAAGCTCAGAGGCTTCTTACTTAGCTTAATTCAGCGATAATAGCCTTGAGCTGGTCTTTGGTGTGAACACCTGCGACTTGCTTAACAACTTGACCGTCTTTCTTGAACAGAAGGGTCGGAATGGACATAATGCCAAATTCGCGGGCAGTATTTGGATTTTCATCCACATCCATTTTAAGGATTTTCAGTTCGTCTTCATGAACTTCCCCTGCCAACTGCTCCAGAATAGGCGCTTGCATGCGGCATGGACCGCACCAAGTTGCCCAAAAGTCAATCAGAACCAATCCATCTTTTGTTTCTTCTGCGAATGTTGCATCTGTAACTGCTGCTACCATAAATCTTCTCCTTTAAATAGCTTACTTTTGATAACATTTTACAACAAAAGCAGGAGAAAGAAAAATATTTGCTACGGCTGCTACAATAGATTAAAATTCCTTTTTATATCTTATTCCACCCTATTTCCCTTTTTACAAAATTTGATTATTTCTATAAAACTTTTCCACATTCCTTTTTCTTTGGTAGACTGTAAAGAAGCATATTCAAATTTATATATTGTGGAAACTTTTCCAACTTCACTTTTTCCAAAGATTGTAGACTTCAAAATCACAATCAGCAAAATTATAAACGAAAATAATAAAAATAATACTACGCTCAAAGAAATACTTTTTACAAAATTAATTCTATCACTAGAAAGAGTTACAATACTCCAAGCATCAACAGCAGGAATTAATAGATATTCCAACATAATCATTTTTTTATCATTATCTCCACTACCAACTATTCGTTCTGGAAGAATTAGGAGAATGAAAATAGAAATAAGTAAGCAGTATGATAGAATAAGGATGGACGTTATCAGATTTTCATCACTTGTATTAGACCATTGTTGAAATAGAAAATAGCCTAATAAAAATTGAAGCAGCAACATAGAGTACTGTAAAAAATAGAACCAAAGTTGCGAACTACTAATCGACGAGACATCTTTCTCTATTTTCACATCTAATAATCTCTTCGACACTTGTATACGATGTGCTAATTCTTCTAAATCCTCAGACTCAACGCTCCCTTCCTTTATTTTCTTACCAATATCATCTATTTTAAACCAAATATAACCATCATCTCTTACCCATTGATATAATCCAAATGTTTTAATCCTTCGGCCATAAGGGTTTATCCTTTGAGAAATTTTAAATAAGAGTTTCTTGAACTTCTCAGAACTTTCTGGACTAAGTTCTGCAATTTCTTCAGCATAGACTGTTAGTTTTTTAAAATCCTCTTGCTTATTTTCGTAGACATATTTTCTATATTCTTCTTTTTTCTTTTGAAAGTATGCATATATTCCTGAAATTAGGGCTGTAACAGCCGTAATAATAGCAGGAGTTAGCAATTGTTTAAATAGTTCTTCCATAATAAACCTTTCCCTCTAAAACAACATCATAGTTTAACAACCATTGCCTATCAATCACTCAGTGAGAAATGGTTGGTCATGAGATTGCTGGCATCCAAGAGTACTTTCTCCAAGAGCTGGTCTGTCGCTTCTTGCACCTTGTCGCTCATGGCTTGATTTTCAGCTTCAAAGTCCACAGCCTCGCCCTTGGCCAGGGCTCTATCTACCCGACCGATCATTTCATGGCCCCAAGCCATGGTCTTTTCCTGATAATCATCCAAATCTCCGACATGACTGCTAAAATGAGCATCAGCCAGCCCAGCAATGAGTCGATTAGCCCAGTAGAAAGAATCCGTCGAAACCTTATCCGTCGTATTTGCAAAGTAGTCTGGCGTTGTTGAGACTTGAGTAAAGAAAGGAACGGCTGTATTGTAAGGCATGGAGCCGTAGGATAGCCACTGGATACCAGTCGTTTCCTGCGGTTGATTAGGGCGCAGCTGCAAGATGGCTGTCTGACTGGTCCGATTGATCCCAATAGTCCGAAAGGCCCGTCTGCTGTGGTGGTCCCCCTCTGCTCCGTAAGGATCATAAGGTGAATCCTGATAGTGACTGCTCAGGACATACTTGACATCTTCGATCGTAATCTTGCGGTATGGCTTGCGGCACCATGGGATGAAGAAGCTCCTTGGATCTTGCTCCACTTCTGGATTGAGAAAACGCTGGATATCCCAAGCTCGCGGCGTATTGTAATGGCGGTCCTTATCCTTCTGGCTACCAAAAGCATAGCGTGGATTGAAGCCCTCGTCCGAGTAATTAAGATTGAGATGATTTTCCTCGATAAACTTTTGGAGATTTGGATGACAGAGAAAATGCTCAGGATTGTCAAATTCAAAATGATCACTACCCAGCTGATTGGGATTGGTCACATAGGCATCATCTGGCACGCGCCGTGCCATCCAATGGTGGCCGCCAATGGTTTCCAGCCACCAAATTTCGTTGATATCTGAGATTGCAATTCCATTGGACTCATAAGTACCGTACTCTTCTAGGATTTTCCCTAGACGAAGAACCCCTTCGCGAGCTGTTTTGATATAGGGCAGAACCAGCGTAAGAATATCTTCCTCGCTGATACCTGACTCGACTAACGGATCAGCCCCCAGCACGCGGCTATTGGTTGTAATCGTTTCCGTTGCGCTGACAGCAACATTATAACTGTTAATCCCAGCAGCTCCCCAGATCCCATCTTTGGGAACTGCATCTGGCACTGCCGTATAGCGGACTGGATTATCTGGCAACTCCATCTCAAAAGATGTCAAAACTGACTGATAATGGCGTGGCTGGTCTTGTGGCTCCACTACGACAAATTTCTTGGGCGTAAAGACCCCGTTTTGTGAATCCTCTGTACGAGCCACAATGGTTGAACCGTCGTAACTGGCCTTCTTGCCTACCAAAATAGTCGTGCAAGAATCTGATGCGTGTTTTAATCTCATTATTTAATTTACCCTCCGAAACACTTTATGCTGCTTATATTATAGCAAAAAGCAGGCCCTCATAAAAGGACCTGCTGTTATCTCTTCGCTGAAACTTCCAATACCCTATTCGATTTTCAAGACATAGGTATGCTCTTTGTAAAGCTCATCAATATCAAAATGCTCTAAATCTTCTTTCCTTGAGACAATATAATGTCCTTCTCTTTGATAATAGCCTAAAGAATTTCCTGACTTGTCTGTCAGACAGATTGTCTGCTGCTTAGTATCAACGCTGAAAGAAAACGGTATTTGACCTTTGGGTCGCCCGACAACTAAATAATCTTGACAAATCAGCTTGCCGCCCCACTTCTGATAGAGATGATTTGCCTGCTCTCCGTCTCTGGTAAAGATGATCAAGGCCTCAACTTTCTTTTCATGCAGCTGATCCCAAGCAGTTTGAAAGAGTTGGCCGGCTATCCCTTGATTTTGAAAATCAGGATGGACAGCCAGATTAGCGAAGTAAGCTATCTTTTCTCCTGGATAATATGGATAAGAATGACTTGCTTCTTCGGTGTAAATCCCTACATCTAGAAGCCCCACAACCTGATTATCTTCCACCGCTATAAGCTCAACTGAATCTCGGTAAGGTTCTTCAGTAAACTCATCCTTGCTGCGACTCATATCATCAAAGAAAGGCGAAAAGAGATAACTCAAAGCTTTTGTATAAACCCAACTTTTCTCATAAGTCGAGTCATAGGTTTGTATTTTCATTTCTGGCCTCTTACTTAAAGACTACAATCGTTGCACCGCTGCCGCCAGCATTTTGCGGAGCATAGCCGAAGGACTTGATGTGCTTGTTGCGGCGGAGGTATTTTGTCACCCCTTCACGGATGACCCCGGTCCCGATACCGTGGATAATATCCACCTGAGCCATGTTATTTAGGAGGGCCTGATCGATAAAGGCATCAAGCTCTTCCATAGCCTCTTCATAGCGCTTGCCGCGCAGATCCAGTCTGGCTTTCGGTCCAGCAGTATTGGCCCGCTTGACCACATTGACCTGCTTGCGCTTAGGTTGCTGCTCCTTTTCAGCCTTGAGTAAGTTAAACTCCTGCTCTTCTAGAGTCATCTTGATAAGACCGACCTGAGCTTCCCAACGGCCGTCCTTGAGCTGCTTGACCAAGGTTCCCCGCTGACCATAGCTGGTGACTAGGATATCATCTCCCACCTTGGGCGCCCGATTTTTCTTAGCCTGCTTGAGCACCTTATTCTTTGATAAATCAACCGTTTCTGGTGCCAACTTTTTAAGCTGAGCCTTGGCTTCAATAATCTCATGCGGTTTAAGGCTGGACTTATCATGGAGATTTTTGAGAATGCTCTCACTCTCTGACAAAGCCAAATCAACGATTTCCTGAGCTTCCAAGCGTGCCTTATTGAGCTCGGTTTCCTTTTCTCGGTTAAACTCATTATATAGCTTTTTGAGAGCTCGGTTAAATTTGAGATTTTCCTGCTCCACCTCGCGGATATTATCCAAGCGCTTGCGGCTTTCCAGCGTCTGCTCCTCTAGGCGCTCAATGATTCGATTGACATCACTGTCTGTGTCAGTCTGCTCTTGGGCGTGGCCAACGATAACTTCCGCTAAGCCCAAACGCCGAGCAATTTCAAAGGCATTGGAGCGGCCAGGCACTCCCTGCATAAAGCGATAGGTCGGCCTTAAACTATCTGTATCAAATTCCATGCTGGCATTTTCCACCCAGTCCGTCTCAATCCCATAGGCTTTGAGCTCAGGATAATGGGTCGTTGCCATGGTTTTAATCTGCCTTAGCCGCAAATCTTCCAAGATAGCAATGGCCAGAGCTGCTCCCTCCTGCGGGTCAGTTCCAGCTCCCAGCTCATCCAGCAGAACCAGACTCTCGCTATCAACCTCCTCTAAAATAGATACGATATTGGTCATGTGACTGGAGAAAGTCGACAGGCTCTGCTCAATCGACTGCTCATCACCAATGTCTGCAAAAATCTGACTGAAAATCCCGACGCGGCTGCCCTTGTCCGCCAGAATCGGCAGACCTGACTGGGCCATGATCTGAGCCAGCCCCAAGGTCTTCAGCATGATGGTCTTACCACCGGTATTAGGCCCGGTAATGACAATCTCTGCCAAATCAGGCCCGAAATGCAGGTCATTAGCCACTGCATTTTCAATCAGGGGATGGCGGACACTGAGCAGTTGGATATCCTGCTCTTCTGACAGGTCTGGCACCACCGCTCCCGTCTCCTGCATGAAGCGGACCTTGGCACGCACCAGGTCCAGATGTCCGATAATCCAAGCATTGTTGGCAATTTCAGCTGCATGGGGACGGAATAGGTCCGATAATTCCTGCAAAATCCGCTGAATTTCATATCGTTCATCCGCCCGACTGCTGGCGATTTCTTCGTTGAGATTGACAACTGCTCTAGGCTCGATATAGACGGTATTGCCGCTGGCTGAAATATCGTGAACCACACCAGAAATGCGGTTGCGATAGGTATTTTTCACGGGCAGCACATTGCGGCCATTCCGGCTAGCCACTACCTGATCCGCCAGCATCTCTCCCTTGTTTTTGAGAATCTCCTGCAGAATCTCCCGCACCTGGTTTTCATTTTCTTGAATTTTTCGGCGGATACGGCTCAAACTTTCGCTGGCAAAACTTTCGATAAAGCCGCCATCATTCACAGCCTGCAGACTTCCTTGCAACTTAGGGAACACAGCTAGATTCTCAAACAGACGGTCCAGCTTTTCCAAGTGCACATTTTCTAAGTCATCATAAAAGGACTTGAGCTCCTGAGTCACTGCCAAAACGCGCTTGAGAGCCAAAAACTCCTCAATATTCAAGTCGCTTTCCAGCTCCAAGCGCTTGGTCAAGGCAGTAATATCCTGAGTCGCAGCTAGACTAAAGTGCGGATGCTGCACAAAAATCTGCTGCATATCCGTCATTTCCAGAAAACCCGAGGCCACCGTCTCCTTCTTGCTGGTCGGCAAAAGCAGACCCAGCTCCAGCTGCCCCTGCTCGGTCAAAAGATAGGGAGCAAAAAGTTCTTTTATTTTCTTAAATTCTAAGGTTTCTAAAATTTTTGTGTTCATAATTTTCTTTTCTAGTAAAAAAGAACCCAGCTAGCAGGCCAACTGAGTCGTCTTTTATCCGATAACTTGATTCACCCAGAGATCTTTGAGGATATTGGATGTGATAGGGGTATACTTGACAATAAAGCGAATCATGAAGCTGCTGTTGAGCCGCTCCTGAACCATCTCCATCGGCACCGTAGCTAAAATAGTTAGGCACATTCCCAAAACAAAAATAGAGATGCAAACAGCGATGGCTCCGCTGGTCACATTGTACCATTTGGTATCCAGCTTATTGGGGTAGGGAATCAGATTCGCAAAAATCCCAAAAAAGCGCCCAAGGATGTAGACAGCCGTAAAAATAATGAGATAGGCCAAACCAGCATAAAAAACCTGGTCCAACTGAAAGAGCTGGGAGCTAGGGAAAAAATAGGTCGAAGAGCCCTGAGTCGCACTGGCATAAGGCACCCAGAGGCTGATGAACTTAGCCAAGCTCTTATAAAAAGCTCCAGCTACCAGCATAGAAACCATAGTCGCAGCAGCATAATAGCCCTGCAGAACAATACCACGCGAGTAGCCAATATAAAAGCTCCAGGCCAATATTAGTAAAATAATAATAGAAAACATTATTTCTCCTCTATTTACCCGACTTTTCTCTCAAATCACTGAGCATTTTGTGACGAAAATCTTCTAGTTCTTTTTCCTTGTCGTCAAACTCAATCTCGCGGCTGAGCTGGGTAGATAGGCTATTGACTGCCAGCAAAATCGCCAGGACTTCATCATCTGCCGCAGGCATCTGCTCTTTGATAGCCTTGTATTTTTCCTTTGCTACCTGTTCTACCTCTTCCATAAAGAGATTATCATGTTCTGTTGTTAGAGTTAAGGTCTTGTTTCCAAATGTAAATTTATATCGATTCAAATTTGCCATAAAATCACCTCATTGTATTATATCAAAAAATAAGCCCTTTGTCAGTTATTAAAACACTTGGAACAAGATAGGGAGTTTCTTTTTCACCTTTTTTGACATTGCAAGCAGCGGTGCTCTCCTACAAAATTTTTGTAGGATTTTCAATCTTATGGCTTTCGACTTTTCCTTTTTATGGTACAATAGGGGGTATGGAAAGTATCACCCTCAGTCCCAAACAGCAAGAAATTCAGGCTTTTGCTGAGAAATATCAGGACCAGCTGGCTCCCAGCAAGAACCCACATATTCAATATTTCTTCCGGCTGAATCAGGCGACGGTCAGTATCTTTAGCTCCGGAAAAGTTCTCTTTCAAGGGGCAAAAGCTGCTCACTACGCTGGCTTTTTTGGCCATCAAGTGACCAAGACCAGTTCTAGTCCTGCTTCTCAGAATTTTGCCCTCATTGGGACCGATGAGGTCGGCAACGGCTCCTACTTTGGAGGTCTAGCCGTCGTAGCTTCTTTCGTCACTCCAGACCAGCATGACTTTCTCAGAAAACTGGGTGTCGGTGATTCTAAAACCTTGAACGATAACAAGATTCGCCAACTGGCGTCGGTCTTAAAAGAAAAAATTGCCCACCAAGCTCTGCTCCTATCGCCAGAGAAGTACAACGAAGTCATCGCTTCTGGCTACAATGCCGTCTCTGTCAAGGTAGCCTTACATAATCAAGCTATTTACCTACTGCTGCAGAAAGGCATCAATCCCGAAAAAATTGTCATCGATGCCTTTACCAGCCAGCAAAACTACAATAAATATCTAAAGCAGGAAAAGAATCATTTTCCAAATCCGGTAAGTCTGATTGAAAAGGCTGAAGGAAAGTTCCTAGCTGTTGCGGTCAGCTCTATTATCGCTCGTGACCTCTTTCTGGAAAATCTAGAAAATCTTAGTCAAGAGTTAGGCTATACCCTGCCTAGCGGAGCCGGAAGCAAGAGCGATTACGTTGCCAGCCAGATTCTTCAAGCCTATGGAATGGCCGGTCTGCAGCATTCTGCTAAACTCCACTTTAAAAATACTGAAAAAGCACAAAAACTTCTAGAAAGGTAACCTATGAAAAAATCAAATCCTGTCCTCTCATTTCTCAAAGAATGGGGCCTCTTTCTCTTCTTCATCTCTGTCATTATCCTGTCACGGCTCTTTCTCTGGTCCCCTGTAAAGGTAGATGGCCACTCTATGGACCCTACGCTAGCTAATGGGGAATACCTGCTTGTCCTCAAACATCAGTCTATTGACCGCTTTGATATCGTTGTCGCCACTGAGACAGATGATAACGGTACAACCAAGGAGATTGTCAAGCGGGTCATCGGTATGCCGGGCGACACTATTCAGTATGAAAATGATACTCTCTATATCAACGGCAAAAAAACAGACGAGCCTTACCTGACGGACTACATCAAGAAATTCAAAGAAGACAAACTCCAATCCACTTATACTGGGGACGATTATGATGACAATGGTGAGTTTTTCAGGAAACTCGCAGCTCAGGCTCAAGCCTTCACCGTTGACAAGGATGGCAGTCCTGTCTTCACCATCAAGCTTCTGGATGATGAATACCTGCTTCTGGGTGACGACCGGATTGTTTCCAAGGATAGCCGCCAGGTTGGTACCTTCAAAGCAGAACAAATCCAGGGCGAAGCCAAGTTCCGCTTCTGGCCGCTGCTGCCTTTTAAGACCTATTAAGCATACCGAACTCAGCTGAACGTCAGCTGGGTTCGTTTTAAAAGAAGAACCTATAAACTATGGAATTTTACTTTTCAGGAACGATTGAACGGATTATTTTTGAAAATCCCAGCAACTTTTTTCGTATTCTGCTCTTAGATATTGAGGATACAGATGCCGAGGATTTTGAAGATTTTGAAATCATTGTCACCGGCTCCATGGCAGATGTCATGGAAGGCGAAGACTACACCTTCTGGGGCAGTCTTGTCCAGCACCCCAAATATGGTCAGCAGCTGAAAATTTCCCGCTATGAGCGAGCCAAACCCAGCAGTAAAGGCCTAGTAAAATACTTCTCCAGTGACCATTTCAAGGGCATCGGGGTCAAGACTGCTCAAAAAATCGTCCAACTCTACGGAGAAGATACCGAAGACACCATTGACAAGATTTTAGCAGAGCCGGAAAAGCTGACTCAGATAAACGGCTTAGCAGCTAAGAACCGCGAGGCCTTTGTCGCTAAGCTCAGACTTAACTACGGAACTGAGATGGTACTAGCCAAGCTGGCAGCCTACGGCATTCCCAATAAGCTGGCTTTTCAAATCCAGGATACCTACAAGGAAGAAACGCTGGATATTGTCGAAAAATATCCCTATCAGCTGGTAGAGGATATTCAGGGGATTGGATTTAAAATCGCTGACCATCTGGCAGAAGAACTAGGCATCGAAAGTGATGCCCCTGAGCGTTTTCGGGCTGGCCTTGTCCATACTTTGCTGACCCAGTCTATGGAGCGGGGAGATACTTATGTTGAAGCTCGTGATTTACTGGAGCATACCATCGAGCTCTTAGAAAGCTCACGCCAAGTGGAGCTGGACCCTAGTCTAGTCGCTGATGAGCTGGCCCATCTGATTGAGGAAGATAAGGTCCAGAATGTAGAGACCAAGATCTTTGAAAACAGCCTATTTTTTGCTGAAGAAGGAATAAAAAGTAATCTGGTCCGTCTGTTGGAAAAAGGAGAGCAAGACTGCTTTGACGCAGATAACATTACTGCGGCTATCCAGCAAGTGGAAGAAAGCTCTGGCATCTCCTATGACAGTATCCAAAAAGAAGCCATCCGCCAGGCTATCAATCAGAAGGTCTTTATCCTAACCGGCGGACCGGGCACTGGAAAAACTACCGTTATCAACTGTATCATCGCAGTCTACGCCCAGCTTCGCGGTTTGGATCTTCGAAAGGTCAATGATCTGCCGATTCTGCTAGCGGCTCCCACTGGTCGTGCTGCTCGTCGCATGAACGAATTAACCGGTCTTCCTAGTGCCACTATCCACCGCCATTTGGGGATGACTGGCGATGATGATACCAGTCATTTGGATGATTATCTGGATGCTGATTTTATTATTGTGGATGAATTTTCCATGGTGGATACTTGGCTGGCTAATCAGCTGCTCAGCAATATCTCCTCTCAGACCAAACTCTTGATTGTCGGAGATGCCGACCAGCTGCCCTCTGTCAGTCCGGGTCAGGTTCTGGCAGATTTGCTGCAGATACCGACTATTCCACAGACCAAGCTGGAAACCATCTATCGGCAGAGCGAAGAGTCTACAATTGTCACACTGGCTAGCCAGATTCAGAAGGGCATTTTGCCTGCAGACTTTACAGACAAAAAAGCGGACCGCTCTTATTTTGAAGCTAGAAATGAGCATATCCCGCCTATGATTGAGAAAATCGCTAGCGCAGCCATTCGCAGCGGTATCCCAGCTCAAGATGTTCAGGTATTGGCACCAATGTATCGAGGACCAGCCGGCATTGACCAGATTAACAATCTTATGCAAAATCTCATCAATCCTGTAGAGAAAGATGAATTGACCTTTGAAGCTCCCGACTGTCAGTATCGCCAAGGAGATAGGGTTATCCACTTGGTCAATGATGCTGAAAGCAATGTCTTCAACGGTGACTTAGGCTACATCAGCGACCTGCTGCCTACTAAGTACACCGACTCCAAGCAGGACGAGCTGACCATCAACTTTGACGGTAATGAAATCATCTACCCGCGCAGCGAATGGTACAAGATTCGCCTGGCCTACGCCATGAGCATTCACAAGTCTCAGGGCAGCGAGTTTCCCGTGGTCATCCTGCCTATCACCCGCAGCAGCCACCGCATGCTCCAGCGCAATCTGGTCTACACAGCCATTACCCGGGCCAAGAGCAAGCTGATCCTGCTTGGGGAAAAAGCTGCCTTTAACTATGCCGTCAAAAACACCGGCACCGCCCGCAAAACCTATCTGGTCGAGCGTTTTGCTGACCTAGAAGCCCCGCAGGAACTTATCCACACTCCTGTGGATAGTTTGGAAAAAGCTGTGGAAAAATATGTCTTGACAGAAGAAAATTTCCTGAAAATCGACCCCCTAATCGGCCTGACCGAGGAAGATATCCGCAGTATATTTAGCACATAAATAAAAAGGCTGGGACAGAATTAAATTTTTTAGTTCTGTCCCAGCCTTTTTTTATGCCTTATTTCTCTGGCTAAAGAGCTGCATGAGCTCATCATTAAAGATATCCATGCCGACCGAGGTCATCATAAACTGCAGAAAATGGAAGCGTTCTGGCAGTTTTTCAGGATCGCTTTCAAAAACGGTCTCATTCATCCAGAAGTTCACCAGCAGCAGAAAGACTTCCGCAGTCTGGTCCGGATACTGAGTCTGGATAGACCCATCTGCCATGCCTTTTTTGATAATATCGCTGACCAGAGGGGCGCCTATCCGCAGATTGTCCCGCATCATGGTCAAAATAAAACCTGCATCCTGCTCGTACACATCCACAATGCCGTCTATGGCCCGGGCTGTCTGACTTTCCAGATTGGACTTGAGGATGGCTTGCAGCTGCTCCCTGCCGGTCAGATTTTCCGTAGCCTTGAGCCACTGCTTCATCTCTTCTTCCATCAGCTCCTGCCGGCTCCTAATCACCGCAAGGACAATCTCATCTTTTGACTTGAAATGATGGTAGATAGCCCCCTTGGAGATGCCCGCCGTCTGGGCGATGTCCTGCATACTGGTCTTTTCGGACCCCTTTTGGATAAAGAGCTGGGTTGCTGTATTTAAAATTTTTTCTCTCATGGCCTGGGATTTGTCTTTTCGCTGCGCCATTCTGTTCCCCTTTGTTTCTAATATAGCTTTATTCTACCAAAAAAGCCGGAGAAATACAAAATCATAAAAATATCTTTAAGCCTTGTCTTTCTAATCCCTTTGATACCAAAGATAGATACTGTAAGCCGCCATCAAGATATAGCCTAGGAAAAAGAGGGGATTTTCCGTTCCCTTGCCTACAAAGATGGCTTCGCCAATAGTATTAATGAGCCCATGAAAGAGGACACAATAGAGGAGAGACTGACTGACCTTGTAAAGAGCTGCCAGCCAGAAACGGCTGAGCAGGCAGGCGGCTGTAAAGACCAGAAAGGAGGTCCCCGCCTGACTGCTGCCGGGCATAAAGAAGAGGGGCAGATGCCAGACAGCCCAGATTAACCCAGTTGCTACAGTTGCCAAAGGGAAGGGCAGGATCTTCTCCATACTTGGCTGCAGGAAGCCCTGCCAGCCAATCTCTTCATTGCCGCCTGTCAGAAGAGTCGTTACCAGAGCCAGAACCAAGACATTCAAAAGATTCAAACCTGGCAGCGGCCTGGTCACAAAGGCAATGGAAATCGTGTATAGCCCCACAAAAATCAATAGATAAGGCCAGCTTCTTTTCCTAGTAAACTTGATAAAAGCCAGCATTTCTTTCAAAGACTTACCTAAGACAAGCTTGGCACTTATAGCAGGACCAAATGTTCCCACTATCATGAGAAGCGGATAAAGCAGCGGCACTCGTTCTTTCAGCACAGCTGAGAGAATCCACGCAGACCAGCTGATGCCAAAAGTCCAGAGCAGAAAAATTAGAATTTGCTTGACAGATGAGGAATCTTTATAGTTTCTAGCTTGCATCTTTCTCAGCTCCTTTCCGATTACCCTTCCAGTACCACCAGCCGACCAGCAGAGCGGTCATGAGCAGATTAGCAGCCTGGAAGCTGAGATACCTTCCGTCATTTGTAGCACTGCCGACAATCGTCGCCTGAGCAAAGTTAATGCAGCCGTGAAAGACCATGCAGGCAAAGACAGAGGCCGTCTGCTTGTAGAGAACCGCCAGACAGAAACTGAGCAGGATACAAAAGAAAATATAGAAAGGCAAAGAAACCTGACTTTGACTCGTTCCCGGAATCAGCCAGAGGGGCAGATGCCAGGCCACCCAGACCAGAGCCGTGATGACAGTTGCCAGAGGGAAGGAGAATTTTTTCTCCAGAGCCGGCTGCAGCACTCCCCGCCAGCCCAACTCTTCATTCCCACCCCCAGCAAAGGTGATAAAGGTCCAGCCCAGAGGAAACATCAGAATGGCATTCAGAGGCGGCAGGGCTGGATTGGCGATAAAAAGGGTCAAAACCCGAACCAGACAGAAGGCCAGCATATAAATCCACCAGCCCTTAGCATGAGAAAAGATAAAGTCCAGCATCTTCTTAGGATGAGAAATTTTGAGGCTGATAAAAGTTCCCAAGGCCGGTCCGAAGCCACCGATGATAATGAGAGCATAGCCCAAAGGCTCAGCCCCGCTGGTCAGCTTCAGGGCGGCTAAAATATACAGAATCAGCCAGGATCCCCAGCTAATACCAAAGGTCCAAGCTAAGAAAGGCCAAATATGCTTGGGTTCTGGCCGTACATGTGTTTGTGTGTTCATATGATTACTCCTTTTTCTTTGGCAGAAGAGCGATTGCCAAGATTTTTAGCTTGCATCTTTCTGAACTCCTTTCCGGTTGCCCTTCCAATACCACCAGCCGACCAGCAGGGCGGTCATGACCAGATTAGCAGCCTGGAAGCTGAGATACCTTCCGCCATTTGTAGCACTGCCGACAATCGTCGCCTGAGCAAAGTTAATGCAGCCGTGAAAGACCATGCAGGCAAATACAGAGGCCGTCTGCTTGTAGAGAGCCGCCTGACAGAAACAGAGCAAGATACCAAAGGAGAGATAGAAGGGCAAAGAAATCTGACTTTGACTCGTTCCCGGAATCAGCCAGAGGGGCAGATGCCAGGCCACCCAGACCAGAGCCGTGATGACAGTTGCCAGAGGGAAGGAGAATTTTTTCTCCAGAGCCGGCTGCAGGAGGCCCCGCCAGCCCAGTTCTTCATTGCCGCCTCCAGCAAAGGTGACAAAGGTCCAGCCCAGAGGAAACATCAGAATGGCATTGAGCGGCGGTAATACAGGATTGGCGATAAAAAGGGTCAAAACCCGAACCAGACAGAAGGCCAGCATATAAATCCACCAGCCCTTAGCATGAGAAAAGATAAAGTCCAGCATCTTCTTGGGATGAGAAATTTTGAGGCTGATAAAAGTTCCCAAAGTCGGTCCGAAGCCCCCGATGAAATTGAGAGCAAAGCCCAAAGGCTCAGCCCCGCTGGTCAGCTTCAGGGCGGTTAAAATATACTGAAGCAGCCAGGCTCCCCAGGTAATGCCAAAAGTCCAGGCCAGAAAGGGCAGGATATGCCTTGTCTCTGGCTCTACATGTGTTTGTGTGTTCATACGATAACTCCTTATCAAATGTAGAATAGTGAAAAGTCATCCGAAAACTGGACAAAGGCATCCTTTACTTTCAGTCTTTCAGATGATTGCCTGTTTTGAAACGCAGATTTTTAAAATCCGACCATTCGGTTTGTTTTATTATAAAAAATAAAGACCTACGCCAAATAGAAAACGTAGTCTTTTAGTCCTTGCCTAAACTAAAAAGCAAATATGGACTAATTGGTGCTAAAAGATACGTCAGCATCGTCTAGATACTACCTGCTGCTTTTAGTTTCTAAGTTGTCCTGACTCTGATGCTTAAGACAGGCCATTTCTCTGCTACTTGCTCCTTTCTTGATTTTGCAATCGCCGGATATGCCAGAGATTGGAGGCAAGGCTCAGACCCCCTACTGCCATGATACCCAGTCCTCGCCAAGGGCTAAAGATAGAAGTCAATAGGCCACCAGCAAGGACAGCATATCCAGCTTTGACTCCCCACTTAGAATAGCGTATGCAATTCTCACCCTGTGTCATCTTTTCCAGCTGCACCTTACGTTTTTCTGCCTGCTGCTGCAAAAACTCTTTCTGACCTTCCCGCTGTCGATCCAGTTCCTGATTCAACTTGAGAATGTGCTCGCTTGTTTTTTCTACTACAGATTTCTTCATTTCTGCTCCTTTCTTTTCAAAAACCGACCGGGCGGTTTTTTATTTTATAAATTCAGTATAACAGACACAGAAAACTTTGTCCAGTATTTTTTCAAAAAAGATTATTTTTAGTCAATGAAAATTATCAGACAACTTAGAAACTCGTCACAAGCAACCCTCTCATACTAAAAGCTATATCTAAAAAAGCCCGGTAATGAACCAAGCCTTTATCTTTATTCAAACCCCGTCACTGTCAACCCTAGCAGACGAATACCTCGTGGTTGTTCTTCCAAGCTATCGTAAATCTCATGAGCCGTTCGCTCGATTTGCTTCTTGTCTTGAGTGGCTAGAGCCAAACTTTTTCTTTTAGTCAAGGTGGAGAAATCGGCATAACGAATTTTCAGAACGATGGTTCGTCCTTTCTTATCATGCTTAGTCAGGCTATTTTCTACCTTCTGTGCCAGCAGGGTCAGCTCTTTCTTGATGTCCTCCTCACTATAGAGCAGTTTGGCATAGGTCCGCTCCTTCCCAATCGACTTACGAATACGATTGGATTTGACCGGACTATTGCTGATGCCACGCGCTTTACGGTAGAGATCAAAACCAAAGCGACCAAACTTATCAATCAGGGTCATTTCTGGTATCTTGAGCAGATCTGCACCAGTATAAACTCCCATTTCATGCAGTTTTTCAACGCTCTTCTTACCAACTCCATGAAACTTGGCAATATCCATAGGCGCTAGAAAGCCCTCAGCCTCTTCGGGTAGAATAACAGTCAGACCATGAGGCTTCTCATAGTCACTGGCAATCTTGGCCAGAAACTTATTATAAGAAACGCCTGCCGAAGCTGTCAGATGGAGTTCATTCCAGATATCGTGCTGAATCAGCTTGGCTATTTTGACTGCGGATTTAATCCCAAGCTTGTTTTCCGTTACATCCAGATAAGCCTCGTCGATACTCATTGGCTCAATCAAGTCCGTATAGCGTTTGAAAATTTCTCGGATCTGCAAGCCGACTGCCTGATATTTTTCGTAATTCCCCGATATAAAAATCCCCTGAGGGCAACGCTCATAGGCTTCCTTGGAGCTCATAGCCGAATGAACTCCGAACCTTCTGGCCTCATAATTGCAGGTGGAGACGACACCACGACCACCAGTCAAACGGGGATCGCTGCCGATAATGACCGGATGTCCCTTTAGCTTAGGATTATCCCGCTCTTCAACCGAAGCGAAAAAAGCGTCCATATCAATGTGGATAATCTTTCGAGATGTATCGTTAATCAGTGGAAAAATCAGCATGCCTCCTCCTTTCTCCTGCCATAAATTTCAGCTTATGAGCTTTCACAAAGTCGGCCCTTTTTGCTCAAATAAATCTGAAACAGTTTTTTGTTCTTGTAAAAAGTATTTTAAAAGTAAGATTCTTTGTCAGTAATTTTTATATGACATTTTAATTACTTTTATTATAACTTTTTTACCCATTTTTCCAAAATATTTGAAAAGAGTTATGTTTTTCAAATCTATAGTACACATCCGCGACTTTTTACTTTCTGTATTATAAAAGAAAGTCTTTCTTTCTGCCGAAAATGGTTTGTGAAACCGATTACCGTATGATATACTTTACTTATAAATGTAACAGTTTATGTTGCTAGAATAAAGAGGAAAATCAAATGGTTGTAAAAACAGTTGTTGAAGCTCAAGATATTTTTGACAAAGCTTGGGAAGGCTTCAAAGGTGAAGACTGGAAAGAGAAAGCAAGTGTTTCTCGCTTCGTTCAAGCTAACTACACACCTTATGATGGAGATGAAAGCTTCTTGGCAGGTCCTACTGAGCGCTCACTCCACATCAAGAAAATCGTAGAAGAAACAAAAGCTCACTACGAAGAAACTCGTTTCCCAATGGACACTCGTCCAGCATCTATCGCTGATATTGACGCTGGTTACATTGACAAGGACAACGAACTGATTTACGGTATCCAAAACGACGAACTCTTCAAATTGAACTTCATGCCAAAAGGCGGTATCCGCATGGCTGAAACTACTTTGAAAGAAAATGGATACGAACCAGATCCTGCTGTTCACGAAATCTTTACTAAATATGTTACTACAGTAAATGACGGTATCTTCCGTGCTTACACTTCTAACATCCGCCGTGCTCGTCACGCCCACACTGTAACTGGTCTTCCAGATGCTTACTCACGCGGACGTATCATCGGTGTTTACGCACGTCTTGCTCTTTATGGAGCTGACTACCTCATGGCTGAAAAAGTTCGCGACTGGAATGGTTTGACTGATATTGACGAAGAAACAATCCGTCTGCGCGAAGAAATCAACCTGCAATACCAAGCACTTGGTGAAGTTGTAAAACTTGGTGACCTTTACGGAGTTGACGTTCGCCGTCCTGCTTTCGACGTTAAAGAAGCTATCCAATGGACTAACATCGCCTTCATGGCTGTCTGCCGTGTCATCAACGGTGCTGCTACTTCTCTCGGACGTGTGCCTATCGTTCTTGACATCTATGCTGAACGTGACTTGGCTCGCGGTACTTACACTGAATCAGAAATCCAAGAATTTGTTGATGATTTCGTTATGAAACTTCGTACAGTGAAGTTTGCTCGTACGAAAGCTTACGACCAACTTTACTCTGGTGACCCAACCTTCATCACTACTTCTATGGCAGGTATGGGTAACGACGGCCGTCACCGTGTTACAAAGATGGACTACCGTTTCCTTAACACACTTGACAACATTGGTAACTCTCCAGAGCCAAACTTGACCGTTCTCTGGACTGACAAACTTCCATACTCATTCCGTCGCTACTGTATGCACATGAGCCACAAGCACTCTTCTATCCAATACGAAGGTGTAACAACAATGGCTAAAGACGGCTACGGTGAAATGAGCTGTATCTCATGTTGTGTGTCTCCGCTTGACCCTGAAAATGAAGAACAACGCCACAACATCCAATACTTTGGTGCTCGTGTAAACGTGCTGAAAGCCCTTCTGACAGGTCTCAACGGTGGTTACGACGATGTTCATAAAGACTACAAGGTATTTGACATCGAGCCTATCCGTGACGAAGTTCTTGAATTCGAATCAGTTAAAGCGAATTTTGAAAAATCTCTGGACTGGTTGACTGACACTTACGTAGATGCTTTGAACATCATCCACTACATGACTGACAAGTACAACTACGAAGCTGTTCAAATGGCCTTCTTGCCAACTTACCAACGTGCTAACATGGGATTCGGTATCTGTGGTTTTGCCAACACTGTTGATACCTTGTCTGCTATCAAGTATGCAACTGTTAAGCCAATCCGCGACGAAAACGGCTATATCTACGACTATGAAACAATCGGAGAATACCCACGTTGGGGTGAAGATGATCCTCGCTCAAACGAACTGGCTGAATGGTTGGTTGAAGCTTACACAACTCGTCTGCGCAGCCACAAACTTTACAAGAACGCTGAAGCAACAGTATCACTCTTGACTATCACATCTAACGTTGCTTACTCTAAACAAACTGGTAACTCACCAGTTCACAAAGGAGTTTACCTCAACGAAGATGGCAGCGTGAACTTGTCTAAATTGGAATTCTTCTCACCAGGTGCTAACCCATCTAACAAGGCAAAAGGTGGCTGGTTGCAAAACCTTAACTCTCTTGCTAGCTTGGACTTCAGTTACGCAGCTGACGGTATCTCATTGACAACTCAAGTATCACCTCGTGCGCTTGGTAAGACTCACGACGAACAAGTAGACAACTTAGTTACTATCCTGGATGGCTACTTCGAAAACGGTGGTCAGCACGTTAACTTGAACGTTATGGACTTGAAGGATGTTTACGACAAGATTATGTCTGGTGAAGACGTTATCGTTCGTATCTCAGGTTACTGTGTAAATACTAAGTACCTCACTCCAGAGCAAAAAACTGAATTGACTCAACGTGTCTTCCACGAAGTGCTCTCTATGGACGATGCTTTGAGCTAATAAACGACTAAGGACTTACAAACCATTTGAAAGAAGATTGGAAATCTCCAATCTTCTTTTTTGTATTTCAGACTTCAAATGGCTGCTAACTTGATGAAATTTTTAAGAGTCTTTATGGTATAATGGTTCTATTGCTATACTAGGAAAAGGACTGGGGAAATGACAGAGAAAGGTATCAGGGAAGAAGCCAAAGATTTCAATCTGGCGGTAGATGTTATCATGCTGGCTGGAACACTACTGCTGCAGAGCGGATCCGAGACCTATCGGGTGGAAGACACCATGATTCGTATCGCTCATTCGCAAGGGATCATTGACTGCAATGCCTTAGCAATGCCAGTGGCTATTTTCTTTTCGATTGAAAATACAAATATCTCACGGATGAAGCGCAATCTCAAAACCAACTACAATATCGAAAAGGTCTGCGATGTCAATCAGGTCTCCCGTCAGTTGGTAACAAGAGAAATCAGCCTTCAAGAGGCTTTTGATGAGCTGAATCGCCTCAAAGTTAAGGAGCTACCCTATAACAACAAGCAGCTGATTGCTGCCGCAACGCTCAGTGCTCCCTTCTTCTCCATCATGTTTGGCGGAAATTTCTACGATGCTTTAGGCGCGGCTATTGCTACCTTCTTTGGCTTTGCCTTCTCTTTGTATGTTGACAAATATATCCGTATCCCTTTTGTGACAGCTTTTGCTGGAGCCTTTGTCTTTGGACTGCTGGCTCATATCTGGACACGCTATTCTGGTTTTAACTCCACAGATGATTTGATTATTGCGGGTTCTGTCATGCCTTTTGTGCCCGGCATTGCTCTGACCAACTCTGTGCGTGACATCATGACCAACCATATCAACTCTGGGATGAGCAAGCTCTTTGAATCGCTCCTCATCACTCTTGCTCTCGGTGCAGGTACCTCTGTCGCCCTCCTTATTATGAAATAAGCCTATGACAATCTTGACTTTCTTACTGCAAGCAGTTGCCAGCCTACTGGCCATTATTACTTTTTTAATCGTTTTAAATGTTCAGCGCAGTATGCTGATTCCCGGCGGAGTGCTGGGCATGGCTATTTGGCTACTCTATCTCCTGCTCAAAGGACCGACCAATGTCATCATAGCAACCTTTGTGGCTGCTATCGTCGGTTCCTGCATCAGCCAAATTCTCAGCATCATCTATAAAACGCCCGCTGTTGTTTTTATTTTGGCTATTCTAGCGCCTCTGGTCCCAGGCTACATTTCCTATCGGACGACTGCCTTCTTTGTCACTGGTGATTACAGCCAGGCCATGATTCACGCCACTCTGGTAGTCATTCTAGCCTTGGTCATCTCGATTGGCATGGCCAGCGGCACCGTCGTACTCAAGCTCTACCACTACTTGAAAAAGCGCCAAACCAAACTCACAGCACATAAACAGTAGAACCATCTGCTGTTTTTATTTTGGAAAATACATCTTAAGCCTGATTTAGCTGAGATTAGATGTTTTTTGTAAGAGTTTTATTCCTAAGTATGGTAAAATAGTTTTCGGAATATACTAGAATAAAAGGATTTAAAGAGGTCTTATAATGACAATCGGAATCGACAAAATCGGTTTTGCGACCAGTAATTATGTCTTAAAATTAAATGATTTAGCTGCAGCCCGTGGGACTGACCCAGACAAGCTTAGCAAGGGGCTCCTACTCAAAGAACTAAGCATTGCTCCTCTGACTGAGGATATTGTTACCTTGGGAGCGGCGGCAGCAGAACCCATCCTGACAACAGAGGACAAAGAAAAGATTGATATGGTCATCGTGGCTACTGAGTCAGGGATTGACCAGAGCAAGGCGGCAGCCATTTTTGTCCACGGCCTTTTGGGCATCCAGCCTTTTGCCCGCAGCTTTGAAATCAAGGAAGCCTGCTATGGAGCTACTGCTGCACTGGACTATGCCAAGCTCCATATCGAAAAACATCCAGACAGCAAAGTTTTGGTGCTAGCTAGCGACATTGCCAAGTATGGCATTAACACACCTGGCGAGCCAACCCAGGGAGCGGGAGCTATTTCTATGCTGATTAGCAGCAATCCCCGTATTCTTGCTTTCAATGATGATAATGTAGCTCAGACACGCGATGTCATGGATTTTTGGCGCCCAAATTACTCGACAACGCCTTATGTCAACGGCCTCTATTCAACCCAGCAATATCTGGATAGCTTAAAGACAACTTGGGTGGAGTACCAGAAGCGCCACAAGCTAGCTCTCAAAGATTTTGCGGCCTACTGCTTCCACTTGCCTTATCCAAAACTGGCCCTTAAAGGCCTCAATAAAATCATGGATAAAAGCCTGCCCCAAGAGCAGCAAGACCAGCTCAGAAAGAACTTTGAAGCCTCTATTCTCTACAGCCAAAAAGTTGGAAATATCTATACAGGCTCCCTCTTCCTAGGCCTCCTGTCTCTTTTAGAAAACTCTGACAACCTCAAGGCCGGCGATCGGATTGCTCTTTTCGGCTATGGCAGCGGGGCTGTCTCTGAAATCTTCAGTGCCAATTTGGTAGAGGGCTATGAAAAGCATCTATCTCAAACACGCCTAGAGGAATTAAACCAGCGTCAAGCTCTTTCCATCGCAGACTACGAGCGCATCTTTTTTGAAGAAGCTGAGCTGGATGCGGAAGGCAATGCCCGCTTCTCTGACTATGAAAACCAAAGCTTTGCTCTGGCAGAAATTGCAGAGCACCAGCGCAAGTACATCAAAGTTGAGAAATCATCATGAAAGTAAACTGGACTGGATTTTCCAAAAAAACTCCTGCTGAACGGCTGCAGATGCTGAAAGAAAAGGGACTTTTACAAGATGAACATTGGCAGCTGCTAGACAGTCAGCAGACTTTGCCTCTGGAAACGGCCAACCAGATGAGTGAAAATGTACTGGCCACTCTAGCCTTGCCCTACTCTCTAGTGCCAGACTTTTTGGTGGATGGCAAAAGCTATCAAGTTCCTTTTGTGACAGAAGAGCCATCTGTTGTAGCAGCGGCTAGCTTTGCGGCTAAGATTATCAAACGGTCAGGCGGATTTGAGACCGAGGTTCACAAACGCCAGATGATTGGGCAAATCGCCCTCTATCAGGTTGATAATCCAGACCAAGCTATTAAAAATGTTCTCAAAAAAAAGAAAGAGTTACTGGAGCAGGCCAACCAAGCCTATCCATCAATTGTTGCCCGTGGGGGCGGAGCTAGAGATCTCTGGCTGGAGCCAAAGGAAGACTTCCTCATTTTCTATCTATCTGTGGATACGCAGGAAGCTATGGGAGCCAATATGCTCAACACCATGCTGGAGGCCCTCACCCTTCCTCTGGAAGATCTGACTGGCGGTAAGAGTCTGATGGCTATCCTGTCAAACTATGCAACAGATAGCCTAGTAACAGCCCGCTGTGTCATCGACTATCGCTTTCTCAGTCGGGATAAGGCTGAGGCAGAACTTCTTGCGGATAAGATGCAGCTGGCCAGCAAATTAGCTCAGGTCGACCCTTACCGGGCAGCTACCCACAATAAAGGTATCTTTAATGGTATTGATGCTTTGGTGCTGGCTACTGGAAATGACTGGAGGGCTGTGGAAGCCGGTGCTCACGCCTATGCCAGCCGAGAAGGAAGCTACCGTGGCCTCTCTACTTGGACGGCAGACCCATACAAACGCCAGCTTCATGGTCAGATGACCCTGCCCATGCCCATTGCAACTAAGGGAGGCTCCATCGGCCTCAATCCAGCAGTGGCAGCCAGCTTTGACTTGCTGGGGCAGCCTCAAGCCAAGGAATTGGCTTCCCTCATCGTATCGGTCGGATTGGCACAAAATTTCGCTGCCCTCAAAGCCCTGGTCAGCACTGGCATCCAAGCCGGACATATGAAATTGCAAGCCAAATCTTTAGCATTACAAGCTGGAGCCCAAGGCGAAGAAATTGCTGCTGTAGCCAATCGCTTAACAGCCATGAAGACTTTCAACCTCGCTGCTGCTCAAGAAATACTAACTGACTTACGAAAACAGGACAAGTAAAAAGGCCTTGATGGCCTTTTTTGTATGTCTTTATGCTTTTTAGTCAATCTGTTCCTGAGCTTCTTTTAGCCGACCGTAGAGTAGATAGGGAACATTCTTTAATTCTTGCAAGTTTCGGCAGGATAGGGCGCACATGATGAGACGCAGATCTGATTTCCAGCCTTCTACAATATCAATAACTTCTTCCACTGAGTGATTTTCCACCAAGTCCAGCATGGTACGAGAGAGGCCGACCGCCTTGGCTCCTAAGACCAAGGCTTTGATCATATCCAAAGGATGGCGGACACCTCCACTAGCCAAGAGTTCGACCTCATCGCGCAATAGCTGAAGCGCCAACAGGCTCTGCAGAGTAGATTGTCCCCAATCATTGAGGTAGTCACGATTGCCACCCCGCTGATTTTCAATATAGGCAAAGCTAGTGCCGCCCCGACCAGAAAGGTCAAAAGTCTGAATCCCCAAGGAGCGCGCTTCTTCAACAGTAGAGCGATCCATGCCAAAGCCAACTTCTTTAAGAATTAGGGGAAGATCCAGTCGCTGACTATAATCAGTCAAGTGCTGGAGCCAAGAGCGAAACTCCCGCTCGCCCTCTGGCATCAGCAATTCCTGCATGAGATTGACATGGACCTGCAAAAAGAGGGGCTTCAAATCAGCTACTGCCTGCTGGGCGGCTTGATAAGGCTTGTCCAAGCCGATATTGGTAGCCAGCAATAAATTAGGCCGACCAGCCGCCACCCGATAGGAAGGATCAGAAGGATTCTTCAAGGCCGCGCTGTAAGAGCCAGTTACAAAAAGAAGGCCGCAACTTTCAGCTACTTGAGCCAGCTTTTCATTGATTTGACCGCCTTTTTGGCTGCCGCCAGTCATGGCATTGATGTAAAAGGGAAACTCCCAGTCACGACCAGCAAAGTGAGTAGATAGATCAATCTCCGCCAAATCATACTTGGGCAAAGAACGGTGAACCAGTTCCATTTCATCAAAACTGTTGTAACCCGGACGCTGCTCTAAAGCGTATTTGATATGGTCGTCCTTACGATTCTGACTCATCATGGCCCATCCTTTCTCTGTATAATAGCTCAATGCCAGCTGCTTGCCAGGCTTGAATCAGTTGGTTGCTGGATGCGGCATCAAAGCTGAGAGCAATCCCGCAGTCCCCACCGCCGGCACCGCTACTCTTAGCCACACAGTTCAGTCCCTCTGTTGCTTCCTTTAGGGCTTTCAGCCTGTCTGTATAGATAGCCGGACTGAGCCTTTCTAAGAGCTTACTAGCCTTTTCCAAACTGGACTGAATAGCGGGCTGCTCTCCTGCTAATAAAGCGCTCTCCAAAGCATCAACCTGCGTCCTACTGCCTGTCAAAAAGGACTCTGAAATAGCTGACTTGACTTGATTGACCAAGTCCTTAGAAATCGCCGGCTGCTTGGTCCAGCCAACCAGAAAATCCATGGCTAAGCAAGGCTTAATGCTGCGAATTTCAAAATCCCAATCCTCTGCTAGTAATTGCTGTAAATCAACTTTGTCCATACGCTTACGAACCAATTCTCTATCAAAAGACCGATAGTATATCAAGTCTTCATAGGCAATACAGGCCAAATCTCCCATGGAACCATTGTCTCCGCACTTGAGGAGGACGTAGGAAGCCAGCTTAAAGAGTAGCTCTGGCTCTAAGTCCAGCTCATAAAGTGCTCCCATAGCCTTGATGGTCAGAATAACAACACTACCGCTGGAGCCAATACCGAACTTCTTGCCTTCTCTTTCCATCTTGCCACTAATCTTCAGAGAAAAAGGCTGAAGTTGGTAGCCTAAAGCCTGCAAATAAGCATTCATAACTGCTACCGTCTCCTGAATCAAGGCATAATCAGGGTCTGGCTCTAGGTTAGCACTATGATCAAACATATCAGATGTCAAGTGATAGGCAGAGGTTGTCTGGATTTCTCCCGTCATATAGATAGGAATGGCCTTGATAATGGCTGGCTGACCTGCTGTCAGCACTGCATATTCACCCGCCAGATAGAGCTTGCCACAGGTTTGGACTCTTGCACTAGTCTTCATCTGACAAGTCCTTTGTTTTAGAGACGATAAGCCGGTAGTCCTTCTCAAAAATAGCCACCAGATGGTCTAGGTCTTCCTCCAAGCAGAGCACCTTGACATTGGGCCCTGCGTCCATGGTAAAGTAGCAACGTTCGCCCTGCTCCCGCAGCTTTCTGACAGCACCCATAGCTTGGTAAGACTCCTCTGTCAGATAAGAAAAGGGCGGATAAGCTTTTTCTGTCGTAGCATGCATCCGAAGAGCATTTTCTTCCGTCAGCTGACCAACATTGGCAAAATCATTGTCCCGTAAATAACCAAGCATGGCCTGATAATCCAAGGCAGACTGGGCAATCCAATCTGGGAAAATCGTGGAAGTTTTGGCACAGAGCTCCATACCGTCGCGGCTGGAAATAGGCTTTTTCTCATCGTGCAGAACCAGCATAATCATGGCTAGCTTCAAATCTGTCTTTACTGGATAAATGGCCCCGTTGTCCTTATCCCAGGCCGCTAGCGAACCAAAGAAAGAGCGAGCAGACGATCCTGAAGCAAACTTGGCCAGCTGAGCCAGCTCTTGCGTTTGATAGCCCGTATGAAAATAAGCATTGCAAGCCTTGACAAGGGCTGACAGACCGCTGGAGCTGGAAGACAGACCCGCTGCTGTTGGCATATTGTTGCTGGTATCAACGCGGACAAAACCATCTTCTGGAGAGCGAAAACGGTCAATAATCTTACTGATTTTGGCATGTTCTGCCGGGCTTTGCAACTGACCGTCAATATAAAACTCATCTCCAGTTGCTGTGGCCGGCAAAGGACTCAGCTGGGTCTCGGTATACATATTTTCCAGTGTCAGCGAGATACTGCTAGTAGACGGAATCATCTTTTCTGCATCTTTCTTCCCCCAGTATTTGACAATTGCAATATTGGCATAGGATTTGACACTTACAGGCTTTCGATCCATGTGTTAATGGCCCCTTTCTCTCTCAATAAGGCGGCTAAGGCCTCCGCCTGATTTCTTTCTCCTACAAGAGCAATGACACAGCCACCCAGACCACCGCCGCTCATTTTAGCTCCCAAAGCTCCGTTTTCAAGAGCTGCCGCTACTAGCTCATCTGCTTTCTGGCAAGAAACCCCTAGCTTGGCTAGCTTCTCATGAGCCTTGGTCATAGCTTGTCCCATTGTCATCAGGTCCTTGATAGAAATGGCTTTCTCAAGGATTTTCGTTAAATTCCCCAATTCCTGCAGCAAGGGCAGAGCCTTTTGACCCTGACTTTCTACAGCACGGATAGCTTCGCGGGTATGACCGTGAATGCCCGTATCTGCAATCACTAAAAAGGCATCCAGATCCAGCTCTATTTCACTGAAACCGAAATTGCGGATAAACTTAATAGCTACATCGCTGAGGCAGGTCTTGGCATCAAGGCCGCTGGGATTCATATGGGCAATCATCTCTGCCCGATTGGCTAGAATCTCCAGTGTTTGGTCATCCAGCTCTTCCTCAAAGTAGTCAAAGACCGCCCGAATAGCTGCAATACTAACCGCGGCTGAAGACCCCATTCCCCTCTTCTCAGGGACCATGGACTCCACCTGACAGCGAATCTTAGCCCCCTGCCGACCGAGATGTTCTAGACAGGCAAAAACAGCCATAGACAGCGTATCCTCAGCATAGAGGGTCCAGGCCCGCTCAGACGGAAAGACCTGACAGGTCACTTCAATACGATTAAGGGGCAGGGAAATGGCCGGATAGCCGTAGACCACCGAATGCTCTCCCATTAAAATAATTTTACTATGTGCCTTGCCGACACCGATTTCTTTTGTCATATTCTTCTCTTGTCTGTAGATTCTCTCTATCTTATTTTAATATACTTTGGCAAAAAAAGCGATTTTTATTAAGAGAAAATCACTGGGGCTAGAGACCGATATTTATATAGGCAGACACGATAAAACTCCGGGGCTTGCAGCCGGAGTCTTTTAAAGTTCTCTTCTTATCAGGTCCATCAGCTGGTTACGATCTAAGATCCATTGAGCCCGCTCGTCTTTTTCATAGGTCCGGTTGGACAGGAAAATAGCCGCCTTTTGCTCCTTGCGATTATACATGATAAAGGTTCCTGTGTAACCAGTGTGATCCAGCCAGCTGCCCTCCAGATTCCAAGCTAGACTGCGTCTTTTGCCAGACACCTTGGAAAAATTCTGGGTCAGATTTGCCGCAAAGTCATCCTGCAGATAATGCTCTAGAAATATTTCCAAATCCCTGAGGGTTGAAAATAAGCCAGCACTGCCAGCATGGATGCCTAGAACACGCGCCTTGGGATCATGAACCTGACCATCTTTGACACCGCGAACGGTCGGCACAGCTCCTGAAACTGGTCCAAAACCTGTCTCAGCCAAACCCCAGGGCTGGAAAATCTGACTTTGAAAAATCTGATCCAAGGCCTGACTGTAGATCTCTTCCAACATAAAGCCCAAGAGCAGAAAATTCACATCCGTATAGCGGAAGGTCTTATCTTCAAGCACCGTCAAATGATTGAGTGCTTCTTTCAACTCGGGAGCTGTCAGCTGATCACGATTAGGAATAAAGGGATCTAGTCCTGATGTGTGGGTCAAGAGCTGACGCAAGGTCACATCTTCTTGATGAAAGGCCGGATAATAATGCTGTAAGGGCAAATCCAGTTCCAGCTTGCCCTGCTCATACAAAAAGGCTGCCAGAGTACCAACTCCGACCACCTTGCTGACGCTAGCCAAGTCATAGACCAAACCCACTTGAGTGGCCTTTCCTTCTTGCGGAGCAGCTAGACCAAAGTAGAATTCCTGCCACCGGCCAGCTTGGTACAAGGCCAGACTAGCACCGGGATAGATACCATCTTTTAGCTGTTCTTTGATTTTACTGATGATGTTTTCTAGAGTCATGCTTCAAACCACAATTCAATCTTGCTCGAATCCTGACTCAGTAGGAACTTATCTGACTTGGGTACAAAGATTTCGTGCCCTTCAAAGACAGGACGCAGGGCAGCGGTTTCTAAACGATTGACCTGAGCTTTGAGCATGGTCAAGTCCCAAGTTAGGGCGTTGTCTGCCTGCAAGTCTTGTCCCTCTGCTTCTGTAAAGGTCAGGAAATCCAGCGCATTTTCAATCTTGCTGTAAAATTCTTGGGCAGCATTGGCATCAGGCACACGAATTTCTACCGTTTCTATCTCAAATTGACTAAGACCGATAAAGTCCTCTTGCTTTTCAAATTCAGGCGCCGCCGTGACCTCTTGCAGATTTGCTCTATTCTCTTCTGCATGCAGGAGAATTAGGTCGCCCTCTGGTGACAGAGCTTCAAAAGCATAGCCTTTCTCTCCTTGATAAAGCTTAGTCCAAGCAGGCTTTTGAGCCAATAGAGACTCGATTTCTTTAGCGTCTGCAACCTTGACAACGATTCTGGCTAATTTTTTAGGACCTTTTACTCGCCGCGACCGCATACTGGGTGATTCTTCCAGCTGCAGTTTCTCTGTCTTGGTCTGATCTCCTAAGGACAGAAAAGCAGCTTCCTCTAAAAGAGCCTTCATGCCCAGCTGATTTACAAAAAACTCTTGATTTAAATGACGATTATTTATTTTTAATACAGGGATAATTCTAATAATATGATTCGCGCTCATAATTCCTCCAAACCATTTTATTGTAATGGATTTTCATCTTTTTGACAAGAAATTATGCGCAAATAAACAATTTTTAAAACAAGATGGCCTTGGATTTATTGGTAAATGGTCTGAGCAATGACCAAACCTCTAGCGGACTCAAACTCGTACTGCAGATAGGACTGGTAGGTACCGGGCGCGATAATACCACGAATATCCAGAGTATCTGTCCCAGCCTGCCCAATAATCGAATCTGCTAGCAGGCAACAGTTGGTCGACAGGACAAAATACGTCTTGAAACGACTGGTTTTAAACTTATACAGCTGCGCTCCTAGTTCATGCTTCAACTTGTAGGAGTATGTTGGCTGGCCATTTTTCAGTTCTGCTGGCGGCTCCCATTCTACTAACAGCTGATCAATTTCAGCCAGGCGCTTCTCAACCGCCTCTTTCTCCTTATCTGTCAAAACCAGAGAATAACCAAAGAGTGTTTTCTTGCTTTCTTTTTTGCAAAGCTCAATATAAGCGTCTTTAGGAACCTTGAAGAGAACACCGTCTCCAATCATGCCCTTGCATCGCTCAGAAAAAACATCATAACTGCCATAAGAAATCACTTGTCCCTGATAGCAAATATCTACATGACCAATGGCCCCTAATAAACTTGTCTTTGAAGTATGAACCAAAACCTCTAAGTCCGACTTTTTATCTCCACTCTTAACAAGACTATAAACATTTTTACGATCAGAAGCTGCATCTCCCTGAATCAGTCGATTAAAGTGTTCCAGATTTTCTACCGGAATAAAGGCTGCAAAAATAATAGGTAGGTTAATACGAATTTGCCTACGCAGCCGATGTTTTTCACGGTCATTATCAAAAAAGAGGCCATCCCGGATATTGGACATTCCCAGCATCATCAAATAGATTCCCAAAATCAAAAACTGCAAGTGTCCGTCAGTCGCAGGCGAAAGAATAGTGGTCAGTCCAATCCCACCATAGAGAATGGTATCAAATAGATAGCGCAAACCTCCCTTGACATGATTTTGCCGATAAAGCAGATAGGTCACTCCGTAAATACCTGCGGTTAAGAGCTGGTAGCTACCCAAACTGATAATCACAATATTGACAGGCACATCACTGATTCGGTTGAGCCAGCTGATACCCATAGCGACTGCAATCTGAAGCAGACTATGCCAGACAGCCCCTTCTTTCTTGCGCGTAAAAACATGAAGAACAATATTTACCAAGCCAACAACCGTCAGATAAAACGAAATAAAATCGAAGGCCAGCTTGGTAAATCTGAAGCCATTGACAATGATAATCAGGCCAAAAACAAGGGCTAAAAAGCCAAAGAGTAAGGTTCTGCGGCCACTGATCTTATGATATTTTGATACTTGCATCTCCATCTTTACCTTCTCTATCGTTCGAAAAAAGAGCTGGGGAAATCCCCCAACTCTGATCTTATGTGCTTATCCGTAGATTGTTTTAAACAAGAGGACTGCTGTGATACCTGCAAGAATCGGTGCCACAACTGGAACCCAAGAATACCACCATTTTGAATCACCCTTGTGTTTACCCAAAACAGATTCTGGCAGGATGAAGTGGAGGATACGAGGTCCGAGGTCACGAGCTGGGTTCAGCCCAGGTCCAGTAGGGCCTCCCAGAGAGGTTACCAAAGCCATTACCAAGAAACCAAGTGCCAAGTGAGCGACTGAAAGACCAGCTGCAGTATGCGGAGCCACTTGCGCTTTCACAGCTGCATCAGTCAACTGCTGACCAGATTGCTCAATAAATGGTTTCAAATATTGTAACGCTTCTGCACCAAAGAAGTTCTTAGTCAAGCCTAGAGCAGCAAAGAAAAGAACAAAAGAACCAACAAATTCATTGATAAAACCATTGAACAAGGCTGCTTTACGTGATTCAGGTGTGCCATGGTCTAGGCTAGAGATAGTAGAGAAAGTACCTAAGATATTGTTAGGATTTTCTGTTTTCAGATAGTAAGGACGGTGGGTCGCAACGACCAAGGCCTGTCCGAAGATAGCTCCCAAAATCTGTGCTGCAATGTATGGCGCAACCTGTGCCCAAGGGAAATACCCGCTGACAGCAAGTCCCAAAGTAAAGGCAGGGTTGATATGGTTACCAGACACATTACCAAACATCAAAGCTGGAATCATGACCCCCATACCGTATCCGACAGCGATGACTAACCAACCGCTCTGATGTCCCTTAGTTCCTTTTAATTCAACATTGGCAACAGCTCCGTTCCCCAAGACAATGAGGATAGCTGTTCCTAAAAATTCTGTGGCGTATTTAACGACCCATTCGAAATCCATTTAGTGATACTCCTTAAATATTTTTTAGACAAAGTCTATTTTATCAAGTATAATGGATAATGTAAAGGTCATTTTTTATAAAAATAAGAAAAAGAGGGAAGAATATGCGTTTTAATCAGTATAGTTATGCAAAAACGAAACGGGAAAATATGTTGATAGAATTAGCTGAATTAGGCTTTTTTTATGACAGCAATCGCTCTGATAAGGAAAATCTCGAAGATTTTCTCCGCACCAGCTTTTTCACTTATAAAAATACAGATTATCCCTTGAAATCCTGGGCTGCTGACAGCCAAACAGACCTGCTGAGCTTTTTCCAGTCTGACAGAGAACTGACAGCACCTATCTTTTACACTGTGGCCTTTCAGCTGCTTGAGTTCTCGCCCTTTATTGATTTTACAGATGTTGAGGCCTTTCGCAAAGAAACGGGCTTTCCCATTACATTTGGAGACTTATTGGAAAATCTCTACCAGCTGCTCAACACTCGGACAAAAAATGGTAACCTCTTAGTTGATAAGCTAGTCAGCGAGGGGTTAATTCCTGAGGACAATACCCACCACTACTTCAACGGCAAGAGTCTGGCAACCTTTTCCAGCCATGATGCCATCCGTGAGGTGGTTTACGTAGAATCACGCGTGGATACTGATCAAGACGGTCGTCCGGACCTCATCAAGGTCAGTATTATCCGCCCTCGTTACCAAGGACAAGTCCCTGCCGTCATGACTGCTTCTCCTTATCATCAAGGAACCAATGATCCCGCCAGTGACAAGGCTCTCCATGATATGAATGTGGACTTAGCAAAAAAAGAGCCTCATCAAATCACAGTACAAGATCCTGAGCTTAAATTGCTCCAGCTGGATTCGCCAGCTCCTGCCCAAGAAGTCTCTGAAGCCGAGGAAAAATTGGGTCATATCGGCACCTACACGCTCAATGATTACTTGCTGCCCCGCGGCTTTGCCAATCTCTATGTGTCTGGCGTGGGAACCAAAGACTCTGAAGGACTGATGACCAGCGGCGACTATCAGCAGATCGAAGCCTATAAGAATGTTATTGATTGGCTCAATGGCCGCTGCAGAGCCTTCACCGACCACACACGCCAGCGGGAAATCAAGGCCACTTGGTCCAACGGAAAAGTGGCTACGACCGGTATCTCCTATCTAGGCACCATGTCCAACGGGCTGGCTACAACTGGAGTAGATGGACTGGAAGTCATCATCGCTGAAGCTGGGATTTCTTCTTGGTACAACTACTACCGCGAAAACGGCCTTGTCACAAGCCCTGGCGGCTATCCAGGAGAGGATTTTGAATCCCTGACCGAACTGACCTATTCCCGCAACCTGAGGGCTGGTGACTACCTGCGTAACAACGACGCTTATCAGAGAAGCCTAGAGCAGCAGCGCAAAGACCTAGACCGGCAAACCGGAGATTACAATCAATTTTGGCATGACCGCAACTACCTGCTCCATGCAGATAAGGTCAAGGCTGAAGTCGTCTTCACACACGGCTCTCAAGACTGGAATGTCAAGCCTCTCCATGTCTATAATATGTTTCGGGCCTTACCGCCCCACATCAAAAAGCACCTCTTCTTCCATAACGGTGCCCATGTTTACATGAACAACTGGCAGTCCATCGACTTCCGTGAGTCTATCAATGCTCTGCTGAGCAAAAAACTGCTGGGTTGTGAATCAGACTTCGAACTGCCAACAGTCATCTGGCAGGACAACAGCCAAGCTCAAAACTGGCTGACCTTGGAAGACTTCGGTGGACAAGAGCAGAAACTTCAGCTCCAACTAGGCCAAAACTGCCAATCTATCAAAAATCAATACCCAGAAGAAGACTACAATCGCTTTGCTAAAAATTACCAAAGCTTTAAGACTGAGCTCTTTGACGGCAAAGTCAACCAGATTACTCTGGACTGGACCTTGGAAAAGGACCTCTTTCTCAACGGAGCGAGCCAGCTCAATCTTCGCCTCAAATCCAGCACTGATAAGGGACTGATTTCTGCTCAATTACTGGACTTCGGACCAGCTAAGCGCCTCACACCGATTCCTACGCCTATTGAGCCTAGAGTCATGGACAACGGCCGCTACTATATGCTGGACAATCTGGTTGAACTGCCCTTTGCCGAAACGCCTCATCGCGTCATCACCAAAGGTTTTCTCAACCTGCAAAACCGGACCAACCTACTGACTGTCGAAGAAGTCACTCCTGACCAATGGCTGGAATTTTCCTTTGAACTGCAACCAACCATCTATAAGATGAAAAAAGGCGACCAACTGCGCCTCGTCCTCTACACTACAGACTTTGAGCATACCGTCCGTGATAAGACCAATTATCAGCTGACGGTAGATTTGGAGCAATCTAGTCTGGATTTGCCAACCATGACATCACATTAATAAAAGAAAAAGACGCTGAAATTCAGCGCTTTCTTCTTTTATCGTAGATTGAGATATTCCTCTGCATATTTTTTATAATCCGGCTTTTCCTTGCGGTTCATAGCAAAGAGCATACTGCCTGTGAGATAGTCATCGTCTGAATCAGGAATTAACATAATAGCAGTGTTTTTATCTTTCTCAGGAAAGACGATAGAAAATGTTCCGCCATTATCTTTCCGGGTCAGGCCATAATAACTCACCCCATTCTTAAAACCAACTGCATTTTGAGTATACTCATACTCTTCTTCGTTGACAATAATGGTCTTATCTTTTATTTCAATGGTCTTTTGTTCACCGCTAGCGTCCTGTACATTCCATTTTCCCTGAATTTTTGGGCTGCCGCTGCAGCCAATTAGGATGAAGAGGGATGAGAGCACTACCAACAGAAAACCTTTTATCTTCTTATTTTTCAAGTTGTCTTCTCCTTGATATATAGATTCATGACCATTCTACTATAAATGCTAAATCTTTGTCAAACCTCTTAGAAATGTTCTTCTTGCCACTTTCCCAAAAAATGATATAATTTGAAGAGTGAAGATTACCGAGGGCTTAGCCCTTGCGAGAGAAAGGAAAGAAAATCTTATGATGAACATGCAAAGCATGATGAAGCAAGCACAAAAGCTTCAAAAACAAATGGAAAAAGGACAGGCAGAACTAGCTGCAACAGAATTCACTGGCAAATCAGCCCAAGATTTAGTCGTTGCTAAACTGACTGGTGATAAAAAAGTAGTCAGCATTGACTTCAATCCAGCCGTTGTGGATCCTGAAGATTTGGAAACTCTGTCAGAGATGACTGCGCAAGCTCTGAATCACGCGCTGGCTCAGATTGATGAGGCTACTCAGAAGAAAATGGGCGCTTTCGCAGGCAAATTGCCTTTTTAAGCAAGATAAATAACCTTACCTCTTGACTAAACATAAGTCAAGAGCTACTCGAACCAACAAAAAAGACTGAAGAATCTCAGTCTTTTTTTGATTTATAGTCGTTTCCTCACTAGTCCACTACACAAAATTAAGCAAATCCGCTGCCTTACTCATCAAAAGCAGGGCATAGTCGGGTTTGTTTTGCAGCTCCTTGATAGAGCTCTGCACCAGCTCCAAATCGTCGGTAATCATGCCATCAACACCCAAGCGGAAGGATTTACCGATACTGTCTGCATCATTGATGGTCCAGTCATAAAGCTTCTTATCCGTCGTCCATAACTTATCGACAAAGTTTTCATCGAGAGTCGAGTACTCCATCGTATAGCCGGAAGCCTGTGTTCGTGGGAAAATAGTATTGTAGGGCAGGATAAAGAAGGTCGGTATGCTCTTATCATACTGGACTGTCTTGTCAATAACCTGATAGTCCAAAGACTGAATCTGGTGGCCATAAACCTTGATATTGGCTCCGTATTGACTCAGAAAACGGTCCATCATATCGTCTGAGTCCAAGCTGCTGGTCTTGATTTCTATCAAGAGTCTCTGGCCCATCTGATTGGCTCGTTTGAGATAAGCATCAAAACTGGAAATTTTGGCAGTCTGTCCATTTTCTGAAATATCTAAAGCTGTCAGCTCTTGCAGAGTCAGCTCTTGCGGTTTAGCATCAACGCCGGCCAAGGCTTTTAGATTGGCATCGTGCATCATGACAAACTGGCCATCCTTGGTCTCCTGAACATCCATTTCGATATAGTCTGGCTTGAGCAGAGCTGTCTTCTCAAGCGACTCAACTGTATTCTGAACACCATTTCCCTGCGAAACTCCACGATGCGAGATGGTCAGAGGGACGTTTTCCAAGGGCAGATTGAGATAGACAAAGCCTTCAAGGGCAAAGACAGAGCTAGTGACCAAAAGGATAAACCAGCGCATGAGAGGCAGGCCTTTTCTGTAGCGGTATTCAGACAGCTTACTGTCTGTCAGAAAAGCCACAAACTTAATCAGAAAGTAGGCTACCATAAAGTAATAAGCCAGCTTGATGAGGCAGTAATTGACAACCGCTGCTGTCAAGGCTATCTGATTGGACTGGCCATCCGCATACTGCTGCAACACTAAAATCGGAATGCTGCTTAAAAGAAAGAAGAGAAAGCTCTTAGCCAGTATCCAAAAGAGCTGCCAAGTATAGCGAATCAGGTGCCCCTTGGTCTTCTCCAAACTATACCTAATCGCATCTCGTAGGCGGAAATGCTCAAAAAAGAGCTTGGGCAGGGCAAACATCAGTCGGACAGCTATCAAAAAAAGCAGAAAACCTAAAGCATAGATTGATAATTTCATCCATAAGGCCGTCTTGAGATAGGTCACGATAAATTCTGGAATCAGAATTTTATTCAAGTAGTAGATTTTGAGAATTTGCCGCAGAAAGGGAAAGATAAAGCCCATATACAGTGCAATAAAGAGGACCTTGCTGGGGCGGGCGTAGCGAATCAGCGATCCGCTGTCTTTGAAACTTTTCTTGATAAACTGAAAGGCGCTTCGTTCTTCCTCGTCCAGAAGATTGCGGAGCCCCATAAATATCAGTCCAATCTGAAAATAAGCGACAAAGAGATTGGCCGCAAAAAGCGCTAGAAAGGCTAAACCAACCCAGACATTTGAAGTCAGAACTTTAAAGGCATTCGTATAAGATAAGAAGAGGTAGCCTGTCTGCTTGAGCAGAGTCTCTGCTGCAAAGGAGTTGAAAGGCACCCAGGCCAGCTCCATGAGCATAAAGACTGTGAAAAAGAGCAACAAAATTTTATCAAGATTACGATAGAGACGTAAAAGCCCTAGTCTTTGTGATTTCATTTTCTTCCTTTATGTTGTGAATAATACAAAACTTGCTAAAAAGCGATTCTTATTTAAAACAAGGTTGAGACAGATGTCCCAACCTTATTTTTATTTTCCAAATAAACGTGCCCAGAAGCCCTTGCTTTCCTGCTCCTGCACCTTTTCCTTGGCTTCATCCAACTCCAACAGCAAGGTTTCACGCTCATTCATAGCCTTAGCTGTTAGCTGCTGCTGCTGGTCCAACTGCTTGTCCTTTTCAGCAATCTGGACATCCTTGATGCGCAGCTGCTCATCTTTCTTAGCCAGTTGGCCGTCCTTGGCCTTAAGCTGCTCATAGAGACGCACAATCTCAGCATTTTTTTCGTCCACCAAGATTTCCATCAGCTCGCGTTGCTTCACATCTTCGCTGACAGGTTCATCTTCAAAAATAGTTTTCTTATAAATCTCTTCCAGCTTAATCAAGCCGCTGCGGGTCACCACCGTGACTCCTTTTTCATTCTTTTCCGTATCTTCTGGCGGCAGTGCCTTGACACGATTGTTAATCGCCTGGCGGCTAACTCCAAGAATCTCGGCTAACTCGCTGACTGTCTTTTCAATTGCCATAATTTCCTCAAAAACTTTTTCTAGTTTGTAGATACCTAAATCTTATCATATCAAGCCTTAACTGTCAAATTTCACAATATTTTTTGAGCCTGACTCCTATCTTTTTAGCCCTTTTTTATGATACAATGAGACAGATTAGTCTAGTAAAAGAAATGAAAAAATCAAATGAATTTAGAAGCCTAGAGATGTTCAGCTACAACCTTCCAAGAACGTCTACAAGATAGCAAATCCTGCTCACCAAGGAAGCACAAGATTTCTGACTAACTGATAGAAACCACTCTCCACGAAAGGAAAAGACCAATGAAGTATTTCGACACAATCATCATCGGAGGAGGACCGGCTGGCATGATGGCTGCCATTTCCAGTTCTTTCCACGGGCAGAAGACCCTGCTCCTCGAGAAAAATAAACGACTGGGCAAGAAACTAGCTGGTACAGGTGGCGGGCGCTGCAATGTGACCAACAACGGAAACCTAGATGACCTCATGGCCGGTATTCCAGGCAACGGGCGCTTTCTTTACAGCGTCTTTTCCCAGTTTGACAACCATGATATCATCAACTTCTTTACAGAAAACGGTGTCAAACTCAAGGTCGAAGACCACGGCCGTGTTTTCCCAGCGACAGACAAGTCCCGCACCATTATCGAATCTTTGGAAAAGAAAATTGCAGAGCTGGGCGGCACTGTCATCACCAATACTGAAATTGTCTCCGTCAAAAAAACTGATGAGCTTTTTACTGTCAGATCCAGCGACCAGACTTGGACCTGCCAGAAATTGATTGTGACGACTGGCGGCAAGTCCTACCCTTCAACTGGCTCGACAGGATTTGGCCACGATATTGCCCGACACTTCAAGCACACAGTGACTGACCTGGAAGCTGCTGAAAGTCCTCTTTTGACTGACTTTCCTCACAAAGCGCTTCAGGGAATTTCGCTGGACGATGTAACCCTCAGCTATGGCAAGCATGTCATCACCCACGATCTGCTCTTTACCCACTTTGGCCTATCAGGTCCGGCAGCCCTGCGCTTGTCTAGCTTTGTCAAGGGTGGCGAAACCGTTTATCTGGATCTTCTGCCACAAATGAGTCAGCAGGATCTGGCGGACTTTTTAGAAGAACATCGGGAAAAATCGCTGAAGAACTGCCTGAAAATCCTCCTACCCGAGCGAATGGCAGACTTTTTTGCCCAGCCCTTTCCCGAGAAAGGCAAACAACTTCATATCAGCGAAAAAGATGCGCTCATCAAGCAAATCAAAGAACTAGCAATCCCTGTCACTGGCAAAATGTCCCTGGCCAAGTCCTTTGTTACCAAGGGCGGCGTCAGCCTCAAAGAAATAAATCCTAAAACCTTAGAAAGCAAGCTCGTTCCCGGCCTCCACTTTGCTGGAGAGGTCCTAGACATCAATGCCCACACGGGTGGCTTCAACATCACATCTGCCCTCTGCACCGGCTGGGTAGCAGGAAGCTTGCAGTATGAGTGATGGCTCATATTTATCCATTCAGGTCAAACAAAAGGAAGAAACAAATGAATCGACTGGAAAATGTAGAATTCGTCAATATGTGCATGATTTATGACGGAGAAAAAGTTCTCGTACAAGAACGAGTCAAGTCTGACTGGCCCGGCATCACTTTTCCTGGCGGGCATGTAGAGCGCGGAGAATCTTTTACCGATGCAGTTATCAGAGAAATCAAAGAAGAAACTGGATTAACCATATTCAATCCTCAACTTTGTGGCATAAAGAATTGGTATGATGATAAAGATTTTCGTTATGTCGTCCTGCTCTACAAGACAAAGCACTATTCTGGTGTGCTACAATCCTCAGATGAAGGAAAGGTCTGGTGGGAAGATTTTAAAAATCTGTCCCATTTAAAGCTGGCAACCAGTGACATGTCTGATATGCTACGTGTTTTTTTAGAAGACGATTTAAGTGAATTCTTTTACTATAAAGACGGTGACGACTGGCTTTATGACTTGAAGTAGAATAAAATAGGCTAGGAAATTCCTAGCCTATTTATTTCGCATTTGTCCGCACATAAACTGCAATCACATCTGCTGTGTACTGGGCAGTTCCTGATCCAAATTGATCGATATTCTTCTTGAATTCTGGATTGTGGACATAGCCTTGGCCGATGTGGGCAAAGACTTGCAGTGAGCAGTCAAAGCCATAAGTGCGAATGGCTTGCAAGAGACGCGCTGCCTGCTCTTGATTTTCTGCTGCCTCAATTGGCAATCCTTGCTGCATATTCTCTGCCAGACTTTGAAAAACTTGATTGAAAGTTGCGGCAGATTCTTCTTCCCGTCCATTTTGACGAGCCAATGCTTCTGACATGACTTCTTGACCGTATTCTTCGACAGCTTCTTGATGATATTTGTGATTGTCTTCATAGGTAAAACCTGCGAATTTTTCTTTCATTGTCATTTTTCTTTCTCCCTTTTCATCTTGGATGGTTTTTTGTAAGGTGGAAATCAAGGTATCCAAGCGGTCTCTTTCCTGCTGCAAATACTCTAACTGTCTAACCAGATGCGGCAATAAGGCCTGATTGTCCTGACTCAGCAGCTCTGCTATTTTCTCCAAAGAAAAACCCAGATACTTATAGTAAAGGATGACCTGCAGCCTCTCTAAATCAGCTTGGCTGTATGTCCGATAGCCATTTTCTGATTTAGCTGGGACTAAAAGTCCGATTTTGTCGTAATGATGCAGGGTTTTGACAGAGACTCCTGAAAGCTGCGCAGCTTCTTTGATATGGTACATGATAGACCTCCTTACCTAACTAGTATATACCATGACCTAAGAGGAGGGTCAAGTTTTTTTAGAAATTTTTTTAAACCGCCTTAGAGTTTACAAAGCGACTAGCATTATTTACGAGAAACCATAGCAATGAAGCCCAATTTTTCCTGATTTTTTTGGAACATCTTAAACATCTTCATAAACTGGCCGTAGTTCTCTTTTTTAAGGGCATTGAAGCAAATTTTCAGAGTGCCGCCCAGTCCTTCGTCATATATCATCCCTCGAAGGCTCATCAAGGTCATTTCACCGACAAAGGTGTCCACACGGTCAAAAGCATGAGAACGTGCCAGCTGAATCCAAGAGCCTTCTGTCAGAGGACCGACATTGACATTAATTGCACGAGATAGCTCTTCCCGGACATTCTCATCTCTTTGCTTGAGCATGACATCGTGGGTGAGGAGCACTCCACCTGGCTTCAGCACCCGGTAGTACTCATCCATACATTTGGCCTTCCCCTTATCCGTCTGCATGGTCAGCATGGCTTCATTGATAACAACATCAAAAGAATTGTCATCATAAGGCAGCTTCATAGCATTAGCCTGCTCAAATGTGACGAGTTCACTCACACCAGCCTTGTCTCCATTAAGCTTAGCCTGAGCCAGCGCAGCCTTATCCAAATCAACTGCAGTAATTTGGCAGCCATATTTTTTAGCTAGCTCGATCGTTGTGGTCCCCATATTGCAGGCAACTTCTAGAACTTTCTTATCGCTGGAAAACTGCCCCTGCTCAATCAGCCAGTCGGTTGCCAGCTTACCACCGGGACGAAGGCGTTTCTTTCCTAATTTTGCTAAAAATTTATGACCTGCTTCTGCCATTTCCGAACCTCCATGATTTTGATTGCTTCCATTATAGCATAAAATATTATATTTTCAGATAATTCTTAGAATTTAGCAAAAAAACAGACCGAATCGACCGATTCAATCTGTCTTGTATCTCTTTACAGCCCAAGAAATCCAGCCAGATAGCGCAGCAAGGCCACCAAGACCACGCCAAATACAACAGTTGCAATTAAGTTCTTATACTTAAAAGCTACATAGCTAGTCGGAAAAACGGCTATTAAATCCAGCCATTTAAAACTCGGCAGCTGACCTGTTTTAGCATTGGTGACACTGGACAGGATAAGGGCAAAGATAATGGAAACTGGCAGATATTTGAGAAAACGCTCTGCCATGGGCGGAAGCCCCTTGTACTTGACTAGGATAAAGGGCAAAACCCGTGGAATCCAAGTGACCAGGGCTGACAAAAGAATGGCCAGCAAAATATACTTACTTATCATCCAAAATCACCCCCACTGTACATCCTAACAAGGTTGCAAAAAGCACCGCCAGCGAATTTTGAAGCAGCATGGTCAGGAGCAAGTAGGCAAGGCCCACTACACCTAAGACTAAAAAGAGCTTCTTTATCTTAACCCGTCGCAGCATGATTGTAAACTGAGAGGAGAAAATACCAATAAACATGGCGACTAGGGCAAAGTCTAGGCCAAAGCTCTCAGGATTGGGCAGAAGGGCGCCGAGGGCAGTTCCTAAAATAGTACCCAAAATCCAAGAAGTATAACTCATGAAATTGTTACCCATCATCCAGCTAGCCGCAATCTCTTCTGTATGCACCTGCTCTCCCATCAAGACCCCATAAGATTCGTCCGTCAAAAAAGAGCCAATGACAATATTCTGCATCAAGCTAGCCTTACGAAAAAGAGTTGATGCATGCAAACAGAGCAAAAGATGCCGGATATTAATAAGAAAAACAGTCAGTGCGATGGCCAAGACCGGCGCCTGCTGGGTAAATAAACCAATCATGGCAAACTGGGCACTGCCGGCATAAACCAAAATACTCATCAGCCCCATCTCCAAGGGATTCATATAGGGTGCCGCCATGATGCCACAGGCTAGGCCAATCCCAATATAGCCCAGAGCCGTTGGCACTGCCGCCTGTGCCCCCTGTTTAAATGTCTGCCCGCGCATTCTTCTCCTTTACTCCATCGTTTCAAAAGCCAGACTTGGCTTAGCATTGAGGTCCAAACTGGCAAAATTCTTCTTATTCCACTCACTGACACTAGCATAAGCAATCATACCAGCATTGTCACCGCAGAGGCGCAGAGGCGGAATAATCACCTTAACATCCTGAATCTCAGCAGCCAAGCGTTCTCTCAAGCCTTGATTAGCCGCAACACCGCCCGCCACGACTAGAGTCTTGACTGGATATTTTTCCAGGGCTTTCTTAGTCTTGGCCATGAGAATATCCATAACCGCTGCCTGAAAGCTAGCAGACAAGTCTTGATTAGACAAAACCTCTCCTTTTTGTTGGGCATTGTGGTGCAGATTGATAAAGGCTGACTTGAGACCGGAAAAAGAAAATTCCAGATTGTCTTCCTTGATCATTGCTCGCGGAAAATCATAAATATCCTGTCCTTGATGAGCCAGCTGATCAATCTCCCGACCTGCTGGATAGGTCAGGCCCATAACGCGACCGACTTTGTCATAGGCTTCACCGACCGCATCATCGCGAGTTTCCCCCACAATCTTATAGTCACCAGCCTGACTGACATAGACCAGCTCAGTATGGCCGCCACTGACCAAGAGAGCCAGCAAGGGAAATTCCAAGGGCTCCACGCTCTGGGCTGCCATCAGGTGTCCAGCCATATGATTGACTGGAATCAGGGGAATATCATGAGCCCAGGCAAAGGACTTGGCCGCTGCCAAGCCGACCAAAAGCGCCCCAACCAGACCAGGACCGTAGGTGACGGCCACCGCTGAGACTTGCTCCTCACTAATCCCTGCTTCTGCCAAGGCCTCCTCAATGCAAACCGTAATGACCTCCACATGGTGACGGCTGGCCACTTCAGGCACCACTCCGCCAAAACGCTTGTGGCTCTCAATCTGGCTGGCAATGACATTGCTCAAAAGCTCCGTCTCATTCTTCAGAACCGCCACACTGGTCTCATCGCAAGATGTCTCAAAAGCTAAAATATATCTATCTTTCATGGATCTCTCTTTTCATGACAATCGCATCTTCCACCGGCGCATGGTAGTAGGCCTTCCGCCGCGCGATTTCTTCAAATTTTTCTTTTTTGTAAAATAGCAGAGCTGGCCTGTTGGACTCCCTCACTTCGAGGAATATTTCCTTGTCGGCAGGCAAAAAGTCAAACAAGGCTGTCGCGATTTTCTGCCCCTGATAGTTAGGCAATACAGCAATCTGCAGAACTTCCGCTTCAAAGTCTGTCTCCTGCCAGACTAAAAAGCCGACAAGCTGACTCTCATCTGCTGCTAGCGCACAACTGTTCACATCCGACCGCAGAACCTCTTCCACTTGGTCTGCGGTCCAAGGACTGACCTCATAGACTGCAAGTAAGAGCAATTCCAGTTCTTTGGCGAGAGCGGCCGCGTCCACATCCGAGCCGTCGCTCCATTTTCTCATCTCAATCATAGGCGCTGAATGTAAGAAACACTAGATGCCTGATGGGTCTTGAGCCAATTTTCCTCGGCTTCTACCCGCTTGAGATAGTTAGGAACAAAGTCATGAATGGACTGGGCTGGCAGGTCTAAACCGAGACGACCAATAGCTGCCGCATCTGGCAAGCTTGGCTGAATGGCAGCCTGAGGAAGAGCAGCTCCAATCTGCTCCGCAAAAGCTGCTGTCTCTCCGACAAAAGTGACTGGCTGATTAGCAGCGCCAGCTATTTCTAAAACCTCTGCCAAAGGCAGATGAGCCTCTGGCCGCACAGCCTGACCAGACTGATAAAAACCAGCATAGACATTATTGCGGCGGGCATCCATGACAGGAATGACCAAACCTTCCACCTGCTCTGGGACTAAAGCCAGCAAACTAGACACACCGACCAGCTCAATCTTGAGGGTATGAGCCAGAGTCTTGGCTGTCGCCACCGCCATTCGCAGACCTGTGTAGCTGCCCGGACCCTGAGCAACTACGATACGATCCAAATCCGTCGGCTTCATGTCCAGACTATTCATCAGAAAATCAATAGCCGGCATCAGGGTAATGCTGTGGTTTTTCTTTATATTTAAAGTCATCTGCGCCAGCAAGGTCTCGTCCTCTAAAATCGCGAGCGTCAGCGCCTTACTTGACGTATCAAAAGCTGCAATCTTCATGCTTATCCTCTATTTTTCCTCTTGCCGCCAAAGTGAGCGGCGTTTTAATTTGTCTTCGTAGAAACTATCTACCAAAAATTCCTCTAAAATATGGCTAAAAGCCTCCAAATTAGGCACTTGCTGCGCCAAGTGTTTTCCAAAAATCGCTTCTTGCTCAGCAATCTTGGGCAGCAAATCCGCTCCAGCAGCAGTCAAGCTCAAGCGAGAACTGCGCTTGTCCTTGCTAGAAATTTCCTTCTTGACCAAGCCTTTTTTAATCAAAGCCTGCACCAAGCGACTAGGGCTTTTTTCCTCACAAATCAGGGATTCCCCCAAGCCCTTGAGAGACAGCGGAGCATGTTCGCCCAAAACGAGCAAGACCTCGCTTTGATTGGGCGTAAGTCCCAAAGGCTCTAGCAACTTCCCATATTCTCTCGTCGCTAAGCTCTCTGCACTTCTAAACAAATAGCCAAATCGAATTCCTTCTGCTACCACGCTGCTCTCCTTTCAAAAATCACTTCTATACTATTTTACACTAGATTAGGTAAATTGTTGACAATTTTAGTTAAAAAATATAAAATCTTAAATAGATGATATATCATCTATTTGCAAAAGGAGGAAAAACGGATGACCCCAAACCCTACAAATCAAAAACCAGCTAGAACAATGACCCACGCTTTTGTGACTGGTGCGACCGGTCTTTTAGGAAATAATCTCGTGCGTGCTCTGCTAAAAGAAAACATTCAAGTGACCGCTCTCGTTCGCTCCGAGGAAAAAGCGCGCAAACAATTTGCCGACCTGCCTATCCAGATTGTCAAGGGAGATATTTTAGAGCCCGAAAGCTATCGTGACTATCTAGCAGGCTGCGACAGCCTCTTTCATACCGCTGCTTTTTTCCGCGATAATTATAAAGGCGGCAAGCACTGGCAGGAGCTCTACGACACTAATATTATAGGCACAAATAACCTCCTAGAAGCTGCTTACGAGGCTGGTATCCGCCAATTTGTCCATACTTCCTCCTGTGTCGTACTGGAAGGTGAGGCCAATCAGCTAATCGATGAAAGCATGTCTCGCTCAAAAGATACTCCTTTTGATTACTATCGCAGCAAGATTTTGAGTGAAGAGGCCGTTCGTGATTTCTTGGACAAGCATTCAGATGTTTTCGGTTGCTTTATCTTGCCGAGTGTAATGTTGGGTCCTCGAGACCTTGGTCCGACCTCCAGTGGGCAGCTGATTATCAATTTTGTAGAGCAAAAACTTCCAGGTATCTTAAAGGCTAGCTATAATATGGTGGATGCTAGAGATGTAGCAGATATTCATCTCCGCGCCATGAAATACGGACGCTCAAAGGAGCGCTATCTGGCAGTTGGACGGCAAGTGACCATGACAGAATTGTACCAAATACTGGAAAAAATCACTGGCGTTCCCGCCCCCAAGCGCAAGATCTCCCCTCTTTTCGTCAAAATCTATGCCCAAGCAAGTGAGCTCTACCACCGGCTCACCAAAAAACCAATTTTGGTTACCAATGAGCTCGCTCATCTCATGGCCGAAGAATATCTCAAAAGTAATTTTAGCTTTGCCAAAACCGAGAGCGAGCTAGGCGGACAGCATCGCCCTCTCGAAGAAAGCTTAGCTGACGTGGTAGATTGGTACCGCAAGCACGGCTATTTCGCCAAATAAGCAGCCCTCAAAATCAAGTGACCAAATGTTCATCGCTTGATTTTTCTTTTTGTCAAGCCGCTTTGGCTGAAAAACCGTCTCTGAAATTCACCGTCCCGACTTGCTTCCTAAGCTCATTCTATGGTATAATTACAATAATAATTAAACATCAGGTCAATTTCATTACTCTTACTTTTCCATAAGATACAAGGCTAAAACAGCATTTTAGCCTCTTCATTTGAGTAAGCCCTATCAGAAGTCACAGCAATCGCTCACTTTCCATTTATCATTTTTAATTTATCATGTGAAGAAATGCGCTAACGCCTGCCTTCTTTTATTTTTTAGACCTTATCACAGAAAGGAATCTTATGATTTACAAAGTTTTTTATCAGGAAACAAAAGAGCGCAGTCCGCGCCGTGAAAAGACACGCGCCCTCTATTTGGATATTCAAGCTGACAGTGAGTTGGAAGGCCGCATTCAGGCTCGTAAGCTCATCGAAGAAAATACCCCTTACAATATTGAATTTATCGAGCTCTTGTCTGACAAACACCTCGAATACGAAAAAGAGTCAGGCACTTTTGAATTGACGGAGTTCTAACCCATGGCATATACCTTAAAACCCAAAGAAGTTGGCGTTTTTGCGATTGGTGGGTTAGGCGAAATCGGTAAAAACACCTACGGGATTGAATACCAAAATGAAATCATCATCGTGGATGCCGGTATCAAGTTCCCAGAAGACGACCTACTAGGAATTGACTATGTCATTCCCGACTACTCTTATATCGTGGAAAATATTGACCGCGTAAAAGCTGTCCTCATCACCCACGGGCACGAGGACCATATCGGCGGTATTCCTTTCCTGCTCAAGCAAGCCAATGTTCCTATCTATGCTGGTCCTCTAGCGCTGGCCCTCATTCGGGGCAAGCTAGAAGAGCATGGACTTTTGCGCGATGCCAAGCTCTATGAAATCAATCAAAACACAGAACTGCAGTTCAAGCATCTGAAAGCTACTTTCTTCCGGACAACCCACTCTATTCCAGAGCCTTTGGGAATTGTCATCCATACCCCGCAGGGTAAGATTGTCTGTACAGGTGACTTCAAGTTTGACTTTACGCCAGTCGGTGAGCCGGCCGATCTGCACCGCATGGCTGCTCTGGGCGAGGAAGGCGTTCTCTGCCTCCTATCTGACTCGACCAATGCTGAAGTTCCAACCTTTACCAATTCCGAAAAAGTGGTCGGACAATCTATCATGAAGATTATCGAAGGCATTCATGGACGGATTATTTTCGCCTCTTTTGCTTCAAACATCTTCCGGCTCCAGCAGGCAGCAGATGCTGCTGTTAAGACCGGCCGTAAGATTGCGGTCTTTGGCCGCTCCATGGAAAAGGCTATTGTCAATGGGATTGAACTGGGCTATATCAAGGTTCCTAAAGATACCTTCATCGAGCCAAATGAACTCAAGGACTATCCAGCTGGTGAAGTGCTGATTATGTGTACCGGAAGTCAGGGTGAGCCGATGGCAGCTCTATCTCGGATTGCCAATGGTACTCACCGTCAGGTTCAGCTGCAGCCTGGAGATACAGTCATCTTCTCATCTAGTCCTATCCCTGGCAATACGACCAGCGTTAACAAGCTGATTAACATCATTTCCGAGGCCGGTGTAGAAGTGATTCACGGTAAGATTAACAACATCCACACCTCTGGACACGGTGGCCAACAAGAGCAGAAACTCATGCTTCGCTTGATCAAGCCTAAATATTTCATGCCAGTCCATGGTGAATACCGTATGCAGAAAGTCCATGCAGGCCTAGCCGTTGATACTGGAGTACCAAAAGACAATATCTTCATCATGAGCAATGGTGACGTGCTGGCTCTGACAGCTGACTCAGCTCGTATTGCCGGCAGCTTCAACGCTCAAGATATTTATGTTGATGGGAACCGCATTGGTGAAATCGGAGCTGCAGTCCTGCGCGACCGTAAAGACCTGTCAGAGGACGGTGTTGTCCTGGCTGTTGCGACGGTTGATTTTGAGTCCAAGATGATTTTAGCCGGTCCAGATATTCTCAGCCGTGGCTTTATCTACATGCGCGAATCAGGTGACCTCATTCGCCAAAGCCAACGCATCCTCTTTAACGCCATTCGCATTGCACTCAAGAATAAAGACGCCAGCGTCCAATCTGTTAGCGGCGCTATCGTCAATGCCTTGCGTCCTTTCCTCTACGAAAGCACCGAGCGTGAACCTATTATTATTCCGATGGTGCTTACACCAGACGAAGACAACTAAAAAATAAGCTTTGCTAGATTTAGCAAGGCTTATTTTCTGCTTTATTTTTTGTTCGCGAAGCATGCTTGATAATCCAAGCGCAACTCGGACTCAGCTTTTCCTCTTGCCAAGTCCCAATCACCCTCTCAAACTTTTCAGGATCTTCTTTATATAAATCATTCAGATTATTAGCGACACTTTTTTGGATTGATTTATCCGCATCATCCTTTAGATTCCTTAAAATAGCGGTAAATTCATCAAAATAATCTAAGACCACAGTCTGCTTCTTAGCCCAGGGCAGTCGGATACGCATACACTCGCTGGCTAATCTGCGGACGCGCATATTCTCATCTCGGCTCCACTCTAGCAGTAACTCCATCGTAGCTTTAGGATAATTAGCCAGCAAGGGTCGCATGGAAAATTCTCCAGTAAATCGCTTGGTTAATTCCTTGCCGAAGGCTGCACTCAGCTCGAATTCCTGACTTCCGTAAAGTTCTACGTATTTGCCAATCGGCCACAACCAGTACCCTTCTGAGAACATCCCCAAGCCGCCCTCTATCTCCGGACCAAGTATCTGCTCAAAAACCTTCAGAGAATCAGCATAAGAAAGCGGCAAGCATTCTTTGATACTCCTTGCCAGCAGCTCCTGACGCTGAGTAAATTCCAAAGCCTCTAAGTCGCTTTCAACTAGAGACATAAAATGCTGAGCATCAAATTTATCTGTGGCTTCTTGCAAACGACGGCTCAAGTCCTCCGCATAAACCAAATCATAATAATCTTTAACCTTTTTCGCCATAATTTCTAAATCCCCTTAACAGACTTCTCACTATTCCTCTGACTTCTGCTTCTTCCTCTTTCTCAGCCAGAAAAAGAGACAACTCATTCAAGGCACCTGAAATCATATGAGCTGCCATATCCAGATCAATAGAGATAAGTCTTCCTTCTTTAGATAAAATGTCTAATTGCTCTCTCAAATGAAAGAAAGAATTAGCCTCATCCTGACGACGCCACTCTTTCCACTCAACGACATTGGGACCATCAAGCAGAAGAATACGTTTATTTTCCGTCAAGGTCGCAAAACGAACAAAGGCAACACAGCCTTCCACCAACTGCTCCCAAGAATCCTGTGCTTCCAGGGCGTTTTTTTCTACATAAGATCCCAGTTCGGATTGAATTTGTGCTAATACGGCGGTAAATAAAGTCTTCTTATTCCCGAAATGGTGATAAAGTGCACCTCTTGTCATTCCCAACTCATCTACAATTTCTTCCAAGGAAGTTTCTGAAAAACCCTTTAAAGAAAAATGTTTCCGGGCGATAGCTAATATTTTCTTGCTTGTCTCTAAGGAAGCCTGCTGTTTTTTATTCATCTTCACTCTCCAAATAATTTGCTGCAAACTCAGCGTTAGGTGGAATGACTTGAATGACATCAACCAAAACAGAACCCGGCGCTTCCACAATGAAATGGCGCTGACCAAAATCTTCACTCTTAATGGGAAGAAGGAACTCCATTTCTTCTTGCTGACGCAATTCTTCATAAAAACAATCCACATTGTCAACTTCGATATTGATGATTAGTCCACTCGCCTTAGACTGGTAGGCTTGTGGCACTGTCCCATGCTTGCTATCAATAAAAGCAAGCTCAAAACCACTCTCGATATTCTTTAAACTAATATACCAATCTGAACGGAAAGATTCCTGAAATTGGAAATGGTCAATGAAAAATTGTGCCGCTTGATTAAGGTCTCCACTCATTAAAACGGGGTATAAACTGGTAATCATTTGTTCTCCTTTTCTTAAACTTTATTTTAACATACATACTGAATGTATGCAAATAAATATTTAAAAAACAGAAGCCAAATTGGCTTCCGTCTATTTGAGAATGGCTTCATTTAATCGCTTGATAAAATGATATTTGGTAATGCCCTTTTGCGGGACATCTGATAGACTGGCGTAGATTTCATAGCCTTGCTTGATGTAAAAATCCTTGGCCTGATAAGATTTAGTGGACAAGGTAATGCTAGTTACTCCAGCTTCTGTAGCCTTTTCTTCTAATTCTGCCAGCAGACTGGCTCCCAGACCTTTTTTCTGATACTCTTTATCCACCACCAAAGCCTTGATATGAATGCTTTCCAACACCTGTTGGGCATGGAGCAAGGCAATCAACCGGCCATCTTCCTCCCGCCTTAGATAATAATCTTGAGGTTCAAGTTTTTCAAGCATACCTGAACTAAAACAAGCCTCATATTGCTCATCAAAAACCCGCTTAATAAAATCATGAAATTCTTCCATCTTTCTCCTCCTCCATGAAAAAGCAGGGGATATGCCAATCCTCCTGCTCTAAGTTTAGTATAAATCTAAATAATTATCCACTTCCCATTGAGAGACAAAGGTTGCATAGCTAGCCCACTCGATACGTTTAGCTTCTAAGAAGCTCGTATAGATATGCTCGCCAAGAGCCGCTTTCACAACTTCGTCTTCTGTCAAGGCTTTCAAGGCATTGTGAAGAGTTGATGGCAGGTCTGTAATTCCTGCTTCCTTCCGCTCCTCTGGAGTCATGATATAGATATTCTCTTCGATTGGGGCTGGAGCTTCGATTTTATTTTCAACACCATGCAGGCCAACTTCCAAGAGAACAGCCATAGCAATATATGGATTGGCCATCGGATCAACGGAGCGCAACTCCAAGCGAGTACCCATACCACGAGAAGCCGGCACGCGCACCAACGGTGAACGATTGCGTCCTGCCCAAGCGATATAAACTGGCGCTTCATAGCCAGGAACCAGACGTTTGTATGAGTTAACCGTTGGATTCATGATAGCTGTATAGTTATAAGCATGATTAATCAAACCACCCAAGAAATGGTAGGCTGTTTCTGACAGCTGCATACCCTTTGGATCTTCTGGATCGAAGAAGGCATTATTTCCATCTTGATCAAAGAGGGACATGTTACAGTGCATACCAGATCCCGCGATGCCAAACTTAGGCTTAGCCATAAAGGTTGCATACAGACCATGCTTACGAGCAATAGTTTTCACAACCAGCTTGAAAATCTGAATCTTATCACAAGCACGAAGCACTTCGTCATACTTAAAGTCAATCTCGTGCTGGCCAACTGCTACCTCATGGTGACTAGCTTCTACTTCAAAGCCCATCTTGGTCAGGACATTGACGATTTCCCGACGAGTATTATCTGCCAAGTCTGTCGGCGCCAAGTCAAAATAACCACCCTTGTCATTTACTTCCAGCGTCGGATCACCATTTTCATCCAGCTTAAAGAGGAAGAACTCTGGCTCTGGTCCGAGATTAAAGGACTTGAATCCTAGCTCTTCCATATGCTTGAGGGCGCGCTTGAGGTTGCTGCGAGGATCCCCTAGAAACGGTACATGATCTGTCGTATAAACATCGCAAATCAGACCCGCTACACTGCCGTTTTCATCTCCCCAAGGAAAGACTGTCCAAGTATCCAAATCAGGATAAAGATACATATCTGATTCATTGATACGGACAAAACCTTCGATGGAAGAACCATCAAACATGGCTTTATTGGATAAGACCTTGTCAAGCTGTTCATCCGTGGCAGGAATTTCTACATTCTTCATAGTCCCTAAAATATCAGAGAACATAAGACGAATAAAGGTAACATTTTTCTCTTTTACTTCGCGACGGATATCAGCTGCTGTAATAGACATTAAATTTCTCCTTGTAATTCAAACAAAATAGCTATGGTCGACGCATCTGACCAAAGGTTGGCAGAGAAGAAGCAAAACGGCCTTGCTGCAAGATGTCATGATGCAGGGCACGGCGGACATCTTTGTCACTAACGGTCTTTCGGGACTTGGCTTCACGCTCAGCATATTTCCTCTTAATTGCAGCGATATTATGGCCTTCCGAAATATAATCCTTAATTTCTAAAAGACGGTCCATATCATTCAAAGAATACATCCGACGATTGCCCTCATTCCGAGCAGGGGTAATCAGATTCTGGTCTTCATAATAACGGATCTGACGGGCAGATAGGTCCGTCAGTTTCATAACACTGCCGATGGGAAAGACTGCCATGTTTCGGCGAAACTCTTTTTCCTTCATTCAAATTCCTCTCTACGCACTATTATAGGCTGAAATCAATCTTATGTCAAGAAATAATGTCAGATTTTCTTACACAGATTTTATTTTTTCTTTTCAAAGATGGCTCGCAGCCGATCTATATCAGAATTTACCAGAATTGCAACAAAGACTCCCATGAAGGTTTCAAATATTCTGGCAAAGACATACAAGATGGTATCTTCCGGCCGAATGGACAGGGTAATAATCAGCATGGCAGATACCCCACCAATGACTCCAGCCTTGTTGTTCATGGCGACATTGGTCATGATTGTCAGCATGGTACAGACCGGCACCAAAAGGAGGGTGACCCAATACTGCTCCTTAAAAACACTATTGACAATGAAAAATAGCAGAGCGTAAAAACCACCGATGCTGTTTCCCAAGATTCGCGATGTTCCGAAGTGGACACTCTTATCAAAATCCTCACGAAGACTAAAGACTGCCGTCAAAGCACCGATTTGCAGGCCTTTCCAACCAAAAAGCCCAAAGAGCAGTAGAATGATGAAAACAGCCAGACCGGTTTTAAAGGTACGCATGCCCAGACGAAATTTCGATTTATCAAACTTGTACTTATTGAAATAACTCATTAGTCTCCTTCCAGGAAATCCTCCCTCTCTTCATTTTAACATATTTCGCCTCAAAAAAACTCTTTCTGCTTAGGAGATTTCCCACACAAAGAAAAAGCCCTATCAGCTAGCGCATCAAGAACTCTCTCCTATAAAACAAAGCAGGCTGAGATAATCTTTATCCCAGCCTCGTTTTTATTATCTTTAGTTTGGATAGATATAGGTAACGCCACCCATAAATTCATTTGGGTTAAAGTAGCCACGATAGTTGTTAATCTGCTTTTGGCGATTGTAGTTTGCTTCCAAGACTTGGATAGAGCTGTCGCTTTGCACATCTGTCACATAAGCAACATGTCCGTATTCACCGCCATCCCAAACTGCAATAGCCCCTGCTACTGGGACATTTCCTGTTGCATAACCCTGAGCACCAGCATTGATTGCCCAAGTATTAGCATTGCCCCACCAGTTGCTTGCCCAAGGAGCCATTTCTTTCACGCCCCAAGTACATTGGCCGATTGGGTAAGAATTGCCATAGTCAGTTGGTGTATTTAAGACAACATCTTCAGTATCAGATACCAAAGCAGCATCGCTTGTCGCTTCATAAGCTGGAGCACTGTATGGATTGTAAGTCTGTGCCAAAGCTGTACCATTTACTTGCAGCACATCTCCTGGGTTAATCGTATCAAAAATTGATTTTCCATTATTGGCAGCAAGTTCGTAAGGATTCATCCCATTGGCGCTAGCAATGGCAAAAAAAGAGTCCCCTTGCTGGACAACGTAAGAATCTGCATTGACAGCTTGAGCGCCGATTGTCGCTAACAAAGCTGTGGAAGTTAAACCAAGAGTCGCTTTAGCAAATGTTTTTTTCATAACTGTTTTTCTCCGTATAATTTGATGATAAAAAAATCATACCTCATTTACATGTCAGTTTTTTTAGAGTTATGTTTTTGTCATGTTACAAATGATTTAGACTTTTGCTACATGAGATTTTGCAGTATTTTTAAAGATAAAAAGGCTAGGGATTCCCTAGCCTCATCTATTATCAGTCTTCTTTACGTCTCAATTTTCCTAGACCTAAAGCACCAATAATGGCTGCTAAACCTAGATATGGCAGATAGACTGCATCTTTGGCTCCCGTTTCTGGCAGAAGAGAAACAGGAATCTTTTTAGCCACTGGAGTTGGATTGGCTCTTCTTGGATCGTTTACACCCGAAACAATCAGATGCTGTGACTTAGGAGTGACTGTTGTAACTGTATTTGAAGCATAGACTACATGATTGACAGTATTGATGTAGGTATTTTCAAAAGTACCCGCAGCAATCCGCTTCATCTGTAGATAGGTTTCAGCCTGAAAAGCTGAATCCAGAGAAATAGTCTCTAAAAATTCTTCCTTGAACCGAATAGAAATCAAGCCTTTCTCAAGATCAATATTCGCAGCTGTATACTCAGTCAAGTCTGTACCAGCCTTTATCACCTTACCATCTTTGAGTGTGATGTCCACTTTGGCAAAGGTTTTGTAAGCACCCGTGTACTCATCTCCTCGTTGGTCATAATCATCCACAAAGCTATAGTCTGTCAACTCTTCAGAGTGGTTAGCAGGGATCAAGCCGCCGATGAGACGGTAGTTAAAATGCCGTCCCAAAGTCAGTTCCTTGCCATCCAAGTTCTCTGCACTTGCTGGATCAAGACTCAATGTAATATCTTTTTCAGGACTGATTTTAGGAACATTGTTCACGACTACGTCTGTCGCATAACCATTTCCAAAGTCAATTTGATAAGCCCGGTTCTCGAATTTACCGCCTGTGCGGCCCATTCCTTCTTTGACTGCCATAGGGCTTGTTATGGTCAAAGACTTACCTGTTACGACATATTGGTCATAAAAGGCTTGGGCATCGTCTGCTGCAAAGAGTTGGAAAGAACCTTTAACAGTGATATTGGCCTTTTGAAGGAGCTCCCGAACAACAGTAGGTGCTGTTTCAAGACTCTCATAGTGAGTTACTGTAACACCTTCCACAGCCTTGCCATCCGCATCTACTAGCTTGACTAATTCCGGACGAAGTTCAAGTGCTTCTTCCGGATAGTCATCTACATAGTAGAAACCTTTTTGAATCGTGCTCTTAGATGACTTGTCACCCTTATACTGGTCCAAATCCCAAGTCAGCTCGTAGTAATTGGTCGAACCAGCCAAGACTTCCTTACCATCAATCACCAATCCTGCCTTGTTTTTATTGACCTTGGTTGGCTTGATGTAATTATTGCTAGGATTGTCTGAATCGTCTGGCTTGCCTGGCGTAGTCACGCGTACGACATTTGAGCGGACACCATAGGCATCATTGACTGTCAGGGTGAAATTATTAGTATAGGTTGCGCCATCATTGAGTACTCGGCCAACCACTGTTGGAAAGAGCGTAGCAACTTCTTTGGTCCTATCAGCGTTATAAGTAGCTAAGGTTGCTGCAGTTGCTTTAAATGTCACTGTGTGACTAGCCTTATCATAGCTGACGTCAAAACCTGCGCTAGCAGCTTTTGTTGCTTCTAAGTCAACTTCATAACCACTTGGTAACGGATCAGAAATAACAAAAGAAGTCGTCTCGCTGCGTCCAGCTGGAAGAGCTTCTGTCTTTAAGGCAAACTGAACGACCGACTGCTTAGCCACCAGAGTCTTATCAATATTGGTGCCTTGGTCATTTTGAATTTCTTTATTAATCTGCGGTTGAGATTGCAAGAGATGATAATGATAATGCACAGTCGGAGCTACGGGCGCTGCTGGCTCTTTTTGATAAACAGGCTCTGCTGGTAAGGTTGGCAGTGGGCTATAAGTTGGTTCTACCGGCTTATTAGGCTCTGGTGTTTCTGGTGTAGGAGTTGGAGCTGCCGGCTCCTTCTCATAAGTCGGTGCTGCCGGAGGTGTTGGCTCCTTTTCATAGGTCGGTTCTACCACTGCTGGCCGGACAGCTTTTTCTACTTCATAGCTTGGCTCAGATGGCTTATTAGGCTCCGGTGTTTCTGGTGTACGCGTCGGTGGCGTCGGATCTTTTTCATAAGTCGGTGCTGCCGGAGGTGTTGGAAGAGCCTTCGGTGTCGGTGTAGTTGGAGCTGGATCCAAAGGCTTAAGCGCTTCTTCAGTTGGCACTGCAGGAGCTGTAGGAGCTACTGGCACTTCCGGTTCTTCTACTGTGATGATTGGCAGATCATTCGCTCGAACATCACCATTAATCGCAAACCAAATATTTGGTTTCTTAGGAGCTAGCTTGTCAGCCCTACGTGGATCAGTAGCCTCTGGCTGGCCTAACACTTCAGAAGAGGAAATCGTTCCAATCGTCATGCTGTTGGTTGTACCAGAAATTTCCACCGCTCCTGCCCCATACCATGAGTTAGGAGCATCTGTAGTGTCCCAGCCTGAGTCCGGCTGAGCATTCTTATACATGGTAAAGCGAGATCCGCCAACTCCTTTTTTGAAGTTTTCAGACTCGGTCGCATAGATTTGGCCGTTCTTTTCACCAATAGATGAACCCGAAATCTTGTTGAAAGTTCCGGTATAATCTTTGGCCATTTCGATAGAGTTAGCTTCACGGTTGAGGGAAGCCACGGACATCAAGGCCTGGTCAAAATTAATCGGTTGGCCTTTATCATCATAAAAGACAAATTCCGTCTTCACAAAGAGAGAGGTTGCATCTTCAAAATTTCCTGTATAAGCTGAAGCAAACACTCCCATGGTTGGATCTTTAAAAATACCTAACCAAGCCTTATCATTGCGGAATTGGGAGCTTGGATCAAGAGTATAAGTATAAACGATTTTAGAAACTTTTTTCCCTCGATAATAAGTTCCCTGAAGATTTGTATAGGTTGCTGTTGCAGACTGACCGCGGCTCAGCAAAACAGAAGACCATTCAGTCGGACCTTTGCCACTTGTTACGTTAGAACTATAATCCGCATACTTGCCAACTGTCCCAAAGCTTTCCTGCTGGTTGGTCTGATAGTTAGCATTTTGAATATCTGTTACTTTGAAGTTGTCCAGTTGGAAGAATTTCTTAGAAAACTCTGCAGTATTCTTTACAGCGGCTTCCATACCAGCATAGCTGACAAACTCACCAGTTGTAGTCAGTGACAGATCAGCATTAGGTTCTGATTTGAAAACTAGGCTTTGCGCAATTGGACGGCTCAAATGACCGTCTTCAGCCTTCTTTGTTTCTGCGAGAGCCAGACCAGCCTTAATCTTGGCCTGTTCAGCATCATATTTAGCCTTATCTTGCTGATACTTGGCTAATTTTGTGTTATAGACAGCCAAATCAGCATTATACTGGGCCAACTGAGCTTGATAGTTTGCTTGGGCTTGAGCATTACGCTTCTTGATTTCTTCATTTTCAGCTGCTATAGTGGCATTCTTAGCTTGATTCTCTGCTAGCTTTTGCTCATATTCTTTTTGAGCTGCTGCATTTTCAGCTTCAATTTGAGTCTTTTTAGATTCATAAGCTGCTAAATCTGCTTCATATTGAGCTTTTTTATCTTGATTTTCCTTTTGGATACGGGCTAATTCTGCCTGATAATTTGCCTGAGCCGCTTGATATGCCGCTTCATTATCAGCATTGGTCTTTCGGACAGTTGCTAAATCTGTTTGATATTGGACAAGTGCTGCCTCGTAGGCCGCTTTTGTAGCCGCATTCCGCTGTTTAATAGCTTCATTATCAGCAGCAATCTTAGCATTTGCAGCTTGAGTATCCGCTAAAGCTTTTTCATACCGTGCCTTAGCCGCCGCATTCGCCTTCTGAACGCGATCCAGCTCACTTGCATAAGCCGCCAGAGCTGCATCATAATTAGCCTTTGTTTCCGCATTTAGTTTTTGAACACGGGCCAAGTCTGCATCATAGGCCGCTTTAGCTGCTTGGTAGGCTGCCGCATTATCTGCGTTGGTCTTTTGAATCGTTGCTAAATCTGTTTTGTATTTACTAAGGGCAGCTTCATAATCTGCTTTCAGCTGAGCATTTTTTGCTGTAATCCGAGCTACTTCTGCTTGATGAGCAGCCAAATCTTTAGCGTATTGTTCCGCTGTCGCTTTGTTTTCTGCTGTAATCCGAGCTACTTCCGCCTCATAGGCTGATACTTTTTCTTTGTACTCCTTGACCTTGGCATCAATCTCGGTTACCTGCGCTTGATAATCTGCTTCAATCTCCGCTTTTTTGTCTGCTGTTTCTTGAGCAGTCTGAGCTACTCCTTTGTCAACAGCTGGGTCTTTGACCACTGTCAGCCCTGCTTCTTGAGCCTTTTTGACGCTTTCATCTAAACCAGCTGTTGGAACAGTCACTGTCACACCGCCATCTGCCTGACCTGCTCGCGCCTGACTCTCTTTAGATGCCTGACTGGCTGGTCCTTGAGCTTGAGGCAGATTGGTCGCTGCATTTCCAGTGCCCACCATTTCAGTATTGACAGGACTATTGGTATCAGATACCACTTCATCTGCTCTTACTTGCATCGTTGACGTTAAAAAAGCCGCACCTAGAACAGCACCGCATAAAGTTTTAACAGCCTTATTTTTCCGAAAACCAAAAACTTCTTTTTTCTTCATTTTTCTCCTCCCCCTGCTAACTTTTACAGTCTGCAGTTTTCTCATGCTTTCAGAAAATCAAAAAGTAATGGAAACCACCAATCGGAAGTTTCTTTCTCATTTTGACCCTCTGTAAGCATCAGAATAAATATATATATCTTAATCCTAACAAGTTTTTCTCAGTTTTGCAAGCATTTTTTGCTCCTTTTATTTACCTTTATGCAGATTTAGACATCCAAGGAAAAACGTATTTTTATTGTAGGCCTTTTCCCTACAGCTTGACAATGTGAATACAAGAAAAAGACCAGCTTTCGCTAGTCTTTCCTTATTACAGTTTTGTACTTACTTATCTACAAAATCAAAGTTTCTAAGCTGACTGCTTATTTCTCTGTCAATGCTGCAAGTCCTGGTAACACTTTACCTTCAAGGAGTTCCATTGATGCACCACCACCAGTAGAAATCCATGAGAACTTGTCTGCACGGCCAAGGTTGATGGCTGCGGCAGCTGAGTCACCACCACCGATGATTGATTTTACGCCAGGTTGTTTCACGATAGCGTCCATCACACCGATTGTACCAGCTTGGAAATCAGGGTTTTCAAATACACCCATAGGGCCATTCCAGACAACAGTTTTCGCACCAGTCAAGGCTTCATCAAATTTAGCGATAGATTTAGGACCGATATCCAAACCAAGGAAGCCTGGATCCACTGCTTCACCTTCAGTATCTTTCACTTCAGTATAGTCCGCAAAAGCATTTGCTTCTTTAGAGTCAACTGGCAGAACCAATTTGCCGTTTGCTTTTTCAAGAAGAGCTTTCGCAACATCCAATTTATCTTCTTCTACAAGTGAGTTACCGATTTCGATACCTTGTGCTTTGTAGAATGTGTAAGTCATACCACCACCGATAAGAACTTTATCAGCTTTTTCAAGCAAGTTTTCGATAACACCGATCTTGTCAGATACTTTTGAACCACCAAGGATAGCCACGAATGGACGTTCTGGAGTTTCAACCGCTTCTTGGATGTAGGCAATTTCGTTTTCAAGAAGGAAACCAGCAACAGCTTTTTCTACGTTGCCTGAGATACCTACGTTAGATGCGTGTGCACGGTGAGCTGTACCAAATGCATCATTTACAAAGATACCATCTCCAAGTGATGCCCAGTATTTACCAAGTTCAGGATCGTTTTTAGATTCTTTCTTGCCGTCAACATCTTCAAAACGAGTGTTTTCGACCAAAAGAATTTGTCCATCTTCAAGAGCATTGATAGCTGCTTCCAATTCAGCACCACGAGTGACACCTGGGAAAACAACATCTTGACCCAATTTAGCAGCCAAGTCTGCAGCTACTGGAGCAAGTGATTTGCCTTCTTTGTCTGCTTCTTCTTTGACACGTCCAAGGTGAGAGAAGAGAATTGCACGACCGCCTTGCTCAATGATGTATTTAATAGTTGGAAGAGCTGCAGTGATACGGTTGTCATTCGTAATCACTCCATCTTTCAATGGTACATTAAAGTCTACACGAACGAGGACTTTTTTACCTTTCAAATCAACGTCTTTAACAGTAAGTTTTGCCATATTACAAAAACTCCTTTTCATATTTTATACGCAACTATTATATCATATTTCCCAAAAGTTTTCTTGATATAAGGAAAATTTTCACAAAAAAGAAGCGCATAGCACTTCTTTCTCTCGAACTTTGAATTAGAGAATAAAAGGAAGTACACTGCACTTATTTCAGATGATAACTAAGAAAATCTTTTTGTAAAAGATGACCGCAGACTTTTAGCTTACGAATTGATGCTGACTAATCCTTTCTGCGTCCCCCAATATCCTGTCTGGACTTGTAGTTGCAAGTTAGGGTCGCTCACAGTTTCTGGGTTTAGATCAAAAACAACATTACCCGTAACAGAATTTTCAGGATTTAAATCGCTATAAAAGAAATCTCCATCTTCATTTGCAAATATCCCAGCAGCACTATCGGTTTCATATTTAGCCTTTCCTTTGAGTAATTTAAAGAAGCTATCTGTAATTGTAATAGATTTAGAGCCATTATTCTTAACTGTAACATTCAGAATTAGATACGTTCCGTTCGCATTTTCTCCAAACTCTCCACCTATGTTTTGCGCTGTTTCCTTGGAATTTATTGTATACTCTACATCACCTACTTTAAAAGTTTCTCCAATCTTGTAAATAGGAGTCTGCTTCTTTTTATTTTTCTTCTTTTTCTTCTTTCGATGTAGTTGGACATGTTCTGTTTTTTGATTTGCTAATACTGGGGTACTAGAAAGAATTATCTCACCTGATACCATAAATACTACTACGGCAAATAAAATAACACTTATTTTATTGATATTTTTCTTTTTCATATTTCTCACCTCTATTTATAATTTGATTGTCTCTTTAATTGAGATTAATAATTCCTTTTTGTGTTCCCCAATACCCTGTCTGCACCTGTAACTGTAAATTAGGATCATTTGCTGTTTCAGGATTGAGATCAAAAACAACATTTCCAGTAACTGTGTTTTCAGGATTTAAATCTGTTAAGAAAAATTTTGTATCTTCGTTTGCATAAACCCCCGCTGTACTATCTGCCTCATACTCAGCCTTACCTTTAAGTAAAGTAAAGAAGCTATCTGTAACTGTAATAGATTTTGAACCATTATTTTTAACTGTAACATTCAGAATCAAATAAGTTCCATTCGCATTTTTTCCAAACTCTCCCCCTATATTTTGAGCTGTTGTTTTTGAATTTACAATATATTCAACATCCCCTACTTTCACTAAATCGCCTATTTTATAATTAACCTCTACTTTATCTTCAGAAGATGCATCCTCACTACTCGCTTCTTCAGTTGAAGAACTCGCCTTTGCTACCTCACTTTTTTCACTAGATGATGTTGTTTGAGGCGATTCTGTCGAAGAACCTCCACCTTTAATGGCACCATAACCAATTAAAATAACAATTAGAATAAACCACCATTTTTTATAAAAAGGGGTTTTCTGAACATAAACCTTCCCATTCACGTCTTTGATTTTTTTAGCCATAATTAGCCCTCCTAAAATAAACTTTTTCTTACTATATCATTATAAAACATTTACATTTAAAAGGAAAGCGTTTTAAAAAAATATTTCATCTTTAAAACAAATTTTTTGATGCAGTTAAAAAGCCAGTAAAACTACTGACTTCAACTTTTTCTACTATCTAAATTGCAAAAGCCTGCCCTACTACATAGGTGACTGCCATGGTTAAAAGACCGATCACGAGGTTGCGAATCATGGCATTTTTGAGCGGTGCTTTGCCCAATCTAGCGCTGGTGTAACCTGTTCCCAAAAGGGCCAAGGCCACGATTAGAACGGTTGCCCAGATACGGACGCTGGCAGGAAGCAGGATAATGGTAATCATAGGAAAAAGTGCACCAACAGCAAAGGCTAAAAAGCTTGATACGGCAGCATGCCAAGGATTAGTGAACTCCTCAATCTCGATGCCATACTTTTCCGCCACTAAGGCTTCCAACGGATTTTGGAGAAAAGCCCGGTTGGTCATGAGCTGGGCAGAAGTCTCACACTCGCCATTTTGAACATAGGCAGCATAGAGCGACTGCCTAGCGATATCTGGATTTTTCTCTAAAAGCTCCCGCTCTCTGGCAACAGCAGCTTCTTCTGTATCCTTTTGAGTAGAAACAGATACGTACTCTCCGCCAGCCATAGAAAAGGCACCCGCAAAGACTGCCGCCAAACCAGACAGAAAGATAATCCAGACATCGGCCGTCGCACTAGCCACCCCGATAACCACACCTGCTATGGAAATAATGCCGTCATTAGCTCCTAAAACCCCTGCCCTCAATATATTCAGCCGCCCACTAAAGTTCGTATCAATTTTATGTTCTTCCACTATTTAATTTTCTCTTTCTTTTTTATTTATAATGATTATAAATAAAATCCAGAACGAATACAAGAAAAAATCGAAAAATGAGAAAAGTTCTACTATTTAAGAGAAGAAAGGCGCAAGATTTCTACTATCTGATACCTTTCAAGTTCTATTTATATTTTAGGGTTGTTTCTGAATATCTTCGCGATACTCAGAAATGGTCTTTCCCGTCCACTTTTTAAAAGCTCGTGAGAAGGAAGATACTTCCGAATAACCAAGCAAATAGGCTACATCATCCGTTTTCATGTCAGGATTTTTGAAGTAACCAAAGGCTAAAATCTTCTGCACATTTTGCAATTCCTGGTTAAACTTGGTCCCTTCTGCCGTCAGGTTTCGTTGCAAGGTCCGGCTGCTATGCCAAGGCTCGCTGCGATATCTTCGATACTAAAGGCACCACTTGGGATGACCTGGGAGAGTTTTTGCTGAACGATACCGATAAAACTTTCACTGGTCACGGCTTCTGCCAAGCGCTCTTTGAGCTGAGGTTCTAGGTAATCCAACATGACATTATTTGCTGTCAGGAATGGTTTCTCCAAATCTGACTTTTTAAAGACTAGTTCGTTCCCTTCCATGTTTTCCACATGACAGCCAAATACCGTAAGACTCGCTTCTTCATAAGTATAAGGAGCGCCCACATGTACTGGAATGATATTTTCTCCTGTACCTGTCCGAATCAAATCCACCAATAAAAGCTGTTCATTGAGAAGGGCGAAACGAGGCAAGTCAAACCCTGGATAATCGTAGCGATAGCTGACACGGACTAAGTCATCAAAGATCTCAATGCAGACAACAATAGGACCTGTAATTTTCTTGTATTTGGCAAAATGTTCAATAGCTGCGAGACCATTTTTTGACGAAAGTGCCGCAAAGAAAGGAGGCATGAACATTTGAATATCCTTGATGCGGCTCATAGCGATAATCTGCTCATCATTGGCTAGCTTGTCAAAAGTCGTCAAAAGATGGTAATAGTCCAGGGTTGAGAGGTTCATCTCTTCCTTCCATGTGGTATCTGGAAGATTGGCTAGTTCCAGAATCATGTTCAGATCTAGCCCGATTTGTTTTAGATTTTCAATATACTGCTGACTGAGACTAAGACGCATAGTCTTCCTCCTTTTCCATTAACGCATAGCCACCAACATCATACGGTCGAAGGATTTGTCACCAAAGATACGGCGAATACCGACCAAGAGTTTCCCTCCACGTCCAACTAGATAACGTGTTTTAGGGTTACGAGAGTTGATGATTTTGAGAACAGTACGAGAAATGACTTCTGGGTTTGAACCTGGTGCTGGGTTGTTTTCCATGGCTTTGATGTAGCCATTGACCAAACGGCTGTAAGCTCCGTTCTTAGACTCGTAAGAGAAGTTTTGACCTACTGTCGCGTTAAAACCTGTATTGACCATTCCCGGTTCTAAGACAACGATCTTGATGCCAAATTCTTTGACTTCCATACGGAGGCAGTCGCTAAATCCTTCAATAGCGTGTTTTGATGCGTGGTACCATGCTCCAAGTGGTGTGTAGATTTTTCCACCCATAGATGATGTATTGATGATGAGTCCCTCTTTTTGAGCACGCATGTAAGGCAAGACTTTCTTGGTCAAGCGAGCTACACCGTAGACATTGACTTCAAATTGTTGTTGGGCTTTTTCCATAGACAAGTCTTCTACAGGACCATAAAGACCATACCCTGCATTGTTCCAAAGCGCATCGATACGACCTTGTTCAGCGATAACTTGCGCTACTACTTTCTCGATATCTTCTTCATTGGTCACGTCCATCTTCATGATGTGACCACCAAGAGCTTCCAAGTCTTTCATCTTGTCCACGCTACGAGCAACGGCGTAGACTGTGTGACCTTCTTTAATGAGGTCTTGGGCTGACAATTTTCCCATACCTGATGAAGCGCCTGTGACTAAGATAACTTTTTTGTTTGACATAATCATTTCCTCTTTTGTTTCATTTGATTGATGAGACTATTATACGATACAGGAAGCGACAAGAAAATGACAGATTCTGACAACGGAATGACAATTTACGCTATAAGCAAGCGTATTTCTTCTACTATATTATTTTTAACCGGTCAAACACTTGAATTGCAATACTTTGTAAAATTTTTAAAAAAAATCATTGACATGGAACGCGTTCCACAGGATATACTTTAGAAAAACACCAAACGGAGGTTCATAATATGACAATCAAACGTATTTTTTGCGATATGGACGGAACGCTATTGAATAGCCAAGGCAGACTGACTGACAGTAATGCTAAACTTATTTCTCAGGCCAATCTTCCCTTCACCTTGGTTTCCGCACGTGCACCTATGGAGATGAAAGAGGCCATTAATAAATTAGAACTGACTGGTCCCCAGATTGGTTTCAATGGTGGATTGATTTATACCTACAAGCAAAATCAAATCAAAATCCTGCATCAGCAAGCTTTAGAAAGAAATGATTCCACTTATTTAGTCAACTTTATCAACCAGCATTTTCCTCACTTAAGTCAATCTTACTACGACTTAGAAAACTGGTATACCTATAAAATGGACAATGGAATCGACTATGAGCAACAATTGACCAGACTAGAGGCAACTATTATCGGGGAGGAGCAATACCTAAAAGTTCAAACAAGCATTTTTAAAATTATGCTCATCACTTTTGATGGAAACGAAATGAGAGCATTAAAAGCTAAACTCGAAGAATTAAATCTTCCAAATGTTTCTATACAGCAAGCTGGTGACTTCTATCTAGAAATTACACACAAAAAAGCTAAAAAATCAGTTGGAATTGACTATATAATCAAAGAAGAAAAGCTACATAAAAAAGAACTAGTCGCCTTCGGCGATGGTCACAACGATCTCCCCATGTTTGAACGGGTTGGACTGAGTATTGCAATGGAAAATGCTAGTCAAGCAATCAAAGACAAAGTCAGTCTCATTACCAAAACTAACGATGAAGACGGTGTTGGCTATGGTATCCATCACTTTCTTCTGTAAATCCAAGCTTGCCAACAACTCCTATCATTTGGTATAGTGTATAAAGAAAGGGGGTACTATGGTTTCCATACGTGACATCGCCAAACAATCTGGCTATTCTATCTCAACTGTTTCTCGCTACATCAACAAATCAGGTTATGTCTCACAAGAAGCTGCCGAAACAATTTCAGCTATTATAAAAGAACTAGATTACAGCCCTAGTCAGATTGCTAGAGACTTAAGTGCCGGCCATACTCGAAAAATCGGTGTTGTAGTGCCTCATGTTCGGCATACCTACTTTACTGAATTGATAAAAGGGTTGCTAGACGCAGCCCTAGAGAGTCATTACCAGCTCCTATTTTTGCCATCGGATTACAGCATTGAAGCTGAGAAAGCCTATCTGGAACAGCTACGGAGCAATGCTTTTGATGCACTAATCTTTACTTCTCGGGCTATTGATATACAGACCATCGCTAGCTACCGAAAATATGGCTCCATTGTCTGTCTGGAAGAAACAGACTTACCTGAGTTAATTTCTATCTCAGTGGATCGAAAACCTGGATATCAAGCTCTCTTTAAATGGATCCAGAAGCATAACCCCCAGAAAGTAGCTTTGTTATTCTCTCGAAACAGTCCAATCAGCCCCACTTTTCGTGAAACCCTATCAGTCTTTGAGGAAATTTTCAAGGGCGTGGAGTATGTAACTTTTGGGGGATTGATGCGATATGAGGATGCAGGATGGATTTTTGAAAAGCTGTGTATGCAAAAAGGTTTAGACTGCATTGTTTCCAATAGCGATGACTTAGCAGTCGGACTACTAGAATTCTATAAAAAAGCTGGTATAGAACCGCCACTCATTGTCAGTCAAACCAGTCAGTTGTCCGGGAAACTGCTCAATATCCCCAGCATTGACAACTATTCTTACCAACTTGGCACACTTGCTTTTAAAGCGGCTATTGCAAAAAATCCCCAGTCAATCTGCTTGCCATCAAAATTTCTAATCAAAAGAAAATAAAAGTGGTTTAGGCCACTTTTTAGTTTTGCTAGTTTACTTGTATCTCTTGATACCCATTTTCTGTTATAATAAATTGTTAGAAATTACCGCGAAAGGTCTTACAATGACAAATCTTATCAAACACAAACGGGTGGAATTTAGCGAGCTTTTTTATGACTTGGTTTTCGTCTACGCGATTTCCAAAACAACTGCCCTCATCCATCATCTTCATCATGGGGTTCTATCCCTAGATGCTATCTTCGGCTTCCTGATGTCACTTCTAGTTCTGGTCAATTCTTGGATGATTCAGACCGTCTACACGAATCGTTACGGAAAGAATTCTCTTTTCAATATGGTCGTCATGTTTGTCAATATGGGTATGCTGCTCTTGATAGCAAACATGATTACTAATGACTGGCAGTCCTATTTCCATACCTTCTGCTGGACGATTGGGACACTGACCCTGACCTTATTTTTCCAATACATGGTTGAATATCTTCGAAAATCTACAAGCTCTGCCAATCGTAAAAGTATCAAAGGATTTCTTTGGATGACCGGTCTTCGAACTATTTTGGTCTACCTAGCTGCTCTCTTGCCAATTCATCTTGGGATTCATGTCTACATGACTGGGATTCTCCTGACCTTTATCATGCCCGTCCTATTGACACGAAAAGTTTCCCATTTTCAAATCAACCTGCCCCACCTGATTGAACGCATTTCGCTTTTAGTTATCATCACTTTTGGTGAGATGATTATGGGACTAGCTGATTTCTTTACCCTTGAACATTTCTCCATCCATTCTATCCTTTACTTTATCATCATGGTCAACCTCTTTATGAATTACTTTGGTCAGTTTGACCATGCTATTGATGAGAATGGGGAGAATAAAGGAATTTTCCTAATTTATAGCCACTATCCGATTTTCATCGGCTTGATTATGATCACTGTGTCTATGAGTTTCTTGGTAAACCCTGAAGCCCATCACCTCTTTGCGACTAGCTTCTTCTATGCTGGTATCGGACTCTTCCAATCTGCGGTCTTGTCAAATGGTCGCTTCAACAAGAGTTACCTCCGCTATAACAAGTTCTTTTATGGGTTCCAAGCAGGAATCTTCCTTGTCGGACTAATTCTTTCCCTTCTTTTCTCAGCCTATCCAACTGTTGTCATTTCCATCGCAACCTTGATGACCTTAGCAATGGAAATTCATTTTACTCATTTTTATATGGCACAGACCAAGAAATTCTCAACACCTAATTGGGAATTGTTCTAACAAAAGACCTTGAGAAAATTTTCTCAAGGTCTTCTTTGTATTTGATTGCAATAGCATTTTATTGTCTAATGCGGACTTGATTGAAATCTCCTGTAAATTCAATAAACAAACTAATTATTTCACCACAATATTAACTAGTTTATTCGGCACACTAATCACTTTGACGATTTCTTTGCCAGCGATTTCGGACTTGATTTTTTCATCTGCCAGAGCGATCTCCTGCAGTTCCTCACGGCTCAGGTCCTTTGCTACGACTAGCTTAGCACGAACTTTACCCTTGATTTGAACTACGATTTCGACCTCTGCTTCGACCAGTTTGCTTTCGTCATAAGTTGGCCAAGTTACATAGGAAATGCTCTCACCAGTTTGAGCGACTGCCTGCCAGAGTTCTTCAGCCAAATGCGGTGCAAAAGGCGCCAGCAATTGAATAAAGCCTTTGGCATATTCGACATAGAGCTTTTCTTCCTTGTTGGCTGCATTGACAAAGATCATGAGCTGGGCAATGGCTGTGTTAAACTTGAGCTCCTCAATCTGCTCTGTGACAGACTTGACTGTTTCATTGTAGACCTTGTCCAATGCTCCGCTATTTTCCGCAACGATTTCTTTGCTTGTCATCAAACGATAAACACGATCAAGGAACTTGCGGCTGCCTTCCAGACCTTCTTCTGACCAAGCGATAGATGCATCCAGCGGCCCCATGAACATTTCATAGACACGAAGCGTATCGGCACCATATTGCTCCACTACATCGTCTGGGTTAACCACATTCTTCAGAGACTTAGACATCTTAGCAGGTGCTTGCTCTAATTCTTCTCCCGTTTCGATGTTGAAGAATGAACCATCACGTTTTTCCACCTTGTCAGTTGCCACAAGTGCTCCACGGTGATCACGGTAGCTAGTCCCCAAAATCATCCCTTGGTTAAAGAGTTTTTGGAAAGGCTCTTTGGTAGGTACCACTCCGATATCATAGAGGAATTTATGCCAGAAGCGAGCGTAGAGGAGGTGGAGCACAGCGTGCTCTGCGCCACCGATGTAAATATCGACTGGCAGCCAAGCCTTGAGCAGTTCTTCGTCTGCTAATTTCTCATTGTTGTGCGGGTCAATGTAACGCAGGTAATACCAGCTGGAACCAGCCCATTGAGGCATGGTGTTGGTTTCGCGGCGTCCTTTGACACCATCTTCCCGAGTCACTTCCAGCCAGTCAGTCAGATTGGCCAGAGGGCTTTCACCGGTACCAGAAGGGCGGATATCCTTGGTTACAGGCAGGACAAGTGGCAATTCACTTTCAAGGACAGCTGTTGAGGTGCCATCTTCCCAATGAATAATTGGAATCGGCTCACCCCAGTAACGCTGACGGCTAAAGAGCCAGTCGCGCAGACGATAGGTGACTTTTTCATTTCCGACACCTTCTGCTTCCAGCCAAGCAACCATCTTTTCGATAGCGGCAGCCTTGTCTAAGCCATCTAGGAAGCCAGAGTTAATATGCGGACCATCTTCTGTGTAAGCAGCGTCAGCAACATTGCCCCCCTCTAAAACAGGAATAATCTCCAAATTAAATTGCTTAGCAAACTCCCAGTCGCGCTCGTCATGCGCAGGAACGGCCATGATAGCTCCTGTTCCGTAGCTTGCAAGAACATAGTCGGCAATCCAGATTGGGATTTCCTTGCCATTGACAGGATTGATGGCATAAGCTCCTGTCCAGACACCAGTCTTATCCTTAGCCAAATCAGTCCGAGCAAGGTCAGATTTGAGACTGGCTGCATGTTTGTAGTCTGCAACTGCTTGGGCTTGTTCGGCACTTGTAATGGCATCGACGAGAGCATGCTCTGGAGCCAAAACAGCATAGGTCGCTCCAAAAAGGGTGTCCGGACGAGTCGTAAAGACGGTGAAGTCCTTGTCTGTGTCCTTAATCTTGAAGGTTACATTGGCACCGGTTGACTTACCAATCCAGTTGCGCTGCATATCCTTGATAGACTCTGGCCAGTCCAGCTCTTCTAAATCATTGAGTAAACGTTCTGCATAGGCTGTGATTTTCAGCATCCACTGACGCATGGGTTTGCGGACAACTGGATAGCCACCGCGCTCAGATGTACCGTCTGGCAGAACTTCCTCATTGGCGATAGCCGTCCCCAACTCTTCCACCCAGTTTACTGGCACTTCAGCTTCATAAGCCAGGCCTTTTTCGTAAAGCTTGGTGAAAATCCACTGGGTCCACTTGTAGTAATTAGGGTCAGTTGTATTGATTTCTCGGTCCCAGTCATAGGAGAAGCCCAGAGCGTTGATTTGACGCTTAAAGTTGGCGATGTTTTCTGCTGTAAAGTCAGCTGGGTCATTCCCTGTATCCATGGCATATTGCTCAGCCGGCAGACCAAAGGCATCCCAGCCCATAGGATGAAGGACGTTATAGCCCTGAGCCCGCTTGTAGCGGCTGAGGATATCTGTCGCCGTGTAGCCCTCTGGATGTCCTACATGGAGCCCCGCTCCTGATGGGTAAGGAAACATGTCCAGCGCATAAAAGTTAGGCTTGTCCTTATCCGTACCTGTCTTAAATGTATGGTGCTCTGCCCAGTATTTCTGCCACTTGGGCTCGATTTCTTTGTGATTATAATAAGCCATTCTTTTCTCCATTTTTTGTACTGTTTCTATTATACCATTTTCAAGGGATTTTGAAAGACGGAATTTCATGACTGCCAGACACATCAGACAAGGGAGCTCTCCACCAAAAAACAAGCCACGCTTTCAACCGTAGGGTTGAAAGCGTGGCTTGTTTTATATTTTGCTTTTATTTATCCAAATCCCTGACATATTGGTCAACCGCTAGGATGGCACCTGCAATGTCAGAAGCTGAAATCTCAAATGGCATCTGATGGATGGTTTCGCCCTCAATCGTCGCTTGCTGACCAACTTTGAGCAAATCTTCATAGCTGGCATTTTCTAAATGCATTTCTTTCAGAGTTGTCGGCATACCAATCTTTTGATAGAAGCGGATATATTTTTCCAATTCTTCTTTAGGCCGGTTTTCTAAGAAGAGCTGGGTCAAGGTTCCATAGGCTACTTTTTCGCCGTGGGTCAAGTGATGAATATCGCCTGTGAGAGCTGTAAAACCGTTGTGGATAGCATGGGCTGCCGCTAAACCACCGCTCTCAAAGCCGACGCCACTGAGAAGGGTATTGGCTTCAATGATGTTTTCCAGAGCTGGAGTCACGACTTTTGCTTCACAGGCTGCAATAGCCTGCAGGCCATCTGCAAACAGTGTTTCTTCACACTTCTTCGCAATCGCCACACCAGCCAGACTCTGTCTTTGTCCCAACATGGTAGTGCCATTTTTTTGCTGAACAGCACGCGCCTCTACCCAAGTCGCTAAACCATCTGCAATCCCAGAAGCCAGAAGTCGTTTTGGCGCTCCAGCAATCACTTTCGTATCCACCAAGACTAGTTCGGGGTTTTTACTATAGAAAATGTACTTTTCAAAGGCTCCATCTTCTGTATAGATAACAGAAAGTGCTGAAGTTGGGGCATCTGTAGAGGCAATGGTTGGCGCAATGACCACAGGACGTCCTAGTATGTCTGCAATCGCCTTCGCACTGTCAATCGTTTTTCCACCACCTAGACCAATAACTAGGTCTGCTCCGTCTTTTTCAGCCAGAGCAACGACCCGATCAATTTCAGCATCAGAAGCTTCTCCGTTAAAAGCGACATGCAGCACATGAAAGCCATAACGAGTAAGGTAGTCATTGAACTTTTCCCCAACAATCTGGTAAACCATATCATCACAAAGCAAGACTGGATGGCTGCCTAACTGAAGAATCTGTTTTGCATTTTCAAACAGAGCATTTTCTCCCTGAATATAACGAGACGGGCTTGCAAAAATTCTCATAGAACACCTCTTCCATTTATTCATAAATAGAGCTTTAAATATACCTTTTAAATGTATTCCTGATTGTGAATTGCTGACCAGTCAGCAGCAAAGTCATCTACTGCCTTAGCGATAGACGGCATAGCAAAGGCTGCTGCAAAGACATCAGGTCCTGCTGTAATGGCTTGGGCCCCATCAGCAAAAGCACGATTGATTTGGCCAACATTCTTAAAGGAAGCTGCCAATATTTTGCTGGTGGAATGATCCCGCTCAATCGCCTGAGCCAACTGGCTGATGACAGCATCTGAATCAATATTGAGATTTTCCATGCGGTTATAGTAAGGAGCAAGGTAATCAGCCCCTGCTTCAATGGCTAATAGCCCTTGAAAGGTTGTATAAATAGCTGTCGCTGTAATCTTGTAACCTTCTGGTTTAAGAGTTTTGATAGCTGCCAGCCCAGCCGGTGTAACCGGAACTTTAATGTAGACAGCATCGCCGCATTTTTTTCGAATTTCAGCAGCATCTTTCAAGATTCCCTCATAATCCTTGGCAACAACCTGCACATGGATAGATGGACCTTCTCCTATGATTTCCCGAACAGCGCGAATCCGTTCGAAGAAGTCTATTTTTCCTTCTTTTTTTGCGATGGTCGGATTAGAAGTCACTCCCGCCAAGGGGAGGACTTCCGACCATTTTTTTATCTCCTCTAAATTTAAGGTATCAAGCATGAATTCCATAAATTGGACCTCTTTTACAATGTGTGCTCCGTACGTCCGATAATATCATCTTGTGTCGCCTTGGAAAGCACATTGAAGAAAGCAGAGTAGCCTGCAACGCGAACAATCAAATCGCGGTGTTTTTCAGGATGCTTCTGAGCATCAATCAAGGTTTCCCGAGAAACGACATTATATTGGATATGATAGCCATGCAGACGGTTAAAGAATGTACGAAGCAAGGCAATAAGTTTCACTTTATCTTCTTCCTTAGACAGGGTCTGAGGATTGACTTTTTGATTGAGCAGAACGCCACCTACGATTTCGTCTGTCGGTAATTTGGAAACAGATTTTAATACAGAGGTCGGGCCGTTCTTGTCCATATTGTGGGATGGAGAGCAGCCTTCAGCGAGCGGTGTTCCGGCATTGCGGCCATCTGGTGTCGCCAAGGTACCACGACCTTGACCTACATTGGCTGAAATAGAAGATGTTCCTGAGTATCGAATACCGCCAATTGGACCACGGCCATAACGGGTATTTGGATACTTAGCGATTTCATCCACATAAATATCATAAGCATCTGTCACTAGCTTATCTGCGTAATCATCATCATTACCATATTTCGGTGCATCATGAATCAGCATCTCTTGAATTTCTTTACCACGCTCACCAGCATAGTCCGTTTCAAGTGCATGCCAGAGTTCAGCCGGAGTCAGCCTGCCTTCCTCAAAGACCAGCTTCTTGATGGCCGCCAGTGAGTCTGATAGATTGGCAATACCGACTTGAAGACCGGAAATATAGTCATAGACAGCTCCGCCCTCTTTCAAATGCTTACCGCGTCCGATACAGTCATCTGTCAAAGCTGAGCAGAGAATATCTGGCACTTCTCTTTCAAGAGACAGGTCGATAGAATTTTCCACGATGACACTCATGCGGGTCAAATGACGCAAGGTCTTGTCCCAAGCCGTTTGCAGCTCAGCAAAGCTCTTCATATCTTTAAAATGACCGAAGCTTGGTGCAAAGCGCTTGCCAGATACCGGATCAATTCCATCGTTCATAGTAATCAGGAGCACCTTAGGGAAGTTCATGTAGCTCATACCTGTACAACGGTAGCCCCATTTACCAGGCACAGCAGTTTCCACACAGCCGATAGCACTGTAGTCGTAAGCATCTTCTTCCAAAACGCCTTTTGCGATAAAGGACGGAATGATGATTTCATCATTATTGAATGCCGGCATACCGAAGCCAAGCTTCATGACTTCGATACACTCATTCATAAAGCGAGCATCCAAGCCTGCATGATAGCGAACAGTTAGATTAGGCTGAGGAAGATGAGTTTGAGCTACAGATTTCAACACAAGGTAGGAAAGCGGGTTGACTGCATCTCTCTTATCTCTCGTTTGGCCACCGATTGTCACATTTTGATAAAGGGGACTGCCCGCAGATGAGAATGTGTGGGCCTGGCTGCGCACTTTATTAATGGTAATCGTCTTAATCCAGAGATTGGTTAAGCGTTCTACAATGCTAGCCTCTGTCTCACGACCAGCTTCCAAATCCGCCTTGACATAAGGATACATGTACTGGTCAAAGCGTCCATAAGAGAGTGAATGTCCGTTGGACTCAATCTGAAGGATACACTGGATAAACCAAACAGACTGAACAGCTTCAGCAAAGGTTGATGCTGGCTCGTACGGCACTTTAGAACAGATTCTAGCGATTTCTAAGAGCTCTTGACGGCGCTTAGGCTCTGCTTTTTCAGCAAGCTGATTGGCCAAGGCCACAAAACGCTCCGCATAAGCTTTCACAGCATCTACTACGATGAAAATGGAATCATAGAAGTGGTATTTGTCAAGACTAGCCGGATCGGTCAAATCCAAGGCTTCCTTAGCTGCGCGAGCTTTTTCTTCAAAACCTTTCAGTCCATAGGCCAAGAGTTTTTGATAGTTGACCGCCAAGTGGGCGTCCCCAGAGTTCATCTTTCCTTCCATACCAAAGAAGCCAGTTTCCATATAAACCTGAACTTCCTCTGGAAGTAAAGCTCCAGCTCTCGCACGGAGGTTATTGTTTTCCCAGAAAGGAGCGATGCTGCGGAGCTGCTCTTTGGTTTCCTCTGTAATGTAGAAGACGTCTCCGTCCCGCTTCTCAAAAAGATCTAGTTCATTGAGTACAAACTCTAAAGTATACTCTGGGAAGATAGGCGCGTCTTTATTAGATGAAGCCTGATTGCCGACAATCATCGTTTCATCTTCGATATAAAGCGTCATATTTTCCAAGATCTCTTTGAGCATGTAAGCACGTTTCAACACATTTGGTTTTTCCTTATGCTTATCATAAGCCTTGGTAGCTAAGACAGCGCGCTCTGCATCAATATAGGGCTTTTTATTTAAAACATCTTCCCGATACTTATCCATCCGCTCTGTTAAGCTGCCAAAATAGGCTGTTTTTATTGTTGTTTTTTCTACTTCTTTTACTTGGATCATTTGGCCACAACCTTTCTTATGAAATTTAATTTATTTCTTTCGTAACTATTGTAACATGCAAAATCTTAGAATTCAATCATTTATAGGCGATTACTGAATTAAAGATTTTTTGCACATTTGTGCCATCTGAGCCAAGAAACTTTTGTGTTTTTATCCATCAAAATCAGATTATTCTTCATTTTTCAATTCGTTATTGTAGGCAATCTTATCCTGAAACTTCACAAATGGGAAATAGACAAAGGCAGACATAGCTAGAATGACAATTTGAATGACTGCCCCTTGCCAGCCAGCGACCATAAAGCCAGAAATGATAGCCGGTGTACTCCAAGGCAAAGTCACACCTGCGAATGGCTGCATAAAGCCGACCGCAATCGCCATGTAGACAATCAAAGCGGCTAGAACCGGTACCAAAACAAAGGGCAGAAACATGACCGGATTCATCACAATCGGAAAGCCAAAGACAACTGGCTCATTGACATTAAAGATTGCCGGGAAAGCAGCAACTTTCCCCAGAGCCTTATACTGTTTGGACTTGGCAGCAAAGAGCATGGCCACGACCACTCCGAAAGTAATACCGGATCCCGATAAGATAAGAAAACTATCCAAGAACTGTTGGGTCACAATATGAGCGCCTTGACTAACGGACAGCTTATCTGCAGCAAGCAGGGCCTTATTGGCATCTAGATTTGACAGTAGCAAAGCTGTTACGACACCATTGACAACAGACTGGCCATGGACGCCAAACCACCATAAGAAAGAAATGAAGAAAGCAATACCGATAGCTCCATACAGAGAGCCTGTCAGACCTTGCAGAGGAACCTGAATAACATCGTAAATCATCTCAATAAAGGTGCCGCCACCAGTCGCTATCTTGGCAATAATATAAACAAGCATTGATAGCAAGAAAATAACGAAAGCAGGAATCATGGCTTCAAACTGCTTGGCAATCGCTTGTGGAACCTGCTCTGGCATTTTGATGACAATATGCTTTTGAATGAAAATCGTATAGATACTGCCAACTGCCAGACCAATGAGAATGGCCCCAATGATTCCTTGACCACCAAACCAGACCTTGGCAATCGCATCTGCAATTGCCTCACCCTTTTCTGGTATGTAGGAGGATTTCAAAAGGATAAAGAAAGAAGAAAGAGACAACACCCCTGCCGGCAGAGGCTCTACACCGCTGTTCTTGGCATAAGAATAACCAATTGAAAAACAGGAAATCAGCCCCATAATGGCAAAGGTACCTGAATAAACCTGCATAAACGGTTCTGTCCAGTCAGCCCCAAACATACCAGCAATGGCTTGATTTAGACCTTCAAACGGCAATTGCCCTACAATCAAGAATAGACTTCCCACAACTGTAAGGGGCAAAATTGCCAACATACCGTCTTTTAAGGCGATAATCCCGCGCATATTGACAAACTTCATAATCGGCGCAATGATTTTTTGAGTATCCACTTTAGACATAACGAAGCTCCTTGATTTTAATGTTTATCCAACAAACTCAAAGCGAGATTTAACACTTTTTCGCCATCTAGCATACCGTAATCAGCCATCGGAATAACTGCAATCGGAGTATGGCAACTGTCGCAAATAGCTGTAGATTTGTCTAGTGTATAGGCTACCTGCGGGCCCAATAAAGCGACATCCAGATCCGCTGCATAATCAGCCAACTTAGCCTGAGAGTAGGCTTCAATCTCAGCTTCCAGCCCTTTTTCAGCTGCAGCTATTTTCATATTGTTGACCAACATTCCTGTTGAAAAACCTGCCGCGCAAAACAAACCAATCTTAACCATCTTTTCATCCTCCTGATGATTTATTTTTCCCCTTGTAATTCTCTTCTCAAGTCGATGATTTCTTTGATGAGGTTAATCTCTGTAATGCTAGTCATCAAATGATCTTGAGAATGAACAAACAGTGCTGTAATCTCTGTTTTCGTTCCTCCAGCTTCCTGAGCTAGGAACTTGGTCTGCAAGTTATGGGCCTCTAACAGCGCCTTATCTGCCAGCTCAATCTGCTCATCGCATTCTGAAAACTTACCATCTTTAGCTAGTGATAAAGCTTGATAAATATGCTGCTTGGCATCACCAGCGTCTAAGATAAGACCCATGATAATTTGATCTGCTACAATCATTTCCATATGTTACAATCGCTCCTATCTTTATGATTAACAAAAACTTGTTCTTTTGTTTGAAAGTGATTTATTTTTGTTTGTAACTAGAATGTATCACCTTTATCTCAGTCCGTCAATATATTATAGAACAAATTAGCTTATTTAAATTATTTTGCACATTTGTGCAGAATAAAAACTCCCCCCCACAAAGAACAGTTCTGTACAGCTGTATTCATCTGCGATTCAAAGGCACTCTATTAGATAAGAACGATAAGCAGATTCGGCACAAAAAAGAAGCAGCAGCTATTTGCTTCTACTTCATCATATATGCTATTTTACTTTTCCGCAATTTCCTCTGGAGGATGTATTTCAATAAAACAGCAGGATTCAGACTGTAGGATAATTGCCATTTAAAATAATTCATCCACTCGATGACAGCAAAAAACCAAATTGCTACAGAGATTATGAAGGTGGAAAAATCACTGGAATTAAAAATGATTATCAGAGTTCCCACACCCAGTAAAATAAGGTCTAAAATCTTTAGTACCCTGTAAATCTTGCCTGTATATCTTTCAGCAAATTCTGGATCGGAAATCCTTTTTATCAAAATCCACCAAAAAACTGAGCCCTGTATCAAAATAAAACTCAGTACAAACAAGGAGAAAGAAATAGAAATCAAAGCTCCAGTAGTAAGAATCCATTTTTTGAGAAGGAAAAAATTCATCCAAAATACTAGCACAGCGACTAGCTCTCCTGTGGCTAAACTAGTCAATTTTCGTTTCATTAACTTTTTCAAATCAAGAATCCACCTCCATACATAGCTGCTAATCCACTATTAAAAAATAGAATCCCTAAATTCCGTCTTGGAAATCTCTTGCACCTGAGATTCCACTGACATCAAGAAGTGAAGAAACTCCTATCTCCGTCCAAGTCTAGCATTTTCAAAATAGTCGCTTCATCCGTAATCAAATGATTGACATATCCAGCTCGCAACACCGCTAAGATAGCAGCAGATTTTTGACTGCCATAGGCAAAGGCCAAACTAAGCGGCACCTTTTTCAAATTTTCCAAAGAGATGGCAATCGTTCGATTTTGCAAATGCTGGTAGACCATCTCCCCTTTTTTATTAAAGAAGCGACAGCAGATTTCTCCGACAGCATCCTGACTCTCTAGAGCAAGAAAATCCTCTGAGGTCAGCATGTCCAGCCATTGGCGATTTCCCGTGTCAACCTGCCCGCCAATACCAACCACGGCCACATCTAGCTCCTGCCAGCTGCTTTTTAGATCTTCAAAGTATTTAGACGCCAATATTCCATTTGTCAGTTGCTCGTTCTCCTGAATAATCGTGGAATTCATAAAACGGCAGTCCCCATGGTATTTTCCAGCCATGCTATAGATGAGGGTGTTCACATGATAGCGTGCATGGATATGACTCGGTCCACCTGCCAAAGGAAAGAAATGGACATTTGTCAAATGCTTGCTGCTGGAGTGCTCTACTAAAAGGCTCAAGCTCTTGCCCCAAGAAAATCCCACTTTATCATTGTCTTTAATCAGGCCGCGCAGCATACCCGCAGCAGCTTGAGCCAACCTCTCTTCCAAGTCTGCTGGAGATTCATCTACTAAGTTACTGACAATTTCGATTCCCTTGAGCCCGTATTTTTCTTTTACATAGTTTTCCAAATGGAACAAGCGAGTATCAAAGTCTTCAATCTCAATCTTTACAATGCCCTCTTTTTTCGCTTCTGCCAGCATTCGGCTGATAGTGGTGCGATAAATCCCTGTCTCAGCCGCAATGTCAGACTGGCTTCTTTCTTCTATGTAGTAGAGATAAGCAATTTTTGCCAATAGTTTTTTTCTTTCATTTTTCATCTTATCTCCTTCTCTCTGCTAGATTAGAGTCAGTTTGATATCCGCAGCTTTCAAGCGCTCAACAGCCTCTTTCGGAATCGCCTTGTCAGTCACCACTTGGGCAATCTGTTTGAAGCCAAATCTCTTTACCGTACCTTTTCTGGTAAACTTACTTGAGTCCGTCAAGACAATCATCTGGTCAGATGCCTCTGACATATACTGCACAACCTCACTCCGCATCAGATCCTTGCCTGTAAAGCCTAGATTTTCATCATAGCCATCTGTTCCGACAAAAGCATGTTCTACGTGGAAAAAGCGGATCATTTCCTTGAGAAGAGGCCCTACTGTCACTTGAGAATCTTTCTGAAATTCTCCGCCCAGTAAGATAATTTTACAAGAATCAGTTTGTTTTATATAATCCGCAATAAAATAAGAATTGGTAATAATCTTGACATTCTTCTTCGTTCGGCAGATTTCCTCAGCTAGTAAGGCACAGGTCGAGCCTGATTCGATCATAATGGTTTCATTATCCTGAACGATTTTTGCTGCTTCCTGGGCAATTCGGCGCTTGGTATCATAATGAAAGGAAAGTCTGACATTCAGATCATCGCCGCTATTTAAAACAGCATAGCCATGCTCTCTGCGCAGCAGACCTTTGGTTTCCAGCTTATCCAAGTCCTTGCGAATCGTTACTTTGGACACTTTTAAGCGGTCAGACAAAGTATTGACATCGATTCGTTCAAATTCAGATACTAATTTAACAATTTCATCTAAACGTTCCATTCTATCACCTCTGCTATTATTGTAACAAAAGACGTCTTAAAAATAAAATAAAAATAACTTTCATTCGTAATTGTTTTTCTTTCTAAAATAAGTTATAATGATTGTATCTAAAGGAGGCCTGAGTATGGAAACAACAAAAGGAATTATTTTCAACATCCAACATTTCAGTATTCATGATGGACCAGGGATTCGTACAACGGTTTTCCTCAAGGGCTGTCCTCTGCGCTGCCCTTGGTGCTCCAATCCAGAATCACAGCAATTCAGACCCGAGCCTATGCTGGATGCTACTACCAAAAAAAGCATCACTATGGGGGAGGAAAGAAGTGTCGAGGAGATTATCAACGAAGTCCTAAAAGACAGAGATTTTTATGAAGAATCTGGCGGCGGCCTGACCTTATCTGGCGGAGAGATTTTCGCCCAGTTTGAATTTGCCAAAGCCATTCTCAAAGCAGCTAAGGAAAAAGGGATTCATACCGCTATCGAAACAACTGCCTTTGTAGAACATGAAAAATTCGTGGATCTCATCCAGTACGTTGATTTTATCTATACAGACCTGAAACATTATAACTCTGTCAACCACCGCAAGGTGACTGGAGTAAAAAACGAATTAATTGTTCAGAATATCCACTACGCCTTCACTCATCAAAAGACGATTGTTCTGCGCATTCCTGTCATTCCAGATTTTAATGACTCTTTAGAAGATGCAGAGCGGTTTGCGACTTTGTTTAATGAACTATCCATCGATCAAGTCCAGCTGTTGCCTTTCCATCAATTTGGCGAAAATAAATACAAATTACTTGGCCGAAAGTATGCCATGGAAGATGTCAAGGCCTTGCACCCTGAAGACTTATTTGAATACCAAGATGTTTTTTTGAAGCATGACATTAATTGTTATTTTTAGTCTTTAATTTTCAAACACTAAAAAACAAGCTACGCTTTCAGCCCTATGGATGAAAGGTGGCTTGTTTTGTTTATTCTCCAAATAGTTGGAGTTTACTTTCAATTTCCTGATAGACCAGACTGGACTGCATACCGACGGCTGCAGCGCTGTCGCGACAATACTGGAGCAGGAAAGTGTAGTATTTGTAGTAGAAGCTCAGGTCATAGCCCAGCTTACCCAAAATGGCTAGCTGCTCCTCAAAACCTACAATCAAGTCTCGGAACCACTGCTCATTCCAAGTCATGGAGATGCTATTTGGCCGCAAGCGATAGTAATAGAGCGGTTCATTGAGGTAGATAATCTTCTCTGACTGAAGATACAGCTTATAAGTTGTGAAGGCATCTTCGGCCACTCGGCCGACTGGATAGCGCACTGTATCAAAGAGCTCACGCTTATAGAGCTTGGCCCAGGCACAGAGAAAGACACCGTCTAGCATGCGCCGTCTAGGGTACTCCTCGATTATCTCTTCTCGCGTATAGAGGGTTTCAAAATGCTCTGTCGAATAGTAGAGGAAGGCTGAATCCTCTGCACGAAAGCTACAGTGGTGACCAATAGCAATGTCCGCATCATACTCCTTGATCTTTTCATAGAGGCGGGCAACATGCTGCTCAGGCAGCCAGTCATCCGAATCCACAAAAATCAAATAGTCTGAACTAGAGTGCTCAATCCCTGTGTTGCGGGCACCGGACAAACCTTGATTGTCCTGATGAATGAGGCGAATCCTCGCATCCTGATCAGCTAGCTCTTGGCAAATCTGGCCAGAAGCATCTGTTGAACCATCATTGACTAGAATAATTTCCAGATTTTGATAGGTCTGACGACAGACGCTGTTCACACATTCTGCTAAATACTGCTCAACATTGTAAACAGGGATGATAACACTGATTAATTCCTGAGACATGATAACTCCTATTCTTTTCCTGTCTTTTTATTATACATGATTTTTTAGGTTTGTGAGGTGTTTTTGGAAAATAAGTTTTTAAAGGGTAGTTTCCGTTTTTTAGACATATTTCAATCTATTGCTCAATTGCTGTGTTTTTACACTTATAAAAATCTTCCGTCCTTTATTTTGTGCTATACTCGAATTAGGGATTTTAAGGGAGATTAGGAAATGTTTGGATTCTTTTTCATTGCATTTGTGGCTGTCTTTGGCATCGTCTTTTTTATCAGTTATAAGCTACTTGAAGACAGGGAAGATACGGACTCGGATTGGTCATCCAGCCAAAGCCCAGAGCCTGACTATTTCCAGCAAACCCAGACTGCCCCTTGGGAACTCAAATATAACAAGGGAAAACAGGGAGAGTACCAGCTTGGTCAGGTCTTGAACCAGCTCTATGGCTATAAAAAGATTTTGTACAATCTCTATATTTTCAAAGAAGATGGATCTACCACTGAGATTGATGCCCTGCTGATTCATCCATCTGGAATTTACATTTTTGAGTCAAAAAACTACAAGGGCTGGATCTTCGGCTCAGAAAATCAGCAATACTGGACTCAGGTTCTTTCCGGAGGCCGCGGAAAATCCTACAAGAATTCTTTTTTCAATCCCATTATTCAAAATAAAGTCCATCTCAAATGGCTCAGCTACTATCTCAACCAATACACGCCAAATCTATATTCCTATATCGTCTTTGGCAATGACTGTCAGCTTAAGGAAATCCATCTAAACAGTGACAGGCATAAAGTTATTCAGACCTGGCAAGTGATTGGGGCAATCAACCAGCAGGCCTGCCAAAGTCCAGTCTGCCTGTCGCCCGAGCAGATTGACGACCTCTATCGTATGCTCCTGCCCCTGACCAAGCGAAAGCAGGTCATCAAAGAGCGCCATATTAATAGCATTGCTCAGAATAAACAGCGTAGAGAAGCAGAAAAGATCTGTCCTCGCTGCCAGCATGGATTGGTGCTCCGCACAGCAGCCAAAGGTTCTAAGGCTGGTCAGAAATTTTGGGGCTGCTCCAACTTCCCAAGATGCCGCTTTACTCAAAAATACCAAGAGCCTGTCTGCAGTCCGCTCACTGCGCAAGCACCTAATTTTGAACAGCCTGTCGTGCAAAACCTAAACCAAACACAAAGCAACAGCTAGAACCTGCTGTTGCTTTTTTGTAGATTATTTTTCCTCTAGCTTGCAAAACTAAGATTTTTTCTTCAAGCCAAGGAAACCAGCTGCCAGCCCTAAGAGCCCGAATCCAAGCAGATTGGTCAATAGACTGCTTTGACTGCCGGTCTTAGGCAGTTGTTTGGAAGAAGCTTGTTGAAGAGTTGGCTGTTGAGACGCTGCTTGAGAATCCGTCTGGCCGCTTGTTTTGTAGGTCAGATTTTCCGCTTGGCTACCCTTTGGATCAGGCTTTGCAGGGGTTGGCTGCTGGGCTTGATTTTGAGAGGCCTGCTCCATATCGGCCAACGGCACGATGCTCTTCATAAACTCATCTTGTGAAATGGCCCTTTCTTCGACTGCATCTTGAATACCAGTGAGGCTGACAAAATAGTAACGAGCCCAATCCTTGGTCAGTCGCTGAATACCAGCCAGACCAGCTCCTGGATACCAGAGCGGCTTGCTCACTTCTTCAGCAAATTTCCAGTCACCGCCAACTTGAATACCAAGCTTGGCATCTGGATCAGATTTTTCAGAAATACGAGCTTCTACAGAAACTAAAACAGCCCGAATGTTTTGAGGATTCGGAATATCACGGGCTTGATCAGAGCCCCAGTGGGCAACCCGATCCTGCTTAAGTAATACCTCAATAGCTGTTCCCCCGCCAGCCAAGGCTTCCTGACGTGCATCTCCTACGTTGCTGGACATATTTCCCTTGAATTGAGAAACCCATTGAACTCCTTGAGGGTGATCCACAATTTTCTCCCAGACATTGGAATCCTTCCGGAGCACAAAAGCCTGCATGTTACGAATATCCGCCCATGCATTGCTGGCCTTATTGTCCGTCATTTCCATCACAACGCCCCAAGGATCAAATTCGTTCATCCATTTGCCGCGTTCCTTGTCAAAGACAGCCTGTGCTTCTTCGTCAGTCATCCCTTCGCCTTTATAAGCAAGGTAGTACCAATCCGCCGCTGGGTCATAAGTCGGACGGCCGCCTAACACGACGGCTCCGCCATTAAATTGACCAGGACCGCCATTAGGACCGCGCTTTTGACGCTCCCCATTTTCTTCAACGACATTTTCCTCCGACCAAACCCAGACATCCCCTTGATTGGCTCCCATCTGAGCAATGGCGCGCTGCTTCTGCTCATCAGACATGACCTGACTGGCTGGCAACTCGCTGGCAGCTGATTCGGCCTGATTTGCAGGAGCTGCTTGGGGTTCAGCCACAGCTGGATTTTCAGCCTCAGGACTTGCTTGCGCTGCTGGAGAAGCCGACGTTTCAGCTACTGCGGCAGGGGCAGGCACAACATCTTCTGCTTCAACTCTTGATACAGCTGTCAAAGCTGCTAAGGACAAGAGGGAAACACATAGCAGCAAGCCACTTCCATACTTGGCAGCAGAAGCAGATTTTGCTAGGCCTTGCCAAGAAAACTTATTATTCATATCATTCTCCTTTCATAAGGTGCAGAGTCGAGCTTAATCAATGAAATATGCAGACCGATTCGCTGCTCTTAGGCTTCATTGATTCTGAATAACAAATAATCTCCCTGCAAAAACAAGCTTAGGGCAGAGGATTTCCCGCGCTCTTATAAATCTTATACCAGTCAGCTCGAGAGAGCTCAATATCAAAAGCAGCCACCATTGAGCGAATTCGCTGTGGATTCATGGAGCCAACAATCGGCTGCATTTGTGCTGGATGACGCAAAATCCAGGCGAGAACTAAGGCTTCAAAAGAAACTTGATAGTCTGACGCAAAGGCATGCAGAGTTTCTGTAAGCTGAGTATATTTAGGATGCTCCATAAAAAGTCCCTGGTTCAAGTCAACCTGAAATGGTGACCAAGGCTGAATCGTGATATGATGCAATCGACAATAGTCCAGCACACTACCGTCCCGAACGATTGCTAAAGGATTGAGCATATTGGCATTGAGCCCAGCGTCCAGCATCGGAGTATGGGCTGGACCAAACTGTAGTTGGTTGGCAATCAAGGGCTGCTCCACACTCTTCTGAAGCAGCTCCATTTGATAAGGGTTTTGATTGCTGACTCCGAAATAGCGGACCTTCCCAGCTTGGTGCAGCTGTGAGAAAGCCTCAGCCACCTCTTCCGGCTCCACAAGAGCATCTGGCCGGTGCAGGAGGAGCACATCCAGATAGTCCGTCTGCAAGCGCTCCAAGCTGCCTTCAACCGAGCTGATGATATAATCCTTAGAAAAGTCAAAATGGTAGTTGGTATGAACATCCCGCAGTCCGCACTTGGACTGGATGAGAACACGGTCCCGGGGAATCTTAGCCGAGCGAAGAGCCTGTGCAAACTTTGCTTCAGACTGGCCGCCAGCATAGACATCTGAGTGGTCAAAGAAATTAATTCCCACTTCTACCGCTGTTTCAAGAACGGAAACGACCTCTTTAGGATCATGCTCTGCTAGTCGCATGCAACCCAAAATCAGCTGACTGGCTCCTTCCAGTTCATTCCCGATTGTCATATATTTCATCGCAACACCTCATTTCTTATAGACTGGATGGTCAAGTAAGGTCAACTCTTCAATCTTGACATTTTCTGTTTCAAAGACGATAAACTCATTCTTATCCTTGAGCAAGCCAGACGGCACATAGAGATAGTGAATCGGCCCTTCATTCCAGTAGCGGCCAAGGTTGAAGCCGTTGACCGAAATACAGCCTTTCCCATACTTAGAGCAGTCGATGAAGGTATCAGCGATATCATCCAACTCTGCTTCAAAGCGATAGAAGGTCGGTGCTTTGACTCTTTCAGGTGGAGCTGAGTAGCAGTCTAACTTGGCCAGCATTTCCTGGTCAAACTTGAGCGCATAATGCTTCCAACCCTTTCGGAACTGGTGGTTAATCATGATACCGCCCTTGACTCCCTTGGATTGACTGGGTGCGCCCAGCTTGTAACCATAGTTGACCCGCCCCATATTTTCCACCAGCACATCAATCTGAATCCGCTCGGTATTAGCCGAGAAGAGCAGCTCATCACCGATTTCTTCCCGATACTGGGTAGCTAGGTGCTCCTGATTGACATAGAAATGGCAGCGGTCATGAGTCTCCAAGGCCTTGAGCCTTTCCTCATGGTATTGATTTTTGATATCGGAACGGTAGAGGATATAGCCATGATTCTGCCCAATCTGCTCCATAGGCTGCGGATAATCCAGCAGAATTTCCTCTGTGATGTCTGCTGCCACATCCAGCAGATTTGCAGTTCTAAGCAGTGGAAAACTGCCATAGGCCTTGGCCTGTCGGCTAATAGGCTCCATCTGCTCAAGCTCTGGAAAGACCTCGTGGGTCACCCGCTGAACAGCGTAGTATTTCTCAGTCGGCTGCCCCCACTCAGTAATGGGTGCGTCAAAATCATAGGAGGTAATCTGCGGCAAATCCTTTGTCTTGCGGGCTGAACAGCCGCTGATAAAACCAAAATTGGTCCCACCTCTCAGTAGAAAGAGGTTCATACTGCCCAGCTGCAGCATTTTTTTGACATCCTGAGCCAAATCTTCGGCTTCTCGCCGAACGATTTCCTCGCTCCAGCGGCTGAACCAACCATCCCAAAACTCGGTACACATAAGTGGCCATTTCTTGCCATAGCGCTCCGTGAAAGCTCGCAGATTATCTGTATTTTCCTTAGGTTGGGAACCAAAATTCCCCGTCACAAAAATATCATCCTCAATCAAAGTTCCAGACTCCAAAGCCTCTATCCATGTCCCGTCAGAGGTAAAGAGGGGAACCGTAACGCCACGTACCTTCATCATCTGCGCAATGCTGCGCATGTAGGCCTTGTCCTCGGCGTAAGAACCATATTCATTTTCCACCTGCATCATGAGGATAGGGCCACCCTGATCGCTCTGATAGGGCAGAAGCTTGGGAAAGAGCCAGTCATAAAAATGACTGACCTTTTCCAGAAAAAGCGGATGATTGACCCGCAGGCGCATAGAAGGATATCTCAAGAGCCAAGCCGGCAGGCCGCCAAAGTCAAACTCTGCACAGATGTAAGGCGTCGGCCGGACAATGAGATAAAGCCCCATCTCCTCAACCAACTTGAAGTATGCTTCAAAATCCAGCATCTCCTCTGCCTGAAACTGCCCTTCCTGAGGCTCATGCAATGCCCAAGGAATATAGGTTTCTACCGTATTAAAGCCTAGAGCTTTGAGATTGTAAAGGGTATCTCGCCACTGGTCTGGATGAAGCCGGAAATACTGAATAGCTCCTGATAAAATCTTAAAAGGCTTGCCATCCAAATAAAATTCTTCTTTAATTTCAAATTTTGCCATTTATCCAAGCTCCTCCTGTTTATCTGCCATCTTGACAAAGGGCAGATATATAGCGGTCGAAATAGCGATATTAACCAGCGAAAGAATAATTGCCCGCCAGTCGAAGGCTGTCGCAAAGAAACCGTAGAGAATCGGCGGCATTACCCAAGTAACGTTTTGAGTAACCGGCGCAACCAAGCCCATAGAGGTTGCAAAGTAGGCTACTGTTACCATGACCATTGGCGTCAGGACGTATGGAATAAACATAATTGGATTCAAAACGATTGGCAGGCCGTACATGACTGGCTCACCGATGTTGAAGACCATTGGGAAAATTCCTAACTTGGCCACTTCGCGATAGTGCTTGTTCCGAGATTGCCAGAGAATGGCAATGGCAACCCCAATCGCATCAAACCAGACAAAAGCACCGAAAGAATTATCCGTCCACATATAAGGAATCGCATGCCCAGCCTGATAAGCTTCTAGATTAGCCAGCATGGTCACACCAAAGAGACTGGCCATGACTGGTGCCAGCACATTACCGCCGTGCAGGCCGAAGAACCAGAAAATCTTATTGAGAAAGACAATGAGCAGTACAGCCCAGAAGCTTTGAGACAAGCTGAGAAGCGGTGCCTGAAGAATCTTATAAATCCAGTCAATCAACAGCTCGCCTGTCACCAGATTAAAGAGGTAGGTTGCAATCCCCACGACATACATGGCAATCGCAGCCGGAATGATAGACTGGAAGGGCTTCATGATAGCTGGCGGAACAGAATCTGGAAGTTTAATCGTCCAGTTACGATTCATGACCTTACAAAAGATGATAACAGATACAAAACCAATCAGAATAGCAGTAAAGTAACCACGCGCACTAATCTGGTCACCGGGAATGACACTGTTAATCGTCACAGACAAGTTACTGCCGTCAAGTTTTAGCTCTGGAAGTTTTGAAATCGCCTTGCTCAGCCCTGGTGTTTTGCCAGCCAACTCAAAGGTTTTAGTAACTGATCCACCAATGGTAATGATATAGGAAGCAACAGCTACCAGACCGGCAGACACCTTATCAGTATTGTAAATTTTAGCGATATTGACCCCGAAGGTAAAGAGGAACAAGAGGGTAACGATAGGAATACTGCCCTTAAATACCAGCCAGTTAATATCAATCAGCCACTGGAAGGTAGAGGAAATCCAGGTCCAGCCGAACTGTCCTGGCAAGTCAGATAGAAAGGCATTGACCATGAGGGCGAAAGAGCCCGTCATAATCACAGGCATGGTTCCAATAAAGGAATCCCGCAGGGCAACCAGAAATTTTTGGTTGCCGATTTTATTGGCAATAGGCATGAGACGCGCTTGCCATTTATCAACCAAACTACTCATCTGCATTTCTCCTATTCATCAAATTTTTTATGCAAATCAACAATCTCCTTTGCCAAATCAACAAAGGCGATACTGGTCATGAGATGATCCTGCCCATGTACCATAAATAAACTAAGTTCTGTCTTTTCTCCTTGTGCCTCTTTGCTCAGCATTTCAGCCTGAGCGTGATGGGCTTGCAGCAGGGCCTTCTGAGCCTGACTCAGTCTCTCCTGAGCTCGGTCAAAGTCCTGCTTTTTAGCTGCTGCAATGGCTTCAATAGCACAAGACTTGGCCTCTCCGCCATACATAATGAGGGTCATAGCGACCTCTAAGGAATCTTTATTTGCCATAGGAGTACCTACTTCATGAGCGACTCTGCCAGATCCAGGACCTTATCCCCCTTCATCATTCCGTAGTCCGTCATAGGAATGACATCGACCGGGATGTCTTTTGAAGCTAATTTTTCCTGTAAATCCTCCAGCAGATAGCGGACCTGAGGCCCCAGCAACAGGACATCAACCTTTTTCTCGCTTAGATAGTCTTCTGCTTCTGACACTGGCACCGCAAATATCGTCGCAGCCAAGCCGCGCTCCTCTGCAGCTTTCTGCATTTTATTGACCATGAGACTGGTACTCATCCCAGCTGCACAGACTAACATAATCTGTTTTGTTTCCATCGGCATCCTCCTTTATGAATCTGACCTAGCCCGCAACGACACTTGCCATTTATTTTCAATATATAAACAAAAATCCAGAAATAGAATATTTTTCACTATGTTATTAATATTCTATAAACATTATAACTATTTTTCTGTACTATGTCAACGCTTACATTTGAGATTTCTAGCTTTTTTTGATAGTATAGCAGCAGAGGAAACAAGATGACACGAACTAGAAAACAAAACGAGCTAAGGGCAACTGTTCTGGATCAGCTCTATGCCAAACGACCGATTTCTCGGATTGATATTTCAAAAGAAACTCAGATTACACCAGCCACGACTGGCAGTATCATCAATGAACTGATCAAGGAAGGCTTGGTACTGGAGCTGGGCGAGCTCAATGACGAGAGTGTAGGCCGCAAAAAAACCCTGCTAGATATTGCGCCTCGTAGCCGCTACTATCTGGGCTTTGAGATTTCTGAAAAACAGCTGGCTATGGTCATCGCTGATAATACCGGTGAGATTGTAGAAAGTAGCATTCGGACTTATCAGGTCGAGGTGACAGGCGGCCCGTCTGACCAGGAAATCATCCGACTCATTCAAGATTTTCTGAAGAAGAACAGCAAATACTCCATCTCAGCGATTGCCCTCGGGCTGCCGGGGCATGTGAATCTCTCTGAGAGTGATTTTATTATTTCTAAAAACCCCCACTGGGGACAGATTGACTTGCGGACTATTCAAGAAGCCTTTGACCTCCCTGTCTACTTTGCCAATAAATCCCACTGCCTGACACTGGCTGAACGCCTCTTTAGCTATCATCCGACAGACAGGAATTTTATCGTCTATCATGTCGCCAGAGGTATTCATTGCTCTTACATGTACAAGGGCAGCATTTACAGTCAGGAAAATTATCTTATCGGGGAGGTGGGGCATACCGTCATCAATCCCGAAGGGGAGCGCTGTCCTTGCGGCAAGCACGGCTGCCTGCAGGTTTATGCCAGCGAGAGCGCTCTGATTGACAAAGCAGCTATCCTGTATCGGGCTTCCCAGACCTCGCTCTTAAAGACCCTTGTAGAGGATGCTAATGACATTGATTTGACAAGTCTGATGACCGCCTATCGCTTAGGAGACTTGGGCAGCATTGAGTTGATTCATACTGCCTGCCGCTATCTGGCCATTTCCATTTCCAACCTCTGCCAGCTTATTGATAGCGAAAGGATTTATCTGGACGGCCAAATATTCTCCTATCCGGTTATTGCCGAACAGGTCCTGGCTCAGTTAGAGCAGGAAGTACCTCTCTTTCCAAAACAAAAACAAGCAGAGATTGTCATTATCCCCTACTCTAAATACAGCATCGCCCGCTCTGCAGTCAGTCTCTGTGTCTATCATGAATTTTTAGATAAAAAAGGAAACCTATAAAGGCCGAGACAAGAATCTCGGTCTTTCTTTTATAAAAAATAGAGATAGGCTTTCTAGGAGCTTCCCCCTTAAAAGTCTATCTCATTTTACTATCTATTAATCGAACGTGAAATCATGGAAATGGTGTGGCGCTGTCCTCTGAGAGCCTTGCTCATGGCAAAGATATTTTCAACCGGAGCCAGACAGCCGTAGCCTGAATCCCCGATATGCTGGATATCTACACCGCAGATTTTGTTGCGGATAGCCATTTGCTTGACAATATCCTCATCAGCACTCTCCTGACTGGTACCGATAGCACTCATAACCAGAGCCCCCTTTTGATGGGCCAGTCGGACAATCTGCTTCAAGTCCTGCTCATCAAAGCCTGGCACACTGCCGACTGCCGGTGCTAGGACAATATCAACACCAGCTTCGATAAATTGAGCGATTGCTTCTAGGTCTGCTACCGGCTCATCCACACCCGAAGCATGCATTTTGCCTGCAATCAGCAGACCTGAAAAATTCTCCTTGACCACTCGAATGGTGTCAATAATGGCTTGATTGGTGACACCAGTTCCCGGATTACCTGTCAGGCAGATAAAGTCAACGCCCAACTCTTCTGCTCGCTGAACGGTCGCTAGACTAGCCTGACGCCCCTCATTGATAATCAGGCGTTCTCCTGCCATCTGGGCCTGACTGTCCACCGGCTCTAGATTGATACCGATAGGACGCCCCACCAAGCGGTGCAGCTCCTTAACAAAATCTTCCTTGGCATCCAGACCAGCCACAAAAGGCTGGAAGATATCAATCCCATTCAGCAAAATCAAGTCAGCACCAAAAGACCTAGCAATCTCTGCATTGGTCACATCACCGATATAAGATTCTTTGAAAGCTACGTTTTCAGACAGGATAACGCGGCCCTCACTGGCCTTGATGCTCTGTTTCAGCTCCGGCGCAGTCATACTTAAAATTTCTGAAGCATTTGAACTAATGAATCGTTTTACCATAAGAACATCTCTTTTCTTTATTATTCATTAATAAACACTTTGAAATCTATTCTATTTGGATGTTTTGTTTATTTTTTGTTATCAACTACAGTATAGCACAAGGCTAGAAAAATGTAAACGCTTTATATTTTCTTTGACAAAATAGTCTGCTTTCAAAACCAAAAGCAGACTATTGAAATGCACTCGATTATTTTTGATTTGAGCAAGATTCGATAAACGTCTTATCTCTGCATCACCAGATGACCACCCGCTCTTCTGGGCTCCGCCACATGCCATCTCCCTCTTGCACATCAAAGGTCGTAAAGAAATCGTCAAAGTTAGGCAGCTGCACATTGGTCCGAAGCTTGGCTGGCGCATGGACATCAACGCTTGCCAAGAGCTTCATATATTCCTCTCGACCTTTCATCCGCCAGATGCGTGCAAAGTTGGTAAAGAATTCCTCAGCAGAGAAATCCGCTTCTTTCTTGGCTGCTTCTAAGGCAGCTGCAATACCGCCCAGATCTGCCACATTTTCTGAAACAGTCAGCTTGCCATTGACCTTAGCACCATAGGAATCCTGTCCTTCGAACTGATCAATGACCTTTTGAGTCCGTTCGGTAAAGGCTTGGTAGTCATGCTCCGTCCACCAATTATTAAGACTGCCATTTTCATCAAAGGAAGCGCCATTGGTATCAAAAGCATGAGAAATCTCATGGGCAATGACCGCTCCGATACCACCGTAATTGGCTGATGAGGATTGGTGCAGGTCATAGAAAGGAGCCTGCAGGATAGCCGCTGGAAAGACAATCAGGTTTTTCTGCGGATTATAGTAGGCATTGACCATATGGGCTGGCATTCCCCATTCCTTGTAATCTACCGGTTGATTCCATTTGCTCCAGCTGTAAGCAATATCAATCTGGCTCAGCTTCTGAGCATTTTCAAAGAGAGTCAGCTTTTCATCCACAACCTTGAGGGAATAGCGCTCAGGAAGCTCGTCTGGATAGCCAATATAAGGCTTGATGACATTGAGTTTGACAATAGCCTTGTCCCGAGTTTCTGGTGTCAGCCAGTCATTCTGGGCCAGGCGGTTTTTGTAAACTTCAATCATCGTCGCCACTTTCTGCTCCACATCAGCCTTGGCTTCTGGTGAGAACTTTTGACCAGCATACCAAAGACCGACAGCTTGATTGAAGGGACCTTGGGCCAGGTAAAAGGCTGCTTTTTTCTTGTCCTGAGCCTGAGGAGTCCCTGATAGAGCACGATGATAAGCTCCTGCCAAGACACGGATGCCATCCGTTAGATAAGGCGTCGTATTGCGGACCGCAGAGAGAATCAGCAGAGCATGGAGTTTATCCCAGTTAGCAGCTGTATAGATATCCTTAGCTGCTTTCCAGAAGCGTTCCTCAGGCACAATGACCTGGTCGGGTTCTTGACCGATTAACTTGGTGAAAATATCCGCCAGAGGCAACTCCGGTACCAAGGCTTTGAAATCGTCCCACTTATAAGGATGGTAGAGCTTAGCATACTCAGAGCTTTCTTCACTAGACAGAACATACTGAGCAAAAACAGCATCCAGCTCCAAGACCTTATCTAAAAGATCCTTGATTTCCTCTTCTGCAAAGTCAAATTTTGCCAGCAAATCTTCCTGAGCCTTGCGCCATTTTGCAAGCAGGTCTGCCTTCTGCGGATGATCCTCCGCATAGTAGGTCGTGTCTGGCAAAATGGTTCCCGGTCCGTCTGCCCAGAGAACATTGATACGAGCGTCCATAAAGTCAGGCGCTACACCAAAGGGGAAATAAGTTGGCTTACCAGCCAACTCAAAATCAGCAATCTTAGAAGCATAGTCTTCAAAAGATGTTAGGTTGCGAATTTCATTAATGTAAGCACGCGCAGGCTCAATCCCAGCCGCTTCCCGTTTATCATAATCCGCTGCCAAGCGGTGGTAAGCAACAAAGTTCTGCAGAATGGCATCTTCTGGCACTCCATCGCCAGCCAACCATTTGTCTGTCGTGGCGAGCATAAGATCTTCAATCTCATCTGCCAGATCCATGAAGCCGCCCGTCACTGGCTTATCATCAGGAATGACCGCCGTCTTGGCCCACTCACCATTAACTGCATCGTAGAAATCATCTTGTAGTCGTGTCATCTTCTTCTCGCTTTCATGCTTTTGATATAACCTTATCAAAATCTACTTGTTTTTTCAAACGTTTCTTATATTAATTTTAGAAATTTGCAAAAATTAACTTGACTTAATTTTTGTTTTAATGTATATTAAAATTATAGAGGTGTATGAGATGATTACAATTAAAGATTTAACTGTCAGCTATCAGGATAGGCTGGCTCTTGAGCCCCTTTCATTAACCATTAAGGAGCCAACCATTACTGGGATTATCGGCCCTAACGGAGCCGGAAAATCCACCCTGCTCAAGGGCATGCTAGGGATTATTGACCACCAAGGCCAGACTCTGCTGGATCAAAAGCCGCTACAGAACTCTCTCCAGCGAGTCGCTTATGTAGAGCAAAAGATTAATATTGATTATCATTTTCCTATCAAGGTCAAAGAGTGTGTCTCTTTGGGACTTTACCCGCAGCTCAAGCTCTTTCAGGGACTAAAGAGTTCCCATTGGGACAAGGTGGCTGAGGCATTGAAAATTGTCGGTTTAGCAGACTTGGCTGAGCGCCAGATTAGCCAGCTGTCTGGCGGGCAATTCCAGCGGGTCTTGATTGCTCGCTGCTTGGTTCAAGAGGCGGATTGTATCTTTTTGGACGAGCCCTTCGTCGGGATTGACTCTGTCAGCGAAGAGATTATCATGGCTACGCTGCGCAGTCTCAAAGCTGCAGGCAAGATTATCCTGATTGTCCATCATGACTTGAGCAAAGTAGTTGATTATTTCGACCAAGTCATCCTGCTCAATCGTAAGCTGATTGCCTTTGGTCCTACCGAGACCAGCTTTACCAAGGACAATATGAAAAAGACTTACGGCTCCCAGCTCTTTATGAATGGAGGTGCCTAGGATGATTTTAGAATTTTTCCAAGGGCTGCGGGATTTTCACTTTCTGCAAAACGCCCTCATCACAGCCATCGTCATTGGGATTGTTGCTGGAGCTGTCGGCTGCTTTATCATTCTGCGCGGCATGTCGCTCATGGGGGACGCTATCTCTCATGCGGTTCTGCCCGGTGTGGCCCTGTCCTACATTTTAGGGATTAATTTCTTTATCGGAGCCATCACCTTCGGACTTTTGGCCTCGATTATTATCACCTACATCAAGGGAAATTCCATTATCAAAAGCGATACAGCCATTGGGATTACCTTTTCTTCCTTCCTAGCTCTGGGTGTGATTCTGATAGGCGTTGCCAATAGCTCCACAGACCTCTTTCATATTCTCTTTGGGAATATTTTGGCCGTGCAGGATATTGATATGTGGATTAGTATCGGAGTCGGAATAGCTGTGCTCTTAATCATCATACTCTTTTTCAAGCAGCTATTGATTACTTCCTTTGATCCGCTGCTGGCTCAAGCCATGGGCATGCCAGTCAGCTTCTATCACTATCTGCTGATGATTCTCTTGACCTTGGTCTCTGTGACAGCCATGCAGAGCGTGGGAACCATTCTGATTGTCGCTCTCTTGATAACGCCGGCAGCAACGGCCTACCTCTATGCCAACAGTCTGAAAACTATGATTCTGCTGTCCTCAGGGCTGGGCGCTCTAGCTTCTGTACTGGGGCTCTTTATTGGCTACAGTTTTAATGTTGCTGCAGGATCCAGCATTGTCCTGACCTCGGCTCTCATCTTTCTCATCTCTTTCTTTATTGCACCTAAGCAACGCTATTTAAAACTTAAAAACCGACCTAAACTAAAATAAAATTTGATGGAGGAATCCCATGAAAAAATTAGGTTTTTTATCTCTACTTTTGCTAGCAGTCTGCACTCTCTTTGCCTGCTCCGGTCAAAAGAAGGCGTCCAGTGACTCATCCAAGCTCAAGGTTGTTGCAACCAACTCAATTATCGCTGATATTACCAAAAATATAGCTGGCGATAAGATTGACCTCCACAGCATTGTACCAGTCGGCAAAGACCCCCACGAATACGAGCCTCTGCCTGAAGATATAAAAAAGACTTCTCAAGCGGATCTCATCTTCTACAACGGTATCAACCTGGAAACCGGCGGCAATGCTTGGTTTACCAAGTTGGTCAAAAATGCCAATAAGGAAGAAAACAAGGACTACTATGCTGTCAGTGATGGCGTTGACGTCATCTACCTTGAAGGGCAAAGTGAAAAGGGCAAAGAAGACCCTCATGCTTGGCTCAATTTGGAAAACGGTATTATCTATGCGCAAAATATCGCCAAGCGTTTGATTGAAAAAGACCCTAACAATAAGGCCACTTACGAGAAAAATCTCAAAGCCTATGTAGAAAAACTGACCGCTTTGGACAAGGAAGCCAAGGAGAAATTCAACAACATCCCAGAAGAAAAGAAAATGATTGTGACTAGCGAAGGCTGCTTCAAGTACTTCTCTAAGGCCTACAATGTGCCGTCAGCCTACATCTGGGAAATCAACACCGAAGAAGAAGGGACTCCAGACCAAATCAAAAGCTTGGTTGAAAAACTACGCAAGACCAAAGTGCCGTCCCTCTTTGTCGAATCAAGTGTGGATGACCGTCCGATGAAGACTGTCTCTAAAGACACCAATATCCCAATCCACGCTAAAATTTTCACTGACTCAATCGCTGACCAAGGCGAAGAGGGTGACAGCTACTACAGCATGATGAAATACAATCTGGATAAAATTTCTGAAGGATTGGCCAAATAACGATAAAAGGTTAGGAAGACAAAATCCTAACCTCTTTATTTTTTTATAATGAGTTCTAAATAGTGACACCCTCAAATTTCCGGTCAAATTATTCGAAAAAAATCACTATTCGCTGTACAATGAAGCTATCAAATATGAATGGAGACTCCTTATGACAACTTTTCTCGGAAATCCTGTAACCTTTACTGGAAAGCAACTGCAAGTCGGCGACACCGCACACGATTTTAGCCTGACAGCAACTGACCTTTCAAAGAAAACTCTGGCTGATTTTGCTGGCAAAAAGAAAGTCCTGAGCATCATCCCATCTATCGATACTGGTGTCTGCTCGACTCAGACTCGTCGTTTTAACCAAGAACTCTCTGACTTGGACAATACCGTTGTTATCACGGTTTCAGTTGACTTGCCTTTTGCTCAAGGCAAGTGGTGTGCGGCTGAAGGCATTGAGAATGCTGTCATGCTCTCTGACTACTTTGACCATTCTTTCGGCCGTGACTATGCTGTCCTCATCAATGAATGGCACCTTTTGGCTCGTGCGGTTCTTGTCTTGGACGAAAACAACACTGTGACCTACGCTGAATATGTCGACAATATCAATACCGAGCCTGACTATGATGCGGCGATTGCAGCAGTTAAGAGTTTATAAGAGATAAAAATACGGACCTGCTAGTCCGTATTTTTTTGTGCGAAAAACTTCTGCCAAAACTGACGGAACCAAGCCCAGGAACGCAAGAGGATGGATGGCCGATTCAGCAATTTCTTGAACCGAGCAATCTCTGCCTTTACCTGTTTCTGAGCACTCCGCCCCTTTCGAGCATAAGGGCTCTTAGCCGAACGATAGCCCAGCGGACCACGATTATTCTGAGGTGACTTGAACTTACGACCGCCATTTTCAATGGCAAGCCTTCGAAAGCGAGGATCCCAGACTGCAGGCGTTTTGACATCGTAGCGAGTATGAGAAGCCTGATTAACCGGACGATTGCGCTCACCATAGTTAAAGCTGGCACCATTCACAATACCATTTGGGCTAGCCCCCTCTGGATCGATGATATTGAGAAAGCGACCTGTCTGATCCAAAATAAACTCTGTATGAAAATCAATCAGGATTTTTATATTGGCCTGACTTGCTTGACCATCCGGATAGACAGCTTGCTCTGACCTCTTATCAATATGGGCTTTATTGTGCAAGCGAGAGGATTCTTGAAAGCTATAAGGCAGCGCAGACCAATCCTTTAGATAGGAGGCCAAGGCTTCTGCATCTGTCATACCAGTCTGACGGTAGTGATCTCTGACCCACTGGGCCTGCTGGCAGGAAATGACATAGCGAAACTGATGTAGCTGCCTTTTAAGCTTTTGACTGCCATCCCTTTGGCTGAAATCATCTGCTGGAAAAGCCTGGCGCAAGGTCCTTGAGAAAATTTTCCAAAAGCCATCATGAGGTGTTAGGTTTGGAGCAATCCGAGCCAGCAAAAAATCCGTCTCTGACTTGTCTCCGCTCAACTCCTCAGGCATATTAACAATATTCATAGCCAGAACCAGCAGCTCCTGAGCTCCTAACCTGCTGTTCTGAGCATCCTCAGCCAGCCAAAGATCTTGAAAAAAGGGACTGCCAAAAAGCTGAGCCTCCTGCAGGTAATATCCTTCTTCTGGCACTGTTTTCCCTTGCACACTAATCTCTGCAAAAACTTGTTCCAGTGCTACCTGAGACCAGCCGATTGATTGCAATTGCTGAAAGAGATGTTCTTTCCCTTCTTTCGGATACATGGCTTCCCTCCTTTCTGTTAGCTCTAATAGTTCAAAAATGTAGGGATTATAATAAAAAATCTAATCTACATAGAACAATTAGATTTTATCACAAACTCACATAATAACAAAGAACAAAATATGAACCCTTGGAGTGCTAACAATAAAGATGTTCTTAACAAATCACTCAATAAATAAAGAGAAGACCAAACTGGTCCTCTCTCAGTATGAGTTTTGTTTAAATGCTCTTAAGCTTTACGGCGTTTTGCAAAAACCAGTCCCAGCATAGAGAGCAATCCCAATCCTGCAAGTGCTAGAGATGATTCAGCAGAACCTGTTTTTGGAAGAGCTGCCGGAGCCTGATAGGTCTGAACTGGTTTCTTTCCCTTCTTCACTCCCGTTGTAGTGACTTTCAGAACCTTTCGCTCATTCTTAGAAACGAGGTTGGTTGGGTCGCCTGTCTCAAGGGCTGCAAGAGCTGCTTTCAAAGCTTCAAGTTTTGCATTTTCGACTCTATACGTTTCTTCCTTACTTGCCAAGTTTGCTTTAGCATCATTGAGAGCCGCTTCTGCTTCTTTTAGAAGAGCAGGGGCGTTTTGCAAGCGAGTAACATAGTCTTTAGCAGCTTGAACAGCGCGTTGAGCCTCTTCCAGAGCTATAGCCGCAGCAGTTGCCTTTTCTTGAGCGGTCGCTGTAGCTGCTTTCAATTCAGCAAGCTTGGCATTAGCTCCCTCAGCTGTTTTTTGCGCACTTGCTTGGGCTGCTTCTTTTTCTTTCAAGCTTGCTTGAGCTTTAGCTAAAACTGCAAGCTTAGCCTTGGTTTCTTCAGAAGCCGAATTCTTGCTATTTTCGAGTTCAGCTTGGTAAGTACGTTCCGCCTTGGCTAACTTGTCCTTAGCAGTTTTCACAACCTCACGCAGTAATGGTGCTGTCTCCTGCTTATTCTGAGCATTGGTCAACATACGTTGAGCAGCGTCCAACTTAGCTTGTGAAACCGCCAAGTCTTTACGAGCAGCGTCTGCATCTTGATTATTGGCATTTGGATTGATCAAGGCTGGTGTGATTTTGGAAGGGTCCTGAATATCACCGTCATTATTCGCGAAGAGAAGGAAGTTAATTCGGTTAATAATGCCGTTGTTACTAAAGTTAACAGCTACATAATCTCCCTTTTTCTGCCTATCTAGGCTGCCAACTATTTTTTGAGCATAGATTGTTGTTCTAATGGGGTCTCTAAAGCTATCTCCAAGGTCAAATAATTGGAATTTAATATTGTCATAGATAGTCTTCTTCAAATAATCAACGGACACTTTTTCTTGACTGGCCAAGGTAGGATAAAAACCCAGCTCATTTAAACCAGTAACTCTATATCCAAACTGATCAAGCCCAAATTTAGCAACCACATCTTTTGGAACATTCACTTGTGAAGTTATAGGATCTTTTGCTTGGGCTCTATATTTTTGCTCACGGGCTGCTTGGCTTAGGGCCGCCGCATAATCCATACTATTTTGCGTTAATGTTACAGGAGCATTGCCTACTTGCTTACGGATTTGGTTGATTAAATCTTGAGCATAGTAGTTAATTTCCAAAAGGATCTCTTTAGGAATATTATTAATATCTACTATACGTTGAGCATCCTTTTGACTGCTAATGAAGTTATTACTTGATTTTAGAATCGCTGCCTCTTTTGCAAGCATTTCTTTCGCTTCAGGAGTTAACTGGCCCGATCCTTTTTTATCAATAGTTCTTGCTGCCCTGATGTAATCTTGCGATAGAGTAAAAGTATTGTGAACCTGATCTTGAGACGAAAATTTCGCTTCTTTTTCTTTGATTTCTGCTTGAGCTGCTTTAATGTCTGCTTGGGCTTGATCAATCGATGCATGGCGTTTCGCATCTTCAGCTTCAGCTGTCTTCAACTGATCTTCGTAAGAAGCTAAGTGGTTTTTAGCCTTGTCAAGCTCATCCTTTGCCTTCGTTACCTTTTCACTCACCAGTTTGCTATCCACAGCTTTTTGGGCTGCATTCACAGCATCCTGAGCAGCTTGAGTCTCGTTTTGTGCCTTAGCTGCTTGAGCTTGAGCATCCTGAGCTACAGCTGCCTGTGTGTTTTCTACTTTTTTAGCTGTATCAAGAGCTGCTTGGGCTTGCTTGGCCGCGTTTTCTGCTGGAGCAACTTTCTTCTCAGCTTCTGTCACAGCTGCTTGAGCTTCGGCAATTTTTTGTGCACTTGTATCAGTATTATCTTTCTTAGCTGTTTCAACCTTAGTCTCAGCTGCTGTAACCTGTTCTTTGGCTTGGTCAACAGACGCTTTTGCTTGATTAACCTGCTCAGTCTGCTGTTTAAGAGCTTCTGGACTTGCAGATAGAACCTTATCTTGGTTTGCAGGGGCATTTGCATCCACTGGAGTTGTATCTGCAGCTACAGTATGAGCAAAGCCACTACTAGCAAGAACTGCTGCACCTAGAATGACATGTTTTTGGATTTTTTTCATGGGTTTCCTCCTGATATGTTAACAGTATAATGATAAAAACTTTGTTTGTCAAACTATTTACATGTTTTTTTGAGAACATTTATCGCAAATATGTCCAAAAATAGAATCTCATCTCCATCGCTTCCAAAAAACCTGTGTCTCTAGCTATAATTGTATAATGAATTTGACTCTTACTAATCTTGCCAATGATAAACTCTTAACCGATTACAAACATAATAGTCATAGAATGCAGAAAACCGCCCGTCAAGCAACGAGCGGTCTTCTTAATCACGAATTTCTTATCCTTTGATGGCAATAAAGGGTGATCCTTCTGTATTATCCGTCGGATCTACACTCTTGACTCCAAAGAGATAGTCTACTGGATACCAGCCATTATTAGCTGCATTATAAGGGTCACGGACATAGGTTTTTCCATTGTCATAGCCTTTGAGAACCAGCTCATGAGTCACTGGATAATGGGCAAAGATGCTAGTACCAACGGCACCTAGGACATGATGCCCCTGCGAAAGCACTTCTTTGACTGCAGAAGCTGTAAACAGAGTCTCATTCGTCAGATCCCAGTGCTGGGCAGCTCGGACAATACCACGGCTGCTGGTGCCAAATCCATCTTTATTAAATTCATTGGTATGGTTATATAGGTAATCCGCAACGGTTGTCGGAAGCACTTCTGTCCCAGTAATTCCAGAAATAACCATGGCTAGCGTTGTCGGCACGCATCCTGTCGCATCCATGCTGTAAGGACCATACTTCCTGCCACCCCAGCGACCATCACGCTGTGAGTAGTACGGAGTATTGTAAACCGCTTTGGAGACCTGGGTCGTAGTAGCATCAACAGCGATGAGCTGACCATTGTCCTGCTTATAGTAAAGATGAATCTTGTACTCGCCAGTAGAAAGCTTATGGTCACTAGCTCGGACTGTGATCTTATAGGTGCCATTCGCCTGCTTTTGAGCTAAATACCACTTGACATCATCCTGATCCTTATCTGTGGACCAAGTTGGTAGATAGACTGCTTGAATTCCACCTGGATTGGAGACATTTGTCACAACTACATCAAAAGTTCCTGTTCGAGCATTATTGTTTTGGATATTGATTTTTCCAGTCGCACGGATGTTTTCAGGTGCTACAGAAACCATCAGCTTCTCGCCACCCGCACCTTGCATCTGGCCATCCTCGTTCAGATAGTAAAGATGAACCTTGTACTCACCTACTGAAAACTTATGATCCTGAGCTCGGACATGTTTTTTATAGGTGCCGTCAGCTTGGCGCTCAGCGATATACCACTGCACGTCGTCTTGGTCATCCTTGCTGGACCATGTTGGCAGGTAGACCGCCTTCAGGCCATCTGGGGCGACAATATCGGACACGATAATATCAAATTCACCTGTCTGCGGATTGTTGTTCTGAATGATAATCTTACCTTGAGGCTGTGCGCGAGTAACCACCGTCTTTGCTGAGCCTGCACCCTGCAGCTGACCTGCATCATTCACGAAATAGAGGTGAACATTATACTCGCCCAGAGAGTTCTTGTGGTTGCGGTAGCTGACATGTTTGAAATAGGTCCCATCAGCTCGTCTTTCAGCAGTGTACCACTGCACATCGTCTTGGTCGTTAGCAGCTGACCATGTCGGCAGGTAGACCGCCTTCAGACCATCTGGAGCAACAATATCAGACACGACAATATCAAATTCGCCTGTCTGCGGATTGTTGTTCTGAATGGTAATCTTGCCTTGAGGCTGCGCTCGGTTAACCACCGTCTTTGCTGAACCTGCACCCTGCAGCTGGCCTGCATCATTCACGAAATAAAGATGAACATTATACTCGCCCAGAGAGTTCTTATGGTTGCGGTAGCTGACGTGTTTGAAATAGGTCCCATCAGCTCGTCTTTCAGCAGTGTACCACTGCACGTCGTCTTGGTCGTTAGCGGTGGACCAGGTTGGAAGACTAACAGACTTCAGACCATCTGGGGCAACAATGTCGGACACGACAATATCAAATTCGCCTGTCTGCGGATTGTTGTTCTGAATGGTGATTTTTCCCTGTGGCTGTGTGCGAGTAACTACCGTCTTAGCCGAACCTGCACCCTGCAGTTGTCCTGCATCATTCACGAAATAGAGATGAACATTATACTCGCCCAGAGAGTTCTTGTGGTTGCGGTAGCTGACGTGTTTGAAATAGGTCCCATCAGCGCGCCTTTCGGCTGTGTACCACTGCACATCGTCTTGGTCGTTAGCAACAGACCAAGTCGGCAGGTAGACCGCCTTCAGGCCATCTGGGGCGACAATATCTGACACGACAATATCAAATTCGCCTGTCTGCGGATTGTTGTTCTGAATGGTGATCTTGCCTTTTGGTTGCGCGCGGTCAACCACCGTCTTAGCTGAGCCTGCACCCTGCAGCTGGCCTGCATCATTCACAAAATAGAGGTGAACATTATACTCACCTAGAGAGTTTTTATGATTGCGGTAACTGACATGTTTGAAATAGGTCCCATCGGCTCGTCTTTCAGCAGTGTACCACTGCACATCATCTTGGTCGTTAGCTACAGACCAAGTCGGCAAGTAAACGGACTTCAGACCATCTGGGGCGACAATGTCTGACACAACAATATCAAATTCACCTGTCTGCGGATTCTTGTTCTGAATGGTAATCTTGCCTTGAGGCTTTTTGACTTCTGCTGCCGCCAAGGAGCGCTCTGTAGTAGAAGCTGGTTGCGCTGGCAGATTAGAAGCACCATTTTTTTCTGAGTTCTCAGCTACAGCAGGTTGATTCTCTGTCGAAGCTACAGTATCACTTTTCGGCTGGGCATTTTCTTCAGGATCTGAAGAAGTAGGCCGAGCACTGGTATCGGAAGACGTAGGTGCCTGACCAGCTGCAGGGCTAACAGCCTCCGGTGCTGGTGCAGCCTTATCCATACTTGACGGACTGGTTTCTGCCACAGTCGAAGTTGCAACTGTACTAGCTTGGTCCTCCACAGCCTGGCTGACAGCGACACTGTCAGCCGTCTGACTAGGTGCCAGCTGATCTGCCTGAACCGCTCCACTTCCAAGAAAGGCCAAACCAGTCGCAATCGCCACCGAGATTGCTCCCAGACTGCATTTGCGAATACCAAAACGAGTAAACTTCTCTGCCCGAAATGCCATCATTCGTCTTTTTTTCATAATAGGATTCTCCTTTTGCAAAAAAGTAAAAAGCAAGCCAATTTTCTGCAAACCAGCTAAAGAATTTTTACTTTTTATTTTTTAAATTGTACGCTTTGATTATATAATAATCGCAAAACGATTACAAGCGAATGAAGAAAATCTAAACATCAAAGAAAGGCTTAGACACTGTATTCTTGCAGCGATTTTTGTTATACTAATGATAGAAAGTTCAGCGAGGATGCAAGATGACCCCAAATAAAGAAGACTATCTCAAGTGTATCTATGAGATTGGCAGCCGCCACAAAAAAATCACCAATAAAGAAATCGCCCAGCTCATGCAGGTTTCACCTCCAGCTGTGACGGAAATGATGAAAAAAATGCTGGCGGAAGAACTTCTGGTCAAGGATAAAAAAGCCGGCTACCTGCTGACTGATTTGGGGCTAAGGCTAGTTTCCGACCTCTATCGCAAGCACCGGCTGATTGAGGTCTTTCTGGTCAACCATCTCGGCTACTCGACTGATGAAATCCATGAGGAAGCCGAAGTCCTAGAGCACACTGTTTCTGAGCGTTTCGTTGAGCGTCTGGATGCCATGCTCCAGTACCCCAAGACCTGTCCTCACGGAGGCACCATCCCATCCAAGGGAGAGCTTCTGGACGAAGAAAACCAACTGACTCTGGAAGAGGCTTCTGCCCCTGGTGACTATATCATCAAACGCGTACACGATGACTTTGACTTGCTCAAATACTTGGAAAAATACAACCTGCAAATCGGCCAAACCATCACCTTCATCCAATACGATTCTTTCGCTCAGGCTTATCTCCTCAAGACAGAAACCCAAGAAATCCAAATCAATCCTATGATTGCCCAGCAGATTTATGTGGAAAAACTATAAACAGAACCCAGTTCGGACTTTTTAGTCTAAACTGGGTTTTTATTGACAAAAATAAGATGTCAGAATATAATAAGTGTACTTATAAAAATCTAGAGGGGAAGCTAATGGAAAAATCGCAGTTTAACTCCATCTACAAGGATGAATACAAAAAATCAACCGGTCTGCTCTTTATCCGTACCTACCACAAGTGGCATGGGCTGATAAAAAACAAACTGAGAACGATTGATTTGACCCATCCTCAGTTTGTCGTTCTGACCACTCTTGCAGCGCTTCTGCGTCAGCAAGAATGGGTGAGTCAGACTGATATTGCCCGATTTTCTGACATGGATGTTATGACCGTATCCCAAATCATCCGCCTCTTGGTCAAGAAAGGTTTGATCATGCGGGAAGTCCATCCCAAGGACAGCCGCGCCAACATCATACTTCTAACGGATACGGGGCTGCAAAAGGTCAACCAAGCCCTTCCTCTAGTAGAAGGTATTGATCAGGCATTCTTTGGAAAATTAGAAAATAAAACAGAAATATTGAATCAACTCTTAATGGAACTGGAGGCAGAAAATGACTAGATTTTGGATTGGTGTCGTATCAAAAGAACATGTACTAAGAGGTGTAGAAGGTGGATTTTGCCAAGTTTGCCATGGAAAGAAAGCACCATTGAACCGAATGAAAAAGGGGGACTATCTTCTGTACTACAGCCCCAAGTATCAGCTGAATGGTCAGGAAAAGCTGCAGGCCTTTACAGCAGTTGGCAAGATTCTAGATGACACTGCTTACCAAGTAGAGATGTTTGAAGGCTTTGTCCCATTTCGGCGAGATGTCAGCTACTACCAGCCTGTCAAAGACTGCCCCATTGAGCAAGTCCGACAGCATCCTCAGTGGCGCCAATATGCTTCTCAGATAAGATACGGACATTTCGAAGTTTCACAAGACTTCTTCCTTTATGTTTTTGAGCAAATGAAACTGGACAACCCTGCAAATCAGTAGAAGCAGCTTCGTTTGACTTACACCTAAACCTTGCTCACCTGTCATCAAATCAGCATAAAAGCCGATAAACTACCCACAACTACATTTGCTAGGGCATGCATAATCCAGCTGGCTAAAATGGAGCCATCGGATTTCTTTTCATTGACAAAGCCCATATAGGCCGCAATGCCACCCGTACACAAAATGATGAGCAGGGTTTGCTGCCAAGAGAGCACTGTTATAAACATTAAGCCATGGAGCAGACCAAAAATAGCAGCTTGTATGGTGTTGGCTACTGCAAAGGGTAAGCGGCTAGCCATTCTCTTTAAAAGAAAACCTCTGAATAGCAGTTCTTCTGGCAGAGCAGTTTGAAAAATACCATAAATCAGAACAGCCGGCAAGGCTTGGAAGCCAAGGCCTGAGAAAATCGAAGTCGCTGTATCCAGATTTTTTACAGCAGGATATACTAGCAAAAACGAAAGAAGCAAGAAAGATAGCGAACCCAACAAAATCCACAGCCAGATCTTCCGGCCGCCAGTGTCTTTGGGGGCTTTTAAGCCAAGCCATTCTAAAAATGGACTTTTTCTTCTAGCCCTTATCAACCACCAAACAAAAGGAAGCAAAGCAAACAAAACGATTTGAATCAGAGCATCCAGCATCTGTTGAACTAGATTTTCCATGATAAGAGACTCCTTTCTTTTCTTTAATATGATTATACAAGACAAACTTCAAGAATTTATAAAGTAATTCTAAAATATTTCTAAAGAATGAAAGAAATTATAAACATAAACAAATCAAGGATTATCGCCACTTCCACTTGCCTACTATGCTTCTCATTTTTGGACTAAATGATGCCAAAAAACTCTTTAAAGATCTATCTCAAAATCTAAGAAAAGTTGCAGATAAAAATAAGGCAATAAGTTAAAGGAGGAAAAAACCTAAAATTTTATAACACAAAGTCAAATTTTCAGCCTATCTATCCTAGATGATTTTCTTTTTAGTCAAATACTTCCAGCTCCTGCTCATCCACTTCATCTCCCTCGGAGTCTCAATTTTTCAAGCTCAGTACCATGCCAAAAGCTGTTTTTTTCCTTCTTGCCAACCCGCTTACATTTTGCTACAATGATGTCAAAAATCAGTAAGGAAAAATTATGCCACAACAACTTTTTAAAGAATTTGCCCAGCTAGATCAAGTGGAAGCTATTGTTCTCGGTGGCTCTCGTGCGGGAAAGCATTTTGACAAAGACTCAGACTATGATGTTTATATCTACTTAACAGATTCTATTGCTCCCCTGACTCGACGCGATATCCTCAGCAAGTACTGCTCCTACATGGAAATTGGCAATCAGTTTTGGGAACTAGAGGATGACTGTGTGTTAAAGAACAAGATCGAAATTGAGCTCATTTACCGTACACTGGATAGCTTTGATAAAGATCTGCAGACTGTCGTCCTAGATCACCAAGCTCAGAATGCCTATACTACCTGTATGTGGCACAATCTGCTTCACAGCAAAATCATCTACGACCGAAATGGTCGCTACGAGACACTTCAGAACAAGTACAGACTACCTTATCCAGCTGAGCTGAAAAAGAATATTATTAAGAAGCAGCTCCTCTTACTCGATCAAGCCATGCCAGCTTTCTCCAAACAAATAGAAAAAGCGCTCAAGCGTCAGGACTTGCTCAGCATCAATCACCGCAGCAGTGAATTTTTTGCTTCCTATTTTGACTTGCTCTTCGCTCTAAACGAACAGACGCACCCTGGAGAAAAGAGAATGCTGGAGTTTGCAAAAACAAACTGCTCGCTATTGCCTCAGCATTTCGAAGAAAATATACAGACCTATTTTCAAAAACTCTACACTGAGCCCGCTGAAGCCATAAAGCTTATCAATCAGCTAGTGACGACCATCAAAGAAGTCATTCCTCAAGAAATTATTGGCGATTTTTAGTAATGTTGTCGGAAACTATCTATTCATTGCTACAGAAGCAAAAAAATTAGGAGTTTGAACACTAGTGTTCAAACTCCTTTTCATGCTTTTTATCAGCGATTCTTTGTATCCAAGATAATAGTCACTGGACCATCATTGATTAGTTCTACCTGCATGTCTGCCCCAAAAATCCCCGTCCGAGTTGCCACCTCCTGCTGCAAGGCAAGATTAAAGGCATCATAAAAATTGCTAGCCATCTCTGGCGGAGCAGCCTTGACAAAGGCTGGCCGATTACCTTTTTTGGTATCTGCATGCAGAGTGAACTGGGAAATCGACAAAATCTCTCCGCCAATGTCCTTGATAGACAGGTTCATTTTACCCTCAGCATCGGAAAAAATCCGCATATTGACAATCTTCCTGACTGCATAATCCATATCCTCCTGACTATCGTCAGGACCTACGCCTACTAGGAGCAGGAGACCTTGTCCAATACTGCTGTGCAGCTGCTGGTCAATGCTGACCTGAGCACGTTTTACGCGCTGAATCACTATTTTCATATCTTTTCCTTTGATTTAACGGTAACTTACAGCTTGATAATGATTTCCGAAAAGAATCAGCCGTTAGTCCGCTTGACTGAGTAGACTTCCGGCACGCTCTTGATCTTATCCACCACTGTCGTCAGCATAGACAGATTAGCAATACCAAAAGAAACATGGATATTAGCAAATTTCATATCCTTGGTCGGTTGAGCATTAACTGTTGAAATGTTTTTGGTGGTATTAGACAGAACCTGCAACACATCGTTGAGGAGGCCAGACCGGTTGAGACCGTAAATATCAATGTGAGCCGTGTACTCTTTGGTCGTGTTGTTGTCTTCCCATTCCACATCAATCAGCCGCTGCTCGTAATTTTCCTGGGCCTTGAGATTCATGCAGTCCTGCCGGTGAATGGCTACACCGCGCCCTTTGGTAATATAGCCGACAATATCATCACCCGGCACAGGATTACAGCACTTGGCAATCCGGATGAGGAGACCAGACGCCCCCTGAATAACCACACCGCCTTCGTGCTTAACCTTGAGGGTGTCTTTTTTGTTTTCGACCTTGACCTCACCGCCCTTGACCAATTCCTCCGCTTCTGCTCTGGCCTTGGCCCGTTCTTCCTCACGGCGCTCTTTTTCTGTCAGGCGGTTGAAAATACTAATGGCACCAATCTCACCGAAGCCAATGGCTGCAAAAAGCGCTTCTTCGGTCTTGTAGCTAGTCTTTTGCAGGACTTCTTCCATGTGCTTCTTGTCCATGTACTTATTAGCTACATAGCCATGCTCCTGAAATTGAGCCTGCAAGAGCTCCCGCCCTTTGGAGATAGACAGCTCCTTGTCTTGATTTTTAAAGAACTGACGGATTTTATTTCTAGCCTTGCTGGTCTTGACAATATTGAGCCAGTCACGGCTCGGTCCGAAGGAGTTAGCGTTGGTGATGATTTCCACCTGATCACCTGTTCTAAGCTTGGTTGTCAGAGGAACCATCCGACCATTGACCTTGGCTCCTGTGGCTTTCTCACCGACCTTAGTGTGGATTTCATAGGCAAAGTCAATGGGACCCGAGTCCTTAGGCAGAGAACGCACTGCTCCATCCGGTGTGAAGACGTAAATTTCCTCAGCTAGATAGCTCTCCTTAACTGAGTCAACGAAGTCCTTGGCGTCGTTAGACTGGTCCTGTAGCTCCATCAGTTCTTTGATCCAGTTCATCCCGATGGCTGATTCTCTGCTGTCTACCTGTCCCTTGACACCTTTCTTGTAAGCCCAATGAGCCGCAACCCCATACTCAGCGACCTCATGCATTTCCTTGGTCCGAATCTGAAACTCAATCGGACCTTTGGGTCCATAAACGGTCGTATGGATAGACTGGTAACCATTGGCCTTCCGGTTGGCAATATAATCCTTGAACCGCCCCGGCATCGGCCGCCAAAGCTCATGAATGTAGCCCAGCATGGCATAGACATCACTCTGGGTATCTAAGATACAGCGAATGGCGATTAAATCATAAATCTCATCAAAGCGCTTCTTCTTGTCCTGCATCTTACGATAGATCGAGTAGATATGCTTGGGCCGGCCATAAATCTTACCGTGCAGATTGCGCTCGCCAGCATAGGTCTCAATCTTCTGAACTACCTCTTCTACCAGAGCTTCACGCTCCCGACGCTTCTCCTTCATCATGTGGGAAATTTTGTAAAATTCCACTTCATTAAGATAACGGAAGGACAAATCTTCTAGTTCCCACTTGACACTGGAAATCCCCAGGCGGTGAGCCAAGGGTGCGTAGATTTCCATTGTTTCTCGGGAAATCCGCTCCTGCTTATCCTTGCGCAGATGCTTGAGCGTCCGCATATTGTGGAGACGGTCTGCCAGCTTGACCAAAATAACCCGGATATCCTCCGACATGGCCATCAGCATCTTACGGTGATTTTCTGCCAGCTGCTCCTCGTGGGATTTGTACTTGACCTTACCCAGCTTGGTAACGCCATCGACAATCACGCGCACATCAGTACCAAACTCTCTTTCCAAATCATCCAGCGTCGCACGGGTATCCTCAACCACATCATGCAGAAAGCCGCAGGCAACCGTTACCGCATCTAGCTTAAGCGTGGCCAAAATCCCTGCCACCTGAATAGGATGCACAATATAAGGCTCACCTGACCTGCGAAACTGCCCACTGTGACAGTCAATCGCATAGATCAAAGCTTTCTGTATAAAGGCCACATCCTCCGCAGCCAGATATTTTCTCGTAAGGGCCAATACCTGATCGCCCGTCAAATTCACTTCTTTTGGCATCTCGTCTCTCCAATTCCTGCCTACTATTTTATCACTTTTAGCCCAATATGAAAACCTAGAAGACGGTTCATATAAAAACCCGCCTTAAACGGGCGGGTTGTGGTGAAGAAAGTGATGAACTTCTTCCTTGATAAATTGACAATAAGCGTAGACAAGGTAGCAAGTAGATGCCACACCTAAAAGGGCGACAAACAACTCAAATAAGGCAGACATAGTCATGGCGAACCTCCTCTCCTTATCAGGCAAAAAATGCAGATACGCTTCTCAGCTTAGGCAGTCTGATTTTTTCCGTTTTATTTTCCTTTCCGACTTACCCAAGTGAGCTCATCACTATTATACCAAAATACGAAAACGGATACAATAGCGGTAGATCTTTGAGCATTCAGTTTTAGTGTATATTCTCATATTTGTAACTTATGAAGCTTCCAGTCAATTCTATAAGTTTTTATTTATGAACTTCTCTTGATGAGAGCGCTTTAATATAGTATAATATAAGTCTGAAATTCATTTTAACAAAGGAGATATTATGTCTAAATCATCCCTTCAAAAAACGGTTGTGCTTTTAAGTACAGCAGCACTTGCGGCAACTGTAAATGCTGTTCAGGCTGATGAGAATACTCCAGCAGTCACTGCTAATCCTGCTCCAGTAGAAAGCAGCGCAGCGGAAACAAAACCAACGACTGCTGCAAGTCCTACTGAAGCTACTGCGACAAAAGAGAGCACGGATCCTAGCTCTGCTATTTCCCCAGAAAATGCCAGTGGAAATACTGATGCTCTGATGGCTATGGCTCGAAATGTAGGGGCTACTGAGGATACTAAGCCCGTGGAGGGACAGACTGTCGATGTTCGTATCTTGGCAACGACCGACCTCCATACCAACTTGGTCAACTACGACTACTATCAGGACAAGCCGGTGGAGACCTTGGGACTGGCTAAGACTGCCGTGCTGATCGAGAAGGCCAAGAAAGAAAATCCAAACGTCCTTTTGGTAGACAATGGCGATACCATCCAAGGAACGCCGCTGGGAACCTATAAGGCCATTGTGGATCCTGTGGAGAAAGGCGAGCAGCACCCTATGTACGCTGCTCTGCAAGCTCTGGGCTTTGAAGCTGGTACGCTAGGAAACCATGAGTTCAACTACGGTCTGGACTATCTGAACCGTGTGATTGAGACAGCAGGCATGCCTCTTGTCAATGCCAATGTGCTGGATCCAGCGACTGGTAAATTCATCTATCAGCCTTACAAAATCATCGAAAAGACCTTTACAGATACACAAGGTCGCTTGACGACTGTCAAGATTGGTGTGACCGGGATTGTACCGCCGCAGATTCTCAACTGGGATAAGGCAAACCTAGAAGGAAAAGTGGTCGTTCGCGATTCTGTTGAGGCTATTCGAGATATTATTCCTGAGATGCGCAAGGCCGGTGCAGACATCACTTTGGTGCTTTCTCACTCTGGTATCGGAGATGACAAGTATGAAAAAGGCGAGGAAAATGAAGGCTATCAAATCGCCAGCCTGCCAGGTGTGGATGCTGTTGTAACGGGCCACTCTCACGCAGAATTTCCAAGCGGAAATGGAACTGGATTCTACGAAAAATACCCTGGCGTAGACGGTGTCAACGGTAAAATCAACGGCACTCCAGTAACCATGGCTGGAAAATACGGCGACCATCTGGGCGTCATTGACCTCAAGCTGAACTATACCGACGGCAAATGGAAAGTCACTGACAGCAAAGGCTCTATCCGCAAGGTAGATACCAAGTCTAATGTAGCAGATCAGCGCGTCGTTGATATTGCTAAAGAATCCCACCAAGGAACTATCAACTATGTCCGCCAGCAAGTCGGCACCACGACTGCACCAATCACTAGTTACTTCGCTCTGGTCAAAGACGATCCATCCGTGCAAATCGTCAACAATGCTCAGCTTTGGTATGCTAAGCAAGAGCTTGCTGGCACGCCTGAAGCCAATCTTCCTATCCTGTCTGCAGCAGCTCCTTTCAAGGCAGGAACTCGCGGAGATGCAACGGCCTACACAGACATTCCAGCTGGTCCTATTGCCATCAAGAACGTAGCAGACCTCTATCTCTATGATAATGTGACTGCTATCCTCAAAGTCAACGGTGCCCAGCTCAAAGAATGGTTGGAAATGTCAGCTGGCCAGTTCAATACCATTGACCCTAACAATAGCCAACCGCAAAATCTGGTCAATACTGACTACCGGACTTATAACTTTGATGTTATCGACGGTGTTACCTATGAGTTTGACATTACCCAGCCGAACAAATACGACCGCGAAGGCAAACTGGCCAACCCAAATGCCAGCCGGGTCCGTAATCTAAAATACCAAGGCAAAGAGATTGACCCCAATCAGGAATTTATCGTCGTGACCAACAACTACCGGTCTAACGGCAACTTCCCTGGTGTTCGAGAAGCCAGCCTCAATCGTCTCCTCAATCTGGAAAACCGCCAAGCTATCATCAACTATATCTTGGCTGTCAAAAATATCAATCCAAGTGCAGATCAGAACTGGCATTTCGCTGATACCATCAAGGGACTGGACCTGCGCTTCCTGACAGCTGATAAGGCCAAGAACTTGATTGGTACTGACGGAGATATCGTCTATCTAGCGGCATCAGCCCAAGAAGGATTCGGCGAATACAAATTCGTCTACGTCGCACCGAAAACTGAAGCGGTTCCTATTGAGCAACCAAGCTCTCCGACTATCGCAGTCGAAGCAACCAACCTGCAGCATAGCAAAGTAGACTTCCCTGTCTTGACTGCTGTTGACCCTAGCACGAACAAGCAAGCGTCCCACAGACAGGCAGGAGCAGAAAGGCTCCCAGCGACTGGAGAAAAGACGTCCTCTCTCGGACTCTTGGGACTTGTCATGACTGGACTTGCAGGAATCTTCGCCTTCAAAAAACGAGAAAGACAATAATTAAAAAATCAGCAGCTATTTTGGCTGCTGATTTTACTTTTTAAAGACTGTCCTTGCTCAATTCCAACAAAACACTGACTGCGGTCAAGGCATAAAGCGGAGCGGTTTCAGCTCGCAGGATACGTGGACCTAGACCAGCGGAGACAGCCCCTGCTTGGCGAAAGGCTGCTATTTCATCTGGCGAGAGACCGCCCTCCGGTCCGAAGATAAAGAGCACTTTTGCGCCGGCTGCCAAGCCCGACAGAGCTCGGACTAGAACTGTAGATTCTCCTTCTTTGGCCGATTCTTCATAGGCCACGATGATGCGGTCAAAGTCTGTCAAGGCTGCCAGAAAGTCTGCCTTTTTATCAAAGAACCGAATCTCAGGAATCAGATTGCGCTTGCTCTGCTCTGCTGCTCCCTGAGCAATTTTCTCTAGCTTTTCACTCTTTTTAGCTAGCTTTTTGCCATCCCACTTGGCCACCGACCAGTCCGCTGGGAAAGCCCAGATAGCACTGGCTCCTAGCTCCGTTACCTTCTGGGTGATAAACTCTAACTTATCCCCCTTGGGAAAACCTGAAGCAATGATCACTTGAACCGGCAGCTCGGTATTGTCTGCTAGCTCTTCCAAGATTTCCAAACTCTGCTGACTGGGGTCTAGCACCCGAGCCAGTCGTTTCACGCCATCATCAAAGACCAGTGTGACTTGGTCGCCCTCTTTGAGCCGCATGACTGAAAACATATGTTTGGCCGTGTCCTTATCCGTAACCACCAGAGGGGACTGAGGATTTCCTTTTATAAAATACTGCTGCATCTAACCACCTATCACGCCTGAAATGTCCTGCGTTTTCTTAAAGACACAGGCATTCCATTCGCCCTGAATCATATGCGTTTCCAAGAAAAATCCTGCCGTTTCTGCTGACTCGCGCACCATTTCCCACTTCTCAGAAATAATCCCACTCATAATCAGATAACCCTCATCCTTGACCAGATGGTAGGCATCCTCTGTCAGATGGATGAGAATATCGGCCAAGATGTTGGCAACAATGACATCCGCCTCGATTTCTACGCCTCGGAGAAGATCACCCGGTGCCACATGGATGTTCTCCATACCTGGATTGAGCTCGATATTTTCCTGCGCCACGCGCACTGCTACCTCATCTAAATCATAGGCGTAGATGTCCTTGGCCCCCAAGAGTGAGCTAGCAATAGAGAGAACTCCGCTGCCTGTACCCACATCCAACACCGTTTCTCCGCCTCGCAAGACCTGCTCCAGCGCAAAGAGGCTCATCTTGGTCGTCGGATGAGTGCCTGTACCAAAGGCCATACCGGGATCCAGCTTGATAATCTTCTCACCAGCTGTTCCCTCATAGTCCGTCCAGGACGGCACAATAGTCAAGTCATGGGTGATCCGAGCCGGCTCAAAGTACTTCTTCCAGTTATCCGCCCAGTCTTCCTCAGCCAGTTCCTGCCGAGTCAGCTGAATATCTCCCGTCTCCAATCCGAAACCATCCAGCTCAGCCAGTCGCTCATTGGCCTGGGCCGCAACAGCCTCTATATCCACAGAATCCGGATAGTAGCCAGTAATCTTGATTCGCTCGCTCTGCTCAACTTCTGGAAAAAGCTCACCATAGTGGTCAACCTGCCCCAGATAATCTGCGCTGTCATCGATAGCCACACCCTGACTGCCCAGTTCAATCAGAATATTCGAGGCCGCCTCCTCCGCCTCACACTTCACTTCAATCGTTAATTCCTGCCAAGTATCCATCATTAAAATACCAAGCCCGTAAAACACAAAGCCAAAATAGGAAATTCTCTGACGACGCTTGCGTATAAGAGAACTTTATCTTTTTTGACACAGTGTTTAGGGCGGGTTCAGTTTAGAAATTTAACTGAACAATCCTTTCTTTGTTTATTTCATTGTCTTCGTCATGTAAACCATATCCATGCCTTCTTTTTCGGGCTCAATATGGGTCTGATGATAGCCGTTTTTCTCATAAAAAGCGACCATGCCTTTATCTTGGAAAACCGTACACAAATCCCATTGCGTAATGGTGGAGAATGCCTCCTCAATCAGACCGAGCCCCTCAGAACCATATCCTTTGTTCTGATACTGTGGCAAAATCGCTACTGTTCCAATCCAGCCTGCTGTCTGTTCGTCATTTGTATTCAATCGAATAAAGCCCAGAATCTTCTCGCCGTCTTTGACAAAATAATAAAAACTATTGGGCCGCTCAACCAGTTTCCAGCGAATCCGCTCACGCTCCTCCAGATAGGGGTCGTATTGATCCTGATATTTCTCATAAACGGCCTTAAAACTCGCTCGCTGAATAGCAATAATGGTCTCTAAATCCTCAGCTCCTGCCCGCTCAATATAAATCATGATCGCACCTCCAAATAATCGCTCAACCTGCTCTGCAGCTGCGGAATAACCTTGTCATCAGATAAAAACTGGCTCACATCCATCATTTGATAAGCCTGCCCCTCATCGCCAAAGGCAATACTGGCAAAATCTTCCTGAGTGATGGTTCCCACCATAAAAATAGAAGTTTTGTCAGGATCAAGCATTCCTTGATATTCCTTAGCCCAGACAATGGCAGCTTCTTCAAGCTTCAAACCAAGCTCTTCAAAAACCTCTCGTTGGACGCATTCAAAAGGCGTCTCCTCACCCTCGCGGCCACCGCCCGGCAACTCCCACATATCGGGCCAAGGAATGGTTGAAATATCGTCTCGCAAGATAGTCAGTAGCTTATCATCACAGATCAAGGCGATCTTGCAGCCTGAAAATTCCATCTGTTTGTACAGCAAATCTAGTCCTTCTGCATTTTCCATAAGCGCCTCCTAGTACCTCGGATAAGGATAAAAGTCTGTCTCAGTCAAGTCAGCTCTGCCATTTTCAAAAGCCTCTGCATTCCAAGCCATCTCAAACTCTGCCGCCTCTGGATCTGCTAAGAAGTCCATGAGTGCATCGAGACCAGACTCAGCTGTTTGGGTTAGGAAATCCACGAAATAAGCTAGAAACTCCCGTGACAGTCCCTTCTTAGGCTCATAGGGCAGGGTAGCCAGATAGTCCTCTGCATCAAAACGAGACTTGGTCGGATTGTAGAAAAGTACGGCTTCCTCAAAGTAAATATCCTCAGCCGAGATATTGCCCTCAGCATCAACCGTCTCAATACCGCCTGGATTTTGAACCTCAAGGAGAAAGGCCACTTCCACTGCGTGATTCTTCTTGTCCCAGTTTATTTCATAATCAAAAGGAAAGCTCTTCCCCATTTCCTCGTCCAATATCTCCAAAAAACCGTACTTAGCCATGATTTCCTCTTTTCATTGTGATAAAATATTACTATCTACAATAGTAACACAAAAAGCTAAGAAAAACACTTGCAGAAAGGAAATCTTATGCCAGAAAACCTCGCCCTGCGCATGAGGCCGACCGACATTGATCAGATCATCGGCCAGCAACATCTGGTCGGACCTGGGAAAATCATCCGTCGCATGGTTGAAGCCAGCCGCCTGTCCTCAATGATTCTCTACGGGCCACCCGGCATCGGCAAGACCTCTATCGCCTCGGCTATTGCCGGCACAACCAAGTTTGCCTTTCGGACCTTTAACGCCACCGTAGATAGCAAGAAGCGCCTGCAGGAGATTGCTGAAGAAGCGAAATTTTCCGGCGGTCTAGTTCTCCTGCTGGACGAGATTCACCGCTTGGACAAGACCAAGCAAGACTTCCTGCTGCCGCTATTAGAAAGCGGTCTGGTCATCATGATTGGAGCGACGACAGAAAATCCTTTCTTTTCTGTCACCCCTGCTATTCGAAGCCGGGTTCAGATATTTGAGCTAGAACCCCTCAGCAACGACGACATCCGGACAGCCATTCAGATAACCTTGACGGATAAGGAGCGAGGGTTTGATTTCCCAGTGGAGCTAGACGATGAGGCTCTGGCCTTCATCGCCATCTCTACCAATGGAGACCTACGCTCTGCCTATAACTCGCTGGACCTAGCCGTACTCTCTACCCCAGAAGATAGCAAGGGCATCCGTCATATCACACTTGATGTCATGGAAAACAGCCTGCAAAAGAGCTATATCACCATGGATAAGGACGGGGACGGCCATTACGATGTCCTCTCTGCCCTACAGAAGTCCATCCGTGGCTCTGATGTCAATGCCAGCCTCCACTACGCAGCTCGCCTCGTTGAGGCAGGAGATCTCCCTAGCCTAGCTAGACGATTGACCGTTATCGCTTACGAAGATATTGGCCTGGCAAATCCAGACGCTCAAGTCCATACCGTTACAGCTCTGGAAGCTGCCCAGCGGATTGGCTTTCCTGAAGCCCGTATCCTTATTGCCAATATTGTTATTGATCTGGCTCTATCGCCCAAGTCCAACTCAGCCTATCTGGCCATGGACAAGGCTTTAGCTGACCTAAGAAAGAATGGAAACCTCCCCATTCCCCGCCACTTACGAGACGGCCACTATGCCGGCAGCAAGGAATTGGGCAACGCACAGGACTATCTCTACCCTCACTCCTATCCTGGCAATTGGGTCAAGCAGGACTATCTGCCTGACAAGATAAAAGATGCCAATTACTTCACGCCTAATGAGAATGGCAAATACGAGCGAGCCCTTGGAATGACTAAGGATAAGATTGATGACTTAAAAAAATGATGACATCGTTTGCAAAAAATCACATTTTTCTCTTGAATTTTTCAAAATTTATGGTATTATAATTATAGAAACGCTGTGGTGTACGACTTCACACTTAAGTGTTGACCGACTATTTTTTGTATTATTAGGGAAACAAAAGACTTCTAACAGCATGCAAGCCGTGTCACGCGGAAGCAGCTTCAGTTAGAGCGAGTTGCCCACCTGCTTAATTGCGCGGGTTCAATACAAATCGTGAAGGTCCGGCACCAATACAGCTTTTTCTATTGCCTCCTTAGCTCAGCTGGCAGAGCAGCGGACTCTTAATCCGTGGGTCGCAGGTTCGATCCCTGCAGGGGGCATCTAAATTAACAGGAAGAAGCCTTGATTTACAAGGCTTTTTTGCTTGTCTATAACTGATTTGCCCCATCGTTTGCCCCACATTTTTTTATGAGCAATCTTTCCAAACATCTCTTATTTGATTAAATTCCTCAAAAATTTTCTCTTCTAAAGTGTGTCCATATACTTCTACTAACATTGAAATATCTCTATGCCCTAGAATTTTTGCAATAACTCCAAGGTCAAAACCTTTGTGCCAGAGGTAGCTTCCATAGGTATGACGTGCTCCTTTTGTCGTGATAATTGGATAAATATCTAATTCATTTAAAAGAACACTCAAAGCTTTATTGACACTTGCAATATCTGGTACCAAGTGAATATATCCATAATGCTGAAAAATCATTTTATACCTATTCTTGATTCCTAGCTCTTTATTAGCCTTCTCTTGTTCAATTTTTAGAAATTGTAATATCTTAATACATTCTTCGTCTATCGGTACCATCCGAATGGACGTTTTGTTTTTTGGAGGGACAAATTTATGAGAAAGGGTATTAAACCTCCTATATGTTTTTAGCAGTCCTCTGTCAAAGTCAACTTCATTCCAAGTTAACGCTATTAACTCTCCAAATCTCATGCCTGTTTTTAATAGAAAATAGACGATATAAGGAACAATTGAACGTTGGTAATCAAATTTTCTCTTTACTGCTAAAAGTAAATCCAGATAGTCCTTTTCGGTATGTAAATATTTCTCTTCCGTCATCTGTTGTTCTTTGGATGAAAATAACTCGACATGTTGTGTAAAATCATCTATTAGAACTTTGTCGGCAATTGCCATTTGGATGCTCTGATGAATCCCAGTATTCAATCTACCAAGAAAATTTCTACCAACTGTTTGCCCATACTTATTCATTATTCTTTGGTATTCACTCGCACGAATTTGAGTGACTTTTTTATTTCCAAATAATCTTTCAATTGTGTTTTTACGGAGAAGATATTTTTTCTTTGTCTCTTCCGACCTACTACTCGGTAGAATTTTTAATTCAAGCCATTCTTGATATAGATCTACAAGAGAAATATCTCTAGAAATTCTTTTTCCTAAACGAAGTTCTTGCAGAATCGGTTCAGCTTCTGACTCTGCAAGTTTTTTTGTTTTAAAACCGCTATTATGAACAACAGTTTTTCCTTCGTTACGAATTTCATAGGTCCATAAGTTACTATCTCCTCGCTTTCGGTAACGAACACTTGCCATATTACGCCACCTCTGTTCCTAGAATCTCATTTACAACACTTTTGGGAACAACCATCAAACGTTTGCGATTATAAAATGTATAGCCTCGTGATACAAGTAATTCTCTTGCCTGATGAATGATATCATTCGCTGTATGAGGGCGATAGCCCATTTCAATTAATTCTTTGTTACTAATTAAATTATTGTCCATAGTTATCCTCCTTATTTATTTCCTAAATTCAGAAACTCACCTACAAGTAGTTGTAATTCTGTATTTAATTTAGGGAGATTCTGTATTAATACTTCTTTTAATTCTTCCGCAAATTGGTTCGTTTCTTCTCTCAATAGTTTGCGGACTCTTGTTTTTTTCTTTTTGATGCTGTCTGATTTTAAATTTGGAAAAGCCAATGACAACAGTTCAGGATTGTTGAGAAAGATAATTGTAAATGCTCTTTGCTCCACTCGAATATGTTCTAGCTTATAAAATCCGAAATTATCGAGTCGATTCATAATATCTTGGACCATCTCCTCTCCAATTGCTTTGGTTCTGAGTTGGAACTCTAGTCTCCACCAAAACGGATTTACACCCAAATCTAGCTTCTCTTCGCGCTTGTGAGCAATAATTTCTTTGTTCTTATCATATAACCTAACTTGTACATTACTACCGCTAGAACCCCAATATTTCGTCTCTAATTCGCCCCCTCGACCATAGAAGACCTTATGGGTAACACCACCTTTAATATGTTGTAAATTAACGATTTCAGGCCTGTTGAAAATGTCAAATGCCAAATCAAAACGAGACAAACGTACCGTCAATGAATTCAATCTGGCAAAGTACATTAATTGCCTCCATACTTTCATTCCATCAAATTCTTTTAAAGTGTTAGGATTGAAATCAATCCGAATCAATTGTTCACCTCCATAAGTGGATAATTGAAAAAATATAATATTGATAGAATCATACTCATTAAAAACTTTAGCTAAAGTAAAGACATCATCTCGAACATTATCATATATTTCAAATGAATCAACTCTTGTACTTATTGCCTGTTTCAGATTTTTGAAAATCCGTCTTAGGGAATCAGTATCTGTATCCCAGATAACCGTTAGTCTATCAATACTGACATCTAACCTCTGTACTAATTCTCCTATTTCACATCGTTCTTGAATGCTTCTTAAATCTTGTATAGAAACCAACAAAATTGTCCCCCTTTCTTTTAGATTTTTTAGGACTCAGAAACACCGTCAAATCAACGTTTGCTCGTTCCGTCGTTCTTTGGACGTTGTCCTAAGTGTCCCTTTTTGCTGGCTGTTAGAATAGCCAGCTTTTGCTTGGCTAGAAATTGTCTGGACGGCAGTCCGCAGGACTTCGCCTGACTTCCCGTCAGGCTCGTCCCTTGTCCTTGTCCACACAATTTCTAGCTCCAAGGCTTCGAATAGTCATAAGTCATAGTCTCGTCTTCAACTTCCTCCTCACTCACTATTCCTAAACATATGAGCTATTTTGTATCATTTATAACTTATTTATAAGTTATAAATATATTTTATAAAAAATATTTAGGATAGTCAACTAAAAACTTGATTTGTAAGTTTATAGGTGATAAAATAAGTTAAAAATAAAAACAGGAGTTTCCCATGACCTTTATTATTCAAAATTTTGGACCCAATTTGGCACGACTACGCATAGAAAAAGGAGTAAGTCAAACTCAACTAGCTGAAGACTTAGGAATTGGTAAACAGTCCATCTCTGATTATGAAAAACAAAAAAGCTATCCTACCTTTGCAAATTTAGATAAGATAGCAGAATATTTTAATGCAACTCCAACTCAACTTTTTGGAACGAGTAAGGAGATTGAATTAGAAAAGAGTGTTCTTGAATCGAATGAATACTCTGATAAAGTAAGTGAGATCTTAAAGGCTGTCAAATACATCGAACATTTTCTACAAACTGATGGACAGTACTTAGAGGATTTACTTTACCTAACAAGAGGCAACCAGCTATACACAGAAGATGGAGATGTGTTGTATATTGATCCAACTTCTCAGAAAAGAACATTTCATAACCAATATGAACCTGGTTTTATTGTAGCAAGAGATAAATCCCCACTAGAACTCTTAATTGAAAATAAGGACCTATTAGATTAAAAAAAGCGAGGATATGTACTGATCCCAAAAGTTAGATTTTTTCTGTCTAACTTTTGGGGTGCAGTACATTTTCAACTCTCTTATTTATTTTCTTATATCACATAATTACTTCACATATCCAGGCTCATCAAATTTATTTTTTTCAATAACATATGCCACATTTGCATCCTTATTGATCAAAGAACATATATCTATTAAACTACAAAAGCTCTCTGACCGCAAAATTCCGTTAATTTACAACCTTATTCCTACTTTCTATTTTACTTTTCTGACAGATAAGATTATAATAAGGAGTATTTATTTTCGGAGGTTTTTATGTCATTTCTATCAAAAAATTGGGCAGGACTGTTAGTCTGTCTGATCATTTCTATCATCTCTTGGGTTTTAGGAGGCTTTCTGCCTGTTGTGGGAGCACCTGTTTTCGCCATTTTTATCGGAATGATTCTCTACCCCTTTCTCACTCCCTATAAACAACTGGATGCTGGTTTGACTTATAGCTCCAAAAAATTGCTTCAGTATGCTGTTATCTTGCTTGGATTTGGACTCAATATTTCTCAAGTTTTCGCAGTTGGAAAATCTTCCCTCCCTGTTATCCTTTCGACCATTTCTATCGCTTTAATTATTGCTTTCTTTTTCCAACGATTTTTTAACCTTGATACAAAGCTAGCTACCTTGATTGGAGTTGGATCTTCTATCTGTGGCGGTTCTGCCATTGCAGCGACTGCTCCTGTTATTCACGCCAAGGAAAAAGAAGTGGCCCAAGCCATTTCTGTTATCTTTTTCTTCAATGTCTTGGCAGCTCTTATCTTTCCAACTCTAGGTTCTTGGCTCCATCTTTCCAACGAAGGTTTTGCTCTCTTTGCGGGTACTGCGGTCAACGATACGTCTTCTGTAACAGCCACAGCTAGCGCCTGGGATAGCCTTTACCAAAGCAATACTCTCGAGTCTGCCACTATTGTCAAACTGACCCGTACTCTAGCTATTATCCCTATCACTCTCTTCCTCTCCTATTGGCAAAGCCGTCAACAAGGAAACAACCAAGGAGTAAAGCTTAAAAAAATCTTCCCCGTTTTCATTCTCTACTTCATCCTAGCTTCTCTGCTAACTACTCTTCTCACATCTTTCGGTGTCAGCAATGGCTTCTTTTCACCTCTCAAACAACTCTCCAAATTCCTCATCATCATGGCTATGAGTGCTATTGGTCTCAAAACCAACCTCATTGCTATGATCAAATCCAGTGGAAAATCCATTCTTCTTGGAGCCCTTTGCTGGATTGCTATCATCCTGACTAGCCTTGGCATGCAATTACTCATCGGTATTTTCTAAGAAAAAAGGGAGCCTAAAGGCTACCTCAGAACGTAGACAAACGTCATTTTTGGCGTTTGTCTTTTTGTATGTTCAAAGATATTTTATCTTATCATCTACTATTCCATCCAAAAATCTAATTTAAAGCAAAATAAAAAGGGATATTCCCTATCCATTTCACTAATTTTTTCATTAATTTGTTTTTCCATTTTATCCTCCGATTAGTCTCGCACTGATATTTATTGATAACAACACTATATTTCTAGTATAGCATAATCGTTAGATATTATAGGTTTTCAAACCAAATGAGAGTCATTCGTTTTTGCCCCACTTTTGCCCCATTTTTAAATCATGACATTGGAGATACCTAAAAGTACTTCCCTAAAATCACTTATATTTCAATATTTTTAATTACTCTCAATATGAAAATCCTTTCCAAATCCATGCAGGGGGCACTAAAAAATCATGACCATCCTTCTGACGGGTGGTTTATTTGTATCGTATCTTACGAAATCAGACAGATTGAAAATTACATAACGAGAAGAGGATTCCAGATTTAGGAATCCTCTTTTGGTTAAAACACTTCAAAAATTGAGTTATTCAAAAACATAATCTTAATATTATCTTCATTAATTGATTTTTTAAAATTATATTTAAATTCTTCATCAATATCATTCGAAACTACTATTAGACATTTAGTTGCAACTTTTCCAGTATCTCTAAAATACTTTTCAGCATAATTATTTAAGATTTGTAACTTTTTATTAAGTTTTAACCTGTCAATGTACTTCAAAATGCTAATTTCAAATATAATATCTTTTCGATTTGGATTTTTACTAACAGCAAGAATATCAATTACATAATCAAAATTTGGTTTTAGATTTGTATATACATCATAGTCATCAACTAATAATTTTTTTAATAAATCTGTTACCTTTTCTTCAATTTCTATCGCACTACTGTTATATTCTGAATTTATATCATTTATTATTTCAGGATTCAAATTATACTTTTTTATATCTTCTATATTAGCTACAAAACTAGAAAAATCATCTATTTTACTAAATATCTTATTACCACTTTCTGAGTCTAGTAAGTCGCGTGTTATATCTTCTCTCGATACTTCCCCACTGTCAAATTTTGAAACAAAATCAGAATTTGATAGATGTCTAATAGTTGCTTTTCCAGTATAATTAATAAATTCTAATATCATTTGAGGATAAAATGAATTATTAAGAGTTTTATCTATCCAATCTCCCTTCTTTTTATCATCACTTACAATAATAAAATAATTTTTATCTGATATTTTTGCATAGTCCAAGGTTTCCAGCCATAAAAATATATCCCCATAATTAGCTGGAATTATTTTTCCGTTCCAAATTCTATTTCCTTTTGATAAATCTTCATCGGATATCCCAGGAAATTGTTTTTCTTTTATCCTTATTTCTATTTTTTCAGTATATTCTTTTAACTTTTCCTCGCTATATTCGTCTCCAACTATAATTTGATTGCTTTCTATCATATTATTTATGATTTGTAGATGTTCTTTTATTTGAGGGATATAATTGTCAAAAACCTTAAAATTTTCATGTTGTGATTTTTTCCATTCATCAATGTTTTCATCTAATAACCTATTTATCAATTCTAAACTACTAACAAATTGTTTATTCTTCTTTAAATTGGATAAGATTTTATCTTTTTCATCTTGTAATAACTCTTTACCTAGACTATTGTCACTGTTTAAAATTTTTTTCTTAAAAATACTATCTATCTTGTCCTCAATATCTTTATCGTCAAGGCATATACTATGATTATCATCTAGTTCCGTTAGCATTGCTTTTGTTTGCTTTAAAAAAGTTTCTGTCCGAAAAATGACCCTTTGGAAATTATGTAAAAATTCTATCCATACAATAAAAGGTAAAAATATATTATTCGCATTCTTCTTTAAAGCATTAATATATTTTTTTGAATAATTTGGAGACTTTAAAGAATTTAGTAAAAAATTTGTATCTAAAATATAGATTATATCATCCTCATCAATTTTATCGTTTAATATATTTGTTAAAAGATTTTTACTCATCATTCATCCCTCTTAAACTTCTAAATGATTTTTGAATACATCCAATAAAAGTAGTGTCACTAAAATTTATCATTATAAGTAGTGTTCTCACTGTAATTATTTTGATTATTCCTTTACTTTATTATACCTTATATTAGTACTCAACAGCACATTATAATATATATTTAATTTCGCTTTTTTCAACTCAATCATCTCCTTAAATTCAAAGTAGATTTTCCACACAAAAATCCCCTTCCTTTAGGCACAAGAAAGGAGGGAGTATTGCATAACAAAAACTACGAGAGAAGACTGAAGTAAAATAAGTTTGACGAAAACTTGACAAAGATGGTTACACACCGAGCATATTCCTAAGGATGTCTTATAATTTTTTTGGTTTAGGAATTAAGAAAGATTATATATATCAAGTTTTGATGTACCTCACGCTTGCACATCAAAGCGGCCTTCCCCGTAGTTCTGAGCAACTAATTTGTTCTAGGAAACATCTTAGTTGCTTTTTATTTTAAAACAACTATATTACGGAACATCACAGTCTTGATTAACAAAAGGATACAAGATAGTGACTGATTGTAAAAAAAGCACTTTTTTGCTTTCTAAAAAACGGCTACTGCTAATCCGGGTTTGGAGTAAAAAATCTCTGTCCCTTAAGGGAACAGAGATGAAATTTATTTCTTCTTCGCACGGAAGACAATGAAGCCTACCAAGCCTACTAGAGCTACTCCAGCAGCAATCATGATCCAGCTAGCATTCTCACCCGCTTTAGGGAGAACTTTCTTGGTTCCAACATTAGAGGCATTTCCTCCGCCAGTACCATCGTCTGATTCGATAATCACAACAGTACTTCCTGTAGTGCTGCTTGAGCTAGAAGTCGTGCTACTGCTGCTTGAGCTAGAGCTAGAACTACTACTGCTGCTCTTAGAGCTATTGTCCGAGCTAGGTTTCGGCGGTTGCGGAACTCCTGGAACTGGTGTATTGGTAATGTTCATACCATCAACAGTAGCTGTATAACCATAAACACGGTCTTCAGTAACTGAGTAGACAATATCTTTTCCATCTTCACCAGTCGCTGGCAAGTCAGTGAACTCATACTTCCACTCACCCTTATCATTCGGACCAACTTCTTTATGAGCAACTTCAGTGCCATTTGCATAGAGACGAACGGTAATCTTGTCTGGACGTTTGCCATCTTTATCGTTGTCATCATTCCAAGTCTTGATACCTGAAGCGGTAATCAATGCCTTACGGTTGGTAAAGTCTTTGTAAATAATACCAGAACCATAATTTTTGAGCTGAGCGGCATTAACCTGAATCTCTTCATCTGACAGTTGGTAACCTTCTGGTGCCTTGGTTTCCTTAATCAGATAATGCTCCTTAATCAAGTTGCTGAAAGAAGCAATCCCATTAGCATCACTGGTTGCTTTTTGAACAATTGTCACACCATCTTCATCGTACAATGTGAATTCAGCACCTGCTAGGGCTTTACCAGCTTCATCTTTCTTAGTCACCTGCACACCATAGACATCCCCATGTGCATAGCCGTTTGCACGTTGGTAGCGGACAGCAACTGAAGATTTTTGCTCTTCGATATTATCTGCTCGCATGATTGCTTCGTTCGGGAAGAGTGTTCCATCAGTCGGAACTGTAGGGAAGTTGACACGATAGCGAACATAGAAGCCTTCATTGGCACCGATATGCCCCATGTTAATGGTAAAGGAACGCTTGTCAGCAGCAAGATTAATCGTATAATTTGCTGTCACATCCTCGCGTTGCTGGCTTAGTCGGTAAGAGTTATCAGCCGGGTCAACAACCCATGAGCCTTTAAGAATTTGGAAGCTGTTGAGATCAATTTCTCCGGTATTAAAGCCCAGAGTATCTGAAATAACAACATTATCCAGTTCTTGATTTTGTTGGTTGATATTCAGGCTGTAAGTAATGCTCTTGATATTATCCGCATTATTCCAGCCGTATTTTATGAAAGTATAAGGAGTTGCTTGGCCAGGAAGACCTTTGTAGTCAACTTTCCCATACTCAACAATCTTCTTACCAACGATAAGTTTCAGAGGAATAGAGCCTTTATCTCTAGCTACTGTATGATCAACGCGAGCTAAAAGATGAACTTTCCCTTCAATATGAGAGCGAGTCAGGACATAGTCTGTATAAGTCAGTGTAAGCTGTTTAGAGCTTGCATCAACAACAGCTGTCGCTACGAGATTGCCGTCATCATCTTTGACTTCAAAATCAGCTCCCTCCAAGGCAAATTCAGCAGGAAGTCCAATGGTCGTAGTATCTCCTGGCTGAACCTTGCCATAATTAAAGGCAAAGTTTGCGTCAATCTGGAATTTTTCCCAAGGGGAAAGGCCGTCAGTCAGTTCTTCACCCTTTTGATTGTAAACATTTACTGAGGTGATAACATCGTCTACCGTGTTAGCTCTGGCAGATTGACTGCTAGAAAACAGGCTAAAGAGGAGCACAAAGGCTACTGAGAAAAAGCGCGCAATAGTATGAGATATTCTTTTCATAAATAATCCCTCCGTTTTTTTCCTTTTTTCCTTTTTATCGAACATGTAAAAATATTAAAATTCCTTTACATTTCCAATATACTACATATATTAGACTAGCATACGATTGACTATAAGTCAACTATTTACCTTTACCAGTTCAGCTTTTATCGACAATGTGTAAACCAGTTTATTTCTCCAAAAACCTTGTTATATAAGAATTGAAAACCATTTCCTCCGTCATCTCCTTGTATTTTCTTGAAACAAAAATGTAATATTTGGCCGCATAATAAATGAACAAATATGAATTATATGACCATAAATATTCATATATATAAATTTGTTTTTAAAAATAAGCATAATTATTAAGGCTTGCTGCATAACTAGTCACAATAAAAAAACTGAACAAATCTGCTCAGTTTTCTAATTGATAAATGTAAGACAAAGATTATACCTAATTTATACGAATATATAATCCCGTTATTTTTCTACATCATACCGCCCATCATGCCTGGATCCATAGCTGGAGCTGGGCTAGCTGGTTCTGGTTGATTAGCTACTACTGCTTCGGTTGTCAAGATAAGACTGGCAACAGAAGCGGCATTTTGCAAGGCTGAACGAGTCACCTTAACTGGATCAATGATTCCAGCCTCAATCATGTTAACCCATTCGCCAGTCGCGGCATTAAAGCCTGTACCAGCTTCAGAGTTTTTCAGACGGTCAATGACGATTGAACCTTCAAAGCCTGCATTCAGAGCGATTTGACGAACAGGCTCTTCCAAGGCGCGAAGAACGATGTTACGACCAGTCGCTTCATCCCCTGCCAACTCAAGACCTGCGACAGCGTCCAGTACGTTGATATAGGCAGTACCTCCACCTGAGACGATTCCTTCTTCTACCGCTGCACGGGTTGCGTTAAGGGCATCTTCGATGCGGAGTTTCATTTCTTTGAGTTCTGTTTCTGTGGCAGCTCCCACCTTAATCACAGCTACACCACCGGACAATTTAGCCAGACGTTCTTGCAGTTTTTCACGGTCAAACTCAGAAGTGCTGCTTTCAATCTGCGACTTAATAACTGCCACACGGTTAGCAATGGCTTCAGGATTGCCAGAACCTTCCACAATAACAGTGCTGTCCTTATCAACAGTGACTTTAGAAGCTTGTCCAAGCGCTTCAATTGTAGCATCTTTGAGCTCTAGACCAAGATCATCTGTAATCACTGTACCGCCCGTCAAGATAGCGATGTCTTCCAACATAGCCTTACGACGATCGCCAAAGCCTGGTGCCTTAACAGCTACGACATTAAAGGTTCCGCGAATCTTGTTAAGAACCAGCGTTGGCAGAGCTTCACCGTCCACATCATCCGCAACAATCAAGAGCGGACGATTAGTTTTCAAGATATTTTCCAATAAAGGAAGAATCTCTTGAATGTTAGAAATTTTCTTGTCAGTAATCAAGATGTAAGGATTGTCCAGTTCGGCTACCATTTTTTCATTGTCGGTTACCATGTACTGAGACAAGTAGCCGCGGTCAAACTGCATTCCCTCAACTACATCCAGCTCAGTTTCCATCCCTTTGGACTCTTCGATAGTAATAACGCCGTCATTTCCAACTTTTTCCATAGCTTCAGAGATGTACTCGCCGACTTTCTCGCTGCGAGAAGAAACGGCAGCAACCTGAGCAATAGCTTCCTTGTTGGAAACTGGTACTGAGTTAGATTTCAGGGCTTCAACAGCTGTCGCAACGGCTGCTTCAATCCCACGGCGGATACCAATTGGATTCGCACCAGCTGTAACATTCTTAATTCCCTCGCGAACGATAGCCTGTGTCAAAACAGTTGCTGTTGTTGTTCCATCACCAGCGATATCATTGGTTTTTGAAGCAACTTCTGACACCAGCTTAGCGCCCATATTTTCAAAATGGTCTTCCAATTCGATTTCCTTGGCAATGGTTACACCGTCATTGGTGATAAGAGGTGAACCAAAGGATTTTTCCAAAACGACATTGCGGCCTTTAGGTCCCAAAGTCACCTTGACAGTATTCGCTAAGATGTCAACTCCACGAACCATACTGCTTCTTGCATCTGCTGAAAATTTAATATCTTTTGCCATTTTATTATTCCTCTCTTCTAATCTTACTCGACAACTGCTAGAATATTGGCTTCACTGACTAAGAGATAAGCTTCATCTCCGTCCTTGACTTCTACGCCTGCGTGATTTTCTACGAGAACCTTGTCCCCTTCCTTAACGCTCAGGGCTACCAGCTCACCGTTCAAAGTACGAATACCTTGACCGACTGCGACAACTTCTGCTGTCTTAGTCGCTGCTTGGCCGTTGCCTGCAATGACAAAGCCGCCAACTTTCTGCTCTTTTTCTTCTACTTTCAAGACCACACGGTCTCCTAATGGTTTTAACATAGTTTTCCTCCAAAGATTAAATTTTTAGCACTCTAAACTATCGAGTGCTAATCTATAGTTATTATTTTATCACTTGGTCAGAAATAGTCAAGAAAAAAACCGGCTAGATGAAAGAAAAATTTTATTTTTTCTTAACTTGGCCCTAAACTCAAAAAAACAAGTCCGAGCTAAAATCCTCTCAGACTTGTCTTTAGGGGGAATGTCTATCTTGCAAGTTTTAGTTTTGCTTCAAAATCATCAATCACTTTTTGCAGATTTAGGCGTCCTCTATAGATACCATAGCCAAACAAAAGCATGGCTAAGATTCCTAGTAGAGCTAGGACGATTCCTGCAATCAGTGCTAGGAGATTGGTCTCATGAAAGAGATAAATCAGAACAAGACCGATGCTGGCAATGGCAAAGAAGAGACTGAACCAGCGTCCTAGATTTTCAATCATATGCTTCTGGTAGTGAATTTCTGTTTCATAGCCTTGAATCAATTCTTGTTCTGTCATGATCTTCTCCGTTCTTTCTTTTACTCTGCTCAAACAAATTTGTATTAGACTAGCTGCAAATCGGACTTACTGCCATCCTAAAATTGAGCGAGAATTAGTATTTAAGTTGAGGGTCAAAGATGCCAAGCGCTACACCAATCAAAGCAATGACAACCAAGAGGAGCATAACGAGGTTTGGTGATACTTTTTTCTTGGCCATCAGCCACCAACAAAGGGTGATAAAGCCAGCTGTTAAGAGACCTGGATAAACACCATCAATCTTTTCTTGCAACTTCAGGAAAGCTTCGCCATCAGCATTTTTCAGCTCTAATGAAGTCGTTACAGATACCCAAGTTGCAGCAACTGCCCCGATAACCATACCACCAATAACACTGATTGCCTTACGAAGCGCCTGTCCTTTAGGTCCTACAAGGAATTCTACCGCCTTGTCCCCTAATTCATAGCCTTTGAAGTAGGCAAAGCGCATACCGCCATAGATGAGAACATTCCAGACAAGGATGTAGAAGAGAGCGCCGATAGGATTTCCACCTTTAGAGAGTCCAAGGGCAATCCCCAGCAGAACTGGAATCAAAGTTCCAACAACCAAAGAGTCACCGATACCTGCGATAGGTCCCATGAGACCGGCACGCATACCATTGATAGTTTCGCCGTCAACAGCGTCACCATTGGCACGCGCTTCTTCCAAACCAGCTGTAATCCCCACTACCAAAGCTCCAAGCTGAGGTTCTGTGTTGAAGAAAGCTGTATAGGTCTGCATAGCTTCTTTCTGCTCAGCTTTGTCTTTGTAGAGTTCTTCCACGATTGGCAGCATAGAGGTCAAGTAGCCGAAAGTCTGCATGTGCTCTTGAGAGAAGCAAGTCAAATGACCATAGTACCAATGGTGGAATGATTTCGCTAAAGTCTTTTTAGTTATTTTCTTTCTTTCAGCCATCTTAGATATCCTCCTCATCGTCATCAAAATCAGCTCCACCAGCCGGCGCGGTTACTCGAGCTGATTTGATTACTTCCAATTCATAGTAAATTACTGCAAAAATCAATGAAACAACTGCACTGGCAACCAAATTAAGACCAAGTGACTTAGCCAAGGTGAAGCCCACAAAGAATGGGATAAAGTCAGCAGCCTTGGTAACGATTTGTTTCAAGAGAATGGCAATACCGACACATGGGAGAAGAGCTCCGACTGTAAAGAGGGATTTCATGATGAAGCCATCCATTGGCAGATGGGTTTTCATCAGTTCAACCATATTCGGACCAAACTTCGTGATGATCATGGTTGGAAGGAAAGAGAAGACAAAGTGGGAAATCCAAGGATAGACCCAGTCAACAGCGTAAAGCTTTTTGAATTCGCCTTTTTCAACAGCTTTCCAGCCAATGTGCTGCCAAAGCAAGTTTGTAGTAGCTGTTCCATAGAAGAGAACTGTACCGATAGTACCAACTGCTGCTCCGATTGGTGCAGCTGCTGCAGCGATAGCAGATTCAGAGGTGATGCCTTTAGAGTGAACAAACAAGATTGCGAGAGGAATCCCAATGTAAGAGATCGCCCGCACGTCAGCGGAAACTGTACCACCTGGTGTTACCAGAGCGATATAGAGGACCTGAAGGGCTACCCCAACCATAATCCCTGTTTTTAAATCTCCAAGAATCAACCCGCTAATCAAACCTCCGACCAGAGGACGTCCCAGAGTGTAGTTACCAATACTAGAACCACCCATACCAGGCATAGAAGCTAAACTAGCAAAAAGACCCAGTAAAGCGGCTTGCAGCCAAGAAATTGTCATAATAGACTCTCCTTTTCATTATTGTAATTAAAAACCAAATTTAGACTTGAAATCGCTCCAGTAACCGATGGAAACATCAGGCAAGAGCTGGAATTTGACTTTGTAGCCAGCTTTTTCAATCGCTTCAATCGCTTCTGCCTCTTCCTGAGTGATGGACTGGTTGTTGCCTAGCTTAACAGCTCCCGGACGGTCATTAGCCGGACCAACGATGATTTCCTTAACATCCCCAGGTACAAAACCTTGGTCCACTAAGATTTCCTTCATATCCACGGGATTTTTCGTAATGAGGAAATAGCGACTGTCTGACTCTGATACCTTACCTGATTTTTCCTTGAAGGCTTCCTTGGTCCAAACAAAAGTCTTCTTGTCAGAAGCTCCCTTGTAGGCCTGAATCAAAACCTTGTTTCCTGCCGCAGCATTATTAACTGCAATCAAGCCATCACAAGGGTATTCCTTAGCCCAGCGAGTGACTGTTTGACCGTGAATCATGCGGTCGTCAATCCGTACAAATGATACTGTCATCTTTAAAATCTCCTTTTATCTTTTATTAATGTATGGCGGAAGCACTAAATGTCGTCTTCATCTTCGTCAGCTGCATCGCTTACGACTTCAAATTCCTGCAAAGCAGCTGTGGCCTCGGAAAGGATAGCCTGAGCCAGATCTTTTCCGTCTAAGATGTCTTTCATAACCAAGCCAGTCAGTCCCATGGTCAGGTTCAAACCGCCCAAGATAACTGCTGAGTCAAGCTTACCCATGTCAGCTAAGACGCTAGCTGCTGTCGTCAGAGGACTGCCTCCTACAATATCAGCCAGAACTAAGACACTGTCATCAGCGCTTAAGCCAGACAAGGCCTGAGTAAAATCAACTGAAAAATCATCAACTGACTTGCCCTCCTGAAGACCGACCGCAATCACCTGATCCGTCTTGTCTCCGGCAAACATCTTCAAGGAACTCTGCACGCCTGCAGCCAGTCCCCCATGGCTGATCAGTACAAGGTATTTCATCTTTCCTGCCTCCTTTATCCTTCAACTTCTTAGCCAAGTCAGGCTTTAGATGACGAAGGATTTATTGATGATTTTATTGTACAGAATATGGAACCGGTTTCATATTGTCAAATGTCACTTTACCCAGATGACATTTGTTAGGAAAAATATGACATTTGTCATATTGGTCTAGGCAGCTGTACTTTTTTCTGACTTAATTGGCAATAAAAAAGAAAGCAGATTATTTTCCGCTTTCTATTTCTCTTTGAATGCTCGGTAGGGCGCTGTCAATCTCTTGATTCTGCATAGCATTTTGAATCAGATAGTCCATCCGGTCCATCGTATGACGGTCTACTTCTAGACTGATGTCAATGATAGAGCGATTCATCATGTGGTCTAGCCTCTCAGAAGTCAAGGAATCCAAGCCAAAATCATCAGCCTGTAAGATTTCTCTAGCCTGTTGACTTTTCACCACAGATGGTAAAACTGAGGTTCCCTGCGATTTTTCAAACAAGGCCTGCTGGCTTTCTTTATCCTGTGACAGCAAGAGCATAAACTCCCAAGCCAGCTTCTCTTGCTTGGTATTGGAAGACATGGCAAAGAGCGAGGTCTTGACCTGTGTTCCCATCACCTGACTATTAGCTGTTGGCATCGGGATACAAGTCCAAGAAAAGCTAGAATACTTGGCAACATGGTATGGATAGGGCTTGTAGGTCCGATACTGGGCCAGACTCATAGGATAGAAAGCCACCCGCCCCTCATCAAAATCATTAGAAGTCACCTTATAGTGCTGGCTGAGCATGTCTAGCTTGCTCATAAAGGCCAAGGCTTGGTGCATCTCTGCGCTGTCTACATTGATACCGGATTTATCGGTAAGATGGCCGCCGTAAGCTACCAGAGCCTGCTGCCAAGTGTAATCCGTAATACCGTACTGATCCACCACACCATCGCCATTGGTATCCTTGGTTACTTTCTTGCAAATCTCATAGAAATCCGCCAGGGTCCAACCTGACTCAGGAATGCTAATCCCTTCTTTTTCAAGCAGGTCTTTATTGACACACATCATGATAGGATTGCTCTCAACTGGAAGAGCATAACTGACTCCCTGATATTGCCCAGCTTCATAAGCCACTGGATAAAAGGCTGTCCGTTCATCATCCGTTAGGAGGGTATCCAAGGATTTAAGCGCGCCAGTCGAAGCCAACATGCTAAAGTCGTTTTCCGGTACCATAAAGAGATCCGGCTGCTCGCCTTTCAAGACTTGCTCTGCCAGCCAGTCAGCGTAATCATTCTTGGGAATACCGCTTTCGTAGACGACCTTGACATGAGGATGCGTCTTTTCAAATTTTTTAATCAGGCTGTCCAAGACCTTGTTTTCGCGGCTGTTAGGCACATCCCAGCTAGAGCCAGCATAGACCCCGATACGAAGGACTTTTTCCTGAGCTGAAGCCCAAAAGACAAAAGCCAAAGCAACAGATATGATCAGGACAACCAGCAGGGCCAAATGTCTCAGTCTCCACTTCATTTGTCGCTTTCCTTACTAAAATCTCTCTGGGTGACTCCGGTCTGCACAGCCCATATAGCCAGCTGGGTTCGGTCGCGCAAGTTGAGCTTGGCTAAGATACCTGACAGGTAATTTCGGACTGTCCCTTCTGATAGAAAGAGCTTGGCTGCAATTTCTTTATTAGAAATCCCGAAGCCAATCTGCTGGATAATCTTCCACTCTGTCCGGCTCATATCCTCTATATTTTCCTCCGTCACTGTGATAGCAAAATTGGACTGGGCCATCTGTGAAAAGATTTTGAAGACCTTGGTGGCAATATTGGGATTGATCATAGCTCCGCCTCGATAGACTGTCTGAATGGCTTCGTGAAGTTCTTCTGTCGAAACCCCTTTGAGAATATAACCAGACGCACCGTATTTGAGAGCGGAGAAGATAAATTCATCGTCATCAAAGGTCGTCAGAATGATAATCTTAACATCTGGATACTGCTCTTTGACAGCCTTGGTACAGAGAACACCGTCCATGACTGGCATGCGAATATCCATCAAAATCACATCTGGGCGCACCCGATGAAGCTTTTCCAGCACTTCCTTGCCGTCTCCAACTGTCCCGACAACCTCAATATCAGCGTGGGCTGACAGGATGATTTGCAGAGACTCGCGAATCAAGGCCTGATCGTCTGCTATTAAAACCTTAATCATGTCTTCCTCCTATTTTTGGGATTTCGATATGCGTGTAGAAACCGTCCCGATTTTCAAATCGGACGCTTCCGCCAATAATCATTAGGCGCTCCTGCATCTGCTTGAGGCCATAGCCATAGTGGAGTTCATCAAAACCAACACCATCATCCTGAATGGTCATTACATAGGACTCTTCCTCCAGTAACTCAATCCAGATAGTCTTGGCATGCCCATGGCGGACAGAGTTGGTAATAGACTCCTGAATCACCCGAAAGACAATGTCTTCCTTGGCGATATCCAAGTCAATATTATCCCATTCGTAGCGGAGATGAATCTCCAAATTAGAGATGGCTTCATACTCACGGATAATCTTAATCAGAGCTTCCTTCAAAGTGTTATTTTCCAGAGCTCCCGGTCGCATCTTATTGAGCGAGCCGCGGACATCACGGATACCATCTCGAACGACGACAGAGACATTATTGAGCTGCTCCTTAGCCCGATTGGTATCAATATCAACCAAGACCTTGACCGCATCAATACCCGCTGAAATTCCCGTTAGGGCATGGCCCAATGTATCATGAATTTCTCTGGCAATCCGCTTCCGCTCTCGATCTTCTGCTATTTTTTCGGACAAGGCCAGATAAGAGTTCAACTCGCGATTGGCCTGAGAAGCCATGCGCAGCTCTTCCTCAATCCGATGACGCTCCGTAATGGCTGACAAGATGTAGAAGAGCAAGGAAATCATAAAGACGACGATATTGAGGGAATAGAGGAAGTTCTTACCAAAAAGCAGTAACAGCCGGACGGACTCTGGGTAAAACCGAATATAGGTATCTAAAGAAGGAAGCTTGATAAAGAGCGACATAAGGTCATAGTTGGACAAAAGCAGCATGCCAAAGCTCAAAATAATGAAAGAAAACCAATACTTCTTGTCCTTGGAAGCATTGAACTCCTTAGAGCCATAGAAAATATCCGCAAACACCAAGAGAATCAAGCCATTGTAGGACGAGTGCAGGACGGAAAAGATGACCAGCATGAGCAGGATTTCAATAATAGTCGCCTTGTCATAGACGGACAGCTGATTGGGGTGGCGCTCGCGATAGTACATGACCAAAAGCAAACTACCATAGAGGCTAATTGATACCCAGAAAATCAAGCTGGGAGAGCCCGGAATAGCATCCAAACGCTCCAAAAGCGAGTGACTGAAGCCCTTAGCTGCTACATAGTTGGTCGCAAAGAGATAGATGGACGCATTATAGACAATGGCAACCAGATTGATGACCATCAGGGCTATTTTGCTGTAAAATATACTTTTTTGAGGTCTCATTATTGCCACCCTGTAACTGTGTATTGACTGATATTATCCCTGTTGACTAAGTGAACTGGAATCAGGTATTGGCTGTCGTAGGATTTCCCCTCTTGCATCAGCTCAATTACCTGCGCCACCTTGCGTCCCATCTGAATGGGCGATTGGGCCACGGTTCCCTCTATATCGCTAGTCGTAGCCAGAAAGTTTTTGATATCTGGTGAGCCATCCACGCCATAGATTGAGATTTTCTTATCAAGGCCTTGATTTTTAATAGCAGCCAAGGCCCCGATGGCTGCTCGATCATTGAGCGCCATAACTACATTAAAGTCTAAACCTTCATCCAGAGCCCCTTTGACCTGTGGCATGGTTTCCTCAGTCTGGCCTAGTGTTTCTTTCTGGGAAATAATCTTGTAGCTACGCTGTTTTTCAATCGTATCAATAAATCCCTGAATCCGGTCCATGGCAGAGACGGCATTGCGGTGCTCTAGAAGGAGAATATTGGCAGAAGGCAGGCGCTTCATCATATCCTGGGCAATCAGGACACCTGCTTGATAGTTATCAGACACAATGGTCGTATCCACTTTTACATCCTGACTGATAGGCGCATCCACTACGATGATTTTAATCCCAGCTTTCTTGGCCTTTTGAAGAGAGGAAATAATACTTGGACTATTGCTTTTCACCGGATTGATGACAATGACATCAACCTTTTCTCGGACAAAAAAGTCAATCTGCTGGCTCTGCTTGCCCTCATCCAGCTCAGGATCCCGAACGTAGAGCCTGCTGCCCTGCTGGTTGGTTTTCTTCTCCAGCTCCGCATTTAAGGTCTTGTAAAAGTCATTGTTCATGGTCATGTAGGTCACCCCGATCTTGACCTGCTTCTCATCTGGCAGAACGCCCTTGAAATAAACAAAAAGCAAAACCAAGATAAGCAGAATGAAAAGCGGCCAGAGAGCCTTCTTCTGATAATGCTGTATCCGTTTTTTGACCTTAGTTGATACCATTTTTCACCCCCTATGCCGTAAGCGCCTTTATGAAACATATAGGATTATTATATTACAAAGCCACCAAAAAGCAAAATCTTTCCAGAAACGGCTATAATAAAAGAGGTGAGACAGAATCTAAAAAATCCATGATTTTTGATTCTTGGTCCCACCTCGGTAATCATAATTAAACTTTTAAAAGCTTGATAGAAAGAGACTTTCACTCCCACAGATCTTGCATCCTGCAAAACTGAATGATGATTTTTTAGAGCAAGGTCATTTCCCAGTCTTTGCTTCTTGCTTAAAAGGGAAGTTCCTCTTCTTCCAACACCAAATCTGCTAAATCAGCTCCGCTATTATTTTCACGCAGAGCGCGCTGAGCCCGACTTTCCAGCAGCTGGAAGCTATGACAGAGCACCTCTGTCACATAATGAGTCGCCCCCTCCTTTTCATAGCGACGAGTCCGCAACTCACCATCTAGAGAAATCAAGCTGCCCTTACTTGCATAGCTGGCTAAAGTCTCAGCTAGACGCCCCCAGACAACCACATTTACAAAATCCGCCTCACGCTCACCGCTCTGAGATTTATAACGGCGATTAACCGCGACTGTTGCGCGGGCCACAGATTTTTCATTCGCAGTCTTGTGCAGTTCAGGCGTAGCCGTCAGCCGGCCGATTACAATTACTTTATTATACATTTTATATCCTCCTAACTTATCATTCGTAAAAGGAGGCAAAAAGTGAAAAAAATATGGTATAGTATAGATAAAAAGGAAAGTTGCAGCTTCTGTCCCTTTCCTATTAGACTTGTACAAGGGAGGCTCCGATGACCATTAAACATTCGCCTGTGAAAAATATTCTTTTTATCTTAATCTCTCTGTGGTTCGGAGGTTTTCTGTCTGGGCTGCCGTAGACTACCTAACTAGCTCCAACCCCTACAAAGACACTAGTTTCTTTGTCCTTAGTCTGCTGGTTGCTGCTTTCTTCTTACTGCTCCTTATCTTTGCTATTCGCAGGCTAACCATTCATGCGACTATCCTCTCCTTTGACCACGAAAATGTAACCTACTATTATAGCGGACTCTTATCAGCTGCCACCTACTGCATTCCTATGCAGCAGATTAGTCATGCTCGCTACAGCCGAGACAGTGAAGAATCCGAGATTAGTCTTTGGATGGAGGACGGTTTCCATGACTTTGCAGCCTTTAACCATCCCCGCCACAAAATTTATCCCTATCCTGACAGCCAGCTCATCGGCATTGTTTTCAAGAGAAAGCGCCTCAAAGCATTGGAAGACCACAGCCTAAACAGCCTTATCTACCAATACAAATACAGCACTCCGAGCCAAATTCCCACAGCCACTCCTCAATCATCAACCGACTCGCAAAGCAATAGCGACAGCGTCTTCTTTTGAGACAGTGTGGACACGAGCCATAAGTTTCTAACAAAAAAGCTCAGAAATTCTGAGCTTTTTAGAATGTTAAATCCTCTACCTTATCCCTGCCAATGTTTGGCTGGGTCAAAGGCAGTTCCAACTAGTTCACTATCGGCTAATTCAATGATGCCGCGTTTTTGAGGCGCATTAGGTAACTGAAGTTCCCGTGGGCTGCACATCATCCCAAAACTCTTTTCGCCTCGAAGTTCTCCCGGGAAAATCAAATTCCCTTTCGGCATCATAGCACCCGGCAGAGCCACAATCGTTTTGAGGCCGACTTTGGCATTAGGAGCACCGGCCACGATTTGAACGGTCTTATCAGCAGCTACCTGCACTTGGCAGATATTCAGGTGGTCACTATCTGGATGAGCTACCATATCAACGATTTCTCCAACCACAAACTTCGGTTGGCTGTCATTAACCAAGTCCGCTGGGAAGCCTTCCTTGCTCAGCTCCTGATTGAGAATAGCCACTTGCTCATCTGTCAAAAAGACCTGTCCTCGCTCTGCAATTTCAAAAAGGTCTGACTGCTCAAAAATATTCCAAGCAACAGTCTGGCCATTATCTTCGCGGTAAACACGCGCTACCCGTCCTTTGCGCTCAGCTGCCAGTTTAGCTCCTTGATTGTCCGCAGCAATAATCATCAGCACGTCGCCGACATACTCTTTATTATAGGTAAAAATCATTTTACGCTCCCTTTTTCTCTTATACTCGCTAAAAATTCATTGATTTGGCCCTTGGTCTTGCGGTCACGATTGACCAGACGGCCAATTTCCTGTCCCTTTTCCAGCACTACTAAGCTGGGAATCCCGTAAATGTCCCACTCTTTGGCCAGATCCAAATAGGTATCACGGTCCACTTGGATAAAGCGATAGTCAGGATTTTCCCCTTCTATCTCTGGCAAAAAAGGTTGGATAAATCGGCAATCTCCGCACCAGTCAGCCGTGAAAAAGAAGACAGTCTTCTCCCCATCATTGACATAAGAAGCCAATTCCTCTATATTTACAGGAAAAATCATGCTTCTTCCTCGTAGCTTAGCTGACCATTTTCATAGACAAAGGCAAAATGACGGTCGTCCTCTAGGACCAGACCGCCAACCAAGCGGTCATCTGTGGACTCGTAGAGCTTGACATAAAGGCAGGAAATAGTACCCTGACTGGAAAAGAAATCTCGCACAAGCTCGACGATTTCCTCCCGATTACGCAGTCGTTTCTGCTCCTGTACGACTTTGGCTGCCCCAAAAGCCAGCGCTCCAGCCCCCAAAAGGGCGGTTGTGGTTAAAATGATTTTTTTAGCTTTCATGTAGAATATTTTAACACAAAAGAGCAGAGGCGACAAACAATATTCCAGATTTTCCTGGGAGAAGCTGGATTCTTGAATGGGCAGTCCTGTTGATTCAGGCAAGCTACAAGATTTCCCTACTCATTTACCGCAAAAAGTGATAAAATAGGGGACAGAAAGAAGGTAAGTTTATGACAACATTATTTTCAAAAATCAAGGAAGTAACAGAGCTTTCTGCTATTTCGGGTCACGAGGCACCTGTTCGCAGCTACCTGCGGGATAAACTCACTCCCCATGTCGATGAGGTTGTCACTGACGGTCTGGGCGGTATCTTTGGGGTACGCCATGCAGAAGCTGAAAATGCTCCCCGTGTATTGGTAGCGGCCCACATGGACGAGGTTGGCTTTATGGTCAGCGAGATCAAAGCTGACGGGACCTTCCGCGTGGTGGAAATCGGCGGCTGGAACCCTCTGGTCGTTAGCAGCCAACGATTCAAACTCTTTACCCGTGAAGGTCGGGAAATCCCTCTTATCTCAGGCTCTGTCCCTCCTCATCTGACGCGCGGATCTGGCGGACCAGTTATGCCACAGATTGCAGATATTGTCTTTGACGGTGGCTTTGCGGACAAGGCCGAAGCTGAAAGCTACGGTATCCGTCCAGGAGACACGATCGTGCCAGACAGCTCTGCTATTCTCACAGCTAACGGCAAGAACATCATCTCCAAAGCCTGGGACAACCGCTACGGCGTCCTTATGGTCAGCGAATTAGCTCAAGCCTTGTCTGGTCAATCACTAGGCAGCCAACTCTATGTCGGCGCCAATGTTCAAGAAGAGGTTGGCCTGCGTGGTGCTCATGCTTCAACAACAAAATTTGCCCCTGAGGTCTTTCTGGCTGTGGATTGCTCCCCAGCGGGCGACATCTATGGCGGCCAAGGAGCCATCGGAGACGGAACGCTGATTCGCTTCTTTGACCCTGGTCATCTCATGCTGCCAGCTATGAAAGACTTCCTCTTGACAACTGCTGAAGAAGCTGGCATCAAGTATCAATATTACTGCGGCAAGGGCGGAACGGATGCTGGTGCTGCCCATCTCCAAAGTGGCGGCGTACCATCTACTACCATTGGTGTCTGCGCCCGCTACATTCATTCTCACCAAACTCTCTATGCCATGGACGATTTCCTACAAGCACAAGCTTTCCTGCAAGCTCTGGTCAAAAAGCTGGATCGCTCAACGGTGAACACGATTACCAACTACTAATTTTAAAAGGCAGCCCGTTCTTCATTCGGGCTGCTATCTCTTTTATCTGATACTTCCCCTTTCAACTTTCCAATTTGAAGAAAATTTTGTTATAATGCTTAGCAGAGGTGAAAATATACATGAAAAAAATTGCTTTTGATTCTGAGAAATACTTAAACCTGCAGCGCGACCATATCTTGGAGCGCATTAATCAATTTGAGGGCAAACTTTACATGGAATTCGGCGGTAAAATGCTGGAAGACTTCCATGCTGCCCGTGTCCTGCCAGGCTATGAGCCGGATAATAAAATCAGACTTCTCAAAGAGCTCAAGGACCAAGTAGAGATTGTCATTGCTATCAATGCCAACAATATTGAGCACTCTAAGGCGCGTGGTGATTTGGGCATTTCCTATGATCAGGAAGTGCTGCGACTAATCGATACCTTTAACGAGCTGGATATTTATGTAGGCTCAGTGGTCATCACCCAGTATTCCGGTCAGCCGGCGGCGGACCTCTTCCGCAGCCAGCTGGAAAAGAATGGCATCGCCTCCTACATCCACTACCCGATCAAGGGCTACCCGACCGACATGGACCATATCATCTCGCCTGAAGGTATGGGAAAAAACGACTACATCAAAACCAGCCGTAATCTAGTCGTAGTAACCGCACCTGGTCCTGGTTCTGGTAAATTGGCTACTTGCCTATCCAATATGTACCACGACCAAATCAATGGCATCAAATCAGGCTACGCCAAGTTTGAAACCTTCCCCGTTTGGAATCTGCCCCTGCACCATCCGGTCAATTTAGCTTATGAGGCAGCGACGGCAGACCTGGACGATGTCAACATGATCGATCCTTTCCACCTGCAAACCTACGGAAAAACCACAGTCAACTACAATCGCGATATTGAAATTTTCCCAGTTCTCAAACGTATGCTAGAGCGCATCCTTGGAAAATCACCTTATGCTTCTCCAACGGATATGGGCGTCAACATGGTCGGCTTTGCCATTGTAGATAATGATGCAGCTATCGAGGCATCTCAACAGGAAATCATCCGTCGCTACTACCAGACGCTTCTGGACTTCAAGGCAGAGCGCGTTTCTGAATCTGCTGTCAAGAAAATCGAACTCTTGATGAACGATTTGGGCATCACACCGCTGGACCGTAAGGTAACAGTTGCTGCGCGTGCCAAGGCTGAAAGCACTGGTGAGCCAGCTCTGGCCTTGGAATTGCCAAACGGTGAAATCGTAACCGGTAAGACCTCTGAACTCTTTGGTCCTACGGCAGCTGTATTGATTAATGCCATTAAGAAACTAGCCAATATTGCCAAAGAGACCAAGCTGATCGAGCCTGAGTATGTCAAGCCAATCCAAGGCCTGAAAATCAATCATCTGGGCAGCCGCAATCCTCGCCTCCACTCAAACGAAATCTTGATGGCTCTGGCAATCACAGCCATGGAAAATCAAGATGCTGCGCATGCTATGCAGCAACTCGGCAATCTCAAGGGCAGCGAGGCCCACTCCACCGTCACTCTGACTGATGAAGACAAAAACGTCCTGCGTAAGCTAGGTATCCATGTAACCATGGACCCCGTTTACCAGTATGATCGACTTTATAGAAAATAAAAACAAGCTCTGTTAAAAGCTTGTTGAGAAAGCTGGCGACGCCAGCTTTTTTTGTTAATAACGCTTAGACAGGAGAAAACGCAAAAGATAGTAAAGTCCCAAAACCAGAATAATGGTCAGGGTCAGAAACTGATTGAGACTTAAGATGATTGGGAAAATCATAGACAAAACGCTCAAGCAGGCTGCCAGCAGCAAAAGGATATTAAAAAGCAAAGTACGAGTCTTTTCGTCAATCATGCGATTGCGCTCGTCAGTCACCTGAATGTAGAGCTTCTCAAAATTTTCCTCCCGTCTTAGGACCAGATTATACCGAATGGTCATCAAAGAAAGCCCCAGCAGGATGCCGACCATGACTCCTTCCTGCTGATTATCCAGAGAGTGAAAGTGGCTCCAGGCCAGTCCTGCCAAGATGATAAAGGTTAAGATACGCCCCACGATAACTTTCCTTTGAAGTTTTTTCCGAAATTCTTGTTTAGTTAATGTTTCCATGTCAGCCTCCTATTTTTCATACGCTTGAAAAATTTTCAACATCACCACAATCAGGAACATTCCCACGAAAGGCAGGATTTCCTTAGGGATAAAATTGGCTTGCAAATGGAGATAAAATAAGCCAACCACCACCAAAATAGCCAATATCCATTTACACAAATAAGTCCATTTCATGATTCATCCTCCTCAAAGAGAAACACTTCTTCAATCCTTAAATTGAAAAAGGATGCAATTTTATGAGCCAAAAGCAGCGAGGCATTGTAGCGGCCTTTTTCCAAAGAAATAATCGTTTGTCTCGTGACCTCTAGCTTCTCAGCCAGCTCCTCCTGGCTGAGCTTTTTTCTTTTTCGTAATTCTTGAATTCGATTTTCCAAGGCTGCCTCCTTTTCATAATGTAAAACAAACTTTACTTTTCAAACATAGTATAGTCTCCTTTACATATTTTGTCAAGAAGAAAGCGGCAAAAAAGAACTGAAACTTTAAATATTTCAGTCCTTTTAGCATCTTTATTGATTTCCTTTGTTATTTGCTTTTTAAAGCCACAGTCAACTCGACACAGGCTCCTCCTTGGTCTGGACTGAGCAGGGTCAGACGACCACCGTGCAAGAGAGCTACCTGCTTAGAAAAGGCTAAGCCGATACCATGATGGGGATTAGCTGAATTGCGGCTTTGGTCACTCTGATAAAAGAGCTGTTCCGCTCCCAGCAGCATCTCCTCTGAAAATGCAGGGCCATTGTTCCAGATAGAAAAAACCAACTGGTCCTGCTGCACTGATACCATCAGCTTCACTTCCTTTTGGTCCTGATTAGCATGTTCAAGCGCATTCAGTAAAATATTGAGCAAAGCCCGTTTGAGATAGTCTAAATGAATTGACAAAATCAGACTAAGCTCACAATCTTCTTGGAGATAAAAACGATAGCTTTCCTGTTTGCTGAACAGTGCCCAATCGTCCTGGAGATAAGCCAAAAAGTCCCCTAAGGAAAGCTGACTGAACTGATTAGAATCAATCTGAAAAGTCTTAGCGTAATCAATCAAAGAGCCACAATACTCTTCCATCTTGTGACTGGCCTGCAAAATCTCAGCAGCATAGTCTGCCTGTGGCTGGCCCAACTGCGCCAATTCCAAGAGCTCAGCATTCCCTTTAATCACAGTTAGGGGCGTCTTCAAATCGTGCGATGTCGCTGATAGCTGTAAAATCAACTCCTGATTATGCTGCTGCTCTTTTTCTAGAAGACGAGCATTTTCTTGACGGCTGCTCCGTAAATCGCTATAGACTTCTAGCATTTCCTCGATCCGAAAAAGCTGGCTTTGATTGTCTTCTAAAAGCTTCTCGCTCTTTAGCATTTTTATTTCCCTGTCGATTTTTCGGAGTAATTTCAAAATATGATAAAAAGTAATCAGCAGCAAGCTCCCTGCCCAAAAGAACAAGGTGAAAAGAACGTGATTACTTCCTTGCGTAAATTCATAGCCTATAAGCACAAAAATCAAAACATGAAAAAAGACGATTTTTAAACTGGTTGTCCAGACTAGGCTTTTGAAATTTCGGGTTCTAATTGCCATCTATAGCCTACTCCTCTCACTGTTGCGATTGCTTGCAGCCCTTCTTGTTTGCATTTTTGGCGAATCTGATATACGTATTCTGAGATGGAGCGAAGCTGTGTTTCTGAGCTTTCTGGGTAAAGCAAGGTATGCAGGCGTTCAGCTGAAAAGGTCTGCTTGGGATTGCTAGCTAGTAAATGCAGCAACTTAAACTCTCGCTCTGAAAATTTCAAGACTTTACCAAAACAGGCAACTTCATAGCGCTCAGGATAAAATTGACAAGAAGCAATCTCAGAATAGCGCTCCTCACGTCTTTCCTCCCGCCGAAGATGAGCACTGACACGCGCCAGCAATTCTTTGGTTCCAAAAGGCTTGACAATATAGTCATCTGCTCCGCGAAAGAGCCCTTCCACTTTGTCCGCCTCCAATTCCTTGGCCGTCAGAAAGATGATTGGACACGAAAGATGAGGACGAATGTAGGAACACAGCTCAAAACCATTAACAGGCTCCATCATCACATCCAGCAGAATCAAGTCATATCCGACAAAATGCAGCAGCTCTAGCTCTTCTATCCGATCAAGCGTCGTCACATCATAAGCGTCGATCTCTAGGACGTTTTTCACTAGCTTCAAAATGCTCCGGTCGTCATCAACCACCAAAATACGATACTGTCTCATGATTTCCATTATAGCATACCTCTAGCGAACATCTCGTTTCAAGGTTAAGAATATAGCAGAGCTCCAAACCAAAGCTAACCATAACAGCTGTATTCCCAGCCCTGAGAGATCTGTTGAATGCTGAAGCCCTTCATACTCAAAAAGATTTAGGGTAGCCAGATCGGGCAGGTATTTTGCTTCTTTGATGAACATTGCCAACAAACGACTGAGACCAATCAAGAGAGGAAAGAGCACCGACACCGGCACAACCCAAGATTGAAAGAGCAAAGCGAGGCCGGCAGTTAAAAAAGCCAGAAAAAGATTGCTGAGAAGACCAAAAGAGCTGTAATAGAGGAATTTCCCCAGTAAGGACCAGCTAAAGTCTAGGTCAAAACGAGCCAGCATAACAAGGAAACAGCTGCCTATCATGATACTGTAGAGGATCAGGAGCAGCACGGCCAGAAAAAGGATTTTCCCAGCTAACCAAGCCTTTCTATTTGATACAGTTAGAAAATTCGTTCGCATCCCAGACTTGACAAACTCCTGGGCAAAATAGAGGGAAGTAAAGATGACGATGACAGGCTGCGCCAGATAGAGGGCATGCAAAGCCTCGCTCAGAGCCTTCGTCTGGCCAACTGCTGTCTGACTGTAGTCAAGATTCATTAGAAAAAATGGAACAGCTACCAGAGCCACCAAGGCTGCACCAAGAGCGAGATAGTAAGAACGGAACTTAATCCATTCACTTTTAAGCAGAACTTTTATCATCAGTATCGCCCTCCTAAATCAGTCTTCAAAAAGCGCAGAGAGGTCATGCCGCCGATGACTAGTAACCATGCACCAAGTATCAACAGTCCTTGTGAGGGATTGTTGGCATATTGGGAAGTCGGCGTTGCCGCAAACAATTCTCCTGCCGGCTGTGGCAAATAAGCCCCCCAACTCGTGTGAGCAGCTAGGTAGTTTCCTAAATTATAGATTTGGGGTACGAGAAATAGCAGAGGAACTAGCATGGTCCGAGCCCATAAACCTAACAAAAATGAAAGGATTCCCAATAGGGTTAGAGATAAGGTTTTCCACAAAATCAGACTCCAAGCTGCCTGATTGAGCAGAATCGGATCAAGCCCTTCCTTTCCTAAAGCCAGGTGCATGACCATATAACTAAAGTAGATTGATAAAAAGCTACTGGCAAGAGAAAAGCAAGCAAAGGTCATGAGTTTCCCCACAAGCAACTTCAGGCGGTTATTACAGGTCAAAAGACTGGTTCTCAAGCTATGAGACTGAAATTCCATAGCTCCCAAAATTCCAGCTAAGATGACCAAAACCATGCCCACCATAGAGGCACCATTGAGACCTAGATATTCCAGCGGATCAATGGCTTCTGCCAGCCCAGGAACCGTTTCAGGTGTGGCATCCAAGCCGACAGATAAATACTGTCGACCCTCCAGCCAGGATACGACAGGCACCAATAGCAACATGAAAGCCATACTCACTTTGAAAGCCTTGGTTGAGCAAATTTTCAACCATTCTGAATGCAATAAGGACATCGTTTCTTTCATCTTAAACCTCCTCTGTCAAATCAAAGAAGAGATCTTCTAGACTGTCTGAATCTTGCAGCACCTCTTCCAATCGTCCCTGCTCAATAATTCGCCCATGATGAATCAAGACCACATCATCTGTCACCATTTGCACCTCTGACAGGATATGGGAAGATAGAAGTACCGTTTTCCCTAAATCAGCCTGCTGACGGATGAACTTTCTAAACCACTTAATCCCACTTGGATCTAGTCCATTAGTCGGCTCATCTAATATAAGAAACTGAGGATCACCCAGCAAAGCTGCTGCCAAACCCAACCGCTGACCTTCCCCCAGAGACAGGCTTGACAAGAGTTCCTTCCTCTTATGAGCGATTCCAGTCATCTCCAAAACCTCATCGATCCGAGACTTGGGAATGGCATTACTCGCCGCAATAATCCTCAAGTGGTCATAGACCTTTCGATTTGGCAGACCGCCAATGCCGTCAAAGGCTGCACCTACCGTTCTGAGCGGATAGGTCATTGACTGATAGGTTTGCCCATCAAAAGCCGCAGTCCCAGACGTCGCCCGATCTAACCCCAAGAGAATCCTCAAGGTCGAGCTTTTTCCTGCGCCATTTGGGCCCAGAAAAGCTGTAATCCGACCGCTTTTAGCTGTAAAAGAAATATCTTCTAAAATCTGCTTGCTACCATGCTTTTTGCAGACTCCTTCTATTTTCACCATATGTTCCATACTGAACTCCTTTTGATTTTTCTTTAGTATACAGGGGCAAGTTCAGAGAAAGTTCAGACAATAAAAAAACTTGCCTTGCGACAAGCTTCTTTTCTATACTTTCAGTTTTCTCAATATGAATTTCTTTTCTTGACTTACTCACTTAGTCCACCTCTTTTACCATTATAGTAATTTTTTAATTCATCATAGGAGTGAATCTCATGTTCTTGACCATCTACAGAATAGTCAGCTTTGATTTTAACTCCAGACAAAGTTTCCTCTCCCTTAGGCGCAAACCAATGAAGGAGTGTATCGAAGATCTCGGCATTCCCCATTCGATCATAGCGCATGGATAACTTTTCATCTCCCTTAATTATCCCCTTCTCTATATTAGGGAATATACTGAATAGGTTGATGTTAGAATCAGGCTTTACATTACTAGAGTTAGTAATACTTCTATAATCAGTTGCATAGTAATAACCTATGTCAGAAATACGATCACTTAAATTTGTCATGGAAAGTGAAATAACATCTAATTCTTTTGTGCTAGGAATTTTATCTGAATCAGTCGGACTATAATATTCTTCCTTTCCAAGATTATAGTAAAGTTTTTTCACTTCGGAGATAGGTTTTCCAGCTTCTAACACCTCAATATAAATAGTATCTTTATAGGCTGGTCCTCCAAATGTAGGAAGCCCAATACGTATAACTTCATTTTTTTTATTCTTTTTACGAACTTTTTCTAACACATTGACCGTAGAGCCTTTCTGAGTATCTAAATCATAGTAAGAAAAACTAATAAATTCTGTATTTATGCTCTTAGAATCTTTCACTCCTCTTTCCTTGTAGCTTCTGCCAAAAAGATACCGTCCCCCTACTAACACTGTATCAGCACCAGAAAGAATGTATTTCTTTTCATCCCCTAGCACTTTAATTTTATTTATATCCAATTCATTTACTGATTTAATAATTTTGGGTTCAGATTCTTTTTCTGAAGAACTCTGATGAAAATAAACGACTCCAAGAACTATAAAAGAAATTGTTACAATCATCCCAATCCAATATCTATATCTCATCGTCTCATCCCCTTATATCAAAACGTTGTATTAGAGCCTACTAAATTTGAAAAATACTTAGAATCCGTCGTTTGCCAATCTGCATAGGAGAAACCTCCTGTCTTAGATAAACTCTGTAATCCGTCATATATAACCTGAAAACGAATTTTTTTCTTATTTTTATCACTAATAATATGATTATAATTAACTTGAAATGATTCCTTTACATTAAAAAGTCTTACAACGAGTTCTTAGTTTATTTTTCAACCTCATCCCAGAGTTGGCGGATGCTTTTTTTCTGCACCGGATCGACAAAGTGTGGGGCGATTTCCACCAGAGATTGCAAGACAAAAGCCCTATCAGCCACATAAGGATGAGGAACAATCAAGTCCGGACTGTATAGCTCTTCTTGTCCTATGTAAAGGATATCCAGATCAATCACACGAGGTCCCCATTTGACCTCCCGCACACGCCCTAAATCCGCTTCGATGGCTAAGAGCGTCTGCATTAAGTCCTCAGGATTGAGCCAGGTTTCAATTTCAACAACTTGATTGAGAAACGGATCCTGCTCAATGCCACCCCAAGGATCTGTCTCAATACGGCTTGATGCCTGCAAAACTCTTAGATTTTGCTCTGCCATTTTTTCCAGAGCCGCATCCAGATTGGCAGCTGGGCTGCCTTGATTGCTGCCCAGAGCGATAAAGGCTTTCCGCTTTCGACGTACTAACTTGACTGAGCAAGTCTCTAAAGGCAGCGGCACCGGTGCCCAAGGTTTTTTGACCTCCAAACTGACCTTCTGCACCAAAGGATGAGTCAGAAAAATCCGATCAATCAACTTGTGAGCCAGCGTCTCAATCAAGTCCTCCTTGCTTTCCTGACACCAGTGGGTCAAATCCTGAGCCAATTCTCCATAGTGGATAGAAGCTGTCAGGTCGCCTGTTTTGGCAGCCCGAGTCATATCATAATCCAAAATCAGATCCAGCACAAAACGCTGGCCCAATTCTTTCTCTGCTCCAAACAGACCGTGATAAGCATATACTTCCAAATCCTTTATGCGCAGCTGATCCATTCTCTTATCCTTTCTGATTCAAGTTTCTGCATTTCATCCTTGATAAAACTATCTAGCCTTTCCCGACACGCTCCACTACTGATAAGATCAATGTCCCATCAGTTTGTAAGCTTCATTTTTCAGGTCCTTATCTGTCGCTAAAACGCCACGCGCCGCTGTTGTAACCGTTGCAGTGCCAGGCTTTCTGACTCCGCGCATATTCATACACATATGCTCAGCTTCCACCCAGACCAGAGCCCCTTGAGCACCCAGATAGTCCATCAAGGCTTCAGCAATCTCTACGGTCAATCGCTCTTGAATCTGCGGTTTCTTGGCATAGACCTCTACCGTTCGAGCCAGCTTGGACAAGCCTGCTACCCGACCATTAGGCACATAGGCGATGTGAACCTTCCCGTAAAATGGCAGGAAGTGGTGCTCACACATGGAATGAAAGAAAATATCCTTCTCCACTACCATATTATTGTCAATGATTTCAAAAGACTTGGCCAGATGCTCCTCAGCCGTCTCACCCAGCCCAGCAAAGATTTCCTGGTACATTTTAGCAATGCGCTGTGGCGTCTCCTGCAAACCTTCGCGGCTTCCGTCTTCTCCAACCGCCTCAATAATCTGGGCTACAGCTGCTTCAATTTTCTTCGTGTCCATATATGCTCCTATGTTCATTTTTTTTTTTGATAACTGACTTGACTGAGAAGGACGCTCAGCAAAGTCTAACTTGCGATTCTCAAGGATTGATTTTCTAACCTGAGCTAGAAAATAAAGAGAACCCGTAATCAGCAAAAGCTCATCTGACTCATGCTCTACTGCTAAATAATCTGCTAAATAATCCGGCCATTCTTTGTAAGACAGCCCTTGCTGCTCGGCCAAGGCTTGCATACTTTCTTTAGAAAAACTCCGCGGATCAGCAAAGGCTGTCAAGCTTATAGCTGCTTTGGGAATCTTTTGCAGTAGCTCCACCATATCATCCAAGGCTTTGGTTTGGATACAAGCAAATAAAATGTGCTTCTTATAAGTCGGATAATGCTGGTCCAGTGTCGCAGCTAGCGACCGCAGAGCATGGGGATTATGGGCTCCATCCAGAAGAATAAGCGGCTGAACCGATATCCTTTCCAAACGACCAGGCCATACAGCAGCAAGCAAGGCTGTCTCAACCTCTGCTTTTGTCAATAAGGGCAGCGACTGCAGCTGACAGTATAGGTCACACAAGTGCAGAGCTAGTCCAGCATTGTCCGCCTGATGCAGTCCCATCAAAGCTGTTTGATACGAGTCTTTGGCCCGATAGGCATTCGAAAAGGAAAAGCTCTCCCCCTTCTCTGACTCTTGATGTTCCACTTGATAGTCTTGAGACCAAGAAAAGAGCGGGGCATCTTTTTCAGCAGCCTTCTGCTCGACTACTGCCAGAGCCTCCGGCTCCAACCTACCGGTCACCATGGGAACTCCAGGCTTGATAATGCCAGCTTTCTGCTGGGCAATAGCCTCTAGACTGTCCCCCAGCAAGGCCACATGATCCAGACCAACTGTCGTGATAGCAGTCAGTAAGGGCTGGCAGACATTGGTACTGTCCAAAAGCCCACCCATACCGACCTCCATAATAGCCACATCCACCTGCTGCTGGGCAAAGTAATCATAAGCTAGGGCAGTTACAATTTCAAACTCAGTCACTCCCTGTAAACTAGAGTCAGCCGCATGCTGGGCCAAAAGCTCTTGGTAAATAGAAAGTAATCTCTGAAAGTCTTGGTCGGAGATCTCATTGCCATTAATGGCAATCTGCTCATTGTAGCTGACCAGATAAGGAGAGGTAAAGGTGCCAACACGCAGGTCTCGCACCTCCAAAAGTTGGCGCAGATGGGCAATGGTTGAACCCTTGCCATTCGTCCCTGCAATATGAATGACTGGCAGCTGCAAATGCGGATCCCCCCGCAACTCCAGCAAAAGCTCCATCCGCTCCAAGCCAAAATGGGGACTGGCTGTCCGATAGGCTTCCAGCCAACTTAAATCAGGTAATTCTTGTTTTTTCATCTTACTTATACTGACCTAGATTGAGATCTTCTGTCTGCTGCGCTAGACGAATCGCATCGCCAACGGCAGCAGCCATCCGGTGCTTAGCCACTTCGTGCACTCTGACAACTTCAACGCCTCTGCTAGCCGCAAGGGTAGTCAGATGGGCTGAAGCTGTATCACGGTTTTCGAAGCCTTCCTGAGTCTCAGGATTGACCTCAAAGTCGTTTTCTTCTAAGATACTAACGAGAAACCGCTTACGAGAAACCCCAAGAAAAATAGGGAAACCAGCCTGATGGAGACTATCCAGCTCCTGCAAAATGAGAAGATTCTCCCGCTTGGTCAAACCGAAACCAATCCCTGGATCCAGCATGATATTATCACGCGAAAGACCGGCGTTTTCGGCCACCTCCAAAGATTTCTCAAAACACTTCCACATCAGTTCTGCAATCGGCAGCTCTGCAAAAAGAGATAACTCTTCCTTAGTAAAAGCAGGGCTAAAGCCAAATTCTGGGAAAATCCTTGAGCTGGCATGTTGAGGACGAGCCATCACTGGATTAAACATGACAATGACTGGCGCGCCATATTTCGCAGCAGTCTCTGCCATCTTTTCATCACCCAAAAGACCGGTAATATCGTTGATGATATCTGCACCCGCAGCCAAAGCCGCTGCTGCCACTCCCGACTTCCAAGTGTCCACAGAAATCAGAATATCACTTTCCTGACGAATAGCTTCAATGACTGGCACTACCCGCTCTATCTCTTCTTGAATAGCCACAAAATAATGACTGCCTGGCCGAGTAGACTCACCACCAATATCCAGCATGTGAGCTCCCTCAGCAATCAGTTTTCTAGCCTGAGCCAATGCCGTCTCAACCGTGTTGTAGCGCCCACCATCTGAAAAGGAATCCGGCGTCGCATTGATAATACCACAGAGGCCCGTTCGGCCATCTGGAACAATTGCTTTTAGATTTACCATTTGACTTTCATCTCATTTCTATTTGCTGCCCTGCTCTTCAACAAAAAAGGCACACTCATCTAGTGTACCGCAAAGCTCTCAGCAGATGCAGCATCCAGTCCTATGAACTACACTCGACTTCACAAGAAGACCTTATCTAGTCCCTTGTTTCATTTACCATTTTACCATAATTCTTCTATTTGACAAAACACTTTCTAAAAGCAAAAGGGTAAAAGGCTGAGAATAATCATATTTCGGAGAATATGGGCCAGCATAGACAGCTCCAAACGCTGAAAATAAGGCCTGAGGAGATGGGCAAAGACTAGTCCCAAAACTAGATAGGAGAGAAAACACAGAGTCTCCTGAGGATTTTTCGCAAGGGAAAAGCAGAGCAAACCTAATGCAATCCCCCAGCTCTTCCGATAGCGAAGGGAGAAGTCACTGTCAACAAATTTCGGTGCTGCAGGGGATAAAACGGCTATATCAATCCCCAGAAGCAAAAGAGAAGATGACAGAAAACTCTCCGTTAGTACCTGCTCCAACGCCTGAGCTGACTCGACCTCCTTGCCACACAGCAGAAGAACCCCCGCAGCATTGACCAAAATCATCAAAAAATACAAGAAAAGCAGGTGTCGATAATTGCTTGACTGACGCAGGGAACCTTTGATTTCCTGCAGTTGTCTGGAAAAATAAAAGGCACAACAAAAAAGCAATCCCAGCAAGCCCACCATAAAAAGCAGATTAGCCTGACTAAAGACCAAGCGATGAGGCATTGGATGAAGCATGAGTAGCAATCCCGTCTGAGTTAACATAGCCAGTAGTAACAATTGAATGATTTTTTCTAATTTCAGCATATTCTCTCCATTCTTCTCTTATCATTATAGAAGAAGTAAGAGCAAACTGGGAGAAATCCCCTCAAATGTCCTAATTTGTGCCTCAAATGACAAAAAAAGCAGATATTCTCTGCTTTCCTACTTGTTCACCAAACCTGTCAGTATCATAATGAGTACTGCAACTCCATTTCTCAGCATGTGCGCCAAAATAGACATTTCCAAACGCTTAAATATGTAAGCAATCGCGGCTAAAACAGCACCCATACCTGCATATATAACAAAACTACCGATATTGGTCGGACCATGGAAAAGACCGAAAAGAATGACTCCTACAACCAAGCCCCAAACATAATGCTTGGTAAAAATTTTCTGAGGAATCAAGCCGCGAAAGACTACTTCCTCCAAGATAGGAGCCTGAATCACAGCACCTACCACTAATAAAATCTTGGGTACATGCTGAAATAATGCGTTCAAGGCATCCTGATTGGCAGTAGAAATAGCCTGACCTTCCAGCAGCATAATAATTGCTCCCAACATGTTGACCCCAATCATGACAACATTAGAAACAGCTAACCAGCCAAACGAAGACCATTTAAAAAAGCTAAAGTCAAGGCTCAGCAGTTCTTCTTGCTTAGCCATTCTCAGAACAAAAAAGACAATCAAAAGATATACAACCAGCACAAAGATAGTCTGTCCAGCTGAAAAACTCTTCTCAGAAGATGTCATTTGCCGGATAAATATAAATGGTATCTGGCTGAGAAATAAGACAAACAAAGTCAGTAGAATGTACTCTAATTTTTTTAGAATTGCTTTCATGTCTTCCTCCTTTTCCTTCCTAGTATAGCTCAATTTTCTCTTTTTGTATAGACAATTCTTAACTGCAAGCATTTTGTATATCACTTATTGAAAACTAGTGCTGATAGTGACTATGAGAACGAATCGCTCAATGTTTTCAAGGCCAGCAACCAAGAAAATCCGTTCTTAAAACATACAAAAAGCCCAGTCAAACTGAGCTTTTGAATTTTCTTAATTTATTGATTTTTGAAACGTTCGACGTCACGCGCAATGACCAATTCTTCATCAGTCGGGATAACCAAGACTTTGACCTTGGCATCAGGACTGGAAATCACGCCTTCTGCACCACGCACATTCTTTTCTGGATCTACGTTACAGCCAAACCAAGAAATACCATTAATAACCAGTTCACGAATGGTCACAGAATTTTCACCGATTCCTGCAGTAAAGATGATAGCATCAGCTCCATTCAAAACAGCAAGATACTGACCAATGTATTTTTGAATCCGGTCCACAAAAATGTCATTAGCTAATTGAGCCTTGGCATCACCTGCCCGCATTGCTTCATGGATATCACGCATATCACTAGACTTCTCAGAAACTCCAAGCAAGCCAGATTCACGGTTCAAGACACGGCTAATATCTTCTGGAGTATTAAAGTCATCTGTGTATTGCATCAGGTAAGGAATGATAGCGGGGTCGATATCTCCTGTACGCGTTCCCATCATGACACCGCCAAGTGGTGTGAAGCCCATAGAGGTATCTACAGAAACGCCCTTGTCAACTGCTGTGATAGAAGCTCCATTCCCGATATGGCAAGTGATAAGCTTGAGTTCTTCAATCGGACGACCCAAAATTTTAGCAGCTTCCTTGGCTACATACTCATGGCTGGTCCCGTGAGCTCCGTACTTGCGGACCTTGTTTTCAGTGTAATATTTAGTCGGAATCGGATAGCGATATGCTTTTTCCGGCATAGTTGTATGGAAAGAGGTGTCAAAGACTACCACGCTGGTGATGTCTGGCAGAATTTCTCTAAAAGCACGGATGCCTGCAGCATTGGCTGGATTATGCAATGGAGCTAGAAGAGACAACTCCTCTACCTTTTGAATCACTTCTTCATCAACGAGGGCTGAATCCTTAAAGTATTCACCGCCAGCCACAACACGGTGGCCCACACCGGTAATCTCATCATAAGATTCAATGATATTAAAACGTTTCAAATCATCCAGCAAAATTTTTACGGCCTGCGTGTGATCTTCAATATCAAGAACCTGCTTCTCTGACCGACCATCAAACTTCACTGTTGAAATAGAATCCTTGAGACCAATCCGTTCCAGCAAGCCCTTAGCCAAGACTTTTTCTTCCGGCATCAAATAGAGTTGCCATTTTAAGCTTGAGCTTCCTGCATTAATGGAAATTGTTTTCGACATTTCTTCACCTCTTTAAGCGTTTTCAAAATTATTATATCAAAATTTTGTTTGAATTTCACTATCTTTGTACCAGTTTTGAAAACTTTGACGGAATTTAAACATTTCATCATGATCCTGCAAATCCCGCAGAGGATAGATAAAAGGCTGAATGTTATTCGCTTCTTGTTTCCTCAAGACAAAAAGAGTTTTGGCATGCTTGCTGCTTGAGAAAATAGACTCTGGCAAGGTTATCATCGCGATAAACTGAGCCTTGGCTAGGAGCCATTTTTTCAGCAGAGGAGCTTGAGCGCTGGTCAAGAGGTCATTCGGCGCCAGAAATATGGCATAGCCTCCCGGCTTCAGATATTTGAGCGATTGCTCCATTAGAAGATGATGGGCATATGTGTGCTCATCCGGACTAGCTACTTCATAACGAGAGGCGATACTGTCGTCCGGATAATAACCGACCGGTAAATCACTGATAATGATGTCACTCTCTTTCAGAACCTGAGGCCGAACCGCATCCCCCTGAGCAAAGTGAGCCTTGGAGTTCATAACCTCTGCAACACTGGCAGAAAGGTCGATTAATAAATCGTCTAGCTCCAAACCTAAGTAGTCTATCTTCTTTTGGGTATGATTGAGAATAGTCTCAGCCAAATTTCCGGTACCGCTGCCGATTTCTAATACATCAGCTTCCTCTCCGTGAGCTAGCTGGTCCAATAAGAAAGTAATCAGAAAACCAATTGTGTCAGGTGTGAATTGATGATTGACCTGCATGGGCTCCGTCTGGGCAGCCTTCATTAGGATAAACTGATAGGCTCTCCGCCACTCTTCCTTGTTCAAATGCAGAGAGCGGATTTTTTCATCGTTGGTCAGAACTTCTTGTAAGTCCGTATCTCCATCTAGGTAAATGCCGTTCTGCTCAATCAGAGCATCATAAAAATTAGTCGCCAGAGCGTTTTGGATATTCTGGACGTTTTCGAGAATCAGAGTATAAGTTTGTTCTATCTTTTCAAAATTCATGGAATCCTCCGTTTATCCTATCATACCAAAAATAAGGAACCTTTCCAAGATATATAAAATTACAAAGATTTTACATTTATATTAGTCCGATTTACCAGCTTCGTCCGAAATCGCTTTCTCTTTTTTGTCAGTTGCTTTCTTGTCTTCCTTTGCTTTATCCTCATCTTTCTTAGAAGTACTAAAAGTAAAGGAATAGGAATGACCGCTGCTGAGTCGACTGCTGATTTCAAAATTCTTTCCTTGCCTGCGGTAGACAGCCTTGCCCTGTTCAAACTCCATCTCACCGCTATCCTCCTTGGCCCCAGCTTTTGTCAGAACTGCCATTGCATAGGCTTCTGTCCTTTCCCTGTTGAAAAGCTGCAAACGCTGACTGCTGACTTGACGATTGAGATAAAACTGCAGGAGCAGGCTAAAGACAGCGGCCATCAGCAGCGCATACAGTAAAATACCAGCCTCAACTTTCTTCTTCCACACGATAGACGAACTCCCTCTCTAAGCCTTTTTCAAAGCGAAAATGAAGATGGACAAGCTTACCGTCCTGACGCACATCAGCTGCTTCCAAACCATAAATCATAGGCTGGTAGCCGCGACCGCTCTTATCTGTTTTACGGAAATCATCTCCCTTGGATTTACCCAAGGCCAGGTCCCTGCCATCCTGTCTGATGTAGATTTTATTGTCTTCTACCTTGTCAAATTGACTTCGCGAAAGCTCCGTCTCCAGTTGATCGGCAAACAAAAGCCACTCTTGCTGCTGATTATTTTCCTGCTGATGCAGTTCTGAAGATAAGAGCTGAGTCATGGCCTGAAAGACCAATATTCCACCACTAAGGACCAGCAGAGCAACCAAAGTTTCCAAGAGAGTAAAAGCCTTGACATTAAGGTTTTTGGACACGGATAACTACCTCCCCTTCGTGATAGACCAGCAGCTGCTTATCTGTCTTAAGCTGACGCACAGCAATTCCATTGATATGAAGCTCTTCTTGTCCTGTTTGCAGGGCCATACGAGCTACCCGAAGCACCTCTTCCTGCTGCAGAAGGATCTGCTGCTCTTTACGAGACCGGCTAATCTGTCCCAGAAGCAGACTGGCAATAGCCGCAAAAACTGCCATGGCCACCAGAGCTTCCAGCAGAATGCTAGCTTGAAGCTGTCGTCTTTTTAAACTTGCCATTGCCCATATAAAGCTGGTAAACAACTGTCCTATCCTCCGTCTGAAAAGTAATTTTGCTGAGTGATGAATTTCCCCCAGCCCGGTCAAACAGAATGACCTGCTGCTCATGTTCCTGCAAAGTTTGCGGAAAATCCAGTTCTTGATAGCCATTGGAAATCTGCCGTCCTGAAATCTTGAGAGAAAGCTTCTCATGCCCAGCTAAGCTCAGCCTCTGCGTCTCCTGATAGAGCCTCTCAAACTCTAAAAAGAAGAGTTGCTCTTGAACCTGATTGAAGCCAGCACTCACCGAGCCAGATAAGCCTAGTAGTAGAAAACTAACGACAAAAAGAACGAGGAGACTTTCCAGCAGTGTAAAAGCCTTAATTGGCAACCGCTTGAGTTTCGCCACTGTGTTTTCCATAGTAAGCCTTATATGAATCTGCCTGTTTCTGGCTGATATTTCCTGCACTGACTAGCTTGCTTAGGCTAGCCTTTTCATTGGTATTCTTCAGTTCATACAGCTCCGCCTGGCTTTCTACCACCTTGACCACCGCTGCAGTTCCTGTATCTGAAACAGCATCTTTTTGCTTGGTCAGATTAGGCACAAAGAGCAGCAAGAGTACGCTGATAACTAGCAAGACAATCAGCATTTCCACAAGGGTAAATGCTTGAACTTTTAAGGTATTAAGTTTTTTCATTACAAATGAACCTCCATATTCTGATAAATGGGCAAGAGCATTGCCGCATAAAGTAAAACAATCACTAAGGCAACAAAAATAAATACTAGGGGCTGAATGAAATTCATGGCTCGGTTGATACGTAGGAAAAATTCCTCCCAGGTCTTTTCAGCATAGACTTCCAGTTCACTCCCCAGCTTGGACTTGACCTCACCATACTCGATCATCAGGGACAATTCTTTCTTAAAGAAAGGATAGCTTGCTACCTTATCCGCATATCCCTGACCACCCTGCAAAGCTGCAGCCATGTCTGCTCCGATTTCCTGAAAGAGTTGGGACGGTTGATCCTGCATAATCGCAAAAATCTGACTCAGTTCCAAGCCCTGACCAATCATATTTCCCCATTCACGAGCATAATAAGCGGTCAAGTAAGCTTGTACCAAACGTCCAAAAAAGGGCAGAGCTGCTAGTTTGCTGAAAAAACGAATCTTGGATGACTTTCGATAGTAAAAGAGAGCCACTGAAACCAAGACAGCTAAAGCAAGGCTGCTCCACAAAAAGATTTGAGGCAGGTGATTAATAAGCTGAGTAGCTAGATTCTGGCTGTCCAATTGAGGCAGAAGATAGTTGCGCAATCCCAGCATGATAAGGACCAAAAAGCCCAGCAGCATGAGAGGATAGGTTCCTACCTCTATCAATTTTTTCTTAACCTTGGATAGATTTTCCAGATAGGCCTCAATTTTGCCCAGACTTAGAGTCAGATTGCCATGCAGCTCAGATAAGGACAGCTGGGTTACAACGTTGTCGGAAAATCCCAATCGACTGACAATCTCTGAAAAGGACTGACCAGCTGACAAGCCAGACCGCATTTCTGCGACATACGCTTCCTCCAGCAAGGCACTTCGTCTCAGAAAGTCTACAATCTCTGCCAAGTGAAAACCGCTGCTGAAAAGATTATGAAAGAGCTCAATAATCTTTTTCTGCTTAGGCGTAGACAATTTTTTCGGTCTGCCTTTGCTCAGCACTGATATGTCCTTCTGCAAAAAGCTGATCAATCTGCTGATTCCAGATCTCGGATTCGTGCTCTTGATAGTTTTGACTGACAAAATCAACGACACCTCCTCCCCCGATTAAACGCTGGTAACAAACACCTTGCAGCACCATTCTTAGCTCATCCTCACTGACGCCCAATTCCAAAAGCCGCTCATAGACACCTCGAACACTCTTGGCATGAATCGTTGAAAATACCGTAGCTCCAGTCAAACTTGCCCGAACCACTGCTCTAGCTGTCTCTCGATCACGGATTTCCCCTATAATCAAGAGATCCGGACGATGTCGCAGAGACAGCTTAATCAGACTGTCATAAGTCATGCCAATGGTTTCGTTCAGCTGCAGCTGCAGCATAGCCTCTTGCTTAATCTCAACCGGATCTTCAATTGACATAACCTGCTGACCAGAAAATTTGAGCTGGGCCAAATGGTACATCAAGGTCGTCTTGCCACTGCCGACCGGACCCGAGAAAAGATAGAGACCGCGAGCCTGAATTTTCTTGCGCAGCTCCGGCAATTGCTCAAACCAAAAGCGCAGCTCCCTGTCTTCATCATGAAGGAGCCGGATGACCAGACTTTCAAAACCACGGTAATCCCCAACTGTCGACAGCCGGATTGAAACCTTGGCTTCCTCGCAGTCATAATCGCAAGACCCAAGCTGACTGCGGCGTTTCTCTCCAACATTCATACCTGCGACAAACTTAAAGTGGCTGATAACAGCTGACAGAAGCTCAAAATCATAAGTTTTTATAAAGCGGCGTTCATCACCGATTCTCATATAAAGCTCATAGCAAGTAGTCTTAGGAATGAGGTAAATATCCTGCGCCCCTTCTTTTCGAGCCTGCCTAATCATTTCTTTTGCAATTTCTTGAACCATACATCCTCCTCACCTTACTATTCGCAAAAAATCCAGAAAAAGAAAAAAACAGCGGAAGAAACTTAACTTCTAACAAGTTAGGTCTCTTCTGCTGCTCTAATATCAGATTTGCAAAATATATTCTGTCGATTTAAAGAGGCTTAGAGGATTTTAGTTTAGTTGAGCAAGCTCGGTGCTTTTCAAGGCCGTTCTGCTTAGTATAGCCTGGCCGGTATTTGCTCTTAGGAATCTTGCAGTCATTCTCCAGCAAAAACAGTGAGTGGTACTGCTGAACATTCTCATCGCACTCCTCGCACCAGCGCTGATCCTCCGGATTCCAAAAAATAGTCATTAAATCACTGCGGCTCTTATACAAAGGTGACTGGTCTGCCATTTGCAGCCAGCGGTTTTTATAATACTTAAGGGCTTCATAATAATCATCGAACTGCTTCTTTGCAACGACATCCTCTTCCCAGCCATCCAGGAACCACCACGGTTCGTAATCCCCGTACATCTCAATTACACAATACATACTCGTCCTCTCTTTGTACCGTATATTATATATGAATTCTTTGACGAACAAAACTATTTTGCTCAGAATCAGAGAGCAAGAACATTATTGGAACGAAGACAAGCACATCGCTCTTCATAATATGAAGAGTAACATCATGGATGGTGCTCTTATCCATGCGAACAAATAGTGTCGGACCATTTGAACATATGACAGACTTCTCAACATCTAGAAACTGAGTAAGTCCTGATTTAACATAAACACAGGCTTTCTATTTTAACGCTTTGCGAAATAAATCTCAATCCTTTTATTCAAAAAAGGATGAGACAAACATTATTCTGTCCCACCCTATTGTCTGCATGATCTTAAGCAAAATTTTCATCTTGCTTGTTTCTGCATTATAAAGTTTCTAAAGCAATCATTGTAGTCACAGCTGCGTCATAGTAATTATCTGACGGTAAGCCTTGCATGAAGAGATATTTATTCTGCTGCACCAATTTGCGGAATTCTATATTGTTGTTAGCCGCATAGAATACTGGAGCGGTAAAGCTGCCAGCCTGATTGCTATTGAGAGCCTTGCCTTTCAGGTTGTAGCCCGCATAAATCTTTTCTTGATTGAGGAAGAAGTTCAACATCTTCTTCAGCATTTTTTGACTTTTTTCATCCTTGCTTTGAGCCAGGTTGTAAGGAAGTCGGCAGGCATTATAAGAATAATAGCCATCATTTGCAGATTCAACCGTATCAGCATCAGCTGCCCGAACTTTGTCGTCTTCAACCCAGATAAAGTCTGGTATCAAACCAGTCTTATTATCAGCACTGATTGCTTCAAGTTTGCTGAGCATGTTATCCCGGATTGTCAGCCACTGCTTATCCTTTGTCAACTCATAGAAAGCTTGGAACTGCTGCGGCAATGTATCAGAAGTCCGCATGAGATTATAAAATTTCGATTCTGCATTTGCCCAGTTCCCAACCGTCAAAATACCGTTGCTTTCATTATAGTTATATGCCAAGACATCTTTCAGAATAGCCTGAGCCTGAGCTTGGTATTCTTTAGCCTTGTCTGGCCACTGCTTAGCTGCCTGAATCAAAGCATAGGCAATGTAGAGATCGCCGTCTGTAGCATTGTTTTCGTCTTCATGATTGCTCTTACCATCCTTAATCGTCTGTTTCCAAGACATAAGCTGGGTATCTTTCAGACGATGAGCTAGATAATATTGGTAGAGCTTTTCAAAATCAGCCGAACTAGCATCGCCTTGCTTAGCTGCATCCACAGCAATCACCATGCCATAACCCTGTGCCTCAGACAACACAACATCTTCAGTCTTACTGTTTGTTGTCCTGATATAAGACAATTTGTCCTTGGTTACGACATATTCTTTAGACCATTGGCTGTATATTTTCTTTTTGATATTAGGAGTACTGCCCATGCGGGTGTACAACAGGATACTAGCCAAGACAGCCAGAATTATCACAAACCAAATAAATCTTAATCTTGTTCTTTTCACACTTTCTCCTAACCTGCAAATCGTTTTGTTTTAACCCACTTGGTTTCTTTCCGCTTCAAAATCTTGTCCAAGATAACAGATCCTACTGCATCTAAAGAAACAACGATAAAGAGCTGAGAGTAAGTCAAATAGGACACAAGGGCCAGCCAAATCTGTTTGGTAGTCGCCTGTCCAAACTGAGAAGCCAGGGCGATATTGATCTGCAAAAGATAAAGCAAAATCATCAGAAGCCAGTTAAAGAGCATCAGCTGGACGATATAGATATTCTGAGCATCAAAAGCGAAAGGAATCCGCACATCCGGGATAAAGAGCTGGGTAATCATTGCCGCTACATTGGCAAAGAAAACCAAGTCAGATAAGACAATCGCCAGATTGAACCAGAAGAAGATACAAGAATAATTGAACACTTCCAGTTTCACGCGCCAATTACCGCCGCTAAAAAGATGCTTGAAGTTGTCAATAACCACCTCATAGTTCCCCTTAGCCCAGCGCTTACGCTGCAAGTAGTAGGACTTGAGGGTCTCAGGTTCTTGCTGGAAAGCCTCGGAGTTATAAGCCAAGGCAATCAGCTTGCCGCTCTGCATAATCTTAAAGGAAATTTCCGTGTCCTCTGTCAAGGCACCGTTTTTCCAACCACCAATACTCTTAACAAACTCCGTGTTAATCAAGAAGTTCGTACCTGGAATCCGTCCAATCTTGAAGAGATGCCACATACCTACGTGGTAAACACGCTGAGTCACAACGATTTCTTGGTTGATACAGCGAGTCAGGAAGTTCTGGTTGGCATTGCGGGTCTTATTGCGTCCAAAGGAAGCAACGTGACGTTCTGGATCTTCTAGGACTTTCTTGACTAGGAAGTAGAGGGCATTCTTTTCTGGCATGGCATCCGCATCATAGACACAGATATATTCACCTTTGGCCATCTTCAGGGCATCATTCAGCACCCCTGCCTTACCTCCCGTACCAGTACGATCTGTAATTATAACATTGCGTCCAGCATACTCAGGCATAGCCTGTACTTTCAGCATTTCCTGATAGGTATCGTCCGAGCAGTTGTCCGCAAAGAGCAGCACTTCCACTCGGTCATGAGGATAGTCCAAATCCAGAATGGCCTTAGTTGTCTGAGCGATAACCACATCTTCATTGTGGGCTGGGACAACGACTGTAACCATAGGATAATGTTCCAATGGGCTGGTATCCACGTTGAAGTCACTGCGTTTCATCCAGAAATGCACGGAAGAGCATAGAATAACCAAGGCCCAAGCCAGAGACATCCAGATGGAGAACAGAGTGACAATCATAATAAGTTGACTAATCATGACGAGTCACCGCCCTAAAATTTTTATTGACCCGATTGTAAATAACCAGATAATAAATGAAGAGGACCAAAAAGCTAATAGCAAAAAAGATACTTAGCACCATAGAGATGATAAAAAATACTTCTGTTAAAGACATGTGTTTACCTCCTAGTATTCTACGATAATGTCGGTTTCAAGCTGACGCTCCAGATTGCTCAAAGCGTCATCAAAATTATGGAATTTGTCAATGTTTTGAGCGTTCAATTTTAAACTGCCGGACTGAAACTGAATTTTTTGGTCAGTTTTCTTATTCTCAAAGTGCATCATCGTTAAATCGTCACGCACTTTCTCTTGGAAATATTCCTTGACTTCCTGATCCAGATCTTCTACCAGAACGAGAAAGTTACCATTGGATACATAGTAAACTGTTTCTACATTCTGGAAGTCCCAGTTAAGCAGTCGTAAAATTCTCTTGAGCATCCGCTTGTACTCCCGAGAGTGAATTTGATAAAAATGATGATTATGCGCCCAATGGACCAACAAGGCCTGAAAGGCTGGAGCTTGTTTCTGATTTACTTTCTGAACCATTTCTTCATAGGCCTCAGCAGCATCTTCACTGTCATCCTGCACTAATCCCAAGCGCTGATGGAGATAAAAATTCACTCGACTGGTCAGCCAAGCGCTGACAGGGAAGACATAAAGCAAGAAGAGAACTTGATTATCTGGTAGGTAGGTTACATCAAAGAGCAAGATTAAAGTTGCGATAACCACACCCAGAATCATAGCCCATGTCACCAAGAGATCGGATAGGACAAAGACACTAAAAATACCTAATAAAATCAGCGCGATTCCGATATAAAATATGTTAGCTGCAAAATTCCAACTGTAGAAAAGAATTAGTCCAATTGCCAGTACAAAGACGGCTAATGATTTTTCTAGTCCTTTTTTCCTAAACATTCTTTACTCCTGTCTTAAATTCTTCCGGCCTAGCCGTCTGCTTAAAATAGTGGGCAATAGCTTGAGCAATCCGCTCAGAAGCCTTACCGTCACCATACGGATTGCTGGCTTGGGCCATTTCCTGATAAAGTGACTCATCTGTCAGCAGGGCTTCCATTGCCTCTGCTACTGCTTGAGTTTCTGTACCGACCAGCTTCAAGGTGCCGGCTTCAACTCCTTCTGGTCTCTCTGTTGTATCACGAAGTACCAGTACAGGCTTACCTAAGGAAGGTGCTTCCTCTTGTACTCCGCCTGAGTCTGACATGATAAAGTAGCTTTTAGCTGCGATATTATGGAAATCCAACACATCCAAAGGCTCAATCAGATGAATTTTCTCATTGTCACTTAGAATTTCTCTGGCCGCCTCCTGAACCGCTGGGCTCAGGTGAACCGGATAGACAATTTCCACATCATCATGGGCATCTACAATCTGTCGTAGAGTTCGAAAGACCCTTCTCATCGGCTCGCCTTGATTTTCCCGGCGATGCATGGTCACCAAAATCATCTTGCGAGCTGGATCAATACGATCAAGCACCTCATGCTGATAATCAGCCTGGACGGTCAGCTTGAGAGCGTCAATAGCTGTATTTCCTGTCACAAAAACTGTTTCTGCCGGATGGTTTTCCTTGAGCAAGTTAGCCTTACTCTGATCTGTTGGCGCAAAATACAAGTCCGTCAAAGAGTCAGTCATCTGACGATTCATCTCTTCTGGGAAAGGAGAGTATTTATTCCAAGTCCGCAAGCCAGCTTCCACGTGGCCGATACGAACTTGATTATAAAACGCTGCAAGACTAGCCGCAAAAGTTGTTGTCGTATCACCGTGCACCAGCATAATATCTGGCTTGTTTTCCTTTAAGATGTCATCTAGCTTATGCAGGATCTTGACAGTAATATCTGTCAGGGTTTGATTCTTCCCCATAATATCCAAATCATAATCAGGCTTAATCTTAAAAGTTTCAAGTACCTGATCCAGCATCTGACGATGCTGAGCAGTCACAACTGTTGTCGTTTCAAACAAGTCTGCCTGCTTCTTCAGTTCAATAACCAGTGGAGCCATCTTAATTGCTTCTGGACGAGTTCCAAAAACAACCATTACCTTAATTTTCTTCATTTTTCCTCACCAAAAATCAACATTCTTATATTAACTTTTTACTAAAAAATGTTTGTTTTAAGTAACCTTAGTTATTTTACCATCAAGCGTTTCAATAATCAAAGCATGAACTATTATTTTATACTTTCTTAATAGTAATTTACATGTTGGTAACTTATTTAAGATTATTTTAATTTTCTTAACTTAACTGTAACTTAAAATTACTGAAATTTTTTGGTTTTCTCAAAAAAATAAATAAAAAGGAAAGAACTTATAGGCTTAAAGCCCTGATTTATGCAGAATTTTGTGTTTTTTACCTATATTTTTTAATCTTTATTCATTGTAATAAAATATTATTCTATTTGTAATCTAATTGTTTTCTATTCTTTATCTTCCAAAAAACCTCCCTTCATGAATGAAACAGCTAGATAAATGCCAGCTACTGATCTTTACAATCTCCGACCACTACCATTAAAACTAACCTCCTCTTTTTAATAATTTCAAACCTACCCCTCATACTATTTTAGGAATTTTAAAATAGTATAACCTAGCGCTATCATACTACAAAAAACCAGCTACCTCCCTGATTAAAAATAAATATGGCATCTCGCATCATAGAAAAACTGAAACAGGAAATCTTGAATATTTCTTCTATAGTCGTTGATCCATAAAGGAGAGCTTAAAAACAACTTTCTAAGTATATTATGGGATAATATTTAGTTGCGAGCAAGAAATTATCGGCTGCAACAAAAAATCCCTCCCGAAAATCGGGAGGGAAAGTTCTTTATTTAAGAACAATATTTTCTTCAGTTTCAAATCCATCTGGCAGTTCTGTCACTTCGTCAATAATTTCAACTTCATTGACAGCCTGAGGCTCCAGATTGCGGTAGCGGGCCATACCAGTACCTGCTGGGATAATCTTACCGATGATAACATTTTCCTTGAGGCCAAGGAGATGGTCTTTCTTACCACGGATAGCAGCATCTGTCAGGACACGAGTTGTTTCCTGGAAGGAAGCTGCAGACAGGAAGCTATTTGTCTCAAGGGAAGCTTTGGTGATTCCCATGAGGACTGGACGGGCTGTCGCAGGCACTCCGCCTGAAATAACCACATCACGGTTAGCATCTGTGAAGTCTGTAATATCCATGAGAGTTCCCATGAGAAGATCTGTATCTCCTGGATCCATGACGCGCACCTTGCGAATCATTTGGCGAACCATTACCTCGATATGTTTGTCGCCGATTTCTACCCCTTGGCTGCGGTAAACTTTTTGTACCTCAGCAAGCAGATAAGTTTCAACAGACAAGACATCGCGGACAGCCAGCAAGTGCTTAGGCTGGATTGAACCTTCAGTCAAGGCAGCACCACGAGAAACTTGGTCACCCACTTCAACCTTCATACGGGCTGTAAATGGTACCACATACTCACCTTCGCCAGTTTGGCCTTTAACAAAGACCTTCTTGGTACGAGTAGATGCATCTTCTTCGATAGCAGTAACCTCACCCTTGACTTCAGTGATGACTGCTTCCCCTTTCGGATTGCGGGCTTCAAAGATTTCTTGGACACGAGGAAGACCTTGTGTGATATCGGTATTAGAGGCAACACCACCCGTGTGGAAGGTACGCATGGTCAGCTGTGTACCAGGCTCCCCGATAGACTGGGCAGCGATGGTTCCGACTGCTTCACCGACTTCAACTGCATCACCCGTTGCCAAGTTGATACCGTAACAGTGACGGCAGACACCGTGGCGGGTGTTACATGTAAAGACGGAGCGGATTGTCACTTCTTCAACACCAGCATTAACGATTTCACGCGCCTTGTCTTCTGTGATCAATTCATTTGGACCAATAATGACCGCACCAGTTTCTGGATGTTTAACTGTTTTCTTAGTGTAACGACCATTGAGACGCTCTTCCAGAGACTCGATCATCTCCTTGCCTTCTGTGATAGAAGTGATAAGAAGTCCACGATCTGTACCACAGTCGTCTTCACGGATAATCACATCTTGGGCAACGTCAACCAAACGACGAGTCAGGTAACCCGAGTCGGCTGTCTTAAGGGCCGTATCGGTCATACCCTTACGAGCACCGTGAGTTGAGAAGAACATTTCCAGAACAGACAGACCTTCACGGAAGTTAGACAAGATTGGCAATTCCATGATACGTCCATTTGGCGCAGCCATCAGACCACGCATACCGGCCAACTGGGAGAAGTTAGAGATGTTACCCCGGGCTCCAGAGTCCATCATCATAACGATAGGGTTCTTAGGATCCTGGTTAGCAACCAAACGTTTTTCCAATTTCTCACGAGCTGCCCGCCACTCAGCAGTAACTGCATTGTAGCGTTCATCGTCAGTGATCATACCACGGCGGAATTGTTTAGTAATTTGTTCAACACGCTTATGGGATTCTTCAATAATCTCAGCCTTGTCTTCGACAACTGGGATATCAGCGATACCTACTGTCAGACCAGCCAAAGTAGAATGGTGATAACCCAAGTTCTTCAAGCGGTCAAGAAGAGCAGATGTTTCTGTTGTACGGAATCGTTTGAAGATTTCTGCGATGATGTTACCAAGATTTTTCTTCTTAAACGGAACATTGATCTCAAGCTGTTCAATGACTTCCTTGATGTCTTGTCCTGACTCCAAGAAGTACTTAGCTGGCACACCTTCTGTCAAGTTAGCATTGGTTGGCTCTTGCAGGTAAGGCAATTCCTCTGGCATAATCGCGTTAAAGAGAATTTTACCAACAGTTGTAATCAAAATCTTATGCTTCTGGTCTTCTGTCCAAGGCTTATTAAGACTGTCTGTTGCGATACCAACACGAGTATGCAAGTGAACATAGCCATTACGGAGGGCCATCACCGCCTCATCCATATCCTTGAAAATCATGCCTTCGCCTTCGCGGCCAGCCTCTTCCATGGTCAGGTAGTAGTTCCCCAAGACCATATCCTGAGATGGTGTTACAACTGGTTTACCATCTTTCGGATTCAAGATATGTTCAGCAGCCAGCATGAGGATACGAGCTTCAGCTTGGGCTTCCTCCGACAATGGTACGTGGATGGCCATTTGGTCACCGTCAAAGTCGGCATTGTAGGCTTCACAGACCAATGGATGCAAACGAAGAGCTTTACCATCAATCAGAACTGGCTCAAAGGCCTGAATTCCCAGACGGTGAAGGGTCGGTGCGCGGTTAAGAAGCACAGGGTGTTCCTTGATCACTTCTTCCAGAATATCCCAGATACGCTCATCTCCACGCTCTACCAAGCGTTTTGCAGCTTTTACGTTTTGCACGATATCACGCGCAACAATCTCACGCATCACAAATGGTTTAAAGAGCTCAATCGCCATTTCACGCGGCACACCACATTGATACATTTTCAACGTAGGACCAACAGCGATAACGGAACGACCTGAGAAGTCAACCCGTTTACCCAGCAAGTTTTGACGGAAACGACCTTGTTTCCCTTTGAGCATGTGGCTCAATGATTTAAGTGGACGGCTACCTGGTCCAGTAATTGGACGGCCACGGCGACCATTGTCAATCAAAGCATCAACCGCTTCTTGAAGCATCCGCTTCTCATTTTGCACAATGATACCAGGTGCATTGAGTTCCAATAAACGAGCCAAACGGTTGTTCCGGTTGATAACCCGGCGATAGAGATCATTGAGGTCAGAAGCTGCAAAACGACCACCATCCAGCTGAACCATCGGGCGCAAATCTGGCGGAATAACCGGCAGGATGTTGAGGACCATCCATTCTGGCTTATTGCCAGACTTGTAGAAGGCGTCCAAAACATCCAAACGACGGACAGCCTTGATCCGTTTTTGACCTGAAGCAGTTTTCAATTCTTCTTTGAGGACAGCAATCTCAGCTTCCAAGTCCACTTGTTTCAAGAGGTCTTGAATAGCTTCTGCTCCCATTTTGGCTACAAATGAGCCTGCACCATACTCGCGTAAACGCTCACGGTACTCACGCTCCGTCATGATGGACTTGTGCTCTAGCGGTGTGTCCTTAGGATCAATCACCACATAAGCGGCAAAATAAATGACTTCTTCCAGAGCACGTGGACTCATATCCAAAGTGAGCCCCATGCGGCTTGGAATTCCTTTAAAGTACCAAATATGTGAAACAGGTGCCTTCAATTCGATGTGGCCCATACGCTCACGACGAACCTTGGCGCGGGTTACTTCAACGCCACAGCGGTCACAGATGATTCCTTTGTAACGAATCCGTTTGTATTTACCACAGGCACATTCCCAGTCCTTAGTTGGACCGAAGATCACTTCGTCAAAAAGGCCTTCGCGTTCTGGTTTCAGGGTTCGGTAATTGATTGTTTCAGGTTTCTTCACTTCCCCATAAGACCATGAACGGACCTTATTTGGAGAAGCTAGGGTGATTTGCATACTTTTAAAACGATTTACATCAACCACTATTTCTTACCTTTCTTCATTTTCTAATCAGTGTGAATTCTTATTCTTTTCCTTCAGCCTCAAAAGCTGCTTTCGCTTCTTGAGCTGCTTTTTCACGCGCTTTTTCAAGATCGTCAACGTGAATCACATCATCATCTTCACCTTCGTCTAGGTCACGCAGTTCTACTTCATTGTCATCTTCATCGAGAACGCGCATGTCCAGACCAAGAGATTGCAATTCTTTGACAAGAACGCGGAAGGATTCTGGCACACCTGGTTTTGGAATTGGTTTCCCTTTGGTAATAGCTTCATAAGCCTTCAAACGTCCGTTGACATCATCTGACTTGTAAGTCAGGATTTCTTGCAGAACGTTAGAAGCACCGTAAGCTTCCAAGGCCCAAACTTCCATCTCACCAAAACGTTGTCCACCAAATTGAGCTTTACCTCCGAGCGGCTGTTGGGTAACCATTGAGTAAGGTCCTACTGAGCGGGCATGGAGTTTATCATCTACCATGTGGTGGAGCTTAATCATGTACATGACACCAACAGATACACGGTTGTCAAACGGCTCACCGGTACGTCCGTCATAAAGAATAGTCTTGGCATCGCTGTCCATACCAGCTTCGCGTACTGTATCCCAGAGGTCTTCTGAGCTTGCTCCATCAAAGACTGGTGTTGCAATATGGATGCCCAAGTTACGTGCCGCCATACCAAGGTGAAGCTCCATAACCTGACCGATATTCATACGTGATGGTACCCCGAGTGGGTTCAACATGATATCAACTGGTGTTCCATCTGGCAAGTAAGGCATGTCTTCTACAGGAACGATACGGGATACAACCCCCTTGTTTCCGTGACGACCGGCCATCTTATCTCCGACCTTGATCTTACGTTTTTGAGCGATGTAGACACGAACCAACATATTAACGCCAGATTGCAGTTCATCACCATTAGCACGGGTAAAGATCTTCACGTCACGAACCACTCCGTCGGCACCGTGTGGCACACGCAGAGAGGTATCGCGGACTTCACGAGACTTGTCACCAAAGATAGCATGAAGCAGACGTTCTTCAGCAGAAAGGTCTTTTTCACCCTTAGGAGTGACTTTCCCGACTAGGATGTCACCTTCCTTGACTTCCGCCCCGATGCGGATAATCCCCATTTCATCCAGATTGCGCAGGGCATCTTCCCCTACGTTTGGAATTTCGCGGGTAATTTCTTCAGGGCCAAGCTTGGTGTCGCGAGTTTCTGATTCGTATTCTTCCAAGTGAACAGAGGTGTAGACATCGTCTTTCACTAGACGCTCACTCATGATAACCGCATCCTCGAAGTTGTAACCTTCCCATGTCATGTAGGCAACGATTGGGTTTTGTCCCAGGGCCATTTCTCCCTTTTCCATAGAAGGTCCATCAGCGATAAAGTCACCTTTTTCAACGACATCGCCAACTTTCACTAAGGTGCGTTGGTTATAAGCAGTTCCTGAGTTCGAACGGCGGAATTTTTGAATTTGGTAAACATCAAGAGAACCATCTTCACGGCGGACTTCAACCTTGTCTGCATCTGCATAGGTAACCTTACCATCATGCTGGGCAATAACTGCTGCACCAGAGTCGTGGGCAGCTTGGTATTCCATACCAGTACCAACGTAAGGCGCTTTTGGATCAATCAAAGGCACAGCCTGACGTTGCATGTTGGCTCCCATGAGGGCACGGTTGGAGTCGTCATTTTCCAAGAAAGGAATACATGCTGTCGCTACGGCAACTACCTGCTTAGGCGATACATCCATGTAGTCTACTTGGTCTGATGGGAATTCTTGGTTATTACCTTGGTGGCGTCCCATAACGATAGGCTCTGCAAAGCCGCCTTTTTCATTAAGCTTAGAGTTGGCCTGCGCTACGATAAATTCATCTTCCTCATCAGCTGTCAGCCAAACGATTTCGTTGGTTACTACGCCAGCTTCACGGTCTACCTTACGGTAAGGCGTTTGAATAAATCCGTATTTATTAAGGTGTCCATAAGAAGACAAGTTATTGATCAAACCGATGTTTGGTCCTTCAGGCGTTTCAATCGGACACATACGACCGTAGTGAGTATAGTGCACGTCCCGCACTTCATAACCAGCACGGTCACGTGTCAAACCACCAGGTCCTAAGGCAGAAAGACGACGCTTGTGAGAGAGCTCAGACAGCGGATTGTGTTGGTCCATGAACTGTGACAACTGTGAAGAACCAAAGAATTCTTTAATGGCTGCAGTTACGGGACGGATGTTGATGATTTGCTGTGGAGTCAGTACTTCATTATCCTGAACAGACATCCGTTCACGAACATTGCGCTCCATCCGAGAAAGTCCAAGTCGAACTTGGTTAGCCAAAAGCTCACCAACTGCACGAATACGACGGTTCCCCAAGTGGTCAATATCATCCACACGACCGATGCCTTCAGCCAAGTTGAGGAAGTAGCTCATCTCAGCCAAAATGTCAGCTGGTGTCACAATCCGTACCTTGTCAGAAGGATTTGCGTTACCAATGATGGTCACAACGCGGTCTGGATCAGTCGGTGCTACAACCTTGAACTTTTGCAATTCTACAGGGTCTGTCAAGACAGCTGAGTCGTTTGGAATATAAGTGATTTTATTCAAACCATTGTCCAGCTGCTCTGCAATGCTGTCAATGACACTACGGGTCATAACTGTACCAGCTTCAACCAAGATTTCTCCTGTTTCAGCATCTACCAATGGCTCAGCAATGGTTTGGTTCAGCAAGCGTGTCTTGACGTTGAGTTTCTTATTAATCTTGTAGCGACCAACTGCTGCCAAGTCATAACGATGCGGATCAAAGAAACGCGCTTCAAGAAGGGAACGAGAACTTTCAGCCGTCTTAGGCTCGCCTGGACGAAGACGCTCATAGATTTCTTTCAGGGCTTCATCTGTACGAGAGTCCATAGGGTTCTTGTGAATATCTTTTTCAATGGTATTGCGCACCAAGTCGCTGTCACCAAAGATGTCCAAGATCTCATCATCACCTGAGAAACCAAGCGCACGCACCAAAGTGGTAAATGGAATCTTCCGTGTCCGGTCAATACGAGTGTAGGCAATGTCTTTTGAGTCTGTTTCCAACTCTAACCAAGCACCACGGTTAGGAATAACTGTTGAACCGTAGCCAACTTTTCCGTTTTTGTCAACTTTATCGTTAAAGTAAACCCCTGGAGAACGCACCAACTGGGATACGATAATCCGCTCACCACCATTGATGATGAAGGTTCCCATTTCAGTCATGATTGGGAAATCACCAAAGAAGACTTCCTGAGTCTTGATTTCACCAGTTTCCTTGTTAATCAGACGGAAAGTCACAAAGATTGGCGCTGAGTAGCTGGCATCGTGGATACGTGCTTCTTCCAGCGTATATTTAGGCTCACGGATTTCATAGCCGACAAACTCCAATTCCATGGTGTCGGTAAAGTTTGAAATAGGAAGTACATCTTCAAAGACTTCCTTCAGACCATGATCCAAGAAATCTTGGAACGAATCCGTTTGGATTTCAATCAAATTTGGTAAATCAAGAACTTCCTTAATTCTTGAAAAACTACGACGGGTACGGTGTTTACCGTATCGAACTTCATGTCCTGCCAAGTTTTTACTCCTTTATGATAAGATACTAAGCCCTTGATAAAGCGAGAGGAAACCTATCTTTACTTCACGCTTTTTAGAGCGAGTTCTGTGAAATGTTTTCAGAGAAAAATCCTCTGTCATTTACAATGCTGCAAAACAGCCACAATCAGTCCCTTTTGTTTAATTTTCAGAAAAATTAAATTATGGTTACATAATTCGTTTTTCCTAAAAATAGGCACAAAAAGAGCAGCTAAATCTGACTTATTCAAGTTTGATTTAACTGCTGTAAGCTTCTATTTGGACAATATTTCAAATAAAGCACACGACAAATTATTGTTATCATTATACCTTATTTAGCTAGAAATTGCAAGGATTTCATCCGCTTTCTGAAAAGTTAAAAACTGTTCTTGATGCGCTAGTTCCCCTGCCGGTTATTGTTAGAATTGGAGCTGGAATTAGAATTAGAGGTAGAACCGCCCAGTATAGCTGACCAAGCCTTCTGATAATCCGCATCTGATGCCCCGATACCAAAGCGGTATGTCGTGGTCGGAGCACCGTTTTTAGCCCAATAGCTAGGCACTGTCGGACCGCTGAGATTAACAGAGCGGCCGTTTACCGTTACTGTACCTGGCTTTTCCCCTGTGGACTTGAGTACATCAGACTTAATCACACTCGGATCAAGAGTAAATTTATCACCAACACCCCAGGCATTTGGATCTGCCTGATAGATAGCATCTGCCATATAGGCCATGTAGGAGGCATTATTATTATAACCAGTCAACGCCGCCATAGAGCTATTATCATCATGACCAATCCAGCCTCCCAAAGTCATCTTAGGAGTAGAAAGCATCAGCCACATATCACCGTTGGTGTTGGTCGTTCCAGTCTTACCAATCCAATCGGCTCCAGCCAAGGTTCCATTGACCTGACTGATTCTGGATTTATAGGTCGTAGTAGCCCCAGAATTGATAACTCCCCGCATGAGCTCCTGCATAATCGTAGCAGCTGCTGGACTGTATATCTGAACAGGATTGGCCTTATGCTGGTAAATCACCTTGCCATCTCGGTCTGTGATTTTTTCAACCATGTATTTTTTTTGGTAGGTTCCATTATTAGCCAAGGTTTGGAAACCATTGGTATGCTGAGCTACAGATACTTCGATTCCCCCGCCCATTGGGAGACTCTCAATGCTGTAGTCATCGATGTAATAGCCCATTTTTTCCATATAGCCACGGACATTGACACCCTTTTCGCGTAATCCGCGGTAAGTCCAATAAGCCGGAATATTCCAAGAAGTATTGAGCGCTTCTTGCAGGTCCATCATGGCTGTACCACGGCTGTCCACGTGCATGATTGGGTCACCGCTTGAAAAGTTAGTCGGATAGTTAGAAAGAACGCTGGCGCTGCCCATCAGGCCTTGGTCAATAGCAATCCCATAAGCCAGAATCGGCTTAATAGTCGAACCTGGCGAGCGTTCCGTATCAAAGGCGTGATTGTTCTGATTGGAAGCATAGTCTCTGCCTCCTACAAAGCCAATCACAGCACCGGTTTTGTTATCCAAGAGGACATTTCCCACTTCAACTGCACCAGTTCCGTCATCCAAGATGCCGCCATAGTTGGCTACTGCATTTTGCATAGCGGTGTGGATGTTCTTGTTAATCGTGGTGGTGACAGTATAGCCGCCATCGCTCAGTTCTTTAGCAGCCAATTCCTTGTAGGCTTTAACAGTGTCATTGTTTTTCAGCTCTTGCTGAGAAACATTGTCCCGCTGAATCAAGTACTCGTACATGGTCTGCTGGGCTTCTTCGACCGCTGTGTAGTAAAGGTAGCCATGCGAAGATTTTTCTGAACTTTCAGAGGGCTTGAAATCCTTGGTCAAGTCGTAGTCCTTGTACTCCTTGTACTCTTTCTCGCTTAGCTTGCCCGTCCGATACATATTATAGAGCACATCCTTGGCACGTTCCAAGCCCAGAGCCATATCTCCTGCATTCTTGAGACTGCCATCGGCTGCATAAGGCGAATAAACAATTGGACTCTGTGGCAAGCCGGCAATAAAAGCAGACTGGGGCACTGTCAAATCCTTAGCAGAGACACCAAAAATTCCTTGAGCAGCTTCTTCCACACCAGCGATATTCTGCCCCTTATTATTGCGCCCGAAAGGCGAAACGTTCAAGTAGGTCGTCAAAATATCATCCTTGGACATGTAACGCTCCAAAGCCAGCGCATCAACAATTTCCGCTGCTTTCCGCTTGAAGGTCGGTGCATCACCCACCACCTGCTGCTTAATCAACTGCTGAGTAATAGTTGAACCCCCGCTAGACGAGCCAACTCCGACAACAGAACCGAGCGTAGCCCTAAGCACAGCCTTAGGCACAACTCCGTTATGCGTTTCAAAGTTCTCATCCTCTGTAGCGATAACGGCTTTTTTTACATTTTCAGAGATGGCGTCACTCTTAACCGGAATGCGGAGCAAATCATTGTCCACTTCTGCAATCAAGCTGCCATCAGCATAGGTAAGCTTAGAAATACCAGAGATATTATTCACCTGCTTGACCAGATCTTCTTGCTTGGGCACTTCAACCTTACTGAAAAGACTAGCTGCATAGCCTATCCCGATCCCAGCACCGATTACGCCACCGAAGAAGATAAACACAAAAGCCATATTCATCAGAAGTTTAAAAGTCCGCAAGAAAACAGCAAAAACATCACCGATAGACCAGCCATTGTTGCCACTAACGATCTTCTTGCTCCATTCTGGAAGATGTATTTTTTTGATAAACTGCTGGGCTTTTCCCCAGAACTCTTTTAATTTCTCTATTAATTGTTCCAAGTTTGATTCTCCTTGTTATCTTCCCATTATACCAAATATCTATGATTTATTTCAAGGAAACATTGCTATTTAAAAGCTTTATGATACAATAGAGTAACATAAATTTAAAATATAGATAAGCCAATTTCTTGGCTTTTAGAATAGGAGAGACATGATGCACATTTTTGATGAGCTAAAAGAACGTGGCTTGGTATTCCAAACTACTGATGAAGCAGCTTTACGCAAGGCCTTAGAAGAAGGACAAGTCTCTTATTATAGTGGATACGATCCAACCGCTGACAGTCTGCACCTTGGCCACTTGGTAGCCATTCTGACCAGCCGTCGCTTGCAACTAGCCGGACATAAACCCTACGCTCTGGTTGGAGGAGCGACTGGATTGATTGGCGATCCATCCTTTAAGGATGCAGAACGCAGCCTCCAAACCAAGGAAACCGTGGAAGGCTGGGTAAAATCTATCCAAGATCAGCTTTCTCGTTTTCTGGACTTTGAAAAGGGCGATAATAAGGCAGAAATGGTCAATAACTATGACTGGTTCAGCAGCATCAGCTTTATCGACTTCCTACGCGATGTCGGCAAATACTTCACTGTCAACTACATGATGAGCAAAGATTCTGTCAAGAGCCGGATTGAGACAGGGATTTCCTATACAGAATTCGCCTACCAGATCATGCAAGGATATGACTTTTATATCCTCAATCAAAACCACGGCGTAACCCTGCAAATCGGTGGTTCTGACCAGTGGGGCAATATGACAGCAGGTACAGAACTCCTGCGCCGCAAGGCTGACAAGACTGGCCATGTGATAACTGTTCCGCTCATTACCGACGCTACTGGCAAAAAATTTGGTAAGTCAGAAGGCAATGCTGTCTGGCTCAATCCTGACAAGACTTCTCCTTACGAAATGTATCAATTCTGGATGAATGTCATGGACGCAGACGCTATCCGCTTCCTGAAAATCTTCACCTTCCTGTCCTTGGATGAAATCGAAGAGATTCGTCAGCAGTTTGAATCAGCACCACACGAACGCTTGGCTCAGAAAGTCCTGGCTCGCGAAGTGGTCAGTCTGGTTCACGGTCAAGAAGCATATCAGGAAGCCCTCAACATCACTGAGCAGCTCTTTGTCGGAAATATCAAGAACCTATCTGTCAAGGAACTCAAACAAGGTTTGCGCGGTGTGCCTAACTATCAGGTCCAAGCAGAAGACAACCTCAATATTGTAGAACTGCTTGTGACAGCCGGTGTGGTAAACTCCAAACGTCAAGCTCGCGAGGACGTCCAAAACGGTGCTATCTACCTCAATGGCGAGCGCATCCAAGATTTAGACTATGTTCTCAGCGACTCAGATAAACTGGAAGACGAGCTGACAGTTATCCGCCGTGGTAAAAAGAAATACTTTGTCCTTACCTACTAAAGATAAAAATCCGATTACCTGAATCGGATTTTTCTATGTCTTACCAATAAGAAGTCATCCAGTTTTATAAAAACAATAGAAAGAGAGCGCCTATGAAACCAAAACTTGCCCGCTTTGCCCAAGCTCCAGCTCTGGCCTGTCCACTCTGCCAGCAAAGCTTGGCTATGGAAGAAAACAGCCTCAAGTGTCCTAATCGCCATTCCTATGACATCTCCAAATCCGGTTATGTCAATCTAGCTCCCCAGGCCAAACAAGCTAAAGACTATGACAAAACAAGCTTTCAAAATAGGCAAGTCATCTTGGAAGCTGGCTTTTATCAGCATATCCTAGATGAGTTGCAGGATCTGCTGCAGGCCCTGCCTGAAGAACAGACTATTCTAGACATCGCTTGCGGAGAGGGATATTATGCTCGAAAAATCCAGGAAAAATTCCCCAACAAAGAAATTTATGCTTTTGATTTATCCAAAGATTCTATCCAGTTAGCTGCCAAAAGTGATCAGAGCCTTGCTGTAAAATGGTTTGTTGGTGATTTGGCACACTTGCCCGTTCAGGATCAAAGCATGGATGTCTTGCTGGACATCTTCTCACCAGCTAATTACCATGAATTTCAGCGAGTATTGAAAAAAGAGGGATTCATCATCAAAGTCATCCCAACAGAAAATCATCTGAAAGAAATTCGTCAAAAAGCTGCTCAATATCTGGACAAGAAAGATTATTCTAATCAAGATATCATCCAGCATTTCCAGAAGCACTTTACGATCCTATCTAGAAAGACCGTAGAATCAACCCATGCCCTGCATTCTGAGGAGAAAACTGCCCTGCTGCAGATGACTCCTTTACTCTTTCATGTTGAAAAAAATCTAATCAATTGGGAGCAGCTTACACATGCCACCATTTCAGCCGAGATTCTTATCGGAAAGCTAAAACAAGAAAAAATCTAAGCTCCTTTCAGTAAAAAACGCTGTTATAACAGCCATTTTAAAAACGCAGACAGGACTGTCTGCGTTTTTTATCTACTGATTAATAGACCGTCTTCTCTGTCTCTGGATCAAAGAAGTGCGCTTTATTGAGGTCGAAGCCTAGGTCAATACCTGCACCAGTTTCTAGGTAATCGCGTGAATCCACACGCGCTACAAACTCACTAGAACCCACTTGGCAGTAGAGATGAGACTCTGCTCCCAGCAATTCTGAAACAGAAATTTTAGCATGCACAACTGAATTCGGGAAAGTTTCCAAGAAAGCAGCTTCCGCATTGATATCTTCCGGACGAATACCGAAGATCAGCTCCTTGCCCTCGTAATTTTTCTCCCGCAGAACCTTGAGAGCTCCTTCTGGCACAGTCAAGCGCAGACCTTCTGCTACAATCTCATTCCCTTCAAGCTTAACTGGGATAAAGTTCATAGCTGGGCTGCCGATGAAGCCGGCAACGAACTTATTAACTGGGTTGTTATAGACTTCTTGAGGTGTACCAATCTGCTCCACTCGTCCAATCGTTCCAGTTCCAGCAGGATTCTTGGTCGCTGACATGATAACAATCCGGTCAGCCAGAGTCATAGCTTCAGTCTGGTCGTGGGTAACATAAATAGTTGTTGCCCCGATACGACGGTGAATCTTGGCAATCTCCGCCCGCATAGAAACACGCAGCTTAGCATCCAAGTTAGACAGAGGCTCATCCATAAGGAAAACCTTTGCATCACGAACGATAGCGCGTCCCATTGCTACCCGCTGACGCTGACCACCAGATAAATCAGCTGGCTTGCGCTGCAAGAATTCCTTCAAACCTAGGATTTCTGCTGCTTCATTAACCCGTTTGTCAATATCTTCCTTGCTGTACTTGCGCAGCTTGAGGCCAAAAGCCATATTGTCGTAGACAGTCATGTGCGGATAAAGGGCATAGTTCTGGAAGACCATGGCGATGTCACGGTCTTTGGGTGCCACATCATTAACCACTGTACCGTCAATAGAAGCAGTTCCTTCTGTGATGTCTTCAAGACCCGCAATCATACGCAGCGTAGTTGATTTCCCGCAACCAGATGGACCGACAAAGACGATAAATTCCTTGTCCTTGATATCTAGATTGAAGTCTTCCACTGAGTAGTGGTCGCTGTTGGGATATTTTTTATAGATATTTTTCAGATTTAATTCGACCATAATAAGCCCCTTCTTTTGAATAAAAATATTTTCTTTCAAGCTCTCGTTTGCAAAGCGCTTTCACATTGTCCATTATATCGTTTTTTTTTGACTTTTTCAAGCACTTTTAGTAAAACGTTTGCATAATTTTTAAAATTTTCTCCATCAAAAAAGAGGCCACTGGGCCTCTTTAAAACTTATTCTTCTTTTTTTCTACTACGGAATGACAATCCAGCTGCGCCTAAAGCGCTGATAAGTCCTGCAACTGTGAAAAGAGCATTAGAAGCTTGACCCGTATGCGGCAAGACTGACGCACCACTCTTACTTTCCTTGTTTTTAAGCTGAGCTGGCTGGGTGACCTTAGCTGATGAAGACTGCTCTTGTACTGATTTGGTCCCATCAACTGCTGGCAAAATACCGCTAGTTACTTGGTAAGCAGGTAAAGCATCAGCTACTGCCGCGTCAGCAGCATTGACACCGCCGGTAAATTCCGGAAGAGCCGCCATTTGAGGAGCGCTGTCTGGATGTGCACTCCTGACTGATGGCTGAACGCCAGCATCATAGGCGTTATTTTCTGCCATAGTTGGCTCAGAATCATTGACGCCTCCTGTAAATTCAGGCCGTGTTACTGTTGCTCCTTCTGAATCATTTACATTGCCACTAAATTCTGGTTGTACTGAAGACTGCGGAGCTGTATCGGGATGAGTTCCAACTTCATGGCTGGACAAATCATATTCCGACGCCGTTGCCGTTGCTGGCTCAGAGTCGCTGACGCCTCCACTAAATTCAGGCCGTGTTGCTGTTGGTGCTTCTGAATCATTTACATTGCCACTGAATTCTGGTTGTACTGAAGACTGCGGAGCTGTATCGGGATGAGTTCCAACTTCATGGCTAGACAAATCATATTCCGACGCCGTTGCTGTTGCTGGCTCAGAGTCGCTGACGCCTCCACTAAATTCTTGCCTAGCTTCCTGTGGTGAATCACTTGGAATAGAAGAAGCTGTCTTAGCTTTAGCAGCATTCTTGACAATCGCTTCTAGATTTTCAAGAGCTTTTGTCTGCTCAGCAGCGATCTGTTCCTGCAGTTTCTCTGCTTTTTCTGCACTGTCTACACTATCGTCTAGCTGTGCAATCGCATCTGTTACCGTCTTTAATACTGCTCGAATCTTTTCTTTAGCTTGCTTTTTATCAAGTTCTGAAAGTGTTTGGTGATGTTCAATAGCTTCAAGCTGTTTGTCGACTTCTTCTTCAAGCTCATCTAAAACCAAATCTTTGCCAACTGGATGAATCGTGTCCAAGCTAGCAATTCCAGCTTCCTCAATTCTCTCCAGTTCCTCTTCGGTATCAGCCTTTTCAAGCGCTATTTTCGCATCTGCTAGAGTTGCTTCCGCTTCAGCTTTAGCCGTAGCCTGTTCTGCCTCTGACAGATTCGGGTTGCTCCGTAAGTCTGCTAGCTTATCAGACAGAGCAAGATCTAGTTTCAGCCCAGTCGTAACTTTCAGCAAACCTTGCTTCTCTGCCGCTACCTGTTCTTGAATTTTTTCGGCATCATCAGGACTTTCAACCCAAGCATTATAAGCTGCAATTGCTTTTTGAGCTATGGCTGCTGCATCTTCAATTTTCTTTTTAGCTGCAGTTTTTTCCTCAGCAGAAAGACTTTGATTCTTCTCAACAGCCTCGATAGTAGCTGTTTTTTCTTCCTGAATTTCTTTTAAGAACTGCTCTTTGCCAATAGGGTGAATCTTGGCTAAGTGGGCTATGGCTGTTTCTTTTGCCCGGTCATAGACTTCCTGAGAATCTGCTCCTTCAATAGCCTTCTTGGCTGCTTCTACCACCTGCTCTATCTCACCTCTAACTGCTTTCTTTTCTGCTTCTGAAAGATTGGGATTTGCTTCCAAGTCAGCTAACTTGGAAGCCAGAGTAAAATCTACGGTTGAACTTGCTATAAATTTGAAAAACTTATCTTCCTCGGTTACTGCCTGCTCTTGAATCACTTCCGCCTGCTCTGCTGTTGCTGCATTAACATCTAATTTCTGAATTGCATCCTCTGCTTCTGCAGCCTTCTTCCTTACAGACTCTTGGAAGCTTTTCTTTTGCTCCTCAGGCAGTAAATCGCTACTATCTACAAGTTTATCAAACTCTGCTTTTCCATTTTGGATTTCATCTAGAAGCAAATCTTTGCCGACTGGATTGATAGAGTTGATGTCTGCCAATCCATCTTCCTTAGCTTGATCAATCCTTTCTTTATCCTCAGCTGCAGCAATTTCATTCTGAGCCTTTGCAGCTGTTTGATTGACTTCCTCCTTAGCTGCTGCAAGCTCCTCAGCTGACAAATTTGGATTATTCCCAAGATCTGTCACTTTCTCAGCCAGAAACGTGCCTACTTCTGTATTAGCAGCCTCCCTGACCGTTGTCAAATCCTGATTTACTGGCGATGCAGCGACCGGAGTCTCTACTGCATTTGCCACTGGCCGCTCCTCATCTGCCGCCACCATACTGTGACCTAAAAACAGAGCACAAATAAGGACTGAACTAACACCTAAAACTGACTTCCGAATAGAATATCGCAAAACTTTTTCTGTTCTTTTCATTTTATTCTCCCCTGAACATAGTTTATTATCCCGATCAGTAACCCTTAATAAAAAGTCCAGTCAAACCTCCCATAAATCTTTCAGATTAGGTAATCTTTAAACTACACTTTCTATTTGACTTCTGATAAGATTTTTTATTATTTTATCATATTAACTTTTTAAAATAAAAGAATTATCGGCTTGATTTATGTACATTTTTGTGAAATCGTCCAGTTTTTAAACAGACATGATGTCCAGAAATTAAACTAAAAATTTTTCCATTTAACAATGTGTAAACTTTTTTAGTAAAAATTCCGGGCTATTTTCTAGCTTATTTCAGACAGAAAAAGTAAAATGGTATAGGAGGGATAAAATTATGGCTCTTAATACACGAGATAGGATTTTAGATGCATTTTTTGAATTAGCAGATAAACAGCCAGACAGGTCGCGTTTTACCTTTACAGAAATCGCTAAAGAAGCCGGCTTGTCCAGACAGGCTATTTACAAACGACACTTTAATAACACTACTGAAATTATCGAATACATTCGCCAAGATATGGTAAAGCAAGCTTTTGCTCCTAACTGGAATAGCAACAAAGCTGAAGCGGACTTAGATCCTTTCACCTTTTTGGCTCAAACGATTCTTCCCGCTATTTATGAGCAACGCCAACGCATTAAAATATTATATACTAGTTCTGTCGATCCCTTGTGGAGCGATTTTATTACTGCCAGTTACAAGGACTGGATCGAGCAAAATCTAAATCTTGACCACCAAAAATTAGGTATTCCTGAAGACCTGGCCAATCAACTGCTGGCCGGCTGGATTAGTTCTCTTATCGAGAATTGGATCACTCAGGATGACCCCGTTCCTTGCAAGCAGTTCTCTAAAACATTTCTCAACCTTGTATCTTCACCCCTAACCAGCTTTGCTGCCTATGATAGTCCAGCTGGTCCTTCAAATAAAATTGTTATCGCATAACCAACTAGAAGAAAAACAGAGAAATGACAGAACCGGTCCTTATAAGGGAAGACTGGTTTTTTAATATTTTTATATTAAATTTTAAAAATAATTGGACATTTCCTCTATAAAGTGTTATCATTTTAGTTGACAAGCGGTAAACTATTTTGTTGGGATTTGCTCTATTTTTAGACAAACCAGCAAGAACTTAATAAAAAAGAAGGAAGGTACTTATGCCCCAAGATACTCGAGACAAAGTCGTCAATGCCTTAATTGAGCTGGCAGAGCAAAATCCTGAAAAGTCTTATTTTACTTTTTCAGAGATTGCTAAACAAGCTGGTCTATCGCGCCAGGCTATCTATAAAAAGCATTTTAGCAATGTTGAAGACATTATCCAATACATCCGCCAGACAATTATGACTCCGTTTTTGCCCCTGTATGAAAGCTACGAAGAAGGAAGTGGAGAAAATCCGTTCTGTTTCTTTGCCCAACATATGATTCCTACCCTATATGAACATAGAAAATGGATGAAGGTGCTCTACACTACAGCTATCGATCCTTTCTGGAGTGACTATTTATCTACCTTCTTCACTCAGTGGGTCGTGCAAAATTTAGAAATTGACTCTAAAAAATTGGGAATTCCAAAAGAAATGGCTACGGAAATTGTTGTTAGATGGATTAATTCCCTCATTGAAATTTGGATTATCAAAGAAGAACCTATGCCTGCAGAGGATTTCGCCAAGCTCTTCCTGAATGTGATTTCAACCCCTATGGATCAGTTTATAACACCTCACAGTGAATCCTAATTCAGCTCAAAATTATGAAGCCCGCCTAATTTAGGCAGGCTTTTTTGTCGGTAAAATTTCTTACTCTCCCCCAAAAAAAGAGCAGATGGTCTTCTGCTCTCGTCAACTATATAGACTTTAACATCAAAAGCCAAGCTTCGTTTAATCTACTCGATAATAGAAGCTGCCTTGCTCGTCAAAGCTATTCAGGCCAACACCTGTCCAGATTCTGTCTTGGCCAGCATCGGAGTTGTCTGTAAAGTTTTCCTTGTCTGCGACCTTAACTCCCTTAGGAAGAAACTCAATCAGAAAACCTCCGCTTTCTCCGCCGTAGACACCGCCAGCAGCAGTACCATAGTCTGTCAGAGAAGCTCCATACAATTCATAACCACTTGAAACCAAGCCCTTTTCATCAAAAACAAGCTGGTTGCCAGAAGCATCCTGCCAGGTTCCTTTAACGCTAGCATAATTACCATTTGCAAGTGCTGAAATGTCCATCGCTTCCTTCTTTTCCTTGGTTTTTTCTGTGCTCGCACTCTCTGAGCTAGCGCTGCTAGCTGCTGAAGATGCTGCCGCAGTTGATTGACTGGATACCTGCTCCACAGAACTTGTTACCGAGCCAGTACTGCTAGTAGGCGTCTCTGATTGATTCGTAGCACTGCCCTTTGAGCAAGCTGTCATAGCTAATAAAGCAGCTCCTGTTAGTAAAAAAGGTAAAGCTTTTTTCTTCATTTTTCTCCTCTTTCTCACGGTAAGATAAATCATGTGATTAGTAACATTATAGATTATTTTATCGCTTTTTACAAGAAGAATTCTAGCAGCTGGGCAGGCGCATAGCTACTGACTTTATTCACTCAGCTTCTGCCACATCCAGAACCCTGTAGATTGTTTTTGCCAGAGCCGCTTCATAATCAGATGCACCATAAGGCTTATCAGTCGTGACTTGGGCTGTCTGCTTTTCTAAGTCCACAACCACATCTGACACTCCCTCCATAGATAGGAAGTGCTGGGCGACGTGTTTGACACAATTTTGACAAGATAAATTTTCTAACTGAATTGTTTGTTTCATAGATTCATTCCTCCGTATATTTAGTTCATTTTAAAGCGTCCTAGACGCAGAGCATTGACGACAACCGACACTGAGCTCAAGCTCATGGCTAGACCAGCCAGCATAGGATTGAGCAAGGGACCGCCGAAAAGATGCAATAGCCCCATAGCAATCGGGATGCCTAGTGTATTGTAGGCAAAGGCCCAGAAAAGATTTTCCTTGATATTGCGGATAGTCGCCTGGCTGAGCTTGATAGCTTTGACTACATCCTGCAAATCACTATGCATGAGCACTACATCTGCCGACTCAATAGCTACATCAGCGCCTGATCCGATGGCAATTCCAACATCTGCCTGAACCAGAGCTGGAGCATCATTAATACCGTCTCCGACCATGGCTAGTTTTTTCCCAGCTTCCTGCAAGTCTTTTATAGCAGTGGCCTTACCATCTGGCAATACACCTGCGATAACTTTTTGGATGCCAGCTTTCTGGGCAATAGCTGTCGCAGTTTCTTCACGATCTCCTGTCAGCATGATAACTTCCAGCCCCATAGACTGGAGCTCCTGCACCGCCTTCAGGCTGTTGGACTTCATCTCATCTGCTACCGCTAAAATACCTGTCAGCTGTCTATCTATTGCGACAAACATGGCTGTCTTCCCTTCCTTGGACAGCTCTAACAACTGTTCTTGAAAGGCACTGCTGTCAATGTTCTTTTCTTTCATCAAAGACTCATTTCCCACCAGAAGATGCTTACCTTCAACCTGAGCTGACAAACCTCGGCCAACAATGGCCTCAAAATAGCTGACAGGCAGCAAATCAAGCTCCTCCTGCTGAGCAGCTTCTAAGATAGCCTGAGCCAAAGGATGCTCAGAATGCTGCTCAGCACTGGCTATTAGCTGCAATAAGTCAGAGCGATTAAAACCTAAAGGCACCAAATCCGTCAGGCTGGGCTTTCCAACCGTAATCGTCCCAGTCTTATCAAGAACAATAGTATCCAGTTGATAAGCTGCTTCCAAAGCTTGTCCAGACTTAATCAAAATCCCATTTTCAGCCCCTTTGCCAGTCCCAACCATGATGGCTGTCGGAGTTGCTAAACCTAGCGCACAAGGGCAGGCAATGACCAGAACTGCGACAAAGATTGACAGGGAAAAGCTAAGACTCTCACCAGCTAGAAAATACCAGCCAAGAGCGGACAAAGTAGCCAAGCCCAGCACGATTGGGACAAAATAGAGCGAAATCTTATCGGCCAAAGCCGCAATCGGAGCCTTAGACCCCTGCGCTTCCTCCACCAATCTGACAATCTGAGCTAAGGTCGTATCCGAACCCACCCTAGTTGCTTGGTAATCAATACTACCATTTTGATTGATTGTGGCACTGGTAATGGTGTCGCCGACCTTCTTTTCAATCGGGACACTTTCACCAGTCATCATGGACTCATCCACAAAGGTCTGCCCCTCTATTACAAGGCCATCTACCGGCATACGCTCCCCTGGCTTGATACGGATAATATCTCCAACTCGGATATCCTCCGTATCAATGGTCACAGCCTCTCCATAGCGAATCACTGTCGCCTGACTAGGTACTAGCTCAAGTAGAGACTGAATCGCCTGAGACGTTCGACCCTTGGCAGAACTTTCCAGATATTTACCCAGAAGAACCAAGGCAATAATCACTGCAACAGACTCAAAGTAAAGCTGATGAACAAAGGCATGATGACCTAGAAAAACCTGACTGACCGAGTAGAGACTGTAGAAAAATGCTGCACTAGTCCCCACCGCAATCAAACTATCCATATTAGGATGCCTCTTGATAAGATTGCGAAATCCCCTCTGATAGAAACCACGACCAATCCACACAGCAGGCAGAGTCAAAAGTAGTTGTGACAGAACGAAGACCAAAGGGTGCGCCATATGGTCCAAGAAGCTAGGCAGAGGAAGACCGACCATACTTCCCATAGAGATATAAAGTAAAGGCAGAGCCGTAATCAAAAGAATCAGTAACTCTTGTTTCTTTTTTTGCAATTTCTGAGCTTTAATCTCAGCTTCTTCGCTTACATCAGACGGTCGGTCTTTTCCTTTTTCTTCTGCCTGATAACCAGCCTCGGCTACAGCAGCCAGCACTTGCTGGCTGTCAAATCCCGCCTTAGGAAGCAAACTGAGGCGTTCTGTCGCCAGATTGACACTGACATCCTCGACCGTTTCCAAGTCCTTGACCGCAATCTCTATCGTCATAGCACAGGCAGCGCAGGTCATACCTGAAAGCTTGTATTCTTTCTTCTCGCTCATCAATACGTCTCCTTTCCGTGCCCGCAACGACACTGGCCTTGAGGACAGTGGCATTTGATTTCCAAAGGAGCCGAGGCTCTTTTCTTATCGATGACTTGGCTGAGACGTTCCAAGTCCCCTTGACTAAACTGACTTCTCTCAATCATCGAAATCAAAAGATCTCCGTGTTTAGTATTACAGATATTGTCAAAAAGCGCCTGCCATGTACTTTCCAGATGGTCCGCTTCTAAAATCCGAGCATCGTAGTAAAACTTGCCCTCGATTTTTTCCATAGCGATAAATTCTTTGGTCTTCAGACGATTCAAAAGAGTCTTGATGGTTGCCGGTTTCCAGGAAAAATCGGCTTCCAACCGCGCTATAATCTCTGTACTGCGACTGTGTGGATAAGCCCATAACACACGCATCACTTGCCATTCTGCTTGGCTAATATTTTGCTGTTCCATTGTTTAACACTCCCTTATCATTTACATTTGTAATCCAACTCTTTATTAATTTACATTTGTAATCGTAATTTGTCAAGTGTTTTTATCGTCATTTCCTGATATGCAAAAAAAAGAAGGCGGGATAGTCCCGTCTTCTTACTTTATTTATATTAGTGCGCCAACATCTCTTGGGCAATTTCTTGACCGGTCAACTTACTTGGATAGTAGGTTGGCCAGTTTTCCAGCTCGTCAAAGAGTGCCTCCTGGCTTTCGCCACCATAGAAGATATGGAAGTGAGCCGCCTTGGTCGGTGCAATGTTGTGGTCGCTAAACTGAACATACTTGTACTCCCCAGCATCCTCGTCTGTCGCTTCAAACATGAAGCGAACTCCACGATTTCCCTTAGAGTAAGTCAGAGTGTGCTTGCCAACGTATTTATACGTATATTTCTTGGATTTTCCATCTACCACAAATTCCATAGTCTTGTCTGTGATATTGATATTGGAAACATCTGTCTTGTAGCCTTTGTCATAGTAGTCCTTGTATTCAGCTGCCGTCATTTTTCCAGTCAGCTTAGCCTTGTAATCAAAGACTTGGTCCAATGTCCCATCTTTCAGATAAGGGTAAACAGACTGCCACTCGCCAGCATAATCAGACAAGGTCCGATCCTTGATGGCACTGTCTTCAAAGTAGCCGTTTTGCACTGTCTTATCGTCTTCTTCTTTCTCGGCTGCAATCTCCGCTCCCTCTTGGTCAGTTGTCTTCTTGAGAGCCTTTAGATTGGCCTGCATGATAGAAACATAGTCTGCCCCATCCTTGGTCTGCTCCTCGGTCAAGCTTTCCAGCGGATTCAGGACATCAAGTTCTACCCCTGTTTCCTTAGCCAGAGTAGAAGCCAGAGCCTGAGAGGCATTCTCTTCAAAGTAGATATACTTGATTTTATTTTTCTTGATATACTCGGTCAATTCAGCCAAGCGTGAAGCGGATGGCTCACTGTCTGGTGAAAGTCCAGAAATTGGCACCTGCTTCAAACCATAGTCCAATGCCAGATAGTTAAAGGCTGCGTGCTGAGTGACAAAGCTCTTTTGCTTGGCGTTGGCCAATCCATCTTCATATTCCTTATCCAAGGCTTCCAGCTTCTTGATATAAGCCGCTGCATTTTTCTCAAAAGCAGCTTTCTTGTCAGGGTAAGACTTGCTCAGGCTATCACGGATGTGCTCCACCATTTTAATAGCTCGCTTCGGTGACAGCCAGACATGGGGATCATAGGCATGATGATGTCCCTCTTCACCATGGTCATGGTCTTCTTCCTCTTCACCACCAGGCAGCAAGAGCATATTCCCTGTCGCTTTGATAACCGTTTCTTCCTTATTTTTTAAAGTTTTTAGCGTATCTGGGACCCAAGTCTCCATATTTTCATTTTCATAGACAAAGGCATCTGCATCCTGAATCGTCGCAACTGCCTTAGCTGAAGGTTCATAATCATGCGGCTCTGTACCTGCCCCGATTAGAAGTTCAACATTGGCCTCATTTCCAGCCACCTGCTTGGTAAACTCATAAACAGGATAAAAAGTCGTGACAATATTGAGCTTGCCATCTGCATTTTTTTGATTGGAACAAGCTACTAAGAAAATACTCAGTAAACCTGCTAATAGTAAGCTAATTTTTTTCATTTTCTGCTCCTATTTCATAAATTTTTTGACCAGATTGACCAGCAAGAACAAGCTGACGAAGATAATCGTAATGCTAGCACTAGCTGGCGTCTCTGCATAGTAAGAAATATAAAGTCCGGCAATCATACCAAAGAAACCAATGGCATTTGCCAGCAAAATAACCGACTTGAAATTTTTCCCAATCCGCAGAGCAATACTGGCCGGCAAGACCATAATGGTCGAAACTAGCAAGGCTCCTGCAGCTGGAATCATGAGGGCGATCGCAACACCCGTCACGATATTAAAGAGAATGGACATGGTCCTCACCGGCAGCCCATCCACAAAGGCTGTATCCTCATCAAAGGTCAAGATGTACATAGGCCTAATAAAGAGGAAGGTCAAGACAAGCACCACAGCAGCAATGATAAAAAGGGAAATCACCTGCTCCGTACTGATAGTCACAATGGATCCAAATAGATATTGGTCCAGACTCATTGAGCTAGAACTCTTGCCTTTACTCATAACAATCAGGGAAATAGCTAAGCCAGTTGACATGAGAATAGCCGTCCCGATTTCCATGAAATTCTTATAGATAGTTCGCAGGTACTCTAAGAAGACTGCTGCAATAATGACAACAAGTACCGTTGTGAGAGTGGGCGATAGTCCAAGAACCAAACCAAAAGCCACACCTGCCAGTGAAACGTGGCTGAGCGTGTCACTCATAAGGCTCTGCCGCCGTAAAATCAGGAAAGTCCCCAGAATCGGCGAGAAAAGGCTCATGGCAATAACGGCCAAAAAGGCTCGTTGCATAAAATCATAGGAAAATAGATTAAGCATTGCTCACCTCCTGTCCATTGTCACTTTCATGCACATTGAAACAGCGCCAAGGTGAGTCCTGATTACGGACCAGATGAATGTTGCGGTCAGCATATTTACGAACTTCTTCCGGATCGTGTGTAATCATCAAGACAGCCTTCCCATGCTGATGAGCACTATGGTGCATGAGCTTGTAAAATTCATCTTTACTGCCTGCATCCATCCCCGTTGTCGGCTCATCAAGGACAAAAATATCCGGATCCGAAGCAAACATCCGAGCAATCACAGCCCTCTGCTTTTGCCCACCAGAGAGAGAACCAATCCTCTTATCCCGATGTTCCCACATTCCAACTGACTCCAGACTAGCCTTGATATGCTCTTCATCATGCTCATTCAAACGACGAAACCAACCCTTACGCGGATAACGTCCCGACTTGACAAACTCATATACCGTACTAGGGAAACCTGCATTAAAACTAGCAATCTGCTGAGGTAGATATGCAATCCGCAGTTTCTTGCCTTGCACATTAGTCTTGGAAATCTTCACTTCCCCATACTTAGGTTGCAAAATACCCAAACTAGCCTTGATAAGTGTCGTCTTAGCAGCTCCATTTTCCCCCGTCAAAGTTACAAACTCCCCACTGTCTAGAAAATAATGAATATGCTCCAGCACAGGCTCCTTGTCATAGTAAAAGGAAAGATTATCGACTGTGATATATCTCATTTACCAATCTCTCCCACCAAGGCTTCCAAGAACTTCGAAATTGTCGCCTGTTCACTAGCAGAAAACTGCTCAGCCAATTTTTGATACGTCTCCAAAGTATGTGCGTGATGATGCTGATGTTCCTTTGCAATCGGCTGAGCTAACTCAGTCAAACGGTAAAAGGTAACCCGTGCATCTCTCTTATCTTTAAAGGCTTGCAGCATCTCTTGCCGAACCAAGGATTTCACAGCCTTGGTCACAGCAGCTTGACTCACATTCAGTTTTTTTGCCAAATCAGAATTTGTCAAGGATTCCTCAGACAAAAGCATCAAAATATGCTCCTGCGTATTAGTTAAAGGCACATCACTCGTGCAAGAACCAATCAGAATCTCATGCTGATTTTCTGCCTTCAAAATAACTTCATTTAAAAATTGATCGATCTTATCTGCTAAATGAGTCATTTCCTCCTCCTTCTCTTAACCAGTTAAAGCTTTACTGGTTAATTATACCACAAAAAAGAAAAGAGTCAAGAATTTTCAGTAAAAGTAAAATGCTTTTCACAAAAAATATTTAATCATACAATTAGATTCTTAAGTCCTAAATAAAACTCAATCATAGAATGAAAAGCAACAAACTAAGCTGCCTCTTATTAGCATTCTAGATTCTATAAACAATTTGATGGTGAGTCCATTACATTAGTTGAGTGTGGATTTACAAGTAAAATCATGATGCAATCTTCCGCATTAGCTTGCAAATAATTACTAAAGAGAAAACAAAAAAACGAAGTAAAAATACTCCGCTAAACTTAAGCTATACCGGCGGCCGGGGTCGAACCGGCACGTCCGTGAGGACACTGGATTTTGAGTCCAGCGCGTCTGCCAATTCCGCCACGCCGGCTCAAGTTTTTAACTGGGGTAGCTGGATTCGAACCAACGCATGAGGGAGTCAAAGTCCCTTGCCTTACCGCTTGGCGATACCCCAATAATATTAAATAGGCGAGTGATGGGGATCGAACCCACGCATGCCAGAGCCACAATCTGGTGTGTTAACCACTTCACCACACCCGCCATATTTAAACACGGGCAGTAGGAATTGAACCCACACTGAAGGTTTTGGAGACCTTAGTTCTACCTTTAAACTATGCCCGTAAAGGTTATGGAAGGGGAGGGATTCGAACCCCCGAACCCGAAGGAGCGGATTTACAGTCCGCCGCGTTTAGCCTCTTCGCTACCCTTCCGATTATAAAATTATGGCGCGAGACGGAATCGAACCGCCGACACATGGAGCTTCAATCCATTGCTCTACCAACTGAGCTAC